>CAMVDX010000001.1 GCA_947166355.1 uncultured Treponema sp.
ACGCTGTAAACAAGTTCCTCGCTGCAAAGATTCTCTATGCTCCAGGAAAGGCTTCAAATGCTGGTGGTGTAGCAACATCTGGTCTCGAAATGTCTCAGAACAGCGAGCGCCTCTCATGGTCTGCAGAAGAAGTTGACGAAAAGCTTCACCAGATTATGATCAACATCCACGATAACGCTTACAACACAGCTGTTAAGTTTGGCGCTAAAGAAGGCAACTGGGTTAACTACGTCGCTGGCGCTAATATTGCGGGCTTTGTTAAGGTTGCTAACGCAATGGTTGCTCAGGGATTGGTATAAGTCTATAATATCTACCGCGAGCGCCAGCTTTGCCGCCCGATAAATCGGGCGAGCAGTTTATAAGTAAATGCTAAAAGACAGTCCCGATGGACTGTCTTTTTTAACGCATTTGCTATTTGAGCAGGCGCTAATATTGCGGGCTTCGTAAAAGTCGCTAACGCAATGGTAGCACAAGGCCTTGTATAAGGACTTGTGCGGTCGAGAATTGCGTGAGCAATTCTCGGTAAGCACGCGCAAGCGTGCGGCGCTCAGGGATTAGTATAACAATCCGTGTCATTGCGAGCATAGCGAAGTAATCTAGAATGGATTGCCACGTCGCTAGGCTCCTCGCAATGACGTGTCATGCCGAACTTGTTTCGGCATCTATTTACGCTGTCGCAGTGTCTGGTCTTTAAAGCCGGCTGCGGCAAGTTGATTTTGAGTGTCGGTCACTTTGCTGGCCGGCACTTTTTTTATGGCCACGCGGGTTATGCCCTGGCTGGCTGAGGTCTGGAGAACTATGTCCGTAAAACCTGCGCGGGAAAGGCGGCGTGCGAACTCTTTTGCGTTTTCTTTTGTGCTGAAGGCTCCGAGCTGGATGTCCCAGTAAGTGCCGGGTGTGAGGTTAGCGGGCTTTTTTGCGGCGTTTGTGGTGGATTTAGAATTTGCCGAGGTCTTTGCGCTCGCCGATTTTGCAGCCCCGCCCGAGTTACTCGCACTGCTGCCTCCGCCTCCGAGTTTTTCCATTATTTTACTGGCCGAGGCGGCAGTCTGCTGGCTGAGTTTTGTTTCCGGACCGCGTTTTACTATTTCCAGTTTCACTATTGTTGTACCGCTTCCAATCATTCCAAGCTTTATGGCGGCGGCTTTCGAAAGGTCAATCTCGCGGGAAGCAACAAACGGGCCGCGGTCGTTTACACGAACTTCGCAGGTCTTTCCGTTTGCGAGATTTGTAACGCGCAGAATTGTATCAAACGGCAGCGACTTGTGAGCGCAGGTGTAGTCGTTCATATTAAAGCGCTCACCGTTCGAGGTTCGTTTTCCGTGAAAGTCCTCGGCGTAGTAAGAGGCAGTTACGCCGGTTTTGTAGACCTCGGAAAAGAGTGGTGTGAGAAAAATCAGGATCGCGATAATCAAAAGAAAGGTTCGTTTCATAATTTGATTATCGGCGGTTTTTGAGATTTGCGTTAGGCTATGGAGCCCCTTGCCGACCGCAGCGGCGGTGGTTGAGCCTGGCGAAACCACCAGAGCGAGGACGGTGAACGTTAGCGAAGGGCGGAACAGCCGACCGGGCGCGGAACGAAGTGGAGCGGCCGGGAACGCCCAGAAAGTTTTTTTAATCCAGCGCCTGCAGTTCAATCGCGATTTCTTCCATCTCGCGGTCGGTCATGGCGATTGTTTCTGCCACGCGGAAAAGTTCGCGGCGAATACTGTCTGGAACCTCTGCGTCATTTTTATAATGCAGCTGGTGCTCAAGGCTTGCCCAAAAATCCATAGCAATTGTGCGCAGCTGAATTTCAACACGAACGTGATGCTCAGTTTTAGAAAGGTAAACCGGAATCTCCATTACAAGGTGAAGGCTTCGGTAACCTGAATCTTTAGGGCATTCAATATAATCGTTCTGCTTAATCAGCTTTAAATCCGGCTGTTTCAAAAGCATGTCGCGCACAGCATAAATATCAGAAATATAAGGGCAGATAACCCGCACGCCTGCAATGTCGTTCAGATTTTTCATCATCGATTCAAAATTTATCGGCAGGCCTTTTTTCTCAAGTTTATGCGCAATACTCTCCGGACTTTTAATACGGCTCTTTACCGTGCTGATAGGATTACGGGTTCTGTTTACGCTGCTTTCTTTATTGAGAATTTCGAGTTTTGTTTCAATCTGTTTAATAGCGCTTTCATAAACCATCATAATCTGCTGGAACTGAAAGGCCATCTTATAAAAATCGCCGGAAACCGTAAGGTTGTTAATCAGTGAAGGCGGCATTATCGGCGGATCTTCAATACTAATATCGTCATACATCTTTTGTGCTCATATTGAGGGGATATTACAAAATCTCACAACGTCGAAGTCAAGGCTTTAAGCGATAGCATGCTTTGACTCGTCGTAATATTTGTGTCTATATATAAAATATACTAACAAATGAAAGGTTTCGGCAAATTAAAAATCTCTTAAAATTTTTAAGGAATTGGGCGTTCCCGCCTGCTCCACTTCGTTCCGCAGGCGGTCGGCGCTTCCGCACTTCGCTAACGCTCTAAGTCCTCGTCGCTCACTTTTTTCGCTCCTGCGGTCTTCGCCTTCGGCGGTGCTCCAGTGCCTAACGCATTGTATATATAGAAACAAGTGAAATCCTGATGTATAATCTCAAAATGCTTCAAAAAAATTACGCGAAGGGACGGAGCTTTGGACCGGCTTCTTTTTATGCCCAGGCTCTCAAAATTGCCATTCCTGTTATGGCCCAGATGCTTATACAGAATCTGGTTTCGCTGATAGATAATTTTATGGTGGCCGGGCTGGGCGATGTAAAAATGTCCGGTGTAAATATCTGCGGCCAGATTATTTTTGTCTGCATGGTTTTTATGAATACAATCTGCATGGCCGGCGGAATCTTCATGACACAGTTTTCCGGCGCAAAAGATAAAGAGGGAATGAAGCAGTCTTTCTGTTTTAAACTCTGGATGGGTCTTTTTGTTGTTGCAGTATTTTCTGCAGCTTGTTTTGTGCTGCCCCGTCAGATTTTAAGTCTCATGGTTCGTGGCAATTCCCAGGCAGATTTGATTCTGGACCAGGGTGTGCAGTATATGCGCATTATGGGCTTTATGGGCATTCCCTGGATGCTCTCTGCAATGATTTCTTCTTCTCTGCGTGAGATTGGTAAGGTAAAGGTTCCGCTTGTAATTTCGATTATTGCAACCTGTGTAAATACTGTCTGTAACTGGATTTTGATTTACGGAAATCTTGGGGCGCCAAGGCTCGAGGTGCGCGGTGCCGCAATTGCGACTGTAATTGCCCGTTCTGTTGAAGCACTGATTTTCATAGGCTACATGATTAAGCAGAAGCCTGATTTTGCGATTAGGCTTTTTGATGTCTTCCGCATAAACTTTGGACTCTTTGGCGAGATTCTTAAAAAGGCCTGGATGATTATGCTTTCCGAAATGGTCTGGGCTATGGCAGAAACAATTACGACTGCTCTTTACAACGGCCGCGGCGGTGCTGACGTAGTTTCGGGAATGTCTTCCAGCTTTGCAATTTCAAATCTTTTCTTTGTTGCCTTCAATGGAATTATAACGGCGACGGGTGTAATTATCGGAAAGGATTTGGGAAGGGGAGAGCTGGATCAGGCCCGCCGGGAAAAGGTATGGCTTTTGAATGGGGCTAAAATATTTGGTCTCTTTTTTACCGGTATTGGTTTTTTGTGTCTGCTCCTGGTTCCTGTGGTTTTCAGAAATCTCAGTGCCAGCTCTCAGCATATCTGTCGCCAGATGGTTTTTGTGATGGCTCTTTACATGCCGGCTTGGGTTTACATAAACGGACAGTTTGCGGTGAGCCGTGCGGGCGGTGATACGATGATGGGAATGCTTGTAGATGGAATTGGAAATCTTGGAGTTGTAATTCCGGGGATTTTTCTGCTTGCAAAATTTACCGGGGTAGGGCCGGTTGCCATGTATGCCATCATCAAGTTTGTTGAAGTTCCGAAAATCATGATTGCCCACTTCTGGCTTAAAAAAGAAAAATGGGTTGTCAATCTTGCTCAGAAAGAAAATGAAGGTGAAGAAAAATGAAAAAGCTTTTTGAAGGGTTAAAAAATTTTATAAAGAAAGAGCCTGTGCTTTTTGCGGCACTGCTTCTGGCTGTGCTTGCGGTTTGTATAATCCACCCGGGTCTGGAGCTTTGCCTTCAGGCGATTGATTTTAGAACGCTGACAATTTTATTTTCGCTGATGATTGTAATTAAGGCTTTTCAGAGTCAAAACTTTCTGGACTTTATTGCGGCACGGTTGCTGCGACTTTGCAAGACCAGACGGGCGTTGTATTTTCTGCTCACATATCTTGTCTTTTTCTCTTCCATGTTCGTTACAAATGACGTTGCTCTTTTGACCTTTGTTCCGATTACACTTTTGATTTTCAGACGGATTGAGCTTCCATCTCTTCATATTGTTGTGCTTGAAACTCTGGCGGCTAATCTTGGTTCCTGTATCACTCCGATGGGAAATCCACAGAATCTTTATCTTTTTTCTTATTACGGTTTTAGTGCTTTGGAGTTCTTTGCGCTTACTGCAAAAATTGCTTTGCCGTCACTTTTTATTCTGGCTGTGATAATTGTTTTTCTTACTCGCAGAAAATTGGCAGATCACGGCGGAATGGCAGAGCCTCATGAACTTAGCGGAAATGTTTTACAGACTCAGGTTGTCCGCCTCAAGGCAGATTTTCGCACAGCCCTTTATTTTGCTGATTTTGTAATCTGCCTGCTTACAGTTTTTCATGTAGTAAATTATCTGATTATGTTAGCGGTAACAATCGTGATAATGGCAATCTGTAACTGGCATCTTTTCAAAAAAGTTGATTACAGTCTGCTGCTTACTTTTGTAGGCTTTTTTATTTTTACAAAAAGTCTTTCAAAGGTTCCGGCTTTTACTGATTTTGTAAATTCACTTTTATCGTCCCCACTTAAAACTTACCTGACCGGAATTGCAGCAAGTCAGATAATAAGCAATGTTCCGGCCGCCCTGCTTCTCAGCGGCTTTACAAATAACGGCGCAATGCTGCTGCTGGCGGTAAATGTGGGCGGCCTCGGCACTTTGATTGCGTCAATGGCCAGTGTAATTTCCTTCAAACTCTACAGCGCCGAAGCGTTGGTTGAGCCTGAAACTGCGGTGGTTGAGTGCCCGCAAAGCGGGCGTATCGAAACCACTGAACCCGCCGACAATCACAGCCACAGTTACTTCGCCGTATTCACCGCTTACAATTTTGTACTGCTTGTGATTCTGGGAATAATAGTTTACTTCTTATAGAATAGATTGCCACGTCGCCCTGCGGGCTCCGAAGGGCGTGGCAATCCATTTAATTAAACTTAAACCACTTAAAATCAAAATTACTTCCCGGCAGGAATACAAAGCTGATTTTTTGCAGACCTTTCACCGGTGTAAGCTGGAAGGTTTTTTCTTCGAAGCCATCTGTGTGCGGGAACTCGATTACCTGAGTTGTAGAGCTTCCGTCTTCGGCGAAGAACTTGATGTTTATCGTGTTGTTCTCACTGTTTGATTTACCACAGATTGTCAGGCCTGCAGCACTGCGGTTTCCAAAATTCATATTCGCAAAATCAAGGTTTACGTTGTTACCGATTCCTTCTACGGCCACTTTTGTGCGGGTGAATGCATCGCCTGCAATCAGGTCTGCATCCAGAGCACGGAGTTTTGCAAAAGCCTTAGAAGTTTTATCAAAATAAAAGCCGTGCAGATAGAGGTCGGTTTTTATTGCAATGGTAATTGTATGAACTCCAAAAAGCCTATGGCTTAGTGTAAATACATTTTCGTTGTAGGTGTTGTAAATTGATTCATGGCGGTAGATGAATGTACCAAGACATTCGGCGTCGCTTCCAGTTCCTTTTCCATCCCACACTTCGATAGGCAGTTCTGTTTCGAAGCTGAAAATCGGCAGATGGATTGTATCTGCTCCGTCGGCGCCAAAATCAACCTTGTCAAATCTTACCCAGGTAGCTCCGCACTTGCGGTTTGAGATTCCGCTTTCAAGAGACATTTCTGGCTTAGCCTTGCCGTCTGTCTGGTCATAGTCTGTAAAACGGCAGGCTTCAATTAAACTGTATGGATTAAGACGACAGCTTCCAATTCCGCTTACGATGAATGGCAGGTCGCTGATTACTTCGTCGTACTTTGTGCCGTTCTGGGCTGTGCAGCGAAGAATACATTCGCCGTCGC
This sequence comes from uncultured Treponema sp., assembly GCA_947166355.1. Taxonomy (GTDB): domain Bacteria; phylum Spirochaetota; class Spirochaetia; order Treponematales; family Treponemataceae; genus Treponema_D. The sequence continues at coordinate 6,218 of CAMVDX010000001.1, forward strand.
CGGTTGCGCGGATGATTGCGGTGGTTCCGATACGCCCAGTCGGGCACTCAACCACCGGATTTACAGTGATATTATCACTTGCAATACATTCTTTAAGAACTGGATTCCAGTTGATTTCTTTTATTGTTGAATTCTCAGGGAGAACTTTTGCAGTGACTCTCACCTCGCGATGACCGGCATCCAGCTTTGTTGCGCCTTCTGCAAGCAGTTCAATTTTTCGAGTCGGGATAAACGACATTTCTGGGCGGATTGTCATGTACGGGGCAACTTCGCTCCATTCGTTTGTGGTGCCGTTATATTTCATTGAAACATTCTGGAGCCCTGTGCTGGCGGCAGTGATTACAAAACTTGCTCCTGCTGATTTTGAGCGGACAATGGCAATCAGACGGTTTGCAAAAAGCTTTCTTGTGTGGCTGCGGCCGGTTGCACTTACATATTCGTCATAATCAGTTGAGTCGCCGTTATCCAGGCCTAACAGTTCGGCGTCGCCTGCTACGTTGAAGGTGATGTAATTGCGGGCGTTTTCTACGAGGGTGCCGGACTCGTCGGCTAGCATTATCTGAATAAAGTGGATTGCCGCGTCGCTTCGCTCCTCGCAATGACGTGTTACACGAGTATTTGCAGTGATGCTTCGCTCCTCGCAATGACGGGGTGTACGAGTATTTGCAGTATCGCTTCGCTCCTCGCAATGACATTTCGGTTCATTGCGGTTAAATTCGTCATTGCGAGCGGAGCGAAGCAATCCATTATAATCGGGTTCAGGTTTTAAAAGAATTTTCGCCGGATCACCAAAAGACTTCTTTACATCCTCCGCAACAACTACGCCATTTTCATCATAAGCTACGGCTTTAATCTCGCCCTTGTGATATTCCAGCTGCCACTGACCAAAAGGTGCTGCCCCATCTTTATGATTTATTTTTTGTTTTCCTAACGAACGTTCGTTAAAAAAGAGTTCGACGAAATCAGCATTTGTATAAGCCTTTACATCAATCAGCTGGCCTTCGTTCCAGTCCCAGTATGGAAGAAGATGAACAAATGGAGCTGTATTCTTTCCTACCCATTCAGATTTGAACAGATAGTAAGTGTCCTTTGGAAATCCAGCCGTATCAATCTGACCAAAGAAAGAAGACTTTGAATGATAAGGAGTTGGCTCACCGATATAGTCCCAGCCTGTCCAGATGTATTGGCCTGCGCTGAAAGGACAGTCGCGGTCATTTGCAATTACAGTCTGAGTATTTACGCAGCCCCACGGAGTTGTACAGTTTCCAAGTGTTGAACACTGGCCGTCGCTAAAAGTGACGAGTTTGAGCGAATCAGGAAAATGGTAGATTCCGCGGCTCTGTACTGTAGAGCCCGTTTCACTTCCGTAAATCTTCCATTCAGGATGCTTTTCGTGATGCTCTTTATAAAGACGTTCAAGATAGTTGTAACCTACGGTATCAATTTGTGTGGCACAATTCTGAGCTCCTTCTGTCATCATATAATTTGATGCAATTGTGATTGGTGCGTTACGGTTCGAATCATTTTTTACAACTGCTTTGTAAAGCTTCTTTGTGATTTCAAAGCCGTTTCCAACGTGGGTGTCGTAAATCTCATTTCCGATAGACCACATAATTAAGCTTGGGTGATTACGGTCTCGACGCACCCAATTTGTGATGTCGCGTTCCCACCATTCGTTAAAGTAGTTACCGTAATCGAAAGGAGTTTTTGGTTTTTCCCACATGTCAAAGATTTCGTCATCAACCATGATTCCCATTTCGTCACAAAGATCGAGCCAGGCTGTTGGCGGCGGATTGTGAGAACAGCGCACGGAGTTTACTCCCATTTCCATGAGTTTGGTGAATTGACGGCGCAGAGCTGTAAGATTAAAGGCGGCACCTAATACTCCCTGATCGTGATGGTGACAGGCGCCATTAATTTTGACATGGCGGCCGTTGAGGAAAAAGCCCTTATCTGATGTGAAGACAGCATGCTTAAAACCACAGTGCTGAGAGTTTTCATCAAGAAGATTGCCATTGGCGTCGAAGAGTGAAGTAGTGAGTGTGTAAAAATACGGGTCACTGATGTCCCAGAGATGTGGGGATTTGACAGTAAACTCACCGTCGCCTGAGAACTCGGCGAATAATTTGCCGTCCGGGTTTGTGATAGTATGCGAAACTTTATGCCAAGTCCCGGTGGTTGAGTAGTCCGAAGGACGTATCGAAACCACCTCTGATTTATCTTCATCTTCAGTGGTTTCGATACACCCGCTTTGCGGGCACTCAACCACCGGAGAAATCTCAGTGCTAATTTTTACCTTCCATTCCCCATCCAGCTTTTCTGTATCTGCCGGTTCCGTGCTAAAGTAAACTCCGTCACTAACAAGATGCACCGCCGGACTGTTAATTAAATAAACATCACGGATAATTCCTGCACCTGAATACCATCTTGTATTACAATTCTGATAAACCGCAATCACAAGGATTTCATTTTGTCCCGGCTTTACGAGAGAGCTTATATCAAATTCAAAAGTTGAATAGCCGTACTTCCATTCACCGGCCTTTTTGCCATTTACCCAGACGGCGCTGTTCATGTAAACTGCTTCAAAACGAAGAGCAATATAGCGGCCACAGGTCACAGAACTTTTTGAGATGCCGGTATTATTACTGTCAGCTTCAGAGCTTTCAGAATATTCAAAAGTCTTCTTATAAAATCCTACGCTGTTTTTGTAAAGCTCCTTTACATGCGAAATCTGCCAGTCGTGGGGAATATGCACTGGTCTGTAAATCAGTTCATCAGCATTTGCTTTATCATAAAAAGTATCAGGAGAAAAAAATACAGGCTTTCCATCTTCATACATGGACGCTTCATCAATAGCAAGCTCGGCAAAATTCCAGCCGTCATTAAAAAGTGTTTTCATAAGATCTAGTATAGAAGAGGAAAAGAATTAAGTATTGTATGAAACTATAAAAAAAATATTATAAAAATGGAGATGACAGAAGATAAACGACGATAATGAAGTTGAAGCACAAAGGGCAGACCAATAAGTTTGCCGCAGAAACATTCCGAATCATTTTGCTTGCTGCGGCGATTCACTTTGATAAAACTTTCTGGTCGGCCCTCTGTGAATGTAATTAGAGAGACAAATCTCCTTCTTTAATCCAACCGATTTTGCGGAACAACAATCCGAATGCCCAGCACAAAACTGCAGGCAGTACAACGCAAATCATGACAAGACCAAACCAGTCAAAAAAGCCCGGCTGAATTGCTGCAGCTCCGTGACCAATTGCTACTTCGCTTGGTTCAAACCATCCGGTAATAACACCAATCTGTCCTACAAGTCCGCAGGTTCCCATTCCAGAGCTTACAGCGGCACCATTCATTTCCATTTTGAAAAGGCAGGTAGCAAGCGGGCCTGTAATCATCGAGGTTACAATCGGCGCTATCCATACCTTCGGATTTTTGATGATGTTAGGCATCTGTAACATACTTGTTCCCAAGCCTTGACTTAAGATTCCGCCCCAGCGATTTTCACGGAAGCTTAAAACTGCAAATCCGACCATCTGAGCACAACAGCCTGCAACGGCGGCTCCACCGGCCAATCCTGTAAGTCCAAAAGCGGCACAAATAGCGGCAGACGAAATCGGCAAAGTCAGTGCAATTCCAACTACGGCAGAAACAAGAATTCCCATCCAGAACGGATGAAGCTTTGTTGTCCAGACGAGGAAGCGTCCTACAGAGCTTGCCGCTGCACCAATGTATTTTGCGGTTAAAACAGTAAGCAGTGCACCTACAAGAATTGTAACGGCTGGAGTTACAATAATATCAACCTTTGTCTTTTTGCTTACAAGACAGCCCATTTCTGCTGCTATGATTGCAATAAAAAGAACAGCGAGCGGACCACCGGCTCCACCAGTTACATTTGCAGCTGAGCCAACTGCGGCGAGAGAAAACAGAACGAGAGCAGGAACTCCCATTGCAAAACCAATGCCGATTGCCATTGCGGCTCCGACAACATGTGAGTCTGTTGCAAAGTTTCCGGCGTTTACGAGAAACTGGAAAACTGCATTTTCGTTAAGACGGAGCAGCTGCTGTCCGAGAGTCTTAACAATTGTTCCAATCAACAGGGAACAGAAAAGTCCCTGAGCCATACCACTCATAGCGTCAATAAGATAACGCTTTGCGTATTTATTCATAGAGATCTCCTAAATGGTGGTTTCGAAAGACGCAACCACCGGTGTGTTGTGAGAATAATAAAATGTGTTTTGTTCAGTAAATTACTTGGTAGATGTGATACTCGGTGCGCCGTGGCGTCGCCGGTAAAGCAGGACTCTATGGACTCTGACTGTTTGTTCATCTCAAACGTAAAATCTTTGAATAAGTTATCAAAAATGCAAAGTCTTTACAAGTAGACTTTGCTGTGTTGGCACTGCTTATGCCGCCATTGGTGGTGCTCCGGATGGAGAGCCATTCGGATTATCATTATCGTTGTCGTTCATGCTGATGAGCCATAACAGGTGTCGTATTGTAGCAGGAAGAATCTCCCGAATGAGTTTTGTTTCTCCAGATGAAGATGCAGAAATTTCTTCTGTAAGGTCGTTCATAAGAGGTGGAACTGCACCGAGTACTTGGGCAGTTTCCTCTTCACTATACTGTTTTTTTGTGAGAGCCGGTTTGTGGGCAGCGAGGAGTTCATCAGGATAAAACTTGCAAGGGCGCCAGGTTTTATCGCCATTACGTGAACGAAAGCTTGAAGCTCCAAAAAGGCGGCAGATAAAAGCTCTGCCATTATATATAGAACAATGATAAGGTGAATCAGGATTAAAAAAAGGACAGGTTTTACCATTATCAAAAGGAAATGTTTCATTAGCAATCTGCATGGCGGTAGAGTTCTGGTTTTCTATGAGCCATGCTGCCATATAAAGTGCTTCACCATTCATAAGGTCTGGTTCAAAGCCTACGCAGCAGTGTCCGCATCCATCTGGGCATAAGAACTGTGTAGTATGATACCAGCTTTGCTGCTCTTTTGTTATACGGCCATAGACTTTTTCCATTTGAATTAAAATATCATAAACATAAGTTCCTTCAAGTTTTTCTAAAATGCCATTAATCTGGGACATAAATTCCTCGTTGACAAAAGAGAATAATAAATAAAAAAAACTTATTCAATGGGTAAACTATTGATACAATAGTTGGAAAAAATGTTCGTTTTATCATAGAATAATAATATGATTACTATTTACGACATTGCTGAAGCAACAGGTTATTCTGCGCCTACCGTTTCTCGCGCATTAAACGGACTGGGCTCGCTGAGTGAAGAGACCAGACAGAAGATTCTGGATAAAGCGAAGGAACTTGGATATGAGCCTAACATTACTGCGCGAACTCTTACTACAAAAAAATCATATCTTATTGGCGTTATTTATGATGATACCGGAATGAATATGGGATTCTCTCATCCACTTTTTTCTCCAGTGTTAACCAGATTCAGGGAGAAGATTGAAGCTGCGGGATATGATTTGATTTTTCTGTCACGTCATTTTAATATGACTTATTTTTCTCATGCAAATTTCCGGTGCATTGATGGAGTGATTATTATAAATCCTGCAACAAATACTCCGGCAGATTTTTCAGATTTTATCAAGGCAAATCTTCCGCGCGTATCTACAAACTCTGTGTTTGATGGAATCTGTACGGTGATTACTGCGAACGAGCAGGGGGGGTACGAAGCAGCTGAATATCTTTTAAAGCATGGACATAAAAAGATTGGTTATATATCGGCTCCTGTTGATGGAATTTCTACAGCTCCTGCTGAACGGTTTAATGGTTTTCGAACGGCATTAGAAAAGTATCATATTTTTGATGATTCACTTTATGAATTGTGTTCTGACTGGGGTAAGGAAAGCGGAGCTGAAGCTTTTGGTCGTCTCATAAAACGCCGCAAAGACCTGACCGCAGTTTTTGTAACTAATGATCAGCTGGCATTTGGTGTTTACGAATATGCTAAAAAGAATGGAATCCGCATACCTGAAGATTTGTCTGTTATAGGTTTTGATGATGAAATTGCTTCTGAATATTTAGGTCTTACAACCTTTCGTCAGAGCACAACAGAAATTGCCGACATTGCCTCGCAAATGATGCTGGATCAGATTGATGGAAAATCTGTTCCTCCGATTATCCGTTGTCGCCCGGAACTGATAGAGCGTAAATCTGTAAAAACAATAAAAGGCTTCAGACTTTTCTAATGGATTGCCGCGTCGCTTTTTGGGCTCCTCGCAATGACGATTTGTGACAAAACTCACTGCAAAAGTAACTATGGTTACCCTTGCGGGCATAGAAAAGTAGGCCTATAATTAAAAATATGAAAAACAAAAAAATTAAAAAAAATGCATTAATTCTGATTATTCTGGCTCCGCTGCTGCTGGCAGTGAGTTTTATACCTGTCTTCTATCCAAAATCAATCTGGCTTAATACCAATATTGATGGAAAACTTTCCCGTAAACAACCCCGGCTTGAAGATGATTTTTATCAAAGTACTAATTATGATTTCTTGAAAAATACACCAATTCCGAAAACTAAAATTAATGTACATAATACTCTGGCTGCTTATGATGAGATTCAGGAGAAAATGCTTTCCTATGTAAAAAGTCTGAAGCTGGAGACGGAAGAAAATTCTGAAAACAAAGCATTAAAATATATTTATGACCAGTGCTCAGACTGGGAGAAAAGAAATGCCCAAGGGGTAGAACCCGTACTTCCAATTCTTAAAAAGTTTCAGAAGCTTCAGTCTCTGGAGGATTTTGAAACGCTTTTTTATGATGATGAAGCAAGAATCTTTCTTCCATTTGATTCTGGTTATTATACAACTTCCACATGGAATATAATTACCTTTGGACTTAAATTTCAGTTTGACAAAAATCGTGTTAGTCCAAACGAACTATATTCTTCAGACTTTTACGAAAAAATGCTTGTAAAGTGTGGTTACTCAAAGAGAGAGGCAAAGAAGCTTGTAAAGTCTGCTAAGAATTTTGAAAAAAAATATTCCCGCGTTAAAGGCATAGTAGACGTATGGATGTATAAGAATAAGCCTAATGAAAAATATGATGCATACCCAATCAGAAAATTTATGGAAGCATCAGGTTATGGTGAAGCTGGTGATATCCAGATTATTATGAGTGGGCAGGTAGAAAAATTCTTTTCTCTTTATAACGGGGAAAATCTTGAGGCCTTAAAGGCTTTATGTATTTGTAATTTGTTGCGAACTTCAGCCGGATTTCTTGATCGGGATTGTTATGAATTGAAACTGGAAATTACAAAAAAAATTTATGGAAAGAAAATAATTTATGATGGAGACATATATTCAATTGAATTTCTGAACAATATTATTCCAATGCTCTACGGAAAACTTTGGGTGCAAAACTTTTTCTCAGAAGAAGTACGAGAGGATGTTACAGAATTTGTTCAGAGCATTATTGATGAGTATATCTTAGAGATTCCTGAATGGAATTGGCTTTCTACAGGGGCAAAATATAACCTTACTCAGGTTTTAAAAGAGACAAAGATTATTGCCGGTTATTCAAATAGTTTACCTGATTACAGCGGTTTATACGGACTTCTTACGGAGGGCTCTGATTCTGAAAAATCACTTCTGGCTTCTTATATAAAGCTTAAAAATTTTGAGAAAGCAATTCAGATAGAACAAAGCTTTAGTGAAGTTGATGTTTATGCATGGGCAGATTCTCCTCAGACTATGAACGCATATTATAACTGGCTCAATAATTCAATAAATATTTGTGCAGGCTGGATATGGGCTACCGGCTATGATGTAAACATGACTATTGAAGAAAAGATGGCAAAACTTGGAACGGTAATGGCTCATGAAATAAGTCATTCCTTCAGTATTCCAGGTTTCGCCGGAGCAAGAAGAATGCTCTGGGATGAAAAAGATGTGGAGGCTCTTAACAAAAAGCTTACAGAGTATGGAAACTATATGCACAAATTTACACTTTTGAATGGACGAAAGAGCAGCTGTGAACGTATAAAATTTGAAGCCGGAGCTGATATGTTCGGCATGACCCGTATTCTGAATATGGCAAAAAAGATTTCTGATTTTGATTACCAGAAATTTTTCAAGTGTTATTCTTATTTATGGGGAGTTAAATATACGGAAAAAGCATATGTGAGTAGTGTATTAAAGGATTCGCATCCGACAAACTTTATTCGTGTAAACGCTGAAGTTCAGCAGTTTGATGAATTTTACGAAGCCTTTGATATAAAGAGCGGCGATAAAATGTATCTGCCGCCGGAAAAAAGAATAAGATTTTAGGAAGATTTTCGTTACGGTATTTTACTCGCCGTAGTCCGGCCGATTTTCTGCGGCGGCAAGATTGTCGCCGGCTGTCAGCTTGTCTTCGGAGCCTGTGGCTGCTACCAGTGCCGCACTTGCAAGGTCTGCAATATAACCTGCTTCTGCGGCTTTTTCTTTTGTGGTGCCGGCCTGACCCAGAGAAAGGCGCTGCAGGTCTTTCTTTTCCTTGCGCTTGGCGTTGAGGTCGCGGGCTTTGAGCAGGATATCTGCGGCTTCGTCTGCGCGGACATGCAGGCACTGGGCAACGGCGCTTTCTTCTGCGGCAGCAAGATTTTCCAGAGTGAGAAACTTGCGCTGTAACTGCAGGGCCCGCTTTTCGCCGACTCCCGGCAATTCCAGGAAAATTGATTTTGTATTTTCTTTTGTACGAAGCTGCTGGTTACGGCTTGTGGCAAAGCGGTGGGTTTCGTCACGGACACGCTGAAGCAGACGTAGGGCATCGCTTCTTTTTGGAAGGCAGATTGGCGTGCTGTTACCCGGACGGTAGATTTCTTCATCGCGCTTGGCAAGGCCGGCAACCGGGATGTCGAGGCCGAGAGAATTCAGGATTTCTTCTACTGCGTTTACCTGGCCGATACCACCATCTATTAAAAGCAGGTCGGGCATATCGGCCTGTTCGTTGAGAAGTCTTGTGTAGCGGCGGGAAACTGCTTCCTTCATTGAGGCAAAGTCATCTATAAGGCCGTCCGTAGTTTTAAGGCGGAAGTAGCGGTAGTTCTTTTTATCCGGGTTGCCGTTGTAAAAGCTGATGAGGGAGGCAACCGGCCACTTACCGCCGATATGGGCAATATCAAAGCCTTCAATGCGAACAGGCAGTGTATCGAGGCCAAGCTTTTCTTTGAGTTCTTCCATGGCAGGGGTATCGCCGCGGTCGCGAAGGCGGCGCACAATATCTTCCTTTGCGTTCTGTTTTGCCATCTGCAGGGCGGCAACGTCGCGGGGCAGGTCGCGGGAAGCAACCATGATTACCTGTGAGTTCGAGCCTTTTTCTTCATGCAGCCAGCGGGAAATATGTTCAAATTCGCTGGTCTGAGGAATATATATCTGCGGCGGAATTGAAACTACATCATCATAAAAAACTGCCATAAATTCGGCAATCAAATCATCATCGTCATTCAGAGATTCGGCGCGGTAATTTTCGCGGCCCAGCAGCTTGCCCTGGCGAATCTTAAGAACTGTAAAGCTTACAAGCTCGCCTTCGCTGTGGTAAGCAATATAATCGCGGTCATCAGAATCAAAGCTTTCTACTATATTCTGATTCTGCAAAACCATGAGGGCTTTAATGCCGTCGCGAAGTCTGGCTGCTTTTTCAAAGTCCAAAGCCGCTGCTGCTGCCTTCATTTCGGTCTGCATGGCTTTTACAGTTTCTTCACCTTTTCCCTCAAGTAGCCTTTTAATTTCACCGATGTATAAATTGTAGGATTGTTTAGAAATTTTACCGCAGCAGGGAGCTTGACATTGCTTCATGTGATAGTAAAGACAGGGAGTATCCCGTTTTCTAAAGGTTCTGCAATGACGGACAGGATACAGCTTGAAAAGTGTTTCAATAAATGTATCCAGAGCTGCAACATCAGGAAACGGACCGAAATAAGTAGAGCCATCCTGCAGAATGCGGCGCGTCTTAAAAATCTTGGGAAAATCCTCATGGGTAATCCTGAGAACCGGGTATGATTTACCGTCCTTCAGACAGATGTTGTAGCGGGGATTATACTTTTTGATGAGGTTGTTTTCCAGCAGCAGAGCCTCGTACTCGTTCGCTGTTGTGATATATTCAATAGAATTGGCGTGGGAGATTAAAAGCCTTGTTTTGACGCTCTGTTGTCCTGAAAAGTAGGAAGACAGACGGCTCTTCAAACTTTTTGCTTTTCCCACATAAATTACGGTGCCTTCTGCGTTTCGCCACAGATAGACGCCGCTGGATTGAGGAGCTTTCAGAGCTGTTTCGTGCAGAACCTCGCGGGTTGTCGCGGGTTTTGCGCTGGTAGTTTTGGCTGTCATGTTATGTTAGGAAATTGTATCAGAAAAAGACTTCTTATTATAGCGGTTGCTGTAATCTGTACGAACAGCATGATGAATCTTTTTGCAAAAGAAGTTGTGCTCGGCGGAAAAAACGGCTGGCCTGTATTCCAGAAGCAGGAGAATATTACAACTGGAAAAGGACGCTATGGATATGATTGTATACAGCTCGCTTCTAATTCCTTTGTTTTTGATGAATATACAGATTTGCTTATTGATTTTGAAGATGCAGTAATGCCGATTTCTGACGGCGACTACACAATCAATAAAAATAATTTTCAACAGACGAATCAGACTCAGAATGAAAAATCAGCAGGTCTCAGCCGTAATATGGGTGGCCTGAGTGTTTCTGGAAAACCAGGTTCATTTTTCGGTTCGGAAGGACTAATGGGATCTTTTTCGATTGAATTCTGGCTTTATCCTTCGATAGTCGAAAATGGCGAAATTATACTAAACTGGGAATCTTCACGTAATGAGGATGGCCGCCTTGTATTTCAGGTGATTAACGGAATCTTTGATAAAGGACATATAAAATGGGAGTTGAATAATATTTTTGATATGTATTTGAACTCCGCAGGTAAGAATGAAGTAGAACTTAAAGGTTCTTCAAAAATAATTCCTGATGCCTGGAGTTATCATGTCCTTTCGTTTGATTGTGAAACTGGAATTCTCGAATATGTCGTAAATGGAATTACAGAAGATATAACTTATATAACTACCGAACGTTCGGAAGGTGGAGATGTTAGTCTGGTCTATCTTGGTACGCCGGCAGAACTTGAGATTTGTCCTGAATATACTGGAATACTTGATGAGTTCAGAATTCTGCGTCGCCCGTATTCTGCTCCTGATTTTCAGTCTGCTGATAACGCAGGAAGTATTGGACATATGCAGTATCTTCCAGGCGGCGGGCGTTTTGTAACAAAACCGATTATGGTTTCTACAGGTTCAATTCTTAATAAGCTTGATGCAGAAATGAATATACCTTCACAGACCGAGGTCTGTTATTACGTTCGGTCAGGTGAAAATTTTTATGGCTGGACAGATACTTATCCTGAATGGAAGCCGGTAGAAAGTGGCGAAACGCTCAGCGGAATTACAGGACTTTACTTTCAGGTAGCTGCAGAGCTTTTGCCGGACGGCAATGGAGAAAAAACTCCTGCCATCACAGCAATCAGTCTGGATTTTACCGAGCTCCCGGAACCTCTTCCTCCATTCGTTGTAAAGGCGGTTGCGGGTAATGGCAGCGTTACGGTTTCCTGGAACTATTCGGTAGACGATACTGCGGGCGGCTACTATTTATATTACGGTACCCGTCCTGGTGAGTATCTAGGCCGCATGGCAATCGAGGGGGAATCACCGATTAATGTTGGGAATACAAGTTCATTTACAGTAACCGGACTCGAAAACGGAAAAATCTATTATTTTGCGGTAGCAGCCTGGTCTGCTTATGATATGAGGGTTGTCGGAAAACTTTCAAAAGAAGTTTTTGCGCGTCCGCTTGCACGCTTAAAATAGTTAGGAAATAGATAGCCTGAGGGCTTACACAGGGGAAATATATGGCTAATAGTTTGATTTTGACAAAGGCTCAGAATGCAATTACTTCTCACGACTGGGGTACAGCAGCTCGATTATACAAAGAATTGCTGCGCGGCAATGAAAATAATATCGAGTATCTTCAGCAGCTTGGCAGTATTTATGTGCGTGCAGGGCAGGACGACAAAGCAATTCCATATTACGAAGAAATAATAAAGCTTAATCCAGACAGCACAGATGCGATGATAAGTCTTGGAGGAATTTTCCGACGTCTCAAACGCTATGAAGATTCTGTAAATATTCTTTACAAGGCCCAGAAAATTTCTTTAAGCAATCCGACTATAAGCTATAACTTAGGATTTACCTATAAAGAAATGGGTAATTATGATGATGCAATAGATTCTTTTGAAACGGTTATAGAGCAGAATCCGAACGATGTTCTTGCACATAATCATCTTGGCTCAATTTATTCTGCAAAAAAAGAATATGATAAGGCGATTTCGGCCTATAAACGGGGACTTCAGGTTGACCAGAATCATCCTATTTTGAATTACAATCTTGCACACGTTTATGAAGAAAAAAGAAACTTTCCAGATGCAGTGCGCTGTTTTGAAATTGCACTTAAAACACGACCGGGCTGGCTTGATGCAATCCGTGATTTCAGCGAACTCTTGATAAAATGTCAGAATACAAGACAGGCACAGGAACTGGTTGAGCAGTCGATAAAGCTTCATCCGAATGATGTTGATTTGCTTTGCATTCTCGGCCGCATTTATTTGAATCAGTTTGATTATGATAATGCAACAAAAACTTTTAAGCGTGCAGAAAATTTAAAACAGAACGATATCAATATTCTTGTAGGGCTTTCAAAATCTCTTGAAAAAGGAATGAAGATTGAGCAGGCCATGGAAAAGATTCTCGATGCAGTTGATATTGCTCCGGAAAATATTGATGTCTGCAAGCAGTATGCACATGTTCTTCTTTCTGCTCAGCGCTATGAAAAAGCTCTTGATTTGATTAAGACCATTGATGCAAAGACTAATGGAAAAGATTTACAGGTGCTTGATCTTTACGGACAGTATTTTGTTTGCCGTGGTGATGAAGAGGCTGCCAATACTTACTTTGATAAAATCAAGAAACTGAATCATCATTATAAAGATTATATGGTTAATGCCGCAGACCGATATATTCAGACCGGTAATTATGAGAAGGCAGAAAAGATGGCTTCGAATTTTATAGAAAGTCGTCCTCAGCTCGCGGATGGTTATAATCTGTTAGGTACAATTAACTCTGCACGCGGCGAGCTTAAAAAAGCTAAGACAGAATTTGAAAAAGGAATTGGTTTAAAAAATCCAAATATTTACGCAGTAAAGCAGCTTGAAAAAATTTATAGTGAGCTTGAGGCAAATAAAGAAATTTTTAATGACGAAGAAATGCCTATTGCTGTTGATGCAGATCAGCTAAGTGCTGAGGATGGCGGAAATCTTTCAGACGATGGAAACTTTATTGCGAGTGATGAAGAAACTGCCGACCAGCTTGATGCTCTTAATGCAAATGGCGGTAAAGACGAAGAGGATGATTCTGCTCTTCATGGACTTGAATCAACTCCTCCTATTGAACAGGCATTGACTGGTGAAGAAGGAGATTTCTGGGAAGATTTTGATGATGATCCGAATTCTGAAAATAAACCTGTTCCAGAAGAAGATAATGGTTATGATGAAAATGAAGAAGATTCAGATTTGCTTTCAATGATGACTCCAGCCGCTGGAGATGATGATAAGGATGATCTTACAGATGGACTTAGCGAAGATGAAGGCGAATTTAATTTTTCTGATTTTGATGATGCTACTGCAAAAGAAGAACCTTCGGATGAAGCAGCTCCGATTGAAGAGCCTTCTGTACAGCCTGCACCAATGGAATCAGCATCACCTGAGCCTGCACCATTTGAGCCTGCACCGGCAGAACCAGTTACTGAACAATCACTGCCTGCTTCTGAACCGCGCCCAGCGCCTGCATCTTATCCTTCTATGTCGGAGGATGAGGCAAACCGCATGATGAATGACTTAAAGCAGCAGCAGAAAGAACTTGAGTTACAGCAGCGGGAAATGGCTCTTCAGCAGAAAGAATTTGCAGATGAACTCAAGCAGGAGCTTAAGCAGCAGAATGAAAAGATGATTCATGAAGCGGTCGGTAAAGCTGTGAACATGGCTGTGGATCAGGCTATTGATGAAGCAGTAGATAAGGCTGTTGATGAAAAACTTCAGGAATATGATTTACCTGAAGCAGGTACTTCTGTACAACAGAAGATTGTAGAGCCGGAAATAGTTGAAGATCCGATAAATGCAGAAGAACCTGAAACTGCAGAGAAACCAGAAAATACAGAAGAACCAGAAATCACAGTTGAACCTGAAATGACAGAAGAGACTGGAATTACTGATGAACCGGAATTTGCAGCTGACACTGAAGTTACAGAGGCTACAGAAATTACAGAGGAACCAGATACTGCCGTTGAGTCCGAAACTACCGTTGAGCCTGAGATTGAAGAAGAGCCTGTATTTACGGAAGTGCCTGAAGTTGTTGAGGAAACAGAAATTATTGAGGAACCGGTAAATACAGAAGAAACGGAAAATCCTGAAGAACAGGAAATCAGCGAAGAATCTGAAATTTCAGAAGAGACTGAAATTAATGATGAGTCTGAAAATTCGGAAGAGGCTGTAATTACTGAAGAACCATTAATTTCTGAAGAGGCTGAAGTTTCAGAAGAAACAGAAATCTCAGAAGAAACAGAAATCTCAGAGGAGCCCGTTGTAGAAGATTCTTTTGATTCAGTCCCTGCTCCGGTACAGCCTTCAGATTCGGATTCAAATTCAGCTTCAGCTTCACTTGATTATACAGATTATCCATTCCTTTCAGTAGACGACATTCTTTTGATGGGCGGTGAAAAAAATGTCATTGATGAGGAACCGGCTGATGAAAAATCTGTCGCAGCTAAAGCACAAACCGAGGATGACGATTTATTTGTTACTGCGGATGATATGCTTGAAAAGATTGAACGAATTTTGAATGATGACAAAACTGCGGCAGCGTATGCACAGGAAATTGAGCTCTTTAAGAAGCTTAAGGTGCTTACAGAAGCGCTCCCGGATTCAGAAAAGAATACCTCGACAACCTGTCGCATGCGCATGATGATAGAATACATCATTGCAAAGATGTCTGGAAAACCTGGACTTCTAGTTACGGCAGAGTCACTGATAAAATCCGGAGTTCTCGGAGACGAATACAAAAGTCAGCTGAATACGGAGTCTGAAGAAGAACTCTGCAACGACCTGATTAAACGTGTAATTAAAGGCATGAAAAAGCTTGCTGCAGAACTCGAAGACAAAGCTCTTGCAAATGCGCTGTGTGTAACAGCCGACGGTATTCTTGAGCAGATTGCTTTAGTTAGTCAGAAGAGCGAGATTTTTTAGACAGTCCAGACAGCCGTTTTTAACAGCTGTCGTCTGAACAATTAATTAGTTTTTAAGAACGTTATATTCTGATAATCCTTGAATGGGTGATAACCTCATTGCCGTCTTCGGTGATGAGGACATCATTTTCAAGGCGAGTTCCACCAATTTCGACGTCATAAAGACCAGGCTCGCAGGTTAAAATCATTCCAGGCTTAAAAACAAGTTCAGGAGCAACAGACATGCTTACTCGTGGCGCTTCATGAATTTCAAGTCCGATTGCATGTCCGAGACCGTGAGGCATTTTTCGTTTTGCAGAGGCAAATACAGAATCACATTTTTTTGCAGCTTCAATAATCGGTTTGCCGGGCTTATAAAGTTTAAGAGCTTCATCATAAGCTTTTTGAACCAGATTAAGCTGTTTTTCCTGTGCTTTTGTAAGAGACCCTTTTGCTACCGTTACAGTTGTGTCGCTTGTGTAGCCGTTGTAAACAACACCAAAATCCAGAATAGAAAGTCCCTGTGCCGGCCACTCTGCTGCAGTGTAGCCCGGAAATGCGTGAATTGCAAAACTGCGTGAAGGTCCTGCGGCGAGAGTATCAAAACCAGTGCGCTGACATCCATTTTCGCGCAGCATACGTTCAATTAAAAGTGCGACATCTGTTTCGGTTCTAATTTTTCCCTTTTTTATCTGCTTTTCAATTTCATCAATAATGAGGTCGCCCACACGCGCAGCTTCGCGGGTACAGTCAATTTCGTATTCATCTTTTTGCATGCGGCAGTTTGTTACAAAATTATGTGCGCCGTCTTCTTTACAACGGCAATCATAATTAGAAAGGGCATCTATAAACTTAAGGTAATCCGGGTAAGTGAGGTAGGGTGGAAGTTCCACCTTGCTGTTTTCTCCATGAGTATAGTACACGTTAAGCAGTGCTTTCACTGCATCAATAGACTTATTCTTGTAGCGTGTATATGGAACAAGTTTATCACAATAAGCATTCTGCTTTGCAAGATTTTCATCCCATGGAATGAGAACAGTATAACCGTCGCTGAAAATTATAAGAACAGCATCTGTCGGATGATTTGTAAAATAAGGAACTGCAGGGTCGCGATGTTCTTCGCTGTCTATAAAAACGCAGGCTCCTGTATCAGAATCGCGCAGGTAAGAAGCAAAACGGTTGCGGCGTGCGCGGTAAATTTCTTTTAGTTCATCATTTGTGTATTGTTTCATGTTGTCCTCGATTTATGTTATTGATTGCTTCGCTTTGCTCGCAATGACAAGAAGCAATTTATTTTCTGACTTTATGTAAAATCACACTGATAATCTCATCTCTTGTAATTATAAGTTCAAGCACACCAATAACTGCAAAAACAATTCCGGAAATCAAAATAGGTGCACCATAGTAGATAATCTTACTGTAACCTGCAAAATATTCAACAGTGAGGTTGTGAACAAAATATGTAGGAACTGCGGCAATTACAGAAAATACACACATTTTAAGAGCGTACAAAATTGTGCCTTTCACAACTCTTCCAACTTCGATTGCTTCCATCTTTTTCATAAAAACGAAGAGTGCAATTGTATTGAACATACTCGCAAGACTCAGCGCAAAGGCAATTCCGTTTCCGCCCATCGGCTTTGCGAGAATCAGAACAAGCAGAATGTTTGTGCCAAAGTTTACAAGCCCAGCGAGTGTTGCAAGCTTTGTTTTTTTCTGTGCATAAAAGGCTGGTGCAATAATTCTGTTCAGGGCAATAAAAAGAAGTCCCGAAATATGAAAGCGGAAAATTCCAAGAGTCATTGCAACCGATTTATCATCAAACTGATTTTTTTTATATAGAAGTGAAATCAGTTCATTTCCATTAATGAGTGAGTAGGCGGTAATTGGAATGGAAATCAAAGTCATAATTTTAATAGCCTGGAGCAGCATAGAATTAAACTGACTCCAGTCCTTACTGTTTGCAAAGCCAGACAAATCCGGAAGAATTACGGTTCCAATTGAAACTGCAAAAATTCCAAGAATAAGTTCCTGCAGGCGGATGCTGTACTGAAGGCTTGAAGCAACACCAAAGCTTACGTGTTTTGCAATGAGTGTTGAAACTGTGTCGTTGAGCTGATAGGCTGCAATTCCAATAATTGTCGGAGCAAGCAGTCCGATTACCTTTCTTGTTCCCGGATTTGTAAAAGCTTTTTTGATTGATGTTAGTTCAGCCTTCCATCCGGTTTTGTAAACAAACGGCCATTGGAAAATTGCCTGAACAGAACCACCAAGAATTGTACCGATTGCCATTGCACGTGCCGGGTTGGAAGTGTGAGGGGCGAGTGCGTAAGTTGAAACAACTACAATTCCGTTAAACAAAACTGGGGTAAATCCAGATGGTGCAAAAATTCCGCAGGTGTTTAAAACTCCCTGAAAGAATGCCGCAATCGAAATAAAAATCAGATAAGGGAACATCATCCTTGTAAGGATTGTTGTTTCACTTTTATCAAGAAGATATTTTTCTAACTGGACGGCATAATCAGCGGCCCCTGCATCAGGCTTATCGCAGAAAAATGGCATAATGAGTGGAGCAATTAAAACTCCGATTACTACAACACAGGTTGTCATAAAGGTGACAAGTGTTAAAGTTGAAGCAAGAAATTCCTGTGTTGATTTTTTGTTCTCTTCTGAATCGCCTTTTGCAAGATAATCCTTAAAAGTTGGAATGAATGCAGCCGAAATTGCATTTTCCGCAAAGAGGCGGCGGAAAAGATTTGGAATCATAAAGGCAACGCTGAAGCTGTCTGCATAGATTCCTGTTCCCAAAAAAGAAGCCTTTGTTATTTCGCGTACTAATCCCATAATTCGCGAAGCAAAAGTCATGAGGGTAAGAAGAAGCCCGGATCGTACTATAGATTTATTCTTTTTCATTATGTTTCCTGTTATTGCGAGGTAAAACTCTGTCCGTCATTGCGAGGCAACACCAAAGCAATCCATATTATATTCAGGGCTTCCGCATTATAAAACGAATTTGAGAAAACATGGCTTCCGGTCACGGCTTCGTGGTACAAAACCGCGCAATAATGCGCTACACGCTTTTTGTGGTATAGAAACTATTACACCTGCCGCTTACGCGGCAGCCACAAAAAGAGTGTTTTTGTACCACGCCCCGCTCCCTCGCGCCAAGATTACGTAAATCTTTTATAATGCGGACGCCCTGATATTATATTCTCATAATCATAAAAAATTTGCGTTTATTATTCAATTCATTTATAATATATAGTTACTACAACGTTTGCGCTAAATCATAATAAATAATTTCATTTAAAAATATCCTTATAAAATACAAAATAGTTGGAGGACTCAAAGTGTCTGGTAAGGTTCATTTCTTTTCCAGAGTCGGAAAAACCAGGATTATACCGATTGGCTTAAAGATGCTTCTCATCTTTATTTGTCTTATTCTGCTTTCGAACTTCATCACGAATTTTATTTCACTTCAGCTTACTCAGCGGCAGATAATCAATTTGAATAATACGATTATGGTGAGCCAGTTGAAGGAACTTTATTCGGCATCATCTAATCAATATCAGATATATTCTTATTCTGGCAACAAGCAGGAAAGTATTGAAGCAATGTGTAAGGTAGCGCGTACCGGCTTTGCAAATGCTAACAGCGTGGCTTTTGGAATTTCGCGCAACGGAGAATTCCAGTTTCTTGCAGATGCAAATGAACGTACTGTCTGGACAAACTTCAGTGATTCAAATGCCCTTCGCCAGCTCAATGAAAACCGCGAAGCAGGAATTGCAGAGGGGTCAATTTCTTTTACAACTCCGCACGGAGACTATTTCGGCGTTTATAAATATCATGATGACTGGGGCTATTATATTGTTCGTGCCGAGCTGAGAACTGACCTTGAAAAATCAAATTACAGAGTTTACGGAATTATTTCTGCACTGATTATTATTCTTACACTTTTGTTTATTACCGTCGGTTACATTATTCTGCGCCGCGAGTTCAGTACGCTTCGTTCCTTTACAGATGACCTTATTCAGATGCAGCAGAAAAAGAAGCTTGAGCTTATCGACATCTCAAAAGCTCCAAACGATGATGTTACTTACATGGCGGCTTCTTTCAACTCGCTTTCAATGCAGGTAAATAATCTGCTGGATACATTCCAGAAATTCGTTTCAAAGGATATTGTCGCAAAGGCTTATGCCGGCCGCGATGTAGGACTCGAAGGAAAGCAGCAGGAGCTTGCAATGCTCTTTTCTGATGTAAAGAGCTTTACTTACCGAACAGAAACGCTTGGTAATGATATTATTGAAGTTTTGAATGTTCATTATAACCGCGTAATTCATAACGTTCACGAAAATTACGGAATTGTAGGTTCGATTATTGGAGACGCAATTCTTGCAATTTACGGAACTCTCGATTCAAAACGCTCCAAGGCATATAACGCAGTTATTTCAGCCTGGAACATAACAAGGGCAACCGCAGAGCTCCGGCAGGAAATGCTTGAGCGTCGCGAAGAAATAGAAAAAACACGAAAGCTTACAGAATCAGAAGAACGTGTATTCCAGGCTGTAATGGTAGATGTCGGAGTCGGAATAGATGGTGGAAAGGTTTTCTACGGAACAATCGGCCGCAACGACTTTGACGACCCTCGCCAGTCTCACATGACAAACACGGTAATCGGAGATACAGTTAACTCTGCTTCTCGTTTGGAGGGACTAACACGAATCTATCACATTCCGGTTGTTGTTTCAGAATCAATCAAAGAAGAGGTTTCTGCAGAAACAGCCCGCTATAAATTTATAGAAATTGATACAGTTCAGGTAAAGGGTAAAACTAAAGGAAAGAAAATCTACTTTCCGTTTGATACAAACGAAATGGATGAAGCTATTCTGGAGCAGTACACAAAATTCGAAGAAGGCTTAAAGGCCTACTATGAAGGCGACTGGAAGGCTGCCCGCAAGATTTTCAAAGGACTGGAGCTGGATGTCACTCAGGTATTCCTTGAGCGAATGGGAACTAAGGGCGCACCTGCAGATTGGAGCGGAATATGGGCAATGACGACAAAATAACAGAAGAACAGAAATCAAATCAGATACATAAGGAAGTAATGCTCTTTCTCGGAAAGGAGCTGGAACGTATTCACCAGACTTCTAACGAGCAGACCTACGATATTCAGAAGGAATATGCAAAATCCAAAAAGAATCATTCGCCATTTTCGGCTCTCATGCTGATTGGTTGTTTTGTAGTTGTATTTGCAATTGCCTTTTTGATGACCCGAATTATTTCTTCAAATAATGAAGAAATTACAGTCAGTGTAGAAGAGTTTGATGATTTAAACCTTAAAAATCTTTTGAACACGGTGGGCGCGGCTCAGACAAATTATGATAATGCCGTAAAAGAGCGGGCCGCAATAGAAGCAGATATGAGCGTTAAACTTAAGGCTGCCGAGGATGCTCATAAAAATGATCTGTTTGTAATTGATTCTATGAATCTGCGTTCAAAGAAAAAGAAAAATGATCTCGTTGTTGAAGCCGATGCAAAATATAAAAAGGCGCTGGCAGAAGTTCATGAAGAATATGAAGCTAAGCTTGTTCAGGCAGAAGCAGAAGTTGAAGAATACAAAAAACAGCTGGCAGAATTTGATACGGCAAAGGTTCAGGCTGCACAGGAAAAAGAAAAGGCTCTGGACAGTGAACGTCGTGTAAAGGAAATGGAGCAGCAGAAAATAAAAGATCAGTACGAAAATCGAATTGCCGAGCTTAACAAAAAACTTGCTGATACACAAAAGCGCAGCTCAGAGGATATGAGGTCGGCCGTAAGCTCTGTTTCTTTACAGTATCAGTCTGAAATTGCACTGCTTGATCCTAAGCTTACAGATGAGGCTGCAGAGCAAATTATCAGTAGTACTCAGGAATCAGAGAAACCAGATTTTGACGGTTCGTCACTTCTTGCTGAAAGAGAAATATATGATGACTCGGATTCTGCGAAAAAAGTTTTTGAAGCAATCTCAAAGTATCAGATAATATATGATGATTATAAATATCTGGATTCTTCTGTTGCGGCAGTTCCTCAGAAGAATTCAATTCCTTCTTATGTTGCGGCATCACATAGCCTTGTAAATGAAATGGGTGAAACTTTTGTAGATACCGCTGTTTCTCTTTATAATGAAAATCAGGAATTAACAGGAAAGATAGATAATCTTAATTCAGAGCTTGCTGAAAGTCGCCGTCAGCTTACAGAACAGGCTGAGAAGGCCGCTGAACAGGCAGCTCGGCAGGCAGAGCAGGCTGCATTACAAACGGCTGCACAAAAAGAATTTTATGAAGAAAGTTATGAAGTTCTTCTTCCTCTTGCAAAAACGAATGCAATTTTAATTTCTGCTTCAGATTATGACAATCTGCCTGTTTATGTTGTTGGAAAAGCGCGTTACTTAATTACAGATGCTGGTGCAGATGCAGAATTCAAGGCTGATAACAAGACTATAAAGGGAAAAATCTTCAGGGCAGAAGACGGTTCTTTCTATTTTGTGGTAGGAGAGGACAAAAATGGTAACCGTTTTGAGGTAAATTTTGAAACAATAATTCCTGGAACATCTGTGAAAATTTTAAGCAAGTAATAGAGAATTCCTGCCGATAATAGATATATGGAAGTGGATAATTTTGTAAACGAACTTCAGCAAGCGTTGAACAAAAAGCAGGAATGGTACAATTCGGTATGTCTTCAGGATTTACTTGCACAGTATCGTCTTATGCATACCTGCGTAAGAACGCTTTATGAAAATTTTGTAAAGAAATCTCTGATTGTTCCTGATCCTTATCGGCTTGATAAGAAAATTTCTGATATTATTGTGCCTGAAACAAGTCCGTTTGCAGAAAGTGACAATTCAAAGGTATTTGGCGAGCGTTTTTCTGATTATGAAACAATGCTGGATTTTATTTGTACCTATTTCCGTTTTTCCATGGAAAACTTTACCCTTCAAAAGGTTAAAAAACTTATTGATTTTAACAATGTTTTTGATTGGGATAATCTTTCTACTAATAGTGCAAAATCAAATACCCGAGCTCTCGCAACTACCGTAAATAATGCAAAAAACGGAGCTCCCAATGTAGTTCAGAGTATGATAAACGACAGTGTCTCTAAATGTTCTCAGGCAACTGTCGTTATAAATAAAATTCTGAATGAACTCGGAGTCTTTCTGCGTGAGCTTTATAAAGGCGAATTGCGCCGGGATGTTTTTGACCATCCGGATTTTGACAAATCAAAGGCTGCGGAATCTGGCGAGGCTGAACTTGCCGAAATCAAAAGACTCTACACAAAGGTAACCGGAAAGAAAAATTTTTATAATGATCTGGTAAATGAAATTATTGAGGAAGATCATAGTCCACAAAAAGAACAGCTTAGAGCAGCGGTACTGGATCGGCTTACAATAAAAGACTCGGTAAAAACTGAGACAAAAAAGAGCACTGGTCCGGACACAAAAGAAATGCTTATGCAGGCTGTGCTTGCTGTGGGCGCTACTTCGCCTACTTTGACTCAGCTGCATGGCAAGCTATCGGAAAATTTTGATTTGCTTTATGAACGTAAGGCTACTTTTTTTAATAAATTGATTGCGGCATTAAAAAAAGCTCTGAATCTAAAAGAAAAGGAGCGAGTCTGCATGCTGCCAATAAAGGATGCAAAAACTGGAGTTGAGAGAATTCAGAAAATTAAGGTTCTGGAATTTCTGGCAGATCTTTCTAAAAAAGAACACATCTATAACGGAATTGCTGTAAAGGGAAATGAATATAATAAGATTTCGGCCGCAGGGGAAGACGCCGTACTTAGTTTTGTTAATAAACAGATTTCCGAATTACAGTCTGTGTTTGTGATAATGAATTCTCTGGATGCTTATTTTAAAAATGAAGTTCAGGCAGATTTTCGTGCCCGTGTAAAAGGTATGCAGATTGAGCTTTCTGCCTTGCGCAATTCCATAATAAATGCTAATAAGAAACGCAGCGAATATGCTTCTTTTAAGGAAGAGACAGAACAGATGAGAAAATTAGGAATTGCAGATAATGTTTAAAATCATCAATAGAATCAAAATCAGAAAAATTAAAAAAAATGCCGCCGTGCTTTTTTGTGCGGCGTTTATTTTAAATTCAGCTCACAACACTCTCTATGCTCAGGAATATGGAAGCGATGGTGAACTTAGTCCTGAAGAACTCCTTGAACTGGAAAATTCGGAAGAGCGTGAAAATCAGGAAAAAGAAAAACTTCCACAGGAGCTTCAGCAGAATTTTATAATTGTAGAAATGTTGCGGCCGCACGAATTGAATCCTCAGATAACAAATTATTCCAGTGACTCACAGATTTTGAACGGGCTTTACGAAGGGCTTTTTACAATCAGTCCGATTTCTCTTGAACCGCAGTATGCAATCGCAAAGGATTTTAAAATTTCGCGCGATAAAAAACGCTGGACAATTACACTGCGTGATGATGCCCGTTTCAGCAACGGCGAAAAAATTACTGCCGAAGCGGTGCGCGACTGCTGGCTTCGCATGCTTGCAAATCCGTATTCTTCTTATGCATCTCTTTTGGATATTATTCGCGGCGCGGAAGATTTTCGTATGGGGCGCTGCGACTTTAGCGAGGTTGGTATTTATGCAACGGCCGAAAATGTTCTTTCAATTTATCTGAATACACCTGCAAATTATCTTCCAAAAATTTTGTGTCATACAGCCTTTTCAATTACTCACAGTAATCCTGAGGTTTACAGCGGTGCCTATGAGTTGGAAATTGTTGCAGAGCGAAAATATATTTTAAAAAAGAATCCGTATTACTGGGACAAGGATAATGTAACTCTTGAACGCATAACTTTTGTTCAGTCTGATAACATTGAAGAGAATACTTATTATTATAATATCGGTGCAGTAGACTGGGTTTGCACAAGTGTTAATCAGCCACAGATTCTTGATCAGTCGGCAATTCAGATTTGTGCAGAATTCGGAACCGGATTTTTTTATTTCAGAATGCAGGATAAAAAGCCGGCAGGAAGTACAACCTCGGAGCTCTGGAGTTATCCTGAATTCCGCAATGCAATTATTGAAGCTTTTCCTTGGGAGACTCTGCATAAAAAATATGTGATTCCGGCAACAACGCTTGTTTATCCTTTGCAGGGTTATCCTCAGATAGACGGTTTTGATTATACTGATGAAATTGAAGCAGCCTTAAAGATGAAGGATGCACGCGAAAAATACGGTGTCTCTTCGGAGCAGATTATTCCGCTGGTAATGCAGGTTTTCGAAAATGAATTTTCTGAAGAAGAGGTTGCAGAAATCCGTAAGTCTTTTGAGCCTCTTGGCGTTGAGCTTGTGCTGAGAACTTATCCGTCGGGAATGTATTATTCAACAATTGCGTCTTCTGATGCAGATTTGATTTTTACTTCCTGGATTGGTGATTTTGCTGACCCGCTCGCATTTCTTGAACTTTTCCGTGCCGGTTCAACTATGAACGATTCAGGCTGGAAGAATCAAAAGTTTAATGAACTTCTTGAACAGGCTGCGATTGCCTCAGATGAACAGTCGCGCCTGAATCTTCTTGGACAGGCAGAAAATATTCTTCTTGATGAAGCAATGATAATTCCTCTTTACCGTACTGTAACTTCAAGCATAATTGACCTCAAGGAAGTTGGCGGCTGGTATGCAAACGCCTTTGATGTTCACCCTTTGAAGTATCTGTACAAAAAACAGCCGAAGTTCAACTCCGCAAATATTGTGATGAAATAGATATCCACGTCGCTGTGTTCCTCGCAATGACGTTATTTCATGAAAAGTGTCGTCATTATGACAATGTTCTGTCATTGCGAGCGAAGCGTGGCAATCTACAATATTGAAAATCTAATTCAATTTTTTCTGTTATCTTAGTATCCTCTTTTCAAAACTTGACAAGAAGTCGGGGGGGGGTAATATAGAAGAAACTATTCAAATCTTAAGAGGGATGTATGAAATCAAAATTATTAAAAGTAACAGGTCTGCTATTTGTATGCTTTTCACTTTTCATTTCTTGTACAACACCGATAGCTGAACCAGACAATAGAAAAGTAGAAGAAAAGAAAGAAGAAGTGAAAAAAGAAGATGAGGAAACTAAAGAGGAAGAAAAGAAAAAAGAGTCTGCTAAGATAAATTTTATTACTAAAAATGTAGATTATAATATTCAGGAGCTGGCAGCAGCTTTGGGAGTTGTAAACAGAATTATTGATCCTGAAGGAAATGAGGTTACAGGAACTGGTTCCGTAAATCGTTCTGCAGCCCGTTTAATGAATGGAGAAGAATTATATTATACATATCCAAATACGCTATACTTTTATGCATATTTAGTAGAGTATAATGATTTTACTAATTCAGATGTATTAAACTGGATGGAAACAAATGAATTCAATTCTGTAACAGATTGTAGTTTTCATCAGGGATACAGTGGTATAACAATTGATCCTCAGAAAAAATATGTAGAAGTATGTTCTGATATTGATGCAAATAATAAAGTTATATACTGTTCAATAAGAATTCATTATCCCAAAAATAATCAGGAAGTTGATGGTAGTGGAAAGCTCTATGGTATAGATTGCGGCTTTGATCCTACCTTTACAATTGATAGAAATGTAGGAAAAAATATTAAGACTAAAGAAGATGCAATATACGTTTACGGAGACGGTTGGAATGAAGGTGAGAACCCATGGACAGGGAAAAAGTTCAGGTTTGTAAAATACGAATGGGTTCACAATGGGGTATTAAAAGAATCAAATACTGCAGGTGATGAAGATTCAGAAATGCATTTCAATGATGATGTCATTATTTGTAAAGAGGGAAATGAGAGTTTTACAATCAGATATTTCTGGAATGCCAAATACAAATTGCTTTACATGCTGGGAACAGGTGGTGGATGCCCAAGGAGGTTTGAATTGAATGGAAATCAATTAAAATCTATATGGGGAGTTAAATTTAATTCCTATAATGGCGAACAATGGACTACGGTTGAAGATTACCAATATTCATACTATGAATTAATAGAATAATTATCAGCATAAAAATTGGCATTAAATCTGGTGATTGAAAATCATAGTGATTTTTTTTATACTAAGTACGGTGGTTGAGCATGTCGAAACCACCGTATTTTTTTTGCATACATTTTTTTAGGAGATATCAATGGTAATCTTAACATTGAACTGCGGATCATCATCTGCAAAGTATCAGGTTTATGACTGGGACAACAAAGAAGTAATGGCTAACGGTGTTGTAGAGCGCATCGGAATTGAAGGAAGCTGCATTACTCACAAGGCTAAGGGAAAGAAAACAGAAATCGAAAGCCCTTGTCCAACTCACAAAGAAGCAATCGAACTTATCATTAAAGAAATCACTGACCCAGAAGTTGGTGTAATCAAATCTATGGACGAAATTGGAGCTGTTGGTCACCGCGTACTCCATGGCGGCGAAAAGTTCACAAAGTCTGTTCTTATCACTCCAGAGGTTCTCGACGGTTTCCGCGAGGTAGTAGACCTTGGACCTCTCCACATGCCTGCTAACATCATGGGTATTGAAGCTGCTCAGAAGGTAATGCCAAACATTCCTCACTCAGCAATCATGGATACAGCATGGCACCAGACAATGCCTGAAGAAACTTTCCAGTATGCAATTCCACGCGAATGGTACGAGAAGTACGCTGCCCGCCGCTACGGTTTCCATGGAACTTCATTCCTTTACACAGCAAAACGTGCTGCAGTTCTCCTTGGAAAAGATCCAAAAGATACAAACCTTATCATCTGTCACATCGGAAACGGTTCTTCTATGTGTGCTGTTAAGAACGGCGTTTGCTACGATACAACAATGGGTATTACTCCACTTGAAGGTCTTATAATGGGAACCCGCTCAGGCGACCTCGACCCGGCTCTTCCATTCTACATCATGCGCAAAACCGGCATGTCAGCTGATGAAATGGACAATGCACTTAACAAGAAGTGTGGTTGTCTTGGTATTACAGGAAAATATTCTGACCGCCGCGATATCGAAATCGATGCTGCAAAGGGCGACAAGCTCTGCCAGCTTTCTATCGAAATGGAAGCTCTCCGCATTAAGAAGTACATCGGTGCTTTCATGGCAGAACTCGGCCATGTAGATGCTATCGTCTGGACAGCAGGTGTAGGCGAGCGCGGACCAATCACTCGTATGAAGGCTTGTTCAGGTCTCGAAAACTACGGCATTAAGATTGATGCACAGCGCAACGAATGGTCTTTCACAGGTAACGCTGAAACTTACATCCACGCTGACGACAGCAAGACAAAGATTTTCGTAATTCCAACAGACGAAGAGCTCGTAATGACAGAAGATGCATACGCTCTTATGAAGGGAACCTACGACGTTCATACAAACTTTAAGTACAGCTTCCAGGATCCTAACTACGTAAACAAGGCCCGCGAAGAAGGCTTGAAGAGCGACCTCGTAAAGAGACCAAACATCGCAAAGATTTTGGCAAGAGATATTATCGGAAAGTAATATAGATTGCTTCGCCTTCGCCAGACTCCGGCTCGCAATGACGGGGCTGCGATGTTCGTCATTGCGAGGAGCGAAGCGACGAAGCAATCCAAAATAACCAAAAAGGCGCAGAGTAGAAACTCTGTGCCTTTTTTATCTCCCTTCCTTAAAAAAAAATTCTTTGTCCTATCTACTAAAACAGTAGTATAATAGAAGTTATGAAAAACATCGCTGTATTAGTTTATGATCTTACAGTTGAATACAATATTGTCGTAACGGATGGCATCACGGATTTTTTTAAGGATAAGGATGATGTTCATGTAATTATTTCTACGACGAGCTCGCCGCATAATGAGCGCTTCCAGTATGAGTATCAGTACTGGACGGCGGTGGAACTGCTTAAATCAAAAAATATAGATGCTGCGATAGTTATTACTAACACTTATTTTAATTCGATAAATCTGGAAACTCTTACAAAGTCGCTCGAGTGTCTTTTGCCGATTCCGGTTATTTCAGTTTCGAATCCTATGGCTCTTCCGGGAAATCACTATACTACGGTTGCCTGTGACCAAGCCTATGACCAGATAATTGAGCATCTTATCAAAAAGCATAATAAGACAAAGATTGCTTTTATGACGGCGGCTCTTACACTTTCCCCTGAATCTGAAGAGCGTGAAAAAGCCTTCAGAGCCGCAATGAAAAAGCATGGCCTTGAGGTGAATGAGGACTGGATTTACGACGGAGACTTTACTCCAAAATCTGCTTACGACTGTTTTAATGAAAGATTCAAAAAAGGCGATAAGCTTCCTTTTGAGGCAATTCTCTGTGCCAACGATTATATGGCCGCCGGCTGTGTAAGTATTTTTGATGAACTGGGATTTTCAATTCCGGAAGATGTCCTTATTTTTGGATTTGATAATGCCGAAGTTGCAACTAACTGTACACCTATGCTTTCCACTATCAGCCAGAGTGTTGCTATGACCGGCTACAAGGCGGCAGAACTTGCCTATGATATTTTGTGTGGAAAAAAAGTTCCGGAAAAAGCGGTAATTCAGTCCTTCCCCATGTTCCGCCAGTCCTGTGGCTGTATGCCAAAGACAATGAAGGATAAGGGTTATTTTGATATTGATGGAAACTTTGTTGGAGCAGATACAGTCAACATGACCGGTCTGCAGCTTTTCAGTAACAGCATAAATGATATGGCAACAATCTTCCATCTGTTGACAATGACAGATACTGTTATGCACCTGCATGAATTTTTTAATACCGTTATAAACAATCTTAATGTAGTGCATATCGGAATGCTTGCCATGTGTATTTATGACGAGCCCATTGTTCTTTCTCCGCAGGAAGATTTTGAAATGCCGGACAAAGCCCGTCTGATTATGCTTGTAGATAAAGATGCAAAAGTACAGGAAAATTATTATGAAAAGGGAGGAATAGAATTTTCTCCAAAAGAAGAAATTCTTCCGGGGCGGCTGGAAAACTTTATGAGGGGGAATTATTTTGTTCTTCCAATCTTTCTTCAGAGTGAAAATTACGGTTACCTGATATGCCGTTTTCCTACAAACAATTATCCGGTTTATACAATTTTTCTTAAGCTGCTGGTAAACTCCTTTGTTCATTCTTACGTTTTTTCAAAGAAGGAAGAAGAGAAGGCTATTCTTGCTGAAAAAAATCAGAATCTTAATTTTGAATCTAAAACTGATGAGCTTACAAAGCTTTTCAACCGACGTGGTTTTTATGAGTATGGTCAGCAGCTGCTTGATGTTTCTTGTGCAGCGGGGCAGACTGGTTCTGTTTTTTTCTGTGACCTGGATGGTTTAAAAACAATAAATGATACTTATGGTCATGAAATCGGTGACCTTGCGATTAAGACTGAAGCAAAGGTTTTGCGGGCAGCTTTTCGTGATTCTGATTTGATTGGCCGCCTGAGTGGTGATGAGTTTGGCGTTGTAACACCGGGCCTGCCGCCACGCAAAATTGAAGTAATCCGGGAGCGCTTTAAATCTATAAACGAAGAGTTTTCAAAAGCAGCAAAGCTGCCATTTATTCTTTCTATAAGTATTGGGGCAGTTGAGTTTGATTCTGAACATTCTGATTTGAAGGAGCTCTTAAAGGCGGCCGATAAGGTGCTTTATGAAGAGAAGAAAATAAAGCACGCGAAGAAATAGAAATATGCGTCATTCCGAACTTGTTTCGGAATCTAATACAAAGATGCTGAAACAAGTTCAGCATGACATAAATATTCAACTTGCATTTTTATTCACAATTTGGCATAATTTCTGCATATTTATACGTTATAGTGGTTTCGATACGCTCGCTGTGCTCGCACTCAACCACCGGACAAAAGGACGTTTATACGGTGGTTGAGTAGGCTGAAAGCCGTATCGAAACCACCGTGCAAAAGGACGGTGAAATATGGAAAAGAAAATTGTAAACAACTACGGTTCTTTCGACGTGACCTTTGAGAAATCAAAAGGTTCGACAATGTGGGATGTAAACGGTAAAAAGTACATCGACTTTATTGCCGGCATTGGAGTTAACTGTCTTGGACATAACTATAAGCCGCTTGTTAAGGCTATTTCACGTCAGGCTCGCCGCCAGATTCATATTTCGAATTATTATTTTTCTGATGTAGGGCTGGACTTTGCTGAAAACCTCCTGCGCGTAACTGGTTTTGAACGCGGCTATTTTGGAAACTCAGGAGCTGAGGCAAATGAAGCGGCAATCAAGCTTGCAAGAAAATACGGTCAGCTCAACGGCGGCGACAAGAGAAAAACTATTGTGACTCTGGAATCTTCTTTTCACGGAAGAACGCTTGCAACTTTGACAGCAACTGGTCAGGACCGCTTTCACCCGGACTGTTTTGCACCATACCCGGAAGGCTTTAAGACAATAAAGGCAAATGATTTTGATGCTTTGAAGGATGCCTTTGATGATACAACTGCAGCTCTCTTTATAGAGTGTATTCAGGGTGAGGGTGGTGTAAATCTTATAGATCCAAAATGGGCTCAGGCTGCGGCTGATGCTGCACGCGCTGCAGGTGCAATCGTAATGGCTGATGAGGTTCAGACTGGTGTTGGACGTACGGGCACTTACCTTGCGAGCGACTGGCTTGGTTTTAAGCCTGAAGTTGTAACTCTTGCCAAGGGAATTGCGGGCGGAGTTCCGATGGGAGCCTGCCTCTTCCGCGGTAAGGCTGCAGACGTTTTTGTTGCGGGTGACCATCAGTCTACCTTTGCAGGAAACCCTCTTGCCTGTGCAGCAGGTCTTGTAGTTTTTGAAACTGTAAGTGACCCGGCCTTCCTCGACAGGGTAAATCATGCGGGCGACTATATCCGCGGAAAAATCTCAAGCTGGAATCTTCCTATTGTAAAGGATGTTCGCGGCCGCGGACTTATGATTGGAACTCAGATTGACCCGGCTATCAAGCCTTTTGATATTGAAGTACGCTGTCTTGAAAAGGGACTCTGTACTACAACTGCGGGCAGTGACGTTGTGAGATTCCTGCCGCCACTCAATATTTCTGACCGCGAAATAGATGAAGGTCTTGCAATTTACAAGAGTGTACTTGAGGAGTTCTGCAAATAAACGTACAATAAAAGAATATATCATTCTAAGGAAAAACAGGAGCAATGAACACCAAAGTCAGGTTTATAAAATCAAGCTTTCTCGTGTCTCTGTTCCTGTTTTTTTTATGTATAAGTAATCTTTACGCGGGAGGAGTTCTTGTTCATCCCCGTAAAGTTTATGTAATTAAAACAAATCATTTTGAAATTATCTTTCCAAAGGAATCTGTTGATGCAGCATATTTTGTTGCAGAAAAGGCAGACTCTCTTTATGAGCTTGCAAAGTCAGAAACCGGATATAAAAAAGATTTTTTTATGCCGATTATTATTTCTCCAGATTCAGCGGTTCTTGACGTAAAGTATACAAATTATCCTTATAATCGGATTGTAATCTTTGATGCAAATGCCGGAGAGAATGCTGTTATTCCGCTTTTATATAAAGAAATTTTCAGGGCTGTCTCTTTTTCAATTCGAAGTCCTGTTAATGAATTAATTCATAGATTTACAAGTCTTGGAGATCAATATCAGCCTGTTGCTTTTATAAATCTTCCATTTTCTTTTTCAGAGGCTTATTCCGACATCGCATCGGGCACCGCCCGCGACAAATATTTTCAGCAGCTGCTAATTCAGGCAAAACTGGAGGGCAAATTTCCGAGCTGGCTGCAGGCGGCTTCGGTTCGCGATATATATCCCGGTAATGATTTATGTTATGCCGCGGGTACCGGCTTTGCAGCGTTTTTAATGAGTACCCGTGGCCTTGAAAAATATTCCGAGTTCTGGAACGAATGCGGCGAGCTTCATCCATATCTGATGAACGGAATTTTTCATAAAGTTTATGGTGAATCGTTGTCTGACCTTTGGAAAGAATTCAGAGAATCAATTCCACAACCACAAAATATTATTCAGAGTCCAAGTAATGAGTTTTCTCAAAATGACCAGCAGGGGGCCTTTGAAAATATTCTCTGCACAAATTATGGAATAGTCTGGTATGACAGAATCCGCCATGAAGTTGATATTTTTGATGCAAACAGTTCTTTTAAAATCCGGCAGTTACTTTTTCTTGCAGAGAATGTAACAAAGCTTTCGCTTTCGCCGGATGGACGTTATATTTCTGCCTCGTTTATACGGGAAACAGTTCGTCCAGAGTTTAAGGAAGTTATTACGCGCATTTATGATTTACGGGAGAGAGAATTTCTGGATTTAAAATTAGAACTGAAAGATGCGTGCTTTGTAACAGGTGCTGACGAACAGCTGCTGCTTGCAGGACTTGCTTCAGAGCAGAGTAGAACTGTTTTGAAGGTTTATACTTTTGTTCCTGATGAAAATGATGCTTTGCAGGAAAAGCCTGGTGTTCAGGTTTATGAAAAAGTTTTTGAAAAAAATCAAACTGTTTCATGTCTATGTTCAGTCGGAAAAGAAAAACTTTTTTATATGCTTTGTGATTCAGATAATCAGAAAGTTGTAGTTGATAATATCAACTGGAATGTTCCTGCATCTTTCTGGGCTTTCGAGGATGAAAATCATAATAGACTTTTGCCGCTTTCTGTTCAAACTTCCCTTCAGACAACTTTTCAATATTCTGAGCAGTCTGCCGAAAAATCTTCAGTAGTTACATTTAGTTTTTATCCGGAAGAAGCAGGTGGACTGGCACGTGCAGGTTACGTTGTGTTTTCTGATAAAGCAGAAGGACTTGAACCAGAAAAGCTTTTTATTCAGTCCCAGGATTTTTCTGGTGGGGTTTATTATCCGGTTATTTCGGGTGATAAGCTTTATTATTCTTCAAAGAAATTATCATATAATGAACTTTGCTATGTTACTTTAGAAAATATGCCTTTTGTGGAAGGAAATATTATAATACAAAAATCAGAAGAAGAGCCGACTAACGAACGTTCGGAAGTTTGTGAGACTTCAACTGGCAGCCAGAGATTAGAGTTTATTCTTGCAGAAAAAATTGATGCAGATAAAAAACCGCTTTTTTTTGAATCTGAAAAAAAACTTGGTGATTACAATTTATATAGATATAATCCTTTTAAATATATTCTCGATGTTTCAGCGACTCCTTTTCTTGCTGTGAGAGATATTACACTTGAAAATGGTCCGATTTTATGGCCGGCTCTTGGCTTGTATCTGGGGACTGATTCAGATCCTATGCGTAATACAGAACTTATGATTTCTGCAAGCGCAGATTTCCTTGAACTTTATTATGAAAAAGAAATTAATACAGTTCCGCATGAATCTTATGAAAGATATAATACTATTTTTCAGAAAAAGAAGAAATTCAACTTAGCTGGCTATGTTGAAAATTCTTCTACTCCTGTTGATATTGCAGCTGGTGTTTTCTGTAATTTTA
The DNA here is from genome assembly GCA_947166355.1 of uncultured Treponema sp. Lineage (GTDB taxonomy): Bacteria > Spirochaetota > Spirochaetia > Treponematales > Treponemataceae > Treponema_D. The sequence goes on from CAMVDX010000001.1 coordinate 39,981, forward strand.
ATAAAAGTGGAGATTATAATTTTAAGGTGGTTGGAAAAACCGCATGGAAAATTCCTGTTGGCAATATTATCCGTGATATGGAATTCTCAATAGGTTCTATTTATCTTTCTTCGACAGATTATTACGATGAAAACAAAATGGAATTTCATCCGCCAATGGAAGGCTGGACTGTAATTACAGATGCGTATCAGCTTTTCGAAATTTCTGCAACGGCAAAGTATTCAAATTCTCATCAGTATGGAATATCACAATATGAAAGGCGAGGTCTTGTAGCCGGAGCGCGTATTTATTCACTTTGGGATATATATGAGATTCGGCTGCTCGATGAATACCGGAACAAAACTCAGGAACAGATAAAAAATGGAGAAAATACGCAGCTGACAGAAGCTCAGCTTAAGAGTATTTATAGTGAGAATTTATTAAACATAAGTCAGTTGAATCTCGGGCTTTTTGCAGAAGTAGAAATTCCACGCCTTACTCCACTGGAAATGTATAAGGGCTGGGTTTTTAGTGTTCCGACAACAATCCGTGCCGAACTTATGAACCGAACCGGTACAGCTCTCGATGTAAATATTGAAAGTCTTTTGATTGGCAATGAAATCCAAAATGGTTTTCCATTTTTATATCTGTTCTTTTCACGTGCAGGATTAAAAGGCGGTTATAATTTTAAGCTGGATTATGATACTACAAGAGTTCAGCTGCCTGATGTCCGCCGTAAAAACTATCTGGCAGATGTTTTTTCTCAAACAGAATTTTCCGACAGCATTTATATGGTTTTTAATACTGATTTTCTTATTCCTACAGGAAAACTTTCTGAAATCCAGTTCAGAATGGATGTGCGCGGCGAATACTTTATCAGAACAAACGGTTTTAAGTTTTCATTTAATGTGAATGCAGTCTTTTAATGGATTGCCACGTCGCTATCGCTCCTCGCAATGACGACGTGGCAATCCATATTATAAGATTTCTCTTAATTTTCCCCAGCTACCTGTAACAATATTTCACTTTTTATTGTTTTTTTAGTATATTTTATTGTATATCTAAAAAAATTGGAGGACGATTCTCATGATAGAAGTTTCCCACGTTTCCCGAAATTTCGGGGATTTCCGTGCGGTAAATGATGTCAGCTTTTCAATTCCTACAGGACAGATTGTAGGACTTCTTGGCCCAAACGGCGCTGGCAAAACCACAACAATGCGTATGATTACAGGATTCCTTTCCCCATCTTCTGGAACAGTTAAGATTGACGGAATCGATATCAACGAAAACCCTGTTGAAGCAAAAAAGAAAATCGGCTATATGCCGGAATCAGCTCCGCTTTACGGAGAAATGATTGTAGAAGATTATCTTGTTTATATAGCAAAAATCTATGGTCAGAACCCGGAAGAAAAAGTTCCGGCACTCTGTGCAGAATGCGGTCTTAAAGAGGTTATGAGTAAAAATATTTCAGAGCTTTCCCGCGGTAACCGCCAGCGAGTAGCTCTTGCTCATGCCCTTATGAATGATCCTGAAATTCTTATTCTTGATGAACCTACTTCCGGACTGGACCCTAATCAGGTAGAAGATGTTCGTGCAATTATCCGCGAAATCGGAAAAACACGTACCGTAATTGTTTCTACACATATTTTGAGCGAAGTCGAAACAATCTGCAGCCGCGCAATAATTATCAGCGGTGGTAAGCTTGTTGCCGACAGTTCAATCGAAGAACTCAAAAACAGCATAGGAACTTCATCTACAGTTTATGTTACTGTTGGCGGAGACGGTGCTTCTGCTGCTGAGCTTGCAAAAAATATTTCCGGAGTTTCAGGTGTAACTGTAAATGCCGTAGAGGACGGACTTACCGAACTCGTAGTTTCTGTAAACGGAGATTCCGAAATCAGACCGGCTCTTATCAAAAAGCTTGTTGAAGGTGGATTTGATTTGTACGAAGCTGCCATGAACAAGAATACTCTGGAAGATGTATTCCATACTTTGACGGAGGCTAAATAATGAGCGAAAAAAATATTAACGCAGCCGCTTCTTCTAAATCAGTTAAGCCTGCAATCACAATTATGAAGCGGGAACTTAAGGCTTATTTTACAGCGCCGGTTGCTTACATTGTTACAGCGCTTTTTCTGATCGTTTCAGGAATCTTATTCTTTTCAACTTTCTTTTTATATGACAGGGCAGAGCTTCGACGCTACTTTGATTTACTCCCGATTCTGCTTTCTTTCTTTATACCAGCCCTCACTATGAGGATTTTCGCAGAAGAACGCCGTGTTGGTTCTATCGAAACTTTGATGACACTTCCTGTAACCGAGCTCGATGTTGTCGCCGGAAAATACGTTGCTTCTCTTTTGAGCACACTGATTATGCTTGCCCCAACTCTGCTTTACATAATTCCTGCCGCAGTTTTCGGTTCTCCAGATTATGGTCCGATTATTGGTGGCTTTGTTGGTGCAGTTTTCCTTTGTGCGGGCTTTACGGCTATCGGCCTCTTTGCAACCTCTGTTACTAAAAATCAGATTATTGCATTTTTTACAGGCTTTATTATCTGTATTGCCTTGTCTATGATTGATTCCTTCCTTATCTTTTTGCCGTCGCCGGTTGTAAGTCTGCTCAGTTATATTTCTGCAAGCGGACACTTTAATTCTATTTCGCGCGGTATTCTGGATACAAGAGATGTGATTTATTTTATTTCCCTTACAGCTCTGTTTTTTGCAGGAACTGTAAAGGTTCAGCAGAACAGTAAATGCTAGGGGGTGGGGAAAAATGAAAAAAATACTTCAGTGGCTTAAAGGCCCAAAATCAGATTTTATTCTTTTTGTAATCTTTCTGGTGCTTTTGAATTTTGCCGGTCACAGAGCTTTTGTGCGCTTTGATCTTACTGCACCAAAATCATATTCACTTTCTAAGGCAAGTAAGACTCTCGTAAAGAATCTTGATCAGCCGCTTTCTGTTCGCGTATTTTTCAGCGACAATCTTCCTTCTACATACACAAGCGTTTCTCAGTATGTAAAGGATATTCTTGTTGAATATAAGGGCGCCGCGAATAAAAACTTTTCGGTTTCATTCATGGATATGTCTAAGCCTGAAAACGAAGATCTTGCCCGCAGTCTTGGAATTCAGCAGGTTCAGATTCAGGAATTGAAAAATAATGAAGTTGGTCTTAAACAGGTTTATATGGGACTTGCTATTGCTTATGGTGACAGTCTGGAGATTATTAATCCGGTTCAGACCTCGGATGGTTTTGAATTCAATCTGACAACCAGAATGTCAAAAATGGTTTCTATGGCAGATACTCTTGCGGGACTTGGTAAAAATGAAAAAATAACTCTTACACTTTATCTGAGCAACGAGCTTAAGCAGCTGGGAATCAATGGAGCAGAACAGGCAGATGAGATTATCCGTGAGGCATTTGATAATGTTAATAAACAGAATGCGGATCGTCTTGAATATAAGGTTATCAGTCCTGCTTCTGTAGATGCTGATGCGCTCGCTGTAAAATACGGAATTCAGACAATCGCTTATCAGGATAAAGGAGTTGCAAAAAAGGCAGCTCTTGGTCTTGTGCTTGAGCATGGCGAAAAATCTTATGCGCTTCCGCTTGAAGTTCAGCGTTCTTTCTTTGGTTATGCTATCGGCGGCCTTGAAGATGTTGAGACAACTTTGACAGAAGGTCTTCACAGTCTTCTTTCCAGTACAAAGGCTATCGGTTATATTACTGGTCACGGCGAAGTCGATCATACTTCTGCTGATTATGCTGCAAACTTTGAGTCTCTGATTTCGGGATTGTATGAGCTTAAGGATATTGATTTGAACTCGGACAATATTCCTGCAGGAATGAATTCCATCATCATCAATGGTCCAAAAAATGATTTTACCGAAGAAGAGCTTTATAAAATTGACCAGTTCCTTTTGCGCGGAGGAAACGTAATGCTGTTTATTGACGGTGTTGTAGATGACGGCTCGGGTCAATCTTATGGACTTGGAAATTACGTTCCAAACAATAATAACATTGACCGCCTTCTTGCTAAATACGGAATTGAGCATCGCAAAAATATGATTATGGATAAAAACTGTATTAAGGATATGAATCCACAGTATGGTGAGCTTACTTATTACTGGGTACCGACTATTCATAAAAAACAGCTTGCTAAGAAAAACATAATTACTAATAATCTCGGTTACGTTTATCTTTTGCAGAGTAGTTCTCTTCATCCGGATGATGCTAAAGAAAACAAAAATCTTAAGGTTACTGAACTTGCTAAATCTTCTGAAGAGGCCTGGGCTATGGAAAGCGGCATTACTTTGCATCCGCTTTATCTTGAGCCGCCGGCTGATAAGTCAAGCTTTGCTCAGTATGATCTGGCACTTCTTCTTGAAGGTAAATTTGATTCTGCATTTGATGAGGCTCCGGATGGTGCAGAGACTTCGGAAAATTCTGAGGCTTCTGGTAATCCTGAGAACTCGGATGAAGCCCTTGTTACTTCAAGTTTTGTAAAATCAAGTGTAATGCCTGGTAAACTGTTTGTTGCAGGTTCATCAGAAATAACAACCCGTCAGGTAATTGATGAAAATGGTGCAAGCCCTGTTTCTATGTTCCTTATGAATGTTGTTGATTATATGAATGGAAACGAAGACCTTTGTACAATGCGTACAAAGAGCCTTGCTGTAAATAATCTTACAATCAAAAAAGCAGGTGCTGCTAATTTCTGGAAAATCTTTAATCAGTATGGACTTGCAGTTCTTGTTGCTCTTGCAGGACTTCTTGTATGGAGATTGCGTACAGCTCGCCGTCGAGCAATCAACAAAAAGTACAATCCTGATGATACAAGAACAATTACAAAATAGGCGGGGAGGTAAGAATCATTATGAAGACAAGAAAATTAGTTTTGATAATTGCTGACGTGCTTCTGCTTGCTGTGTGTATAATTCAGCTTGCACTTGGAGCTCGCGATACAACAAAATATTTTACTTTGAAAGAAAATCCAGATGCTCTGGAAATTATAACTCCTGAAGAAAAAATCAGTCTTTATAAAGAAGGAGAAGACTGGTTTATCGGTGATAAAAAATACCCTGCAAGTATTTCCATGGTTGATTCATATCTGGATGCACTTGCAAGCATTCGTGCACTCGATAAAGTAGGAAGCTCATCAAATGCGAATGAAGTTGAAAAATATGAGCTTTCTGATGGAAAAAAGATTTCTGTTACAGCTAAGCTTGGCGACAAGGTTTTACGAACAATCGAGCTTGGAAAAACTGCGGTTTCTTCTTCACAGTGTTATGCAACTGTAGATGGTGGAAAAGACATTTATCTTCTTTCTGGCGGAATCCGTGATACCTTTGATACAAGCGTTGCTGCTGCACGTACTACAATTGTTCTAAATCTTGATGCGGCTGACATTTCAAAAGCATCTGTTACAGATTGCCTTGCAGAAAAAACATGGGCTGTTTCACGTATGGGTAGCGGTGAAGATGTTGCATGGAATGTAAGTGGAGATGGAGCAGAAGATGGCTTTGAAATTGATGAAGGAAAAGCAGCCGCCTGGCTTAATTCTTTTGCTTCACTTACTACACGCGACTGGTATCTTGAAGGCACAGTTCTTGAAGGAACAAAAGTTGTTTCTGCAAAAATTACCTGCGCTTACAGAGACATTCAGGTTGAATTCTATTCTCTTCCAAAGGAAAATGAAAACGACCTTCAGCAGTATTATGGAATCTGTAGTGAAACACCTTACCGCTTTAAGGTGAATGAGAGTACTGTAAAACAGTATCTTAAAACACTGGATGAGTTGGCAAAATGATTAAGCTTGTAGCTTTTCTTGGAAATTACGGCAAGGAATACGAAAAGACCCGTCACAATGTAAGCTGGTATTTTGAAGACTCCCTGCCTTTTGCTTCACGCCTTTCCTGGCAGAATAAGTTCAAAGGGGAGTTGGCAACTCTGACTCCTCAGGAGCTCTCGCAGTGGGCGTGTGATACAAAAATCTGTTCTAAAAAAGATGGAACTCCTGTGCTTGTGCCGGAAGAAGCTCCGTCTCATATTTATTTTCTAAAGCCTCTTACATACATGAACCTCAGTGGCGACAGTATTATAGAAGTTGCAAATTTTTATAAAATACAGCCTTCCGAGATTATGGTTGTTCACGACGAGCTTGAGCTTGAACCGGGCTTTGTAAGCCTCAAATGGAGTGGCGGACTTGGCGGACATAATGGGCTTCGTTCTACAAAGGCTGTTCTTAATACGCCTGATTTTTTCCGCCTGCGCTTTGGCATTGGCCGCCCGTCAAACGAAAATATCGGTGTCGCAGACTGGGTTTTAAGCCGATTTACCGCAGAGCAGCAGGAACTCATGCAGAACGTGTTCAGTCAGACAAACCTCCTTCTGGTAAAAGTGCTTCTCGCTAAAGAACCGAAAGACCTGGTTCAGGCCTGGGGAAAAAAGAAACTAGTTTAGTGCCCTGTCATTGCGAAGAATAAATAGAAGTCTGCCATTGCAATGAACAAACAGCCACTGTCATTGCAATGAGCAGATAAAAAAAACGTCATTGTGAGCAGCAAATCGCTCCCACACGTCATTGCGAGGAGCGTAGCGACGAAGCAATCCATATAAATCATTGCAGTTCTCGCAATGATACTTTCCCTTAAAAAAAAGTAACAATAATTAAGCCGCAAAGTGTTAAAATATATTATGCCGGGAGGTATAATATTTCGAAAAATAATTGTTGGTTAAATATTGACACATTTTATGTATCATTGTATTATGCACTTAATACAACAATACAATAACGTACTATATACAACTAAAAAGGAGTTTATAAAATGGCAGTTGTTAGTTTAAAAGACGTACACAAATTCTATCCACTTGGAAAAGAAAGAATTGAAGCTGTACGTGGAGTTTCCTTTGATATAGAAAAGGGAGAGTTCGCCGCAGTTTCAGGACCATCTGGTTCGGGAAAATCAACAATTTTGAATATGATAGGTTTGATTGACCTTCCGTCGAGCGGTTCAATTACAATTGGTGACACAGATGTTTATGATGGTGTAGACCTTGCAGATGCAGAAACCGTAAATACACGCTGGTCTTCAGCCGGTCCGGACAAAAAAGACGGCAAGAAAAAGAAGACTCGTATTGCAATTCCTTCAAAGCTTGATCGCAGAATTACAGCGCTTCGCCGTTCACACCTGGGCTTTATTTTCCAGACCTTCAACCTTATTCCGGTTTTGAATGTTTATGAAAATGTTGAGTTCCCGCTCCTTCTGGAGTCAAAAGACAAAAACTCAAAGAGCCCTGTAGATGCTTTTTCTAAGGCAGAAAAGGAAGAGTGGATTAACTATCTTATTGAAAAGGTAGGACTTACAGACTGGAAGAATCACAAGGCAAATGAGCTTTCTGGTGGTCAGCGTCAGCGTGTTGCAATTGCGCGTGCCCTTGTAACAAAGGCCCCTGTAATTCTTGCTGATGAACCTACGGCAAACCTTGACTCTAAAAACTCAGAGCAGATTCTTAAGCTTATGAAGTCTTTGAATAAAGATCCAGACCTTCAGACAACCTTCATCTTCTCTACACACGATTCACGTATTGTAGACATGTGTGACCACGTTGTTCACATTCTCGACGGTCAGGTTATCAACGACGAACACAAAGAAGGTTCAGACGTTTACAAGATTTAATTACATGTCATGCTGACCCTGAAACAAGTTCAGGGTTCAGCATCTATTAAGAAGATCCCGAAACAAGTTCGGGATGACAGTACTTCAGGAGATTTATTAGATGAAAGATATAATAAAATTAGCCCTGCGGAATTTAAAGGAACACCGTTCAAAAACCCTCATCATTTCTATGTTCATTCTTTTTGGCGTAGCAATTGTTGTAATGGGTAACTCGTTCCTTGAATCAATTAACCGCGGACTTGAAAAAGATTTCCGTGCAAACATAACCGGAGACCTTGCAATTTCTGCAATTCCAGAAAAGGGAACAACAATCGATTTGTTTGGAGTTAATACTGTAAATATTACCGGTGAGATTCCACAGATTCCTGCCCTTGTAGATCTGGAAAAAATCGAAGCAATCCTTGCAGAAACAGACGGAATCAAAAAACAGTCAAAAGTAATTTCTGCACAGGTTATCCTTTCTAAAGATTCAGAAATGGATTTTTCAGCTCTTCAGGATGAAGATGCCGATATGAGCGTTATGGATTTACCAATTTCCATGCTCTTTGCCGGTGAAGACAAAAGCTACTGGGAGCTCTTTCCGGATTTGAAAATGATTGAAGGTACTTACCCGGCACCTGGTACAAACGAGATTATTGTAGATACTCGTGTAGTAGACGGCTTCCTTAAAACCTGGAAGAAACCTCTCGAGGTTGGAGATCAGGTTCTGCTTGCAAGCATGGGCGGCGTTCTTCGCGAAGGAAAGGTTGTCGGAATTTTTAAGCCGGCAAATGAATACTCTGCGATGTTCCAGACTGTATATTGTGAGCCTGGTCTTGCACGTTCTTTTGCGGAGCTTACTTATGCAAACTCCTTCAGTCAGGAACTTCCTGATTCTGTAGACCTTTCAATTTCATCTCTTTCAGAAGATGATTTCTTTGGAGATGATGAAATGTTCGGCGATATTCTCGAGGATAATTCAATTCTTGGAGACAGCTCTGATTTTGATAATATTCTTGGAGATACTACACTTCGTGATGAGCTTAATAAAACAGATGATGGTGCATGGCAGTTCGTTATTGCTAAGCTTGATAATCCAAAGGCTGATAAAAAATTAGTTGCTGAACTCAACAAACGTTTTAAGGAAGAAGGCATTAATGCACAGGCAATGGACTGGAAGAAAGCCGCTTATTCTTATTCCGGAACAGTTGAAGGAATCGGCTTTATTTTCAACCTGCTCATTATAATTCTTGCAGTTGTAGTATTCATCATCATTATGAATACAATGGTTGTTTCTGTAATTGAGCGTACTAGTGAAATTGGAACAATGCGTGCAATTGGTGCAGAAAAGAAGTTTGTAAAAAAGCTCTTCTATTCAGAAGCTGTAATTCTTACAACTCTTTCAGCTCTTGCAGGAATTATATTTGCCTTTATCTGCATGGGAATTTTCAACGCATTCAATATTGCAATAACAAACTCTATTGCAAAAATGATTCTCGGCGGCGGGCTGCTTCACTTCAGCCCGACTCCAAAAATCATCATAGTAACAATTCTGGTTGCACTTTTTGGAAGTATTATCAGCAACAGATATCCTGTAAAATCTGCACTCAGAATTACACCAATTAAGGCACTCAGCAAGGAATAGAGGAGGCGTAAAATGAAAACAGTATCATTAGCACTTAGAAATCTTACACGAAATAAAAGACGTAACGCCATTCTTGCAGTTGCAATTGCCTTTGGTTTCTTTGTAGTAACCGCAATCGATGGTCTTACAACCGGAATGGTTGGCAACCTCGAAAATCAGATTGCACAGCTTGTTGGTGGAAACGTAATTATTCAGGGGCTTGAATGGGAAAAGCCGGTAACACCTGGCGGAAGAGCAAAGCTTGTAAATATTGTACGCGACCGTAATTATGTAAAAGATATTGTAGAAGAGCTTGGTATTAAATATGAATATTCAACTTCATATACAATGTCTGGTGGAACAATAATTTTCAACGGAAAGCGTTCAACAATTCAGCTTTATGGTCGTGACCTTAACGAAAAGCTTTTGCAGGATTCCTTCCAGTTTGTAGAAGGTGGAGTTGATCTCAGCGTAAACAACGGTCTTATTATCAGTGATAAAACAGCTGAAGCTATGAACCTTAAGGTTGGCGATGAGGTTATTTATTCAACTTCTACAGTTTATGGTCAGAATACTTTTGCTGACATGACCGTTACCGGAATTACAAAGTCTAACAGCTTTATCAACACAGTACAGGCCTATGCCTATATTGAAGATGTAAACAAAATTAGTGAAATGCCGGAAGGCGGTTATTCAATGTATGCAATTTATCTTAAAGATAAAAATCAGCAGACAAAAGCCGCAAATATGGTCGAAGCAAGAATCCGGCAGGACAGTGAAAAGAATCCTGAAATCAATGTTACCAGTCGTCTTGAAGCAATGAAGACAAATCCAACAAATATTGGTATGGGAATTGAAAAGCAGGTAGATCCTTCAAAGCCGGAAAATGAATGGAAGGGTGTAAAGTATGGAGTTGAAACACTCTACGATGAAATCCCGCAAATCAAAACGGTTTTGAATATTGTTCATATTATTACAACAGTAATTCTTCTTGTAATTCTTCTGATTGTAATGGTAGGTGTGTCTAACACATACCGTATGGTTTTGTATGAACGAATCCGCGAAATTGGAACAATGCGTGCCCTCGGAATGAATGGAAAAGATACCCGCAAGGTATTTACAAACGAAGCTGTAATTCTTTGTATCATTGGTGCGATTGCAGGTCTTATTTTTGCAGTAATCGTTATGGCAGTAATTCACTGCATTCCGATTTCAAACGAAGCGCTCGGCTTCTTCCTGCAGAAGGGACACTTTAGTTTCAAAGTTTCTGCAATTTCTGTTATATTACAGTATGTTATGCTGATTATTCTTACTTCGCTGGCTGTTCGCGGAAGTGCAAAACAGGCCGCAAGAATGAGCCCGGCAGAAGCATTGCGTACAGTAAAATAAGCCGTCATCGCATGACAATACGCTGTCATAGCGTGACGATAAGCGTCATTGTGTGACGATATGTTGTCATAGCGTGACGATAAGTCGTCATTGCGAGCGAAGCGAAGCAATCCACTAAATAGATTGCTTCGTCACTACGTTCTTCGCAATGACAAAAATGTGTCATTCCCTAGCTTTGCCTGGGAATCTCTAAAAGGAGTTAAACTAAATGAAAAAGATTCTTTCTATTTTTGTGGCAGCATCCATTTTTACCGCTGCTGCTTTTGCTCAGGTTTCAACAGATGTTGCTAACAAGGCTTATAAGATTCTTGAAGATACAGACAAGCAGCTTGCTTATCATGGAGATTATTCTGCAACAATTACACTTCAGATTGAAAAGCCTGGAAAGCCAAAGGAAAACATTCAGTACAAGATTTTTCAGCGTACTGACGCAAAGCTTATGACAATCATTCAGCTTTTCCCGGAAGCAGATAAGGGAAACGGATATCTTCGCAATGGAGATAATATCTGGTCTTATGACCCAATCAGCCGTAAGTTCTCGCACACTTCAATTAAAGAAGCTCTCGGTGATTCAGACGTTAAACTTGATGACGTTGACCAGGAAGATACTAGCTGGCGTGATAACTATGAAATCTTTGCTTATGAGGAAGGAACTCTTGGAAAGTATCCTGTGCACATTATTACTGTAAAGGCAAAAACAAGCGAGCCTTCTTATGCAAAATCAAAGTATTATATCAGAACCGATATTCCGCTTATGCTCAAGGAAGAGGATTTTTCCGGTTCAGACCGTCTTATGAGAACAACTCTGCTTCCAAAGTATTCAAAGGTTCCGGCAGGTTATGTTCCAATGCAGATTATCATGCGTGATGAACTAAACGTTGGCGAGCAGACACAGCAGGTAATTTCAGACCTCACCTTTGATGCTCTTCCAGATAAGATTTTTACAAAGGCATATCTCGAGGGCCTGAACTAGCCCGCGTTATCCCGTCATTGCGAGCGCAGCGAAGCAATCCATAATTGTAGATTGCCACGTCACTTCGTTCCTCGCAATGACACCAAAAAAAGCTAATAGCTAATAGCAAAAAAAAAGCTAAAAGCTAATAGCTAATAGCTTAAACAAATGGAGACCTAAATGAAACGAATAATCGGACTATTAATAATATTACTTCTGCCATTAGCCGGAATCACCGCGCAAAGCGACGACGAACTTTTTGGCAGCAGCGACGATGCACTTTTTGGCAGCGATGATTCTGACTTGTTCGGCGATGATGACATGTTTGGAGATGATTCCATTGTTGAGGTAAATGATGTAGCCGCAAAAAGCGACCTCAGCAAGGGCGTAATCTTTGACACTGGTGCAATCAAAATTGGCGGAAGTCTCAATGCCGGCATCACAACAAATACTCCACTTTATTCTCCAGACGAAGATAACCTTGGAGAAAATATTTACAGAACTAAACTTAATCCAGATCTTAGTGCAATGCTTTCTGTAGATGCACGTCCAACACAGACACTTCGTTTTTACACAAAGTTCGGTTTTGCATATCCGTTTGAAAACAGAATCAGTTCGTATTCGTTTTCAAGTGTAGATTACAAAATGGGGCAGCCACAGATAAAGACAGATACATATTCTTCAATTATTGACTGGTTTAAGCTCAAAGAACTTTTTACAGATTTTTCAATCTATGATACAGCGTTCTTCCGCTTTGGTATCCATACTGTAAGCTGGGGAGCAGGCTACTTCTTCAGTCCGGTATCAGATATGATTAACTCTTCATCGATTGACCCTGAAAATCCGGAAAAGCAGGTAGACGGAAGCCTGAATCTTCGTACTCAGATTATTATTCCAAACAGTCAGAATTGTCTGTGGTTCTATATTATTCCTTCTACAAATTTTGTTGACCAGACTGCAGAAAGTTATGCCCGTGATACAGCCTTTGCAGGAAAAGCAGACATTCTTCTTGGAAACTGGGAGTTTGGTGTAGGCGGTCTTTTCAAATATAAGAATGCACCTAAGGCAATGCTTACTGCAACCGGAAGTCTTAAAAAAGTGAGCTTCTTTGGTGAGTTTGTATACAGTTATGGTGCTGCGTCTGAATGGGCAAAAAATACAGACTGGGATGATAAAACAAATATCTTCCAGGCAACAGCAGGCTTCAGTTATTACTGGAAAGATCAGCATCTTAGTCTTGCAGGACAGTATTACTTTGAAAGTAATGATGTTGATGTAATGAAAAAGGTAAGTCAGTATGGTCATAACGTAGCTTTGTCTGTAAGCAAGGGAGAGCTTTTCAAGAACCCGGATTTATCTATAAGTCTTTTTGCAATGGGAAACTTTGGACATAAGGATATAACATTTGAAGATATTGCAATGATGAATCCTATGGCAGCAATGAATGTTGGTTCTCTTGAGGATATCGACAGCATGGTAAATAGTGCAAAAAAATCTCAGGTTACCCTTATGACAAACCTTATGCTCAACTATTCTCCGTTCAAGGATATGCGTTTTGGTGCAGGTCCTGTTCTAACCTTCAGAGACTTTGAAACTGACCCGACAGTTTCCTTCAAAATTACTGCAACCCTAGGTGGTGGAAAATTCTAATAAACCCCGAAGTGGGGGCGTTGCGGGGCAGAGAGCACGGATTTTTGCCCCGCTGGGTGGGGGAGCGGAAGACCACAAAGTGGGCTGAAGCGAGGGGCGGGGCTCCGCCCTCCTGACTGCTAAATGCTAACCGCTAACCGCTTAAAATACCTCTATAAAGCATTCTTTTTATTTGTTTTTTTGTTAATCCTGACTTATAATATATAACTATCGAATAATGAATAACATATGCGCCTGGACACTTTTGTTATTCTTTGGAGGATATTGCCGTTATGAACGTACATAACCTGATGGAAGATATTGTTATAAAAGCAGTAAATACTCTCTATGACCGTGTAAAGAGCGAGAATGTTGCATGGCTTACCTGTGACTGTGAAAACTGCAGGCTTGATACAGTTAGTTATGTGCTGAACCGCATTCCGCCAAAATATGTTGTATCTGGACGTGGTGTTACTCATAATGCGGAGTATCTTGCGAGCTCTCAGCTTCAGGCTGATGTTGATTCGCTTGCAATCGATGGAATGCGTACTGTAAGTTCTACAAAGCGTCCGTTTCATACAGAAGCCAGAAAGGATTGTACGATTCATGCAGATGTTAATATATCAAATCCTGCATATAACTTTTTTACGTTTATGGGCGTTGTTCTTGATGGTAATACGTTTGAACCGATTCCTAGAGCAGAAATAACGCTTAGAATGGACGGAAAGCTTGCAGCAATGGTTGATAAAACCTGGTCTAATCCATATAACATGGTGCCGAGTACAAAGGGTGTTTATTCGTTCTGGGTAAAGTCAGTTCCTGCGGAAAAGAGCGGGGAGCGTGAATATTTTAAGTTCAGTATAGAGATTAAAGCAGAAGGTTATTCTGATACTGTATATCACTTTGAAGTTCCTATTATGAGTGAAGACCGCGTGCGTGATACACTGGATTCAACATATACACTGAAAATTAAAGACCTCGTAATTTTTAAGAAGTAGATTGCTTCGTCGCCCTGCGGGCTCCTCGCAATGACATAAAACTCGTCATTGCGAGACCGAAGGCCGTGGCAATCCAAACAACCCCGTCATTGCGAGACCGAAGGCCGTGGCAATCCAAACAACCCCGTCATTGCGAGACCTAAGGCCGTGGCAATCCAGATAACCCCGTCATTGCGAGGAGCGTAGCGACGTGGCAAACCATTCCTCATAGAGAATCATACAACAAAAGTATAGAAAATTAATTGCGTTTTTATGGATTGCGTAGTACAATTTAGTAAAACGTTTTACTAAACAAAAAAACATCATAAGGAACTGATATGGACACAATTATTGTAAGTGCAGACCAGGACGGCAAAAAAATCAGCCGTGACATCTATGGTCACTTCAGCGAGCACCTTGGCCGCTGTATTTATGGTGGTTTCTGGGTTGGAAAAGACTCTGATATTCCTAACATCAACGGTTACCGCAAGGACGTTGTAGAAGCTTTTAAAGAGCTGGAAATTCCAAACCTGCGCTGGCCGGGCGGATGCTTTGCAGACGAATACCACTGGCGTGATGGTGTAGGTCCTTATGAAACCCGCAAACGCATGATTAATACTCATTGGGGCGGAGTTGTAGAAGACAACAGCTTTGGTACAAACGAATTCTTTGGTCTTTGCGAACTGCTCGGCTGTAAGCCTTATGTAAACGGAAACGTTGGAAGCGGTACTGTTCAGGAAATGAGCGAATGGGTTGAATATATCACCTTTGGCGGCGAATCTCCAATGAGTAAGATGCGCGAAGCTAATGGTCATAAAAAGCCATGGAAGCTTCCGCTTTTCTGTGTAGGAAACGAAAACTGGGGTTGCGGCGGAAACATGAAGCCTGAATATTATGCAGACCTTTATCGCCGCTATCAGACTTATGTCCGTCAGTACGGCAAGGACAAGATTTTTAAGATTGCCTGTGGTGCAAATGCGGCAGATTTTAACTGGACTGAAGTTCTTATGCGTGAGGCTGCAAACTATATGGACGGTCTTTCTCTCCATTATTATACAGTTGAACCGGACTGGAACGGACGCAAGCCTGCCTGCGATTTTACAGAAAAAGACTGGTACCTCACAATGAGTAAGGCAGGCTTTATGGAAACTCTTGTACGCCGCCATGACGAAATCATGACAAAGTACGATCCTGACAAGCGCGTAGCTCTCGTAGTAGATGAATGGGGAACCTGGTTTGCTGTAGAAAAGGGAACAAACCCTGGCTTCCTTTATCAGCAGTCTACAATTCGCGACGCTCTCGTAGCCGGAATTACTCTTAACATTTTCAACAATCATTGTGATCGCGTAAGAGTTGCAAATATTGCTCAGGCTGTAAATGTTCTTCAGTCACCTGTTCTTACAGAAGGCGCAAAGATGATAAAGACTCCAACCTGGTATGTATTCCACATGTACAAGCCTCACATGGATGCAACTATGCTTACAACTCGTGTTGCTTCTAATCAGATTGGACCGGATGATGCCCGTGTAGATGCAGTTTCTGCTTCTGCTTCTCACAAGAAGAACGTTTATACTGTAACTCTTACAAATGCAGAGCTTAAGGGTAAAAAGGAAATCAATATTACACTTGCCGGCCTCAAAGGAAAAATCAAGGATGCAAAGGCAACAATCCTGACTTCTAAAGAGATGCATGTTTGCAACAGCTTTGACAAGCCGAATGAACTTAAGGAAAAAGCTCTTGAAGTAAAACTTTCAGGAGCTAATGAAATGTTCATTACAGTACCTGCAATGAGCGTTGTAACAGTTTCTGTTCAGGCATAAGATGTCATTGCGATGAGAGGTATGAGACGCAGCAATCTGTAAAATGGATTGCTTCGTCGCTGTGCTCCTCGCAATGACGATGCATATGTTTGCGAGCCAGAAGGACGCGACAATCTACAGTATGGATTGCTGCGCTTTCGCTTGCTAAGTCGAAATTTTTTATGAAAGCCCCTTGTCCCGAATGTGAAAATAAAGCTTATCTCTCAAGTCTGGATATGACTCCAGAGCTTGTAGCCGAAATGGCGGCTGAAGAGCCGGTAGCAGACTATGCCGGAGATGAGCTTGTTGCAAAAAGACTTGAGGTTTGTAATTCGTGCCCTAAGTTGATTGGCGGTATGACCTGCCGGGATTGCGGCTGCTTTGTGCAGTTCCGGGTGCGGCATAAAACTGCTTCGTGCATTAATGGAAAATGGTAAATATGGATTGCTTCGCTACGCTCGCAATGACGAATAAAGCCCGTCATTGCGAGGAGCCCGCAAGGGCGACGTGGCAATCTACAATCAGGAGAACTCAATGAATAAAAACTCAGTAGCTCCGCAGCCACCAATGGGCTGGAACAGCTACGACTACTACAACACAATGGTAAATGAAGAACAGGTTCGTGCAAATGCCGAATATATGGCGGCGAACCTGAAGCAGTTTGGTTGGGAATATGTTGTAATTGATATTCAGTGGTCAGACCCGGATGCCGGGCTTCGCAATGCAGAGAATATTCAGTACATTCCGTTCAGCCGTTTTTGTATAGATGAGTTTTCCCGCCAGATTCCAGCTCCTAATCGTTTTCCTTCCAGCGAAGGCGGTAAGGGGTTTAAGCCGCTTGCAGATTACATTCATTCTCTTGGTCTTAAATTTGGAATTCATATTATGCGTGGTATTCCGCGCTTTGCCGCTCACGACCATTTGCCGATTAAAACTCACGACGGCTCGAAAATCACCGCAGACCTTGTAGCAAATCCTTATTCTGTAAGCCGCTGGAATGCAGATATGTACGGTGTAGATGCTGCCCGCCCTTATGCTCAGGATTATTATGATTCAATTTTCGAATTGTATGCTCAGTGGGGTGTGGATTACGTAAAGGTAGATGATATCTGTAATACAAATATGTACCCACATGCACCTTATTCCGCAGAAAAAGAAATTGAGATGATGGCTAAAGCTATTGAAAACTCTGGCCGCGGCATGGTACTTTCTTTGAGCCCGGGGCCTGCCGTAATCGAAAAAGCTCATCATTACGAGACTTATGCAAATATGTGGCGAATTACGGACGACTTTTGGGATGACTGGAAGCTTCTGAAGGCAATGTTTGAACGCTGTGAAGTCTGGCAGAAGCATACCGGCGACGGTAACTGGCCGGATTGCGATATGCTTCCAATGAACCGTTTAGGCTGGGGCTGGGCGGCTCCTGGAACTCCTGAAGAAAAGCGTGGCTGGTACAGCAAGTTTACAAAAGAAGAAACCCGTACAATGATTACTCTCTGGTGCATTTTCCGTGCTCCGCTTATGATTGGAACGGACCTTCCGCAGCTGGATAAGTTTAATTTGGGGCTGCTTACAAACCCTGAAATCCTGGAGATGGATAAGTGTCCTAACCAGGCAGAGCAGCTGAGTGGCTCGTGTCATGAGGACGTAGTTGTATGGCGCAACATCACAAACGACGGCCACGTGTATTATGCGTACTTTAATTTGAGCGAGGAGCCGCAGACGGTTACTATGAACGTAGATAAGTCTGTAAAAAACGCTGTTATCCGCGACCTGTGGGAGCGGGAAGACCTCGGTGAAGAGGTAACGTTTACGCTGGAACCGCATGCCTGCCGTGCATTCAGAGTTTAGAGGACGCTTTGGACTTGGGAGCGAGGGGGAAACTTCCCCCTCCTGACTGCTAAATGCTAAACGCTAACCGTTTATAAACAAAATATCAATTGAAAATCTGCAATTTCTCTAGTATATTATAAAGTATGAATGTAAAATCAATTTATACTAGCCCTCGTTTTGATGATGAGGATGAAGAAAAAAAGCAGAAAGCACCGGATCCGTTTTCTGACAGATTTCTTAAGACAAGACAAATTGTCCTGACCGGTGAAGTAAACAAAGAACTTGCAGATTCTATTGCAAAACAGCTTCTGATTCTTGATTCAGAAGACAGCAAATCTCCAATTTACATGTATATTGACTCACCTGGTGGCGATGTTGATGCCGGTTTTGCTATTTATGATGTAATTCGTTTTGTAAAGGCTCCGGTTTATCTGATTGGAATGGGACTTATTGCCTCTGCTGCAACTCTTATTTTGATTGCTGTTCCTAAGGAACGCCGAATTGGTTTGCCAAACAGCCGCTATCTTATTCATCAGCCGCTTGGTCAGATGCGTGGTGTTGCAACTGATATTGAAATCTATGCTAAAGACATGGAAAAAATCCGTGCTAAGTTGAATAAGCTTATTGCTGAGGCAACTGGAACACCTCTTGAACAGGTTACTAAAGATACAGACCGTGACTATTGGCTTGATGCTGATGAGGCTGTTAAATATGGACTTATCAGTAAGATTGTTACTGCTCGTGAGGAACTTCCTAAGAAGTAATTAATTTATGAATTTTGAGCTGACCGATTTGCTTATTGACGACATAATCTCTGCTATGGAAAATCAGGATGTTGAGTATGCCGTTGATGCAAAGGAATGTCAGCTTGTTATTTCTGATTCAGATGGCCATTTGCCTGATGATGAGAGATATTATATTTTGCCTGAATGGGGACCTTCTGATGGTTTTGAGCTGCGTGAAAGCTTTGTAAATAATCTTCATTCTCCGCTGGCTCGTGAAGAATTGCAGAGTGCACTGCATTCAGGAAGGGGGGTATTTAAGAATTTTAGAAATGTATTAAAAAACTATCCTGAAATTGATAAACGATGGCATATTTATAAGCACAGATTTATGTCGGCACGTATCAATGAATGGTATAATTCCCTGCGAGAAATATGGGGATTGGAAAAACTGGATCAGTTACCTGAAATGGACGAATCCTTAGTGCATGACGATTTTTCGTTCAAAGAATATGATTCAGTCAATGATAAAAAAATAATCCTTTTAAATATTACCGCAGATGCATGCGATGATGACTCACTGCCGGCAGAAGTAAATGGAGCTCTTTACAGATTATGGCGTACTCAGTTTGAGGGTAATAACGCTGAAAACCAGACAGGTTATATCTGCTCCAGCCTTTCAGATGAATTTGCAGGTTGTATTACAGCATCGCCTGTTTCAGAAAACCAGGAAAAGATTGTTATGATTACAAGTCTCTTTGTTCCTGAGAATTTCCGTGGATTAGGAATAGGTACAGAACTTATAGAAATGTGTATAACCAGACTTCAGAATTACGGAAACAAATGGGTTTTAATCCCGAATACTATTGCGCCGGATATTTTACAGCCGTTATTAATACGTACAGGCTTTAGAAAAATCAATTCCGGTTATATTTTATCTTTTGAAAAAGGAGAATAAAAAAAATGGCATTTAATCATGATTTTGAGATTAATGAAGCACAGCTTGAAGAATTTCTTCAGAATGCAACAGAAAGAGTAAGAACATCTGAGAATGTAGATTTACTTTCAGATTTAAACAAACTTTTTAAGAAGAATGTTCCACTTACAGTTCGTAAGTATGTAATTGCATATCTGCTTAAGGAAGCATTGAAGCATTATCATCCGTTTGGAAACAGACGTGAACGCTTTGAGCGTAATGACCGCGGAAATGCGCGTGGTCGTCAGGAAAGAAATTTCCGCTCAGATTTTCGTCAGGAACGCTCAGAGTGTACTGAACGTGTTGAACGTACAGAACGCGCCGAGGAAACAGCTGCTGAAGGAACTGTGGAGGAAGAACGTCCACGCCATCCGCGCGTAGAGATTCCTGAAGATCAGGCTACTTCAATTTTTATTAGTATTGGAAAGAACCGCCGTGTTTATCCACGCGATCTCGTTGGTATTCTTATTGCAATCGCTGGTATTGACCGCGAGCGCATCGGCGATATTAAGGTACTTGCAAATTATTCTTTTGTTCAGCTTTATACAGAAGATGCACAGACTGCAATTGATAAGCTCAATGGTTATGACTATCGTGGACGTAAGCTTGCGGTAAGCTATAGCCGCCAGAAGTCTGATGCAGATGGTAATGGAGCTGATGCTGCTAATGAAGAAGGTCAGACAGCTTACTCTGCTGAACAGGCAGAAATGGCTGCTGAAGATGCTGCCGCTTATGCCGCTGCAGAAAAAGCTGCTGCTGATAAAGAACCGTTCGGCGTAAACTAATATACTGTCATTGCGAGGATTGGCAGCGACGTGATTACCAGATTTGGTGTCATTGCGAGGAGCGTAGCGACGTGGCAATCTATATAATATGGATTGCTTCGGCTTTCAGCCTCGCAATGACGAAGGTTTTAGTCTTGCAATGGCAAAGATTTTTAGTTTTTGCAATGACGTAGTTTTTAGCCTTGTAATGATAAAGTTTTTAGTTTTTGCAATGACGAAGGTTTTAGTCTTGCAATGAAGATGCTTAAGCCTCGTAATGATGACTGTTTTAATATAAATGAAAATCCATGTAATTCATACCGGAGTTTTTAAGGTAAATACACTTATTGTTCCTCTCGATGAAAAATCGGGTGGGGTTGGTAAGTGTTTTGTTGTTGATCCTGCTGCCTGTAAAATTTCCGGCGATGAAAATCTTATTCTTGATTATCTGAAATCCCATAAATTAGAGTGTGTCGGTATTGTTTTGACTCATTCACATTTTGACCATATTACAGGAATTGCTCCGCTGAAGGCAGCTTTTCCGAAGGCGCAGATTTGCATACATGGTCTTGAGGCCGGAGAATTGACAGGTAGTGGAGTTGCCGGATCAATGAATCAGTCTGTACTGAGATTTTTTGGAGCTCCGGAATTGCTTGAGGTTGTGGGAATGCAGCCGGCTTGTGATACGCTTCTGCGTGAGGGTATGACAATATTCGGCTGGAAGGTTCTTCATACTCCGGGGCATACACCTGGTTCAATCTGTTTGTATAATGCTGAATTCGCAGGTGACGGGCGCGGTGTTTTGATTTCAGGCGATACACTTTTTGATTACGGTGGTTATGGCAGAACTGATATGTATGGCGGCGATGAAGAAGAAATACAAAGAAGTCTTGCCCGCCTGCACGGAGAAATCCCGGCTGGAACCCTGGTATATCCAGGGCATGATAGTTTTGGATTTATGATGTAATGGATGGGTTGTTACATCTCACTGTCGTGGGGCTCGCAATGACAAATGTCTACGTCATTGTGACCACGAGCGAAGCGGAGAGGAAAGCAATCAATTAATACGGATTCCAGATTTTATATTCTGTGGAGCCGTTGGAGTTCAATTCAATTTTAATAAAGGCAATATCAACAAAGCTCTTTTCTACTGTTGCAATTGCAAAGCCGGCTGGCTGACCGCCTCGTGGCCTTGAGCAGCTTCCGGGATTTACTATTTTGTAATTCTTAAAGTTATCTTCCTGTGCGATATGGGTATGCCCGTAGAACGCGGTGCTGCATTCGCTTACCTGCATTTCTAATCCTAGTGTTTCAATTCCCCAGTCTACGCCCTGATTGTGGCCGTGAGTTATGAGAATGCCGCGGCCGTTTACCTTTAATTCTATTAAATCCGAAAAGTAAAGCGTCCCCTTATCAAGCGGATACGTGCCCGGATCACAATTCCCGTGAACGGCTGCAATCACCGGCGGCACACACGCTGCGAGCTTTTCATCATTTTTCTGCGCATACAAAAGCTGAGCTATATCTCCCACGCCGTCGCCGCAAAAAATCAGCGCATCACATTTAGCTCCAAAGCCGCGCACAATACTTTCTACCGTACCGTATCTTCCATGCGAGTCCGAAATCACAAGCAGGCGTGCGTGATCCTTTATGGCGAGGTTGTCTATCGCTTTCTTTGAACCGATTATATTCTGTTTATGTTGTGAAATTTCTATCATAAAAATCCTATACAAGTCGGCAAGCACAACTTGCCTCTGAGTCATTTTTTCGATTTTTTACTAATTCAAAACAAAATGATTTATAGACTGCAAGCCAGATTCCGGGTCAGTATAGTGATGAAACTGAAATCCTTCGAGCATCTGTGCCATGTGTTTCTGCAATTCCTGAGTTCTCGAAGGAGCTCCGTCCAGAAGCTGAATATATTTAATTGTTTCAACAATAATTTCTGCTGCATTCTGATGAATCTGAGCGTCACTTTCTTCTGGCGCAATTTCTCCGGTGAGTCCGGCTGTTTGTCCTTTATCAACTACGATATCACAGGTAGATTCAATTCCAAGAACATCATCCTGTGGAAAAAGTGCAACTACAGGATATGGAACTTCTTGTTCCCATTTATCTTGATTTTCTGCAAGTGCAATGTGAGTTCTTTCCGGTGCACCGAGCAGAACAACTCCTGCTAAATCCAGTTCATTATTCTGAAGTATTGCAGCAAAATCTGAAGCGTAACCGCGTACTCCATGTTTAAAATCATCCGGATAAGAAATCGGATAAATTAAACCGCCATCCTCATCAAGACCAAAATTGTCCCGAAGTACAGCAAGCAGCGATTCTTCAATTTCTGGATTATTAAAATCATAACCAAACAGAACACAAACGCGCTTATTTGTAACGTGCCATTTTTGTGGCGAAGTCAAAAGACCGTTTTCTTCTGAATGATTCAGCGTTAAATCAACATTATTAGCATCATCAATTTTCTGCTTTTTTTTACAGCCGCAGAAAACTGTGGCGAAGATTAAAGAGAAGCCGAGGACACTCAAAAAAAGAATGCCCGAAATATATTTTTTTGTATTTTTCATTCCCACACCTATATTACTTCGAAGCCACCGCCCAGCTCGTAAGACTAAAGCAATCACCCAGTTCGTCATTGCGAGGCGAGTCCAAAGCAAACGCCCAGTTCGTCATTGCGAGGCGAAGCCGAAGCAATCCATAATCATATTACCTCATTTTATTTTTCTTGAAAAGGACTGCCGTTTTCGGTATCATTAATATATGAATGTCATACAGCCCGTTTTAGAACTGATTGGCAGCCTGGGCTTACTCCTTTACGGAATGAAGCTCATGTCTGACGGTATTCAGAAAAGCTCTGGCGAAAAGCTTCAGCGCGCACTTTCGGTTCTTACAGGAAATCGATTTGCTTCCCTTTTGACCGGTCTTGTTGTTACGATGATTATTCAGTCATCGGGTGCAACCACCGTAATGGTTGTTACCTTCGTCAATTCCGGACTTATGACCCTTGCGCAGTCTGTCGGCGTTATTTTTGGTGCTAACATTGGTACTACGATTACTGCCTGGATTGTTTCTATTTTTGGATTCAACTTTAAAATTTCAGCCTTTGCCATTCCGGTTTTTGGAATCGGTTATTTCAGCGCTTTAATCAGAAAAGGAAAATATAAAAACTGGGCCGAAGCTCTTATGGGATTCGGTATGCTCTTCCTTGGTTTGAGCGGACTTTCTGCCGTATTCACACCAGATCAGCTTGGCTGGCTCTTTAAGATTCAGGGAGGCGGCCCTCTTGCAATTCTTTGTGGCTTTGTAATTGGTATTCTGATTACAGCACTTCTGCATTCGAGTTCAGCTTTTTCTGCAATCGTAATCACAATGGCCTTTAATGGCCTTATCAACTGGGAAATGGCTGCGGCAATGACACTTGGCTCTAACGTAGGTTCTACTATTGATGCAGTACTTGCTGCTCTTGGAGCAAATGCGGATGCCCGCCGTTCCGCTTTGATACATGTTATGTTCAACGTATTTGGTACTGTGCTTGCTTTGTGCTTCTTCCATCCATTCCTTGATTTAGTGATGATGCTTACTCCGGGTGGCCAGCATTCAAATATTGCAATCCGCATTTCTATGCTGCATACGGTTTTCAAAACTCTTTCAACTTTGATTATGCTTCCATTGCAGAATCCACTTGTTCTTCTTACAAAGAAAATTATCAAAGATGATCCGGAAAAAACTTCAAATGTTTACAAGCTGGAATTTACCGGCCTCCTTACAAAAGACAGTGTTGCAACTCACATCATTCAGGCAGAAAAAGCTATTGCCGATATGACTGATGTTGTAACTGATATGTTCGATAAAATTCAGATTGGCGTTACAAAGCGCAATAATGATTTTATTGAAAAGTACGGCGAGGCCAGTGAGCTTGCTGAAGATTACGCAGATCAGATGCATGAGCAGATTACTCATTACCTGATTAAGTGTGAATCGCTTCAGGTTACAGAAAAGCAGTTGAATCACATTTCAAACATGATTCAGATTGTTGATGAGCTTGAAAACATGAGCGACAGCTGCTACGGAACAATCATGCTGATTAAACGCTCTATCGAAAAGAAGATGAAATTTCAGACTGAAGATATGGAACGCCTTTTACCATACATTGAGCTTGCGCGCCAGTTCCTTCAGTTTATCCGCATAAATATCAATAAGCAGTTGACTGCCGAAAAGCTTGAACTTGCCCGCGAGCTTGAAGATGGAATCGATGCATTCCGTAAAGACCTTAAGAAAGTTGCCCGCAAACGACTCGAAGGCGGTGCCGACGTTAAGTCTGAGCTTTTGTACATCGATATTGTAAGAACAATCGAGCACATCGGTGACAACTGTTTTAATATTTCTGAAATTCTTACAAATGGGTAATACAAATCGTCATTGCGAGCGTAGCGAAGCAATCTACAGTAATGGATTGCTTCGTCGCATACGTTCCTCGCAATGACACAAAGCTCGTCATTGCGAGCCCGAAGGGCGTGGCAATCTATGACGTAATTGGAGAACTCTATGAAAATCATCTCATGGAACGTAAATGGAATTCGTGCCGTTGAAAAAAAAGGCTTTATTGACTGGCTTACCGGCTGCGGTGCAGATGTTGTTTGTATTCAGGAAACAAAGGCGAACCCGGGGCAGCTTTCTCCAGAGCTTCTTGCTCCCGGCGGAATCTATAAATCATATTTCAGCAGTGCAAAACGCCCGGGTTATTCAGGAACCGCAATCTTTACAAAAACAGAACCAGATAGCGTTGAGACAATGGGCGATGAGCGCTTTGATGATGAAGGCCGTGTAACAATTGCCAAGTTCGGAAAACTTGCTGTTATTTCAGCATACTTTCCTAACAGTCAGGATGCAGGTGCGCGCCTGGATTATAAGCTTGCTTTCTGCGATACAATGCTTGCAAAATGTGACCAGCTGGTTGCGGAAGGTTTTAATATTGTTCTGTGCGGTGATTACAACATTGCTCACAAACCGACTGACCTCGCAAATCCAAAAGCAAATGAAGGTAATGCCGGCTACTTGCCGGAAGAGCGTGCCTGGATGGATAAGTTCACTGCTGCCGGCTATGTAGACACCTTCCGCCATTTCTGCGAAGAGCCAAAAATGTATACCTGGTGGAGTTACCGCTTTCATGCCCGCGAAAAGAATATCGGGTGGCGTATTGATTATCAGTGTGTGAATCCGTCGTTTATAGATAAGGTAAAATCATCTGTAATATTGGCAGATGTGCTCGGTTCAGATCATTGTCCGATTCAAATAGAAATACAGGAATAGAATAATTGCGGGGCATAGCAGCAAGTGGACCCTTCCCCGCGTCATTGCGATGTGCCACGCAGCAAGTGGCGTTCTTCATCCTCGTCATTGCGAGCCCTAATGTGCCGTGGCAAGCAATCATTGTGGATTGCTTCGCTGCGCTCGCAATGACATAAAGTTCGTCATTGCGAGCCCGAAGGGCGTGGCAATACGAATGGTCAAGGCACGCTACGCTTAAAGCCTTGACTCATTCGTTTTGTGGCTTGATCTACGATTATCAAGCCACAATCTACAATAAAAAAGACCTCGGAAAATCCGAGGTCTTCGTTTTTTTGTCCGTCATTGCGAGGCGCGAATGTGCCGTGGCAAACTAGCCTAATGTAATCTCTACATTAACTTCTTTCTTTCCTTCAACATAAGGAACTACACAGCCTTCTACTGCTGCACCGTCAACTATCATGCTCTTTACGCCCTTGCAAACGTGGCTTGGGTTTTTGATTGTGATGTTATACTTTGCACCACGGAAGAGTCGGGTAGCTGTAAATCCGTCCCATGTTGATGGAATAGATGGATCAACCTTGAGTCCGTCAAAGTCTGGCTGAATACCGAGGATATACTGGCTGATTGCAACCATGTTCCATGCTGCGGTACCTGTAAGCCATGAGTTCTTTCCCTGACCAAAGTTCTTGCCTGTCTGTCCGATGTCCGAACCTGCATCCTTACCACCAATCATCTGACCATATACGTATGGCTCTGTCTTGTGGATGTCAGAAGTTTCTTCTGTGTATGCAGGTGCAATTTCTGAGTAATATTTGAAAGCCTGGTTACCTTCACCGGCGTAAGCTGCTGCACAGATAATCCATGCATTGTTATGAGTGAAGATACCGGCGTTTTCTTTGTATCCGCCCGGATATGTTGAGATTTCACCGTATTCAACATAGTATTTGGTGAATGCTGGATTGTTCAAAACAAGTCCGTGCTTTGTATTAAGTCTCTCATCGATTGCGGCAAGTGTCTTCTTTGTAGCGTCCTTATCAATATCAGACATGATTGCGAAGCCCTGTGGCTCAATAAAGATTTGTCCTTCTGCGCATTCATGAGAACCCATTTTCTTGCCGTATGCATCGTAAGCACGCATAAACCAGTTTCCGTCCCATGCAGAATCCATCATAGCTTTCTTCATCTTGTCGATTTCTGCCTGAGCCTTAGCGGCTTCGTCCTTCATTCCAAGATGATTGAGAATGCCAAAGAAGTTTGGTCCAGCGTATGTAAAGAGAGCTGCTACGAATACAGATTCTGCAACCTTTGAGTAGCCGCCTTCTGCCTTGAACTTAGGGTTTGTATAAGTCTGGAAGCTTTCGCCCGGTGTGTCAGAGAAGCATGAAAGGTTGATACAGTCGTTCCAGTCTGCGCGCATTGCAAGTGGAAGTCCGTGTGGCCCCTTGTTGTTTACAATGTGGTAGAAGCTTACTGTAAGGTGGTCAAGCATTGATTTTGCCTTTGACTCATCGTTATCGTAAGGAACCTTTGCGTCGAGAATTGACCAGTCGCCTGTTTCCTTGATGTAAGCCGATACAGAAAGAATCATCCAGAGCGGGTCATCAGAGAAGTCGCCGCCGATGTCTGCATTACCCTTCTTTGTAAGTGGCTGGTACTGATGGTAGCAGCCGCCGTCAGGAAGCTGAGTAGAAGCAATGTCGATAAGGCGTTCGCGGGCGCGGTCTGGAATCTGATGTACGAAACCAAGAATATCCTGGTTAGAATCACGGAAGCCCATACCACGGCCAATTCCGCTCTCGAAGTAACTTGCCGAACGTGAAAGGTTAAAGGTAACCATACACTGATACTGGTTCCAGATATTTACCATGCGGTTTACTTTGTCTTCCGGTGTGTTTACGTTGAGGATGCCAAGGAGCTTGTCCCAGTAGGCGCGGAGCTCAGCCATGCCGGCAGCAAACTTTTCCGGAGTGTTGTATTTTTCCATCATGGCAAGTGCTTTTTCTTTGTTGATTGTTTTGCCGTCTGCCTCGAACTTTTTGTCTACAGGCATTTCTACATAACCAAGGATGAATACGAGAGTTTTTGACTCGCCAGCCTTAAGTGTGATTTCCTTGTAGTGAGAAGCGATTGGAGACCAGCCGTCTGCGAGAGAGTTTCCGCACTTTCCGTCGAGAACCTGCTGAGGATTGTGGAAGCCGTTGTAAAGACCAATGAAAGTATCGCGGTCTGTATCGTAACCGTCAATCTTGTCGTTTACAGAATAGAAAGCAAAGTGATTGCGGCGGTCGCGGTATTCTGTTTTGTGATAGATTGTAGAACCTTTGATTTCTACACGACCTGTAGAGAAGTTTCTCTGGAAGTTTGTGCAGTCATCCTGTGCATCCCAGAGACACCATTCTGCAAATGACCAGAACTTAAAGGTCTTGTCTGAACCGCTTTCGTTAGTCAAAACTACCTGCTGAACTTCTCCATCATAATCCTGTGGAACAAAGAAAGTTACTTCTGCCTTAAGGCCATTCTTTTTACCGGTGATTACAGTGTAGCCCATACCATGGCGGCACTCGTAAGAATCAAGTTCAGTCTTTACTGGAGACCAGCCAGGGTTCCAGATTGTACCATTATCATTGATGTAGAAATAACGTCCGCCCATATCAATAGGTACGTTGTTGTAGCGGTAGCGTGTAATTCGGCGGAGACGTGCATCTTTATAGAAGCTGTAGCCTCCGGCAGTGTTAGAAATTAACGAGAAAAATCCCTGAGTTCCAAGATAGTTAATCCAAGGGTAAGGTGTACGCGGAGTATCAATTACATACTCGCGTTTTGCATCATCAAAGTGTCCGAACTTCATGAGCGTCTCCTGTGTAAGGTGATATATGAATTTTCGCCAAATGCCGTACAATTAGCGAAAACGTTGTAGTAAAGAGTATATCGTATGATATGGATTTGTGCAAATGAATTCAAAAAAAATCACACGGAAATCACACGGATTACACGCGGAAATCACACGGATTACACACGGATTACACACGGATTACACACGGATTTCACACGGATTTCACACGGATTTGATTTTTGAAATTTTTTCTCATTACGAGGAGCCAGCTGTACGGCGTGGTGCTAGAATCTCTCCGTCATCGCGAGGAACTTGTTGTACGGCGTGGCACAAAAATCGCTCCGTCATTGCGAGGAACGAAGTGAGCGACGTGGCAATCCATTTTACAGTTTTACGACTGTTCCGCCCTTTATTAAACGGCCTGTTATCATTTCTTTTTTAGGCTCAAAGTTTTCCGGATTTTCTATTTTGTTAATCAGAGCTTCTGCCATAGCGCGGCCAATTGTTTCGCCGTTCTGTTCATAAGTTGTGAGTGGCGGAATCATCATAGATGTCAGAGCAATTCCGTCATAACCAACTATACTTATATCTTTGCCCGGTTTAAGACCGTGGCTGTTCAGTTCGCGAATTCCGCCGATTGCCGCATAATCATCCGGGTAAAAAATGCAGGTCGGCGGTTCCGGCAAAGAAAGAAAAACTTCAGTTGCAGCTGAGCTTGTAACAGGGTCGTGGTAAAGTCCTTCGGCAAAGTATTCTTCCGGTACATTTATATCATGTTCGCCGCAAACCCTCTTAAACGCCGTGATTCTCTCTTCAGTTACCCAGGTTTTTTCTCCGTGAACCATTGCAATTTTTTTGTGGCCCTGAGAAATCACATATTCCAGAAGCTCATCAATACCGGTCGTATAGTCACTCATAACAGCTGCGTGGTTAATATCATAAAAATAATCCAGCGAAACAGTAGGAATCTCACTTTTTACAAGCTTAGTAATTCCAGATGAAGTATAATCACAGGAAAGAAGCGCAACACCGTCATAATTACGGGCAAGCGCGTGAGAATAATAATCATAGTTTTTGGTAGAATCGCCGCTGACAAAGGTCATTTCGTAACCCTTGCTAAAGGCTACTTTCTGAATTCCGCTTATAATAGTTGCAAAATACTGATGCTGAAAGCCAGCTCCGGTTTTGTCTTCAAAAATAACCCCGATATCATAAGTGCGGTTTGTGCGCAGACTTCGAGCCGCAATATTCGGATGATAACCCATTTCGCGGGCTTTTTTCTGGATAAATTCTGTTGTTTCTAAACTGATTTCAGGGCTTCCTTTTAATGCTTTACTTACTGTTGAAAAAGAAACTTTACATTCTCTGGCAATGTCCTTGAGGGTAACCAAAATACCTGCCTCCGCTAAAACGTTGTAGTTAACATTCTACGATATTTGCTTTAATTTCGCAAACGTTTTCGGCTTTTTGTTAACTTTCATTTGCCTTGTTTGCTGTTATTAATAGACAGCTTATATCAAGTTTCAAAGGTTACAACTACCAGTCTCGTTTCTGTAGACTTTACCCGTTATATCAAACGGGCAGTTGCAGGCGAAGAGGTTGCCTCTGTCTTTGCTGATGGTTACTGCAGGAATTACAATCATTCTGGTTCTTCTGCTGATTCTTGTATTGTACAAAACTGTTCTCAATAAGGTTAAATATGTAGGAAAGTCTATTAAAACACTTTCTTCAGAAAATGCAGATCTTACAGTCCGTGTACCGGTAAAGGGCCACGATGAATTCAGTGAGCTTGGTTCAGATGTAAATCAGTTTATTAATACTTCATCTCAGAGCGTTTTCGAGCTTGCGCAGAACACAAAAGAAAACATCCAGGTAATGGATTCCCTCCTCAGACAGTTTACTGCCTAGTAAAATAAAGAAATATTTCTAGATACTTAATAAATAAAAACGCACCGAAAATAACCGGTGCGTTTTTTTATGTGCCTGGCAGGTTTATGTGTTTTTTTTTGTAAAGCCATAAAGCATCATTTTTTATCTAATCCTTCTAAGCAGAATCAAAATTACCAAATAAAACAAAATATTATCAATAAGCTACTAAATTAGTAGGTAAATAATATTGACTTTTTGATGCAGAAATAATATAAACTGTTAAACCTACTGAAATAATAGGTAAATAAACATTTATTTGAACAGGATTTGTTTTGATAAAAACTATTTATCAATAATCATTTATGTTCGCCGGAGGAATTATGAAAAAAGGGTTTGGCGTAAAAGTTCTTACTGCTGTATTTGGTATTTCGCTTATTTTTAGTCTTTCTTCATGCTCGAAGAAAAATGAGACTAAAAAGGCCGGAAAAGAGATTACTGTAAATATTGGTGATCAGGCTGCCTTCTTCCTTTTTAAGATTGCAGAAGATAAAGGCTTCTTTAAGGATGAATTTGAAAAAGATAACATTCATATTAAGTCAGAAACATTTGCAAAAATGGGACCTGCAATTATTGAAGCAATGGCAGCAGGAAGTGTTGATTTGAGTATCGTTGGTGTTTTCCCAACTGTAAATGCAAATAACAATGGAAATCAGATAAAGATTCTTGCAAGTGGAAATTACACAGAAGATGGTTTCCGTCTGCTTGTTGCTCCAGATTCAGACATTACAAGCGTAAGCGGACTTGCCGGCAAGAAAGTTGGTGCTCCATTGGGAGCTGCTGAGCATCAGATCGTTCTTCAGCTTTTGCAGAAATACAATGTAAGCGATTCAGTTGAACTTGTTAATCTTTCACAGGCAGACTCTCTTACTGCTTTGTTGAGCGGTGAGATTCAGGCAGCAATCTTTAACAGCGGAACTTTGAGCAAGGCAGAAAACGCCGGTGCAAAAGTAATTGCAACAAATAAGGAAACTGGTCTTGTTGTAAACCCTGTAATCGGTCGTAAAGCCTTTGTTGAAGCTAACCCTGAAATTACTTCACGCTTCCTAAAAGTTCTTGATAGAACAGCCACCTGGATTGATTCAAACATTGACGAAACTGTAAAGATTGCAGCAAGAATCAACGGAACTGATGAAGAAGGAATCAGAACAAGTCTTTTGGCTCGCGGAAGAAGAATCTCTATTAATGACACATATTTCAAAGATCCTGTAGAAGATACAATTAATTTCGAGAGAGAGCAGGGACTTATTAAAGATTCAACAACTTATGAAAGTATTGTAGATACAAGCTACTTCAAGAACGCTGGAATTGACCACGAATAAGTTGAAAAGATCTTAAATCTTAAAGAGGAAAAAATGGCAAAAACAGGTTCATTTATTAAGGAATTATATTGTCCAAAATGTTCGAAAACATATAGCAAGGACAGTGTTCAGCATCTTTGTGAATGTGGAGCACCTCTTCTTGTGCGATATGATCTGGAGAGAGCAAAAAAAGAATTGAAAAAGGAAGACCTTGTAAAAAGAGCTCCTTCTTTGTGGAGATACAAGGAACTTCTTCCGGTAGAAAACGAAGAGAATATTGTTTCTCTTGGTGAAGGACTTACTCCGATTATTCGTCTTGAAAATTCCGGAAAGAAGCTTGGCCTTAATAATCTTTTCCTCAAAGATGAAGGAATAATTCCAACAGGAACTTTTAAGGCCCGTGGTGCTGCAGTTGGTGTTTCTAAGGCAAAAGAACTGGGTGTAAAAACTATTACTATGCCTACAAATGGAAATGCCGGAGCAGCCTGGTCAATTTACAGTGCCCGTGCAGGAATTCAGGCTGTAATTGTAATGCCTGAAGATGCTGCAAAAATTACAAGAAATGAGTGTAAGGCAGCAGGTGCTGACTTGTATCTGGTAAAGGGTCTGATCAGCGACGCCGGAAAAATTGTAGGAAGATCAATTCAGAAAAATGGCTGGTATGATGCTTCAACTTTGAAAGAGCCTTATAGAATTGAAGGTAAGAAAACAATGGGACTTGAAATTGCCGAGCAGTTCAACTGGGAAGTTCCTGATGTAATTCTTTATCCTACAGGCGGCGGTGTTGGAATTATCGGAATCTATAAAGCCTTAAAAGAATTGCAGGAAATCGGCTGGATTGGTGAAAAACTTCCTAAGCTTGTAGCAGTACAGGCAGAAGGCTGTTCTCCAATCGTAAAGGCCTTTAATGAAAAGAAAAGTGAATCTGAATTTTATAAGGATTCAAAAACCGTTGCCTTTGGAATTAATGTTCCAAAAGCTCTGGGAGATTTCCTTGTGCTGGATGCAATTTATAAAACTTCTGGTACTGCAGTTGCTGTTACAGATGATGAAATCTTATCAAGTGTAACAGAACTTGCCGCTCAGGACGGAGTTTTTGCCTGTCCTGAAGGAGCTGCCTTGTATGCTGCAATCAGAAAATTAAAGGAAGAAGGTTTTGTAAAGAGTGATGATAAGATTGTTCTTCTCAATACAGGAGCCGGAATTAAGTATCCGGAAACAATCACAAGCAGCACTCCTTATGTAGAGCTGGATGCCACCTTATAAATAAAACACAACTGATAGGATATTAAAACGTGAACTTGAAGAAATTAATATACATAAGCTCAATAATTTTTGTAGTGCTTTTATTAATGATTTGGGAATATGCTGTCTACGTTAATAAACTGAGTGCTGTTATACTTCCACCTCCTTCAGAGATATTTCTGGCTTTAAAAAAACAGGTTATTTCAGGAGCACTCTTTCGCCATATAACTGCAAGTTTTAAAAGAGTAATGCTTGGATATTTCTTTGGTTCATTGTTCGGAATTGTTTTGGGATTTGTATTATACGCATTTCCCAAACTTTCTGATTTCCTGCAGTTTCCACTCGGATTAATCCGCCCGATTCCATCAATGGCCTTGTTCCCTATTTTTATTCTCTGGCTTGGAATCGGTGAAACTTCAAAAATTGTTGTAATTGCCTTTGTAGCCTTCTGGCCGGTTTTTTTGAACACAGAAGAAGGTGTAAGGCAGACAGATAAAAATCTTGTTGAACTTTCACAGGTATTAAGAAAAAACAGATTAAGAAAAATTACTTCGATAATCATTCCTTCTACAATTCCTTATATATTTTCCGGCTTAAGACTTGGAATCTCCCGATCTTGGGGCGGAGTAGTTGTTGCTGAAATGCTTGCAGCAAGTTCGGGAATCGGCTTTTTAATTGAATATTCCCGTGAAATGTCTCAGTCAGCAGTAATGTTTATGAGCGTAATTGTAATTGCATTAATCGGATTTTTTATTGATGTGATTTTAAAACTGGTGCAGAAAAAAATATGTTTCTGGTCTAAGGAATTATAAGAATGGAAAAGTTTGTATCAATAGAAAATGTACAGAAATGTTTTACAATAGGAAATAACCAGCTTGAAGTTCTTCATGATATAAATTTTGATATTGCAAAAGGTGAATTCATTTCAATAGTTGGACAGAGTGGCTGCGGAAAAAGTACCTTACTGCGCCTCATAGCCGGTCTTGATTTTCCATCATCAGGAAAAGTAAAGATTAATAATATTGAAGTAAAGGGAACTTCTCTCGAAGTTGGAGTCCTCTTTCAGGAATCAAGATTGTTTCCATGGTATACTGTTGAAAAAAATATAGCTTACGGTTTTTCTTCAGATTATAACAAGTTGCAGAAAAAAGAAAGAATAAAAGAACTGATAGAACTTGTAGGCTTAAAGGGATTTGAAAAAGCGATTCCAAGCCAGCTTTCTGGTGGTATGCAGAAAAGAGTTGCAATTGCCAGAACTCTTGCAGGTGAGCCGGATGTGCTTCTTCTTGATGAGCCATTGGGAGCTCTTGATGCATTTACAAAAATAAATCTCCAGAAGGAGATTTATGAAATTGCAAAAAAAAATAATATAACTACAATTCTTGTAACCCATGATATTGATGAAGCAATCTATCTTGGAGACCGTGTAATTGTAATGTCTCCAAAACCTGGAATTGTAAAGCGCATTTTTAATATTGAATTACAAAGTGATAGAAGCCGTACTTCAGTTGAGTTTGGAAAATATAGAAAAGAAATTTATTCTCAGTTCTTTGAAAATCTGAGTCATCAGCCGGAGTTCATTATTTAGAATATGAAAAAGCTTGGGATTTTAGGTGGTATGGGGCCTCTTGCAACAGCCTTGTTTTACGAGATGATTGTAAAAAGAACAAAAGCAGAATGCGATCAGGATCATTTTAATACGTTGATTTATAGTAATGCTTCAATCCCTAAACGTGTAGAATATCTTCTTGGTCAATCAGAAGAAAATCCTCTGAAAGAGATGATTGCATCTGCAAAATTACTTGAAGGTGCATCCTGTGATTTTATTGCAATGCCCTGCGTTACCGCTCACGCTTTTTACAAAGAAGTTTCAGAATCTGTGAAGATCCCATTTTTAAACATGATTACAGAAACCATTGATTACCTCAAAAAGGAAAATATAAAAAGGGTAGGAATTATGGCTTCTGATGGCACCTTAAGTGCCGGCCACTTACAAAAGAATCTCGAAGAAAATGGAATAGAAGTATTTTTACCGGATTCAAAAAATCAGGCCCGGATAAGAAGGATCATTTATGATGAAATCAAGAAAAATAAAAAAGTGTCCAGACTTAATCTTGTAAAAGTTCAGAAACATCTGATTCGAAAAGGTGCCCAGCTAAATTTAATTGCCTGTACAGATTTATCAGCCTACAACTTCGAACACCCCTTGGGTTCAAAAAATCTGGATATGATGGAAGTCTTAGTTACAAAAATACTAAAAGTGATGGGGAAAAATTAAAAAGATTTAGTTAAATAACAAACGCACCGAAAAAAATCGGCGCGTTTGTGTTTTATGAGTCAGCGAGTTTTTGTGTTTTTTGCGAAGCAAAAACCGGCGCGCCCTTATGCGCCGGAACAAAAACTCGAGAAGGTCGCCGCAGGCGACCGACTTTCATTGCAGTCATAGTCGGTGGCTGGCGCCACCTTAGCTAGTTTTGCTTCGCAAAACTAGTATTTATTCACTTAGATCAAAGGCTTCATCGCTGTCATAGTCGGTGGCTAAAGCCACCTTAGCTAGTTTTGCATTCGCAAAACTCGTAGTATCTACTTAGATCAAAGGCTTCATAGCCGTCATATACTCGCGGAGTTTTCTTCCTACAACCTCGATCGGGTGGTTGCGGATTTCTGCATTAACTGCTACGAGTTCTGCGTTGTTTACTTCGTTGTCCTTTACATCAAGACCCTTACCAATAACATCTGTGTGGAGCTTTGGCATAAGATCTTTTGCCATCATTGGAGCTGCAACGCGGCTGAAGAGGTAACATCCGTACTCAGCAGTATCAGAAATTACGCGGTTCATTTCATAAAGGCGTTTGCGGTCAATGAGGTTTGCAATAAGAGGAACTTCGTGCAAGCTCTCATAGTAAGCTGATTCAGGTTTAATACCTGCATCAACCATAGTTTCGAATGCGAGTTCACAACCAGCCTTAACCATAGCTACAAGAAGAATTCCCTTGTCAAAGTATTCCTGCTCGCTGATTTCTTCGCTTGATTCAGCATTCTTTTCGAATGGAAGCTTACCAGTATCTTCACGCCAAGCAAGAAGATCCTTGTCACCGGCTGCCCAGTCCTGCATCATTGTAGAAGAGAACTTTCCGCTGATAATATCATCCATGTGCTTCTGATAAAGTGGGGCAAGGAGTTTTTTGATTTCTTTAGAAATTGCGTTTGCCTTAATCTTTGCTGGATTAGAAAGGCGGTCCATCATGTTTGTAATTCCACCCCATTTGAGAGCTTCGCTTACAACGTTCCAGCCGTGCATAAGGAATTTTGTTGCATATTCAGGTGAAATACCTTCTTCAATCATCTTGTCGTAGCAAACGATTGTACCAGCCTGGAGCATACCGCAGAGGATTGTTTGCTCGCCCATAAGGTCAGATTTAACTTCTGCAACAAAGCTAGACTCGAGTACACCGGCCTTGCTTCCGCCCATACCAACAGCGAGAGCCTTAGCATAAGTCCAGCCCTTACCTTCAGGGTCGTTTACTGGGTGAACGGCGATAAGATCTGGTACACCAAATCCGCGCTGGAATTCGTGCCAAACTTCTGTACCTGGTCCCTTAGGAGCACACATTACAACAGTGATATCAGGGCGAATCTGCATTCCCTCTTCAATCATATTGAATCCGTGGCTGTACCAGAGGGCAGAGCCCTTCTTCATTTTTCCCATTATGTCATTGATTACTTTCGAGTGCTGCTTATCCGGGGTAAGGTTTCCTACGAGGTCTGCAGTTGGAATCATTTCATCGTAGTTACCCACTTTAAATCCGTTTTCTGTAGCGTTTTTCCAAGACTGACGTTTTTCTGCAATAGCAGCATCGCGCAATGCGTAGCTGACATCCAATCCAGAATCGCGAAGACACAAGCCCTGGTTCAAGCCCTGAGCACCGCAACCTACGATTACGATTTTCTTTCCTTTAAGTGCATTTACTCCGTCAGCAAATTCTTCCTTTGCCATAGAGCGGCAGTGACCGAGCTGAAGACGTGCCTCTCTCCATGGAATTGAGTTAAAATAGTTGTTTCCCATAATAAACAAACCTCTTTTATCTATATTAATTTCTTTAGTATAGTTAAATATCCCGATTGCGTAAAGTATGCAAATGGATTGCCGCGTCGCCTGCCAGCTTTTCGCAAGGGCGCGTTATTGCGAGCGTAGCGAAGCAATCTATCTATTGAGAAAATCAGTATTTCCTAATATATTTATAGAATATGAAGTCAAAAACAGTTCCGCTTTTATTTGTGCTTGCGGCAGCAATTCTGGCAGCAGTTTTTTTTATTTCGCGCAGATTTGTTGTGAGCGGGGACAAATCGCTTACCCGTGCAAAAATTGTAACTCCTAAATCATATTCTTCTACCGGATCAGAGAATGATTTACATTCTTCTTCTCTGGAATCTGAAAAATATGAGACCTTTGTTCCTTTATTTTCTGGTGAAACTCTCATAAGTACGCTTACGATTGATATAAATTCAGACGGTTATGATGATGAAGTAATCATTATCAGAAAAGCAGGTTCTCAGAATCTTTGGATTGTAGCAGCCCTTATAGATCCTGAAACCGGATTTTACGAGAGACTTGATCCGATTCAGACAGAATTTACCCGTACCCGAACCTTTTCATATTCTGGAATGGATGTAATCGGCGATCATCAGAATGCACTTGTTTATCAGGGACTTGCAGATGATGGCAATTACATCATGAAAATCTATCTTTGTACGACGGAGCATAATCGCAGCAAGCTTGAAAATATCGGTGACTTTTCTTGTGACGGAACTGTATTTATTCAGCAGACAGAACGTTCAGAGTCTTATGCACTTGCCATGTCTAAGGGTGAAAGCTTTTCCGTATGGGTTTATAAATCAGATAAGCCTGAAAATTCAGAAGGTGAAGCAGCGGCAAAAAATTCTGTAGGGCAGAATCAAATTCAGCAGGAATACAAATGGAATCCTGTAAATCGAAAATATGAACTTGCACGTGAAATAAAGGTCACTGCCGGTCGTCTTGCAGCAACCGAGCTTTCTCGTATTCAGGATGGAACTGTAGAAACCTTTGCATCATTCCTTGAAGGGCTTTGGTATAAGACTTCGAATACAGACGGAAATATCCGCTATATTTATTTTAATTATGATAATAATGAAATTGTTCAGCTTTATCGGGATACTCAGGAAGTGTATGAATGGGAAGACAGTAAGCTTCGTCATAATGGAATCTACCTTACAGCAGTAAATGCAGACATCATGACGCTTCACCGCCGCTTTGATATTGCGCTTGTTAATACTGATGAAATTAAAATCACCCTGCGAGACGACATTAACCTCATAATCAGTGAAAATACACTTTGGGATGGCAATTATAAAAAAATGAATATGGAGAGTGCATTTGGTGATGCAACTGAGCAGGGAGAAGAAAATGAATTTCTTAAGATTCTTCGCCAGGGTGCTCTCTGGCAGACGGCCGATTCTTCTGTGGCTATAAAGTTTTCTGATTTCGGCTACAGCCTTACAACCGAGGTCCTGGAAGAAAACGGCATTTATTCGGTTTCAAAAATCGGAACTTACAATGTACTTACTTTCCGTTCTGATTTTGATAATTCTGTAATGGGCACGGCCTATTCTCTGAGTTTTGGCACAAAAACAATTACAGAAACTGTAAAACGTCAGACAGTAGAACGTACAGTTATTGATTATGATACAATTATCTTTACTCCGGTAAAAGTAACTTCAACAGACTGCTTTGCCGCTGAAGGTAGAACTTATACATTTACGAGGGAAGCTCAATGAAAAAAACTCTGATATTTACTGCGCTGGCTCTTTTTGGAATTACAGCTCTTTGTGCTCAGGTGAGTACCGATCCTACAGATGAATTTTATGATATGGTAGAACGCTGGGAGATTCAGGGGATTATTTCGGAACAGCCTCCACTTCGTCCATATCCTCTGACAAAAATTCAAGAAATTCTTGAAGAAGTTATAGAAGGCGATAATGAAATTGAGGCGGAACGTGCAGAAGAATATTATGAACGAACGTTCCGCAGACCTTTTAAAATTAATGTGCTTGCAGATGGAAATGTGCGGCTTGATGCAGATGGCGAAAATGTTCCGGAAGGTGAAGATTGGCATGATAAGCAGGCTATCTTTGGTCTTGGCGCAGCAGGTGATTATAGTTTTCGCGATATAGTTTCAGCGGGTTATGACTTAAATGTTTATGGAACAAATGATATCACGCTGGATGCCGTTCCCCAGTATAAAGCTCAGCCATATTATTTCCGTGATTCAGTTGATATAAAAAAACTAAAGGCTTATTGGATTATGGATGCAACCTTTGCGGGTACTTATGAAGATATTTATGGTCAGATGGGAGTCAGCCATCTTTCTTTTGGACCATTTTTTAAAAACAGCACAGTTGTTTCACCAGATGCAAAGCACACAGCAAACTTTTCGTTTGTATATGCTGGTGAGCGCATAAGTTATACTCAGGCTTTGTTCGGGCTAAGTGCATCTAATGGAAAAGGTTCTGCCGGCGACTTATTTTCAAAGAAATTTCTTGCCCTTCATTCGCTTAATGGTCAGATTTTTCCATGGCTAACTGCCTCTTTTTATGAGGTTACGATTTATGGTGACCGTTTTGAACCAGCTTATCTGATTCCTATGCCGTATATTATTACACAGGCTCTTTCGGGTTTTGATGATAATACTTTTATGGGTGTTTCGTTTACTGTAAGACCTGTTCCGGGCTTTGTGTGGGTAAATGATTTGTATCTTGATGATGCGGGCCTTGCAGATTTGATTCGTTTTGATTTTGATACAAAGCTGCAGTGTACATTCCAGTCTGCCCTTAAATATGCTCCGGCAAATTTAAGCTGGTTTGATAAGGCAGAATTAAGCTACACAATGGTAACTCCTTATATGTATACCCATAAACAGAATCTGATTGATTCTGCAACAGGCGACTGGAATATCGGAACTCTGGGGGCAATAAACTATCAGGAATACACAACTGCCGGTGATCCGCTTGGACTTTCATTGCCGCCTAATACTGAAAAAATTGCACTTTCGGCCTCTTTTACTCCGGTAAATAGACTTAAACTGACACTTAGCGGTGCTTATATACGTCATGCGAATATAAATGAATCTCTGCCGGAATCTGAAGCACTTGATTATCTGAATTCTCCGGAAGGCTATTTTGTAACAGACGGCGGTATTCATAATCATCAGCATGTATTGTCTGGCGGAGATCCTGCTAAGGTTGGCGAAGGTAATAATACTTATCTTGATTCTGCCTGGAATCACTTTAATTTCCTGGTTCAGGATACAAAAATGATAACTTGTCATCTTGGCCTTGATGCAGAATATACTGTTATGACTGAAAAATATGGAAGCCTTGCTCTTTCATTGGGTTATACCTTTGAGCAAATTTTCAACTATGGCGTAGACCGCGAGATTTTCCATGCGAAAGGCGGCTATTATGTAGATATAGTTAATGACGAAGGAAAAAC
Source organism: uncultured Treponema sp. (assembly GCA_947166355.1). Classification (GTDB taxonomy): domain Bacteria; phylum Spirochaetota; class Spirochaetia; order Treponematales; family Treponemataceae; genus Treponema_D. Next base: position 80,415 of record CAMVDX010000001.1, read on the forward strand.
TGAAAAAAAATGGATAGGACATGCTTCAAAATCCGACATAAAAAAGTCTCTGGATGCATGGAAAGCTAATCTCCGCGATATAACAAACCACTATATACGATTTGGTTTGAAGTACACCTGGTAGACCTCGTTCTTGCAATAATGGATTGCCGCGTCGCTTATGCTCCTCGCAATGACGAAGCCTTACGTCATTGCGAGCGCAGCGAAGCAATCTACAATAATGGATTATCACGTCGCCCTGTCGGGCTCCTTGCAATGACATCCTCCCCGTTGGCTGGTTCCAATTCACCACAGCCGTGACCGGGAGCCCATCACAATTTTACGGTTGTCTAATATGATGACATACTGTAACAAAATCGTTATAATAGTAGTTTATGAACGCAAATGAACTCCGCTCAAAATATATTGAGTTTTTTAAAAGTAAAAATCATGTTGAGATTTCGGGTCAGTCATTAATTCCAGAAAACGACCCGTCTGTTTTGTTTACAATGGCGGGTATGCACCCTCTCGTTCCTTATCTTCTTGGTGAAAAGCACCCATCGGGAACCCGTCTCACAGACTATCAGAAATGTATTCGTACTGGTGATATTGAAGAAGTAGGTGACCCAAGCCATCTTACCTGTTTTGAAATGCTTGGTAACTGGTCTCTCGGCGATTACTTCAAAAAAGAATCTATTGCTTACTCTTACGAATTCCTTACAAGCAAGGACTGGCTTGCCCTCGATCCTAAAAAGATTTCTGTAACTGTATTTGCTGGTGACGAAAACGCACCTCGCGACGAAGAAGCTGCAGGTTACTGGAAAGAAAACGGTATGCCAGAGGATAAGATTGCTTATCTTCCAGCATCAGATAACTGGTGGGCAGCAGGTCCAACAGGCCCTTGCGGCCCTGATACAGAAATTTTCTACTGGGTAGGCGAAGGCCTTCCTCCTGTAGGTTCAAACAAGGGAACAGACAGCGCTAACTGGATGGAAATCTGGAACAACGTATTCATGCAGTACAATCGCGTTGACGAAAAAACTCTTCTCCCACTCGAGAAGAAAAACGTTGATACAGGTATGGGACTTGAGCGTACAAACTGTATTCTTCAGGGAAAAACATCAGTTTACCTTACAGAAGTTTTCCAGCCAATCATTAAGACAATCGAAAATCTTTCTGGCTATAAATATGGTACAGAAGAAGAAAAAGATAAGTCAGTCCGTATTATTGCTGACCACACTCGTTCTTCTGTATTCATCCTTGGTGACCAGAGAGGAGTTACTCCAGACCGCGTAGGTGCCGGTTACGTTCTCCGCCGTCTTATCCGCCGTGCAGTTCGCCACGGAATGAAGCTTGGAATCGAAAAAGACTTTATGGCAGAAGTAGCTGCTACAGTTATTGAAAACTTTAAGGGACCTTACCCTGAGCTCGAAGCAAACCGCGAAAAGGTTTACAAAGAGCTTACAGCAGAGGAAGCAAAGTTCCGCCAGACTCTCAAGAAGGGTGAAGCAGAATTCCAGAAGCTTCTTCCAAATCTTATGAAGAATCCTAAAAAGATTATCAGCGGAAAGGTTGCTTATAATCTTTACGAAACATACGGATACCCTCTTGAGCTTACTCAGGAGCTTGGTGCAGAAAACGGCTTTACAGTAGACGTAGAAGGCTTTAAGGAAGCTGAACGCAAGCATCAGGAAGCTTCAAAGACAGTTGATGCAGGAGCCGCTAAGGGTGGTCTTGCTGAACAGTCAGAAATCACAACAAAATATCACACTGCAACACACCTTTTGCAGCAGGCTCTGGTAAACGTTCTTGGCGATCAGGTTGCTCAGAAAGGTTCAAATATCAATAACGAGCGTATGCGCTTTGACTTTACTTTCGAACGTCCTATGACTAAGGAAGAAATTCAGAAGGTTGAAGACATCGTAAACGAAAAAATCAAGGAAGACCTTCCTGTTACTATGGAAGTTATGCCGCTTGATAAGGCTAAGGCAGAAGGAGCCCGCGCTCTCTTTACTAATAAGTATGGCGAGGATGTTAAGGTTTATACAATCGGCCGCGACGTTCACAACGACTGGTTCAGTAAGGAAGTTTGTGGCGGACCTCACGTTCAGCACACAGCTCAGATTGGTGACTTCAAGATTCAGAAGGAGCAGTCAAGCTCTGCTGGTGTACGCCGTATCCGTGCGGTAATCAGCGGTGGTCTCCCACTGGATAAATAGTTGATGACCGGTGGTTTCGATACACCGCTTCGCGGTACTCAACCACCGTCATCTTGCAGCCGGTGGTTGAGTAGACCGAAGGTCGTATGCATCGTGCGCGAGAGCGCACTAGAAAATAATTTCTATGAATGCAAACGACGCGAAGCGGCGTATCGAAACCATTTGTAACCAAGTGCTTTCTTCTTGGTTTACATATACGGAAAAAAAAGAAATTTTAATTTTTTAAGGATTATAAAATGAAAAAAATTATTGCAGTTCTTTCAGTTTTTATGCTAACGACTTTTGCGATTTTTGCACAATCATCAGACATGACACAACTTGCAGTCGTTAAACTTAATAAAAATGAATTTATTACTCTTAAGCAGCTTAAAACACGCTGTACTGCCTATGAAAAGTCTCTTGGAAGAGCTCTTACTGTTGAAGAAAGAAAACAGGTTTTGGACACAGTTATAGAAGAAAAGTTGATTGTTCAGGCTGCAACAAAGGCAGGTATTAATATTCCTGACAGTTATGTAGATGAATATTTCGTACAGGGTATGAGTTCTCAGCTTGGTGTAAGTGTTACAGAAAAGGAACTTGAGGATCTTATTAAAAAATCACAGAATAAAACACTTGATGAACTTCTTATTGAACAGACAGGTATGAATAGAACTGAATATAAGGCACATCTTAAGACTCAGCTTATGATGCAGCAGTATGTAGTTCAGGAAAATCAGACTGCAATTCAGAGTGTTTCTGCAACAGATGAAGAAATCAGAATGGCTTATGAAAGCAACAAATCTTCTTTTGTATGGAATGATATGATGAAGGTTTTTATGGTAATTGTTCCAAAGGGAAATAAGCCGGATGATGCAAAGCTTAAGCTTGTAGATCTTTTGAATAAATATAATGATAAAAAACTTTCTGCAGAACAGATTGCAGCACAGTCTCAGACTGCAGATGCAGGATATCAGGCAGGACAGATGCTTCTTCCAAAAACTGAAGCTGCGGCTAACGGAATTGGAATGACTTTGCAGAATTTGATTTATCTTTTTGCACAGAAAGAAGGTTATACTTCTGATGCAGAAGAAACTGATGTAGATTACAGATTTATCAGCGTTCTCAAAAAATATGATGCTAAAATGCTTGCTATCGGTGATATTGTTCAGCCGGAAACAACAGTTACAGTTTATGAATATATCCGTTCTAATCTGACACAGCAGAAACAGCAGATTTATGTAAATCAGTTAGCTGCAAATCTTTCTAAGACTCTTCATACTGCTGAAAACGTTGAGATGAAGAAAACAGGAGCAGCTCTCGATAAACTGCTCGAATGGGGGAACTAAGTGTCCAGAAGAAATGGTAGAGTAATTGCTTTTCAGGCACTGTATTCCTGGGATGTAACAAAAGCTTCGCTTGATGATCTTCTTACTTTTTCGTGGCTTCAGAAAGATTCTGAAATAGAAGAGGGCGGACAGAATGAACCTGCAGAACTTTCTGAAACAGCAAAAGAAGAGAGAACCTTTGCAAGTATTATTATTTCCGGGACTATAAGTCATATTGATGAAATTGATAAGCTTATTGAAAATCATCTTTCATCATCATGGAGTATGGAACGAATTAGCCGTGTTGCACTTGCAATTCTGCGCACAGGTGTTTATGAAATTCTTTTTCAAAATGGTTCAGAGCCGAAAATTGTAATTGATGAAGCTGTGAAAATTGCAAAGGATTTCGATACAGATGATTCCTATAAATTTATTAATGCAGTGCTTGATAAAATAGGAAAAGATGAAGCAAAAAGGACTTAAAAAACATTTTTTAATTCTAGTTTTATTTTCTTTAATTTTGTTCTGCTTTTCGGGCTGTAGTTCGAGGGCAGAACAAAAGTCGTTAACAGGCCAGTTTGATGTAATTGATGCTTTGATTCTACAGAATCAGATGCCGTCAGCCTTAAAAGAACTCAAAAAAACAGAAAAGCGTGTTTATGATTCCTGGTCATATATCGGAATCTATAAGCGGTATATGATGCTTGGGGAATCAGCAGACGCAGAAAAGCTCCTTAAAAAAGCGCTCAAAAAAAACGGTGATAATGAAGAATTGCTTGCTGTTTATACAAACTTTCTGCTTCGTTCAGATCGTCTTGCAGAGGCTGGAAAGCTTGCTTCAAAGCTACGGGAAACAAAATACGCATCTCTTTATTCAGAATATATTTTGCGGGATGCACAATCCAAAAATCCAGATGATCCTGAAAAACGTTATGCCCTTTATCAGAGCCGCGATTTTTACCAGATTTATCTGGATGCCTATAAAACTTCTAAAAATCCGGTATGGCTGCGCAATTGTGCCGTAAATAATCTTACAGACGGAGCTTATTCTCTTGCCGCAGATTTGCTGCCTCAGGCTTTTTCAGATGCTGACGATGCTTTTTTCTGGGCGATGGTTACTTATGATGCCGGCCGTTTTTATGATACTTTAGATGCTTTGGAAAATTCACGGCGTCTTATGTCTGGTTATGAAAATCAGAATGTATTTAATACTACAAGAATACAGCAGGTTGCACTTGAATCAGATGCCTATATTGCTGTTTCTGATATGGAAGGAGCAGAGGCTGCAAGGCGCGAAGTAATTCTGAATCTTGATGATTTTAAGGTAAAGCCTTCTGATGAACCATTACTTACAAATGTAATTCTCAATAGTGCAATCTGGGCTGGAAATCAGGGGCTCGATGACCAGAATGCAGACCTTCTTTTCTACGTTGTAAACCGCTGGCCAGACTGTGTTCCTGCACTTATTTTATATGCTGACTTTGCTTACCGTTCAAATCTTGAACGTGAAGAAGATACTGAACTTGCTGCACTTCGCAGGGCTGGAATCCGTACTCTTGAGATGGAAAAATACGACAACAGACGAAAGATTCCTCTTTCTGATGCGCTTTACAGAATTGACGCTTCCCTTGCCCGAAAGAATGATGCTTATTTGAATATCACAAAGCTTGATCTGAAATATAAGAGCGATAAAACTATCAGTGAAAAAGATAAAAACCGTGACCTGTGGTATATGCTCGAGAATAATATAACTCAGGACGGCGAATATAAAATGCTTCTGGTTCAGTATGCGCTGAATTTCTTACTTAATACTAAGCAGTATGATGATGCCTGGAGGTTATTTCAGAGCTTTGTAACAGATGTCGGTGAATACAGCGCCAAGCGCGGTTTCTGGGAACAGTTTATTGAACAGGTTAGTAAGTATGATTTGCCAATTGTAGAATTTGGTGCCTGGTTTGCTGCTTACTTTAAGATGACTGATGAGGCTGTACGCCTTGGAGAATTCTGTGTTTATGAAAGCGGCGGACTTCTTGGAAACGATTTTATTTCGCAGAATGCAGGAACTGCCGTTTGTATGAATCTTGGAGATATTTATTTTTCTCTTGGAAAAAAGAGTGCAGCTCTTGATTTATATGGAAAGATTGCAGGTCGTGAAAGCCGAAATTCAAGACGTTCCGAAATCTTTTATAGAATTGCGTGTATTTATGCAGGCGACGGAGATATAAAAAATGCCCTCCGTTCCGCAGAATACGCAAGTTCTTTGTATCCTGAAAACGCAAGGGCATCAATCTTAAAAGATAAGCTTAGACTTACTGAATAATTACGCACACGTCATTGCGATGAGCGCAGTGACGTGGCAATCCATCTATTCAATAACAGCAATAATGTCGCTCATGCGGAGAATGAGGTGATCTTCACCATCAATCTTTACCTGAGTTCCGGCATATTTATCGTACATGATTCTATTGCCTTTCTTTACAGTAATAGGATTATCAGTTGTTCCAGGTCCAACTTCTACAACTACTGCTGTCTGAGTTTTTTCCTGTGCAGCTTCCGGAATAATGAGTCCGCTTGCTGTTTTAGTTTCTGCTTTGTCGTTCTTTACGAGTACGCGATCTGCTAATGGTTTAATTTTCATAATCTTTTTGTACCTCTTATTTATAAGATAATAAAATTATTTGTTCTTCGTCAATAAAATTCGCTTTACAATAATCTGATAAGCAATAAGCACTGCCATCATGCTAAGTCCGATTATGTCGGATCTTGTTTCCGGAATTACGCAAAGAAGACCGGCAAGAGCAAAAAGGCCCCTTTCAATTACATCGAGCGTAATTATAAGCCCCTTTGATTTATTTGTTCCATGAAGAAGACCTGTAAAGTTAAAGCCATAACCTTCAAGTGCAACACTAATTCCAAACATACCAATCAGGGCAGTAGCAATAATAAAGAGAATGCGTCCTATAGAAGCATCTATCATAAGCATCTGTGAGTTATAAACAAACATATACGGAATGATAAAGGCTCCAATTGCAAGCTTTGTTGCATTAAAGGCCGTTTTCATAGGCTTTGCTTTTGCTATGGCAGCCCCGGCAATTGCGGCAAGTGCAACCGGAGGTGTTACGTCTGCAATTATTCCAAAGTAGAAGGCGAACATATGTGCGGCTAGAGGCTGAACTCCAAGCTGAATAATAGCGCCTGCGGTAATTGTAGAAGTAATCAGATAATTTGCAGTTGTTGGGGCACCCATACCAAGAATGATTGAAGCAAGCATTGTGAAAATCAATGTAAGGAAGAGTTTGCCGCCTGCCAGAGAAACAAGGCCTGCACCAAGCTTAAGGCCAAGACCTGTAAGGGTAACAATTCCAATAATAATACCTGCCATACCACAGGCAATTGCAACGCTTATGATGTTGCGTGCTGCGGCACACATTACATCAATCAAATCTTTAGAACCAAAGGTAGGTTTACGGCCTTTTGCAAGGTCAACAATAGAAACTGCAATTCCAATCAAAAGGCAGGAAACTATTCCCATAAGGGCTGCAAATACGGCAGTTTTACCAGCACAAAGGAACCAGATGATTACTACCAAAGGAAGAATCATATACCCCTTGCTCAAAAAGAGAGGAAGAAATTTTGGAAGCTGCTCGCGAGGCATTCCTTTAAGACCAAGTTTTTTTGCTTCCAGATGAACGGTAATAAAGATTCCTGTAAAATATAGAATTGCAGGAATGATTGCGGCCTTTACGATTGTGATATAAGGAAGTCCAAGGCTTTCTGACATAAGGAAGGCTGCAGCACCCATAATAGGAGGCATAAGCTGTCCGCCTGTAGAAGCCGAAGCCTCAACGGCACCCGCAAACTCTCCTTTATAGCCGAGGCGTTTCATCATAGGAATTGTGAAAGAGCCTGAACCTACAGTGTTACTTACAGAAGAGCCGGAAACTGTTCCAAGCAGCGCAGATGAAAGAACTGCAACCTTTGCAGGACCACCGCTTGCGCCACCGGCAATCGCATTACATACATCAATAAAAAACTGACCGATTCCGGTTCTTTCGAGCAGGGCACCAAAAAGAATGAAAAGGAAGATAAAGGTTGAACAGGCTCCAATCGGAGTTCCCATAATACCTTCTGTATTATAGAAAAGGTGGCATACTACACGCTGAAGTGAATAGCCTCTGTGATGTAAAAAGCCCGGAAGGTATTTTCCGACAAAGGCATAAATCACAAAAACAGCTGCAATTGTCATAATTGGAAGGCCAACAATTCGGCGGCAGCTTTCAAAAAGAATCAGAATACCAATAATTCCGATTATAACGTCCAGAGTTGTGTTGTTTCCGGAACGGCGAACCAGATTCTGAAAGTTGATTACTATATACATCCAGCAGCCGGCTCCGATTAATCCCAAAATAACATCGTACCAGGGCAGAGTATTTCTTGGCATTTTCTTTGTTGCAGGAAAAAGAAGAAAAGCCAGAAGCTGAACAAAAGCAAGGTGCGTTGCACGGAGAATCTGTGCTGTTACAAGGCCGGAAAGGGTTGCATATAACTGAAAGAGAACAAAAATTATAGAAATGATAACTGTAATATATTGTCTCCAGCATTTATGCTCGCGGTAGGCCTGTTCACGGTCCAAATCCTTCATAAGATTTTTCATTTCATCTTCATTAGAGGTTGGAAGAATGTTGTCGATTGCGCTGCTTTTTACTTCTGTTGTTTCAAAAGTTTCGTCAGTCTGTTCTGTGTCCATCGGGACCTCCTTTTTTTATATTTTGTCATTGCAGGGCAAAGCATTTCGTCATTGCGAGGCAAAGCCGAAGCAATCCATTTTAATATTTTCATTGCGAGCCCGTAGAGAAGGGGCAGGCAATCAATTATATTCTATGTTTAATATATTCTACAAAACTAACTTTCTTTATTTCCAGAATTATGCTTGTCTGGGGAGCAAAGTAATCAGTTAAAAAATATTCTTTTTGCCCGTCAAAATCAGTACCCGCTGCAATAGAATGATTTGCAATCAGGCCTACAGCCATGGTAAGGCGTGGTACAATTCTATGTAAATTTTCTATAAAATAACCGTCGTCAGTTACAGTAAAAACCGCGCCGGGCGTTTCTTCCGGTTCAGGGATTCCAGCACCATAAGAAACAAATTCTGTTTTGTAAAGTTCAAGCCCGCCGTCTCTGGCAGGTCTGTAAAAATCATGTACTCTGCCTTTGTTCACAGAGTGTGTATAAGAAATAATAAAGCCTTCTTTATAGAAAGCGGTAGAATAAAAGACTTCTTGCGGATTTTTTCTACCGCTTACAGAAAGAACACGTATTGCAGGAAGAAAAAAAAGACCTCCCGCAATAAGAATTAAAATTATTAAAACAATAATCTTCTTCATTGTAAAAGTCGGCAGGCATAGCCTGCCTCTGTGCCTTTTTTTTCGATAATCCTAAAACGACCCTTTCGGCTCGTTTTTTAACGGATTTTCGATTTTAGGCATTAATTTACATTCAAACCGATTTCTTTGAAGTACTTTTTAGCACCCGGGTGGAATGGAACTGAAACACCTGTAATTGCAGATTCAGCAGTAACTTCCTTTCCTTTTGCATGACCGCGTGCAAGCTCGTCGAGGTTTTCAAATAAAGCCTTTGTCATTTCATAAACAGTGTCTTCGTCAAGCTTTGAGCTTACTGCTAGAGTAGCCTTGATTGCGAGTGCTGGAGTATCTTCATCAGTTCCCTTATATGTGCCGCCAGGAATTGTTGTGTATGTATAGAAGCCATATTTACCGCAAATCTTATCAGCAGCTTCTTTTTCGATAGGAATAAGAATAAGGCCTGCTGTAAATGCGAGTTCCTGAAGTGCAGAGTTTGGAACACCGGCAGTAATGAAACATCCGTCAAGAGTTCCGTTCTGAATACCTTCAGCAGATTCCTTGAAAGAAAGGTTGCTCTTTTTGATGTCATCAAATGTAAGACCATAGCCTTCGAGAATCTGTTTTGCATTGAATTCAACTCCAGATCCAGCATCACCTACAGAAATACGCTTTCCTTTGAAGTCTGCAATTGATTTAATTCCGCTCTTTTCAGAAACGGCAATCTGTACAACTTCAGGATACATAGTTCCGATTGTCATGATGTTTGAAAGCTTTTCACCGTTGAACATATCTGTTCCGTGATATGCGTAATCCATTACGTCATTCTGAACTGTTCCAAATTCAGCTTCACCTTTGTTGATAAGTCTGAGGTTTTCTGCTGAAGCACCTGTTGCCTGAGCTGTTACGTTCATGTTGGCAATTTTTGTGTTCCAGATGTTTGCAATTGCTCCACCAAACGGATAGTAAGTTCCGCTGGTACCACCAGTTGCAAGAATGTAATCTTTTTTTGCGTTTGCGTTAGATTTTGAGCATCCGCCGAAAATAAGGGCTGCTGCGAGCAGAGCCAATGAAGCCTTAAATACTTTCTTCATTTTATCCTCCATTAATTGATGCACAATTTTACTATATAACGGAGGTGTTTTCAATAACACCGCGCCATTACGGACCTGTTTCAACAGAGCTTCCGCATTATAAAAGATTTCAGTAATCTTGGCGCGAGGGAGCGGGGCGTGGTACAAAAACACTCTTTTTGTGGCTGCCGCGGAAGCGGCAGGTGTAATAGTTTCTATACCACAAAAAGCGTGTAGCGCATTATTGCGCGGTTTTGGACCACGCAGCTGCGACCGGAAGCCATGTTTTCTCAAATTCGTTTTATAATGCGGAAGCCCTGGATGACGAGGAGTTGCGAGGAACTGTTTTTTTTTGTAAATTGGATATATGAATCCAGGTGAAAAATATAAGCCCTTTAATGCCGTTCCTTTGAGCGACAGAAAATGGCCTTCAAATACAATTAAAAAAGCTCCGGTATGGTGTTCTGTAGATTTACGCGATGGAAATCAGGCTCTCATTAACCCTATGGGAATTGAGCAGAAAATTGAGTTCTTCAAAATGCTCGTAAAAATAGGTTTTAAAGAGATTGAAGTAGGTTTTCCGTCGGCTTCGGACACAGAGTATGTTTTTGTCCGCCGTCTTATTGAAGAAAAACTTATTCCGAATGATGTCTGGATTCAGGTTTTGTGTCAGGCACGCGAACCTCTCATTGAAAAAACGTTCCAGGCGATTGATGGCGCAAAAAATGTAATTTTTCATATTTATACAGCAACCTCTCCGGCTCAGAGAAAGTACAATTTTGGAAAATCAAAGGAAGAACTGATAAAGCTTGCTGTAAGCGGAGTAAAGTGTGTAAAAAAGTATGTATCAGCCCTTACAAAAAAAGCTGAAGCAACCGGCCGTAAACCTGCAAAATTCCGTTTTGAATATTCTCCCGAAAATTTTACACAGACAGAAACCGATTATGCTATGGAAATCTGTGGCGCGGTTATGAAGGCCTGGGGAGCCTCTCCGGAAAACAAGATGATTTTGAATCTTCCGGCTACAGTTGAATGCAGTCTTCCAAATCAGTTTGCAGATCAGATAGAATACTTCTGCCGGAATTTTCCCGGCCGTGAAAACTGCATAATTTCACTTCATAATCATAATGACCGCGGCGAAGGAATTGCCCAGTGCGAGCTAGGCCTTTTAGCCGGTGCAGAAAGAGTTGAGGGCTGTCTTTTTGGAAACGGAGAGCGTACCGGAAATCTTGATATAGTTACCGTTGCACTTAATATGTATACCCAGGGGCTGGATCCTCAGCTTGATTTTTCAAATCTGGAACATATAAGCGCCGAGTTCTACAGACTTACCGGCATGCCTCTGCACCCAAGAACTCCTTACGCGGGCGAGCTTGTCTTTACAGCCTTCAGCGGCTCACATCAGGATGCAATCCGCAAGGCAATGAATGCGCGAAAACGAAGTACAAAGCAGCTTTGGGATGTTCCGTATCTTGCAATCGACCCGCATGATCTTGGTCGTGAATACAACGGAATTATCAGAATCAACAGTCAGAGCGGAAAGGGAGGCGCAGCTTATATTCTTGAGACAATGTTTGGTATTGCCGCTCCAAAGGCAATGCATCCGGTTATCGGCGCGGTTATAAAAGCAAGGGCAGACAAGCTTCAGAGGGAGCTTAGTCCGAGCGAGGTTTATGATATTTTTGCCGAAACCTGGCTTTATACAAAGTCACCGCTAAATGTTCTTGAAATTACAGAAAGACATATAGAAGGCGAACGCGGTTCAGATAAGCCTGAGCAGGTAGCAGGCATGGCAACAATAGAGTGGAAGGGCAAGCGTTATGCAATTGCCGCAAACGGAAACGGACCTCTTGATGCCTTTGTAAGTGCCATGAAGCAGACTCCGGCACCGGCCTTTAATATCACAAGCTTTCATGAACATTCTGTAGGCTCAGGTTCAGATACACAGGCTATGGCTTATGTTCAGATTACAAAGGAAGATGGTCAGCAGGTCTGGGGAGTTGGAAAGAGCTCCAACGTAGGACGTGCCGGTATTGCGGCCGTAGTTTCTGCGTTAAATTTTAAATAACTTATTAAAAATTTGCTTTTTTCCGAAAAAAGAATGATAATAAAAGAATACTGTAAAATTCAAAAAAGGTTTGCTTAATTTTTTAACAGGAGATTTTGATTTATGGCAAAAGAATTGGATAGATTTGATCCGAATCCAAAAAAGAATGTATCCTTAAAGACAAAGCTTATTGCAATGATTGCCGGAGCTAGTTTTATTGGAGTCGCAATTACCGCAACAGTATCGCTCACAGTTTTTGATAAAGGTCTTATGAATCAGACTGTAGAAGATCTTGGTCATATTACAGATGGTGTTGAATGGATTCTTCAGGATTGGCTCGACACTTTGGGCGGGTATGGAGACATGCTTGCTTCTACTGATCATATCAAAGGGTATCTGGATGGTTCATATACAGATGATGCCAATGCTTATCTGAAGGAAAAGGCAGGACTTTGTGGAGTAGATCTTCTTGCGATTACAGATATAAATGGTAAGGTAACAGCAGGTTATGAAGCAAAAGTCGGAACAACCTCAAACTTGAGTTCCTTAAAAACTGCTCTTCGTGGAAAACGGGCATTTTCTTATGGTGGCTTTGGTAATATTGGTTTTGGATTGATTTCGGTTTCTCCTGTAATTAAAAATGGAAAGCAGCTCGGTGCGCTTGTAATTGGTTATGACCTTTCTTCAATGGGTGAAGACGCTTATGTAACGATTGTTCATGATCATCACTCGGTTGAATGTACTGTTTTCAATGGAAAGGTTCGAGCTGCAACAACTCTTGGTGCAGCCTTAATTGGTACAGAGCTTACAAATGATGCGATTGTTCAGCAGGTTTTGTACGGTGGTGAGCAGTATGTCGGTGCAAATACAATTAACAATATAGATTATTATACAACATATACTCCGCTTGTTTGTTCAGATGGCGAAGTTACCGGTATGGTTTTTGTTGCCAAATCAATTCAGATGATTGAACAGGTAAGAAACAGAACTGTATCTTATGTTGTTCCTATGGCAGTATTGCTTATTCTTACACTTGCTCTTGTAGGTTATTTCTTTGTACGCTGGATAATGAACCGTATCAATAATGTAACTGTATTCCTTGCAGACCTTAAGACCGGTGATGCAGATTTGACTAAGCGTTGTGCACTTTATGTACGTGATGAAATCGGAAAGCTTATTATTAATTTCGATGAGTTTATGGATAAGCTTCAGGAAATCGTACGCACTATGAAGGATTCTAAGAATGAGCTTGGTGTAAGTGGTGATAATCTTGAAGCCGGTACACAGGATACTTCAAGCTCAATTACAGAAATTATTGCAAATATCGACAGTATTCATGCTCAGATTTCAAATCAGGGTAAGAGTGTAATGGCAACAAATGATTCTGTAAATCATATTTCAAGTGCAATTACAGATTTGGATAGCCTTATCGAAGACCAGTCTTCAAGTGTAACTCAGGCTTCTGCTGCGGTAGAAGAGATGATAGGAAACATTAATTCTGTTAATAAGTCCGTAGAGAAGATGTCAAGCTCATTTAAATCTCTTGAAGAGAATGCTGAAATCGGATTCTCTAAGCAGGAAGATGTAAATGAAAAGGTTCGTCAGATTGAAGGTCAGTCGGAAATGCTTCAGGAAGCAAACTCTGCGATTTCTGCAATTGCTGAACAGACAAACCTTCTTGCTATGAATGCGGCTATCGAAGCGGCTCATGCAGGTGAGGCTGGAAAGGGATTTGCGGTTGTTGCCGATGAAATCCGTAAGCTTTCTGAAACTTCTTCTGAACAGTCAAAGAAGATTGGTGAACAGTTGAATAAGATTATGGGTTCTATTATTGATGTTGTAGGTTCTTCTAATGAAGCAAGCTCTGCTCTTAATGAGGTGTCTAACCGTATTAAGGAAACAGATGAGCTTGTAATTCAGATTCATTCTGCAATGGAAGAACAGAATGAAGGTTCTAAGCAGATTATGGATGCTCTCCGTCATCTGAACAGTTCTACAAGTGAAGTAAGAAATTCTTCTCATGAAATGTCTGAAAGAAATAAGCAGATTGTAAAGGATATGAGTGTGCTTTCTGAAGCTACTGATATGATGAATACAAGTATGGAAGAAATGGCTGTTGGTGCACGTAAGATTAATGAGACTGGTGCAACTCTCAGCGAAATCTCTCAGCATGTAAAGCAGTCTATCGATAAGATTGGTTCTCAGGTAGATTTGTTTAAGGTATAAATATAGATTGCCACGTCGCTCACTTCGTTCGCTCCTCGCAATGACGAAGTGAGTAGAAAGTCGGCGTGTGCATCGCAATGACGATGTCTTATGTCATTGCGGGCAAAGTGAAGTGCCTGCTGCGTCATTGCGAGCGCAGCGAAGTGCTCCCCCTGCGTCATTGCGAGCGTAGCGAAGCAATCCACAAATATGGATTGCCACGTCGCCCCGTCGGACTCCTCGCAATGACGAAGTGAGTAGAAAGTCGGCGTGTGCCTCGCAATGACGAAGTCTTATGTCATTGCGGGCGAAGGAAAGCGCCTGCTACGTCATTGCGAGCGTAGCGAAGCAATCCATTTAATTTACTTACTGAAAAATTCTTTTGACCTCTGCCATATATTTATTTCCGCGGTCAAATTCATTCTGGAACATTCCAAAAGATGTAGCGCCTGGTGAGAAGACAAATACTTCTTCCCCGGCGTTTTCTTTTTCCTCCGGGTTGTTGAGCTTGTCGAAACCTCTATTTTTCTCCAGATTATTCTTTGCTTCCTTCAAAAGTGGTTCAAGTCCATCAAATGGGCCGTGATACTTCACGCCTGCTTTATTAAGCTCTGGAAGAAGCTTGTCTGTAGCAGTTCCAGCAAGAAGATATAGGTCTTTTACCGGTATTTCCCCATTGGCTGTATCCGGAGCAGTGAGTGTTTTAATAAGCGGTGTAAGTTCAAGTCCTTTATCAGTTCCGCCTGTCATAAGTATAACCGGCTTTCCGAATGCCTGACTTGCTGCTGCGGCGGCTTCCGGAACGGTTGCACAGGAATCATTGTAAAACTTAAATGTTGTACCAGCTTCGTTTTTCCAGCTGTGAAAATATTGAAGCCGATGGTCAATTCCAGGCCATTTCTGGAGAATTACTTTTATTCTGTCGTCAGGTACTCCCATCAGGTGCATAACAAGGGCTGCGTTCTGTGCGTTTGTTTTCATGTGAATGCCGGGCACAAGAAGCTTTCCAAGTTCAATGCTCCAGCTCGGTTTTATTCCATAGCGGAGAACTGTTGCTTTAGATTCGCTTGCAAAAAGGTCTCCCCAGGTGTGTGCATCAGGGTGCAGGTGGGAATCAGGCCCTGTTCCCGGTTCATCATCTCCTGAATCAAAAATTGAATAATCGCCTTTTGTCTGATCGGCATAAATCAGGCGTTTATCGGCAACGTAGTCTTCCATATTTCCGTACCAGTTCTGATGGTCGGGTACAATCTTTGTGATGATTGCAATATGAGGCCTGAGCACACCGCGTCCGCGGAGGTCTGCGAGCTGCCAGGAAGAAAATTCTATTACAACAGGGGTGTCTCCGTTTACTTCGTCAAAAAAAGTAAGCGGGCTAACGGTAATGTTTCCGCCTAAGAATGCTGTGTAGCCTGCCTGAGTCAGACCGTAATAAATTGCACTTACCGTAGAAGATTTTCCCTTGCTTCCGGTTACCGCAATAATAGGGCAGCTTGTAAAGCGCAGGAAAATACTGAGGTCTGTTTCAATTGCGCGTGCCACTGCCAGGTATTTGTTTCCTTCAAATTTTACGCCCGGATTTTTTATTACGCAGTCTGCCATTTTAAAATCTTCGAGGCGGTGTTCGCCCAGACGGTAGATAAGCCGGCTGTGGTCTAAGGTATTGTCGGAGTTCAGTTTTTCAACAGTGGTTGCGAGCTGTTCTTCGGTTTTCATATCCGTAACGGTAACGTACGCACCTTTTTTTAGAAAAAAGCGTACTGCCGCTTCGCCACCGCCGTTGAGACCTAAGCCCATTACAGTAACCTTTTTGTCTTTTATATCTTCAATTGATTTGAATGCGCACTGGCGTGGATAAACGTGTGGTGTCATAAGAACTCCTGATAATCCGGTGGTTGAGTAGGCACAAAGTGCCGTATCGAAACCACCATATGAGCCGAGATCCGCGGTGGTTTCGATACGCCCTTCAGGCTACTCAACCACCGTAAAAAAAAGCCTCCCTGTTTCCAGAGAGGCTTTCCTGCCGGGAACCGGGGTCGAACCGGCACGCTGATTGCTCAGCACAGGATTTTAAGTCCTGGGCGTCTACCAGTTCCGCCATCCCGGCAAGTAACCATATAATATAAGAAAAATGGGATATTTTCAAGACGGGTAGATTTTATTATAATTGACTTATGCTAAAAAATTATTTTTGGATTTTCTTTATTTCTATGATTCCGTTGATTGAGCTTCGTGGTGCTATTCCGGTTTCTCAGGCTATGCAGCTGCCAGTCATTCCTTCATTTATTGTATGTATCATCGCTAATATGATTCCTGTTCCATTTATTTATCTCTTTGCGCGTAAGGTTCTTGAATGGGGTCAGGATAAAAAATATATCGGTAAAATCTTCTCCTTCTGTCTTGTAAGGGGCAGGGCCGCTGGTGAAAAAATGCAGGCTAAAGCCGGCAGGGGAATCTTTATTGCTCTTCTGCTTTTTGTTGGAATTCCGCTGCCGGGAACAGGTGCCTGGACAGGAACTCTGGCAGCCAGTCTTCTTGAATTGAAATTCCGTGACACTGTAATTGCTGTTATGCTTGGAGTTTTACTTGCCGGCCTTATTATGATGGCGGGCAGTCTTGGTTTGTTTACAGCACTCTTTGCTGCGATAGGAAAATAATATGTACATTCTCGTTGTGAAACAGCTGGTCACAATGTTTTTGATTGCGCTGGCTGGCTTTATTTTTGCCAGGATTTTTAAGGTTGAAGAATCACAGCAAAAGTTTATAAGCAAGCTGCTTTTATATTTGATTAATCCCTTCATGGTTGTGAAATCCTTTAATCTGCAATTCGATGCTGACAAACTTGTGCAGCTTGGTTTTGTTTTTGTGATTTCATTAGTCATCCACGGAATAATGATTCTGATTGGATTTTTCTCGAGTAAAGAACAGGTAGACCGTCTTGCAATCTGCTTTACTAACTGCGGCTTCATAGGTATTCCTTTGATTCGCGGTGTTTTTGGTGATGAAGGTGTTTTTTATCTGATGGGATATCTGGTTGTATTTAATGTTACAATCTGGACTTACGGCTACTACATAATGAGTGGTTCCATTAATCTGAAGAAAATCATCACAAATCCAAATATCATTGCTGTATTGCTGGGAATTGCTGTTTTCTGCAGCCCATGGACGCTGCCGGAATTTATTGCCCGCCCGGTTACAATGATAGGTGATCTAAACACAGCTGTCAGTATGATTCTGATTGGTATTCTTCTTGCAAACTTTAAGCCTGCAGACGGAAAACTTTATGCCGTGAAAATTGCAAAGGTAAGTTTGTTCCGACATATAATTTGCGCACTTGTGAATATCGGGGTGCTGTATATTGTATGGAAGCTTTTTCCGAATATGCCGGACTGCCGCATTCTGCTTTTTGTAGTTTTGATTTGTTCCATGTGTCCGGCAGCGACTACAATCCCGGGTTTTGCCGTTCTGTTCAATCACGATGAAACTTATGCCAGTTTGATTATTTCTTTTACAAGCGTACTTTGCATGATTTTCCTTCCAAGCTTTGTTGCGCTGGCAGAACTTGTGATTAAATAGGGGCGTTGCGGGGGCGAAGCCCCTGCTGGAGAGGGTAGCCCGCAACGAAGTGCGGACGAGGGGGAGACTTCCCCCTTATATAATGATATTGAAAAAAAAACGTTTTCATTATATTCTATTATATCTATTTTTTGAGGTGTGTTATGGCAGAAGAGAAATTTGATTTTACTATAGACAATTTGGGACCTTGTACTATTCCGTCTCCAATTAAGCTTTCTACAGTACATGGAGATTATACTGCAAATTACGTGAGTGATGATTCTTATGTTCTCGCTAATGTAAATGTTTTTGATAAAACAAAGCCGGTTGTTCTTGATTCTTCAAATCTTATGGAAAAGGCTGGCCCTCGCGAGAAGATTTATTTTGACCCTACTCACGCTAAGGCTGGAATCTGTACTTGTGGTGGTCTTTGCCCTGGCTTGAATGACGTTATTCGTGCCATTGTACGCTGCCTTAACACTCGTTATGGAGTAAAGACTGTAAAAGGATATCAGTTTGGTTTCCGTGGTTTCTTCCCTGAAAGCGGATACGAACCTATTGAACTTGATCGTTATCTTATTGATGAAATCCACAAGATTGGTGGAACATATCTTGGAACAAGCCGTGGTGGTGGACAGCGTGTTAGCGAAATCGTAGACTGCCTTGAGCGCGACGGAATCAACATGCTTTTTATTCTTGGCGGTGATGGTACTCAGCGCGGCTCTTATGATATTGCCTGTGAAGTTGAAAAGCGCGGTCTTAAGTGTGCTGTTGTTGGAGTTCCAAAAACTGTAGATAACGACCTTATGTTTATTGACCGCTCATTTGGTTTTGAAACAGCTGTTCAGCGCGCAAAAGAAACTGTTGCTGCTGTTCACATGGAAGCATCTTCACAGATTAACGGTATTGGTCTTGTAAAGCTTATGGGCCGCGAGGCTGGCTTTATTGCCGCTGCAGCAGCTCTTTCAAGTCACGAAACAAACTTCTGTCTTATTCCTGAAGTTCCATTTGAAATGGAAGGTGAAAACGGCTTCCTGGCTTGTCTTGAGCGCCGTCTTGCAAAACGTGGTCACGCTGTAATCGTTGTATCTGAAGGTGCTGGTCAGGATTTGCTTGAGAGTACAGGTGCAACTGATGCTTCTGGAAACAAAAAGCTTTCTGATATTGGTGTATTCCTGAAGAGCGAAATTGAAAAGTACTTCAAGGCTAAGAATATCGAAATCAATCTTAAATATATTGATCCTTCATATCAGGTTCGCGCAAGCGTTACTACTGCAAGCGATTCTATTTACTGTGAGCGTCTTGGTAACAATGCGGTTC
This sequence comes from uncultured Treponema sp., assembly GCA_947166355.1. Classification (GTDB taxonomy): domain Bacteria; phylum Spirochaetota; class Spirochaetia; order Treponematales; family Treponemataceae; genus Treponema_D. Next base: position 99,477 of record CAMVDX010000001.1, read on the forward strand.
ACGCTGCTATGGCCGGAAAAACAAAGTGTGTAATTGGTCTTGTTCACGACAAGTTCGTTCACCTTCCAATCAAGGCTGTAACTGCTCATCGTAATGCTGTTGACCCTGAGGGTTCTCTCTGGCGTGATACTCTTGATGCTACTGGTCAGCCAATCCTTATGGTAAATGATATGGAAAAGGCTCAGGCTAAGATGGCTGCGGCAGTTGCCGGTGCTAAGAGCAAGCCTAGTGAGCAGAAGAAAAACAAGTAAGTGAACTCTGAAAAATCTTAGAGGCTTGCACTGCGACAGAAGAAAGGTGCTCGCTTCACGTTTTTAGGTAAAAATCCTTCATTTTTGCAAGCCAAAATGAAGGATTTTTTTTGTGGCTAAGCGCCAAAGACGTTCAGAGGCACCTTTCTTCTGTCTCCGTTCCGCCTCTAAGATTTTTCAAATCAGCGTTAATTTTCTGTTCACTGGGCTTGCGCTGCTTTTGCCATATTAAGAAAAATCCTTTATCGTTAAAAATTCAATACAGTGCTATTCTTATACTATGAAAAGTATACTGGAAGAGTTCGGTTATTCGAAATTTGATATTGAAAACCGTGTGATTGAATGTTGGAATAATATTTTTGACCAGAAAAATCCTAATCATTTTTATTTTGAAGCTGAAGATAATACCGGCTATATGGAAGATACGGGTAATGATGATGCCCGTACAGAAGGTATGTCTTATGGCATGATGATGGCTGTTCAGATGAACCGAAAGGATATTTTTGACCGCATCTGGAAATGGGCAAAAAAGAATATGTATATGGAAGATGGCCCGAATGCAGGATATTTCTGTTGGTCTAATAAGCCTGATGGAACAAAAAACGCCGAAGGACCTGCTCCTGATGGTGAAGAATACTTTGCCATGGCTCTTTTCTTTGCAGCTCAACGCTGGGGTAATGGAGAAGGCATTTTTAATTATACTGAACAGGGATGTGAGATTCTCCGCATTGCTATTCACAGCGATAATAAAATGTGGTTTGAAGAAAATCATCATATCCGCTTTGTTCCGAATTGTCCTTTTACAGATCCTTCTTATCATCTGCCGCATTTTTATGAGCTTTTTGCAAAGTATGCAGATCCGGATGATGCCGATTACTGGAAGTCTGCTGCTAAGGCAAGCCGTAAATATCTGTTAAAAGCCTGTCACCCTGAAACAGGTCTCGCATCTGAATATGCAAATGATGAAGGCGAGCCGCTTCCTCCAAAATATCATGGAACTTTCTTTAGTGATTCTTATCGTGTTGCCGCAAATATTGGTCTTGATGCACTGTGGTTTGGCGGTAATTCGGGGCTTTCAAAAATTGCGTTAAATATTATAAATTTCTTTGATGGCAAGGAAGCCGATGACCTTAAGGATTATCTTATTGATGGAACCGAATTGAAGAAAAATGCGCGTCATCCGATTGGTCTTATTGCTACTGTGGCAGAGGCTGCGGCGGCTGTTAAACTTGAAGATGGTGAAGCTCGGGCCGCTGCGGAACGTGCCGTGCGCCGCTTCTGGGATACTCCTATGCGAACAGGCCGCCGCCGCTATTACGATAATTGTCTCTACTTTTTTGCAATTTTAGCCTTGAGTGGCCATTATGTAGTATACTAGTGTGTAACTGTGTGATATAATTAATTTCTAAGGAGTAGGTGGTTGAGCTTGTCGAAACCACCTTTTTTATCGCTTGTCCAGTCAGACTGGATAATTGCCGAAAGATGAGGTATTTATGTTCAAAATTGATGGAAAAAATGCGTTTGTTTGTGATGAGGCTGAGTTTTCTGGAGTAAAGAAAATTGCTGATAAAGTATGTTTTGATGTGGAAAGGGTGACGGAAAAGAGGCCATCTGTATCTTCCGGCGATATCGGCGCTGCAGGTGCTGTTCTTTTTGCAACCCTCGGAAAATCCCCTCTTGCAGAAAAACTTGCAGAACTCGGCGGTGTAACAGCTGAAGTCTCAAAAATCACTGGCAAGCGCGAATGTTACGTTTTCGCAGTCCGCTCAGATAAAATCATCATAATTGGTAGTGACAAGCGCGGTACAATTTACGGACTTTTCCATCTTTCTGAACTCATGGGCGTTTCTCCTCTTGTAGACTGGTGCGGAGTTTTACCGGCTCACCGCGACACCGTTGAGCTCGAAGAAGGTGTAACTGTAACAAAAGAGCCTTCTGTTCGCTTCCGCGGCTTCTTTATTAATGACGAATGGCCTGCATACGGCAACTTTACAAATCACAACTTTGGCGGCTTTAATGCTAAAATGTACGAGCATGTTTTTGAGCTTCTTCTCCGTCTTAAGGGAAACTATCTCTGGCCTGCAATGTGGTCTGCTCAGTTCAGTCTGGACGGTCCGGGACTTGCAAATGCAGAGCTTGCAGATGAGCTTGGTGTAGTTATGGGAGCCAGCCACCATGAGCCATGCTGCCGTAACGGCGAGGAATACCGCTATGTTCGTGGACCTGGTTCTATTTACGGGGATGCCTGGAACTTCTGGAAAAACCGCGAAGGTATTACAAAGTTCTGGGAAGACGGACTCAAGCGCAACGGCAAGTTTGAAAATGTAATCACAGTTGGTATGCGAGGAGAGGCAGATACAGCCATCATGCAGAACGCTACTCTGGCCGACAACATAAACCTGCTGCGAGATGTTCTTAAAACTCAGAACCGCCTTATCCGTGAAAATGTAAATCAGGATCTGGAAAAGGTTCCTCGAATGCTTGCCCTCTACAAAGAGGTTGAACCATATTTCTACGGCGACAAGCACACAAAGGGGCTCATGGGTGACCCAGAACTGGAAGGCGTAACCCTCATGCTCTGCGACGATAATCACGGAAACCTCCGTACTGTTCCAACCGAGGCTATGAGAAATCACAAAGGCGGCTATGGTATGTACTATCATTTTGATTATCACGGATGGCCTTACAGCTACGAGTGGCTCAATACAAACTATCTGCCAAAGGCTCGCGAGCAGATGTCTGCTGCCTATGAGTTTGGTATCCGCGACCTCTGGATTGTAAATGTTGGTGATATTCTTACAAACGAGTTTCCGCTTTCTTACTTCCTTAATCTTGCTTACGATTATGAAAAATATAATTCTGATACTAAGGCTTATTCTGATGCATGGTTTGCGGCAGCCTTCCCTTACTTTACCGCTGAGCAGCAGAAAGAGGTTTCTGATATCGTTTACGAATCAAATAAAATCACAAGCATGTGTCGTACAGAAGCTCTTAAGCCTGATACCTTTCATCCGGTAAACTTTGGTGAAGCTGATTATATTATCAGCCGTGCAAAGGCTTTGATTGAGCGCACAAAGGCTCTCCGTGCGCTTGTTCCAGCAGAGCAGGAGCCCGGCTTCTTCAGTCAGGTATATCTGCCGGTTGTGGGAACAATGAATGTTGAACTCATGCAGCTTTACAGTGGAAAGAACCGCTGGTTTGCAAGTCACAACGCCCTTGTTGCCAATGTTTATGCAGACAAGGTTCGCGAGTGCGTAAAGGCGGATAAAGAGCTTGTTGATGAATGTGATAAGGTAGGCGGTGGCCGCTTCTTTGGAATGGCCTGGTCTGAGCACTTTGGTTTTAATAACTGGTGTGAAGCTGCTAACTCATATCCGGTTTATGCTTATGTTGAGCCAACCCGTAAAAAGCGCAATATCTTCTGGATTGATGGAAATGAGTTCACAACTACAGGACAGGACTGGACTGTACGTGACCTTTATCTTGATGCCTTTAAAAATCCTGACTGTACAGAAGCCCGCATAAAGCTTGCAAACTGCAATGAGCCTGGCTGCGAATATACTGTAACTCTTGGAAAATATGACAAGGAGGATTCAAAGCGCTGGCTTAATGGAAAAATCATAAAGGATGAAGAAGGACTTGGGGATAAGACAGCCTGCATCGATACAATTTTGCTTACAATTGACCGCGAAAAGCTTGCCAAAGAGGATGACAAAACAGATGTTATCACAATCTCAGGTAATGATGGTCACGGAGCAAAGATTCTTGTGAAGGTTCATATTGATGCTAACCTGCCTTGTCATGCTGAACTTGTTTCAGCATCTGGTGATGAGACCCCGAAACAAGTTCGGGGTGACAGTGAGAAGAATATTTTTGTTCAGACTACAAATTACATAAGTATTGAAGCACCGCATTTTGTGCGTTCAAGCGGTTTTGATTTGCTTGAAGGGTACGGTAAAACTTTGGGCGCGGTAAAGGCTGCGGCTACAACACAGACTTTTGCTCCCGGAGATGAGAACGCTCCTTTTGTTGAATACGCTTTTGCGCTTGATAAGAATTTTGTAGAAAAGACAGATGGACTTATGGCTTTTGACTTCTACATCAATCCGTCTAATCCGGCTTATAAAGATAACAAGCTTGAGTTTGTTGCTGAAGTAAACGGAGAGCGGATTTTGAAGGATGCAGTAGATCCTGAAAAGTTTGCAGTTGGCGACCAGCAGTTCCCTTGGGGCGAGGATATTCCGAATAATATAAGAATTGCGACTGTTTATGCGGACTGCCATGCCGGCTTGAACTCGGTAAAGCTGCGACCTGTTACACCAAACATTGTGCTTGAAAAAATCGTAATTCACGAAGCAAATAAGCCTATGCCGAAGTCTTACCTGGGGGCTCCGGAGACTTACAGAATTAAATAAGATGGATTGCTTCGCCTTCGGCTCGCAATGACGTACTTAGGGGCAGCGAGGCGATACGACAAGACTTCGTCATTGCGAGGGCTGCCAAGTGGTGCGGCAAGTCTTCGTCATTGCGAGGGCAGCGAGGCGATACGACAAGACTTCGTAATTGCGAACAGCCGCCCAAGCGGTTTGGCAAGTCTTCGTCATTGCGAACAGCCGCCAAGCGGGTGCGGCAATTCAACGTCATAGCAAATAGTGGCGAGGCAACATGGTAAAGCTTCGTCATTGCGAGGAGCGAAGCGACGTGGCAATCTATACTTTATAACGTTTTTTTCTTGTAACTCGCCACGGATTTCATTATTTTATATATATATGAGTAACTATTACGAAATACTGGGCGTTTCGAAAAACGCAACTGCTGATGAAATCAAAAAGGCGTATAGAACGCTTGCCTTTAAATATCACCCGGATAGAAATCAGGGAAATGCAGAGGCTGAAGAGAAGTTTAAACAGATAAGTGCCGCATATGATGTTCTGGGCGATGAAGCAAAACGCCGTCAGTATGATATGGGTTATTCAACAGATTCATACGGCGCAGCACGCAGTCAGTCACAGCAGTACCAGCGACAGTATCAGTATACCTATTCAAATCCTTTTGGTGATGAAAATTTCTGGGAATGGTTTAATGGTGCTCAGTTCCGTTCACGAAATCAGCAGACTCAAAATACAAATCAGTATTATAATCAGTATAATTATTCAAACCGTTCCAGCGAACCTGAAACAAAGCGCGATCATCTTTCAATGCTCTTCTTAAAGGTACTGCAAACCTTTATAGGTTTTACATTCTTACGTTTTTCATGGTTTATAATACCATTCGGCCCAATCATTTGTATTGGCGTAATCGTGAATGGAATTAGCGGAGTAATCCGTTCCCTGAAGGGACTTTTTAAGCCAAGTCGTTAATCCGCTTTATTAGGAAAAATACAATCCTCCTGTGTAAAGAGGATTTTTTGTTTATTTACGGAATGTAAAAAAAGCGATTGTGGGACGCAGGCAAAAAGCGATAAGGGGGAACCATCAGCGGCCGTGCGTGCGAAGCAAGCACGGGTAAGCGAAAGATGGGGGATACCTTGTCGTTTTTGCCGTCGCTGGGACCCGCAATCGCTTTTTTTAAGATTTAGATTAATCCAATATAATACTTTTTCTTACCACGGCGGAAGATTATAATTTTTCCTTCCAGAGCCATAGCTTTCGAAATAACCTTAGTCTCATCATTTACAACTTCGCCATTAATTGAAATTGCATTATTTTTGATGAACTCGCGGGCTTCGCGCTTAGAACTAGCCATGCCGTTATTTACAAGCACATCTACAAGAGGAAGCTCTTCTGTAAAGTTGAAGTTTGGAACACCTTTAAGTCCCATCAAAATATCATTTACAGAAAGACCTGAAAAATCACCCTTGAAAAGCTTTTCCGAAACCATAACTGCATTGTCAGCTTCTTCTTTTCCGTGGAGGTCTTTTACAACTTCCCAGGCAAGAGTCTTCTGTGCAATACGGGTTTCCGGAGCGGCCTGCTGCTGAGCATAAATGTCTTCAATCTGTTCTTTTGTGAGGAAGGTGAATACCTTAAGATATTCGAGAACCTTTGCATCATCAGTATTAATAAGGTACTGGTAGATTGCATAAGGTGATGTTTTTGATTTTTCGAGCCAGAGAGCATTTCCTTCAGATTTACCGAACTTCTTTCCGGTAGCATCGAGAATGAGAGGCATTGTGAAGGCATAAGCCTGACCGTCGAGCATTTTGTGGATTAAATCTACACCAGTTGTGATGTTTCCCCACTGATCGCTTCCTGCTACCTGCATGATACACTTTTTGTCCTGGAAGAGGTGAACAAAGTCAAAGCCCTGAAGGAGCATGTATGAGAACTCGGCAAATGTAATGCCGGTTTCAAGACGACGGCGGATAATATCCTTGTCGAGCATGTAGTTAAGGCTGATGTATTTACCAATGTCGCGCAAAGTATCGAGGAATGAGCGGTCTTTCCACCAGTCGTAGTTGTCTACGAGTTCTGCGGTTGGAACAAGACGCTTGATCTGATTTCGGATTCCTCCGATATTTGCATTTACTGCTTCTTCTGAAATGATTTCACGTTCTGCTGTAGGTCGTGGGTCTCCAATGCGGCCTGTAGCACCACCACAGAGAAGAATAGGGTGATGGCCAGCGTTTGCAAGGCGTTTTGCCATACACAAAGAAGAGTAGTGGCCAAGATGAAGAGAATCGGCTGTAGGGTCTGTTCCCCAATAAAAAGCGAATGGAGCTCCATCCAAAACCTTCTGTAATTCTGCTTCTTCGCCTGCAACGTCTTTTATAAGACCTCGCCATTTCAAATCTTCGAAAAGTGTCATAGTGGTTATATCCTCCTGAGTAAGGCCGCCCGGTAGGCGGCCGGTGATAAATCGAAAAGCGTTAAAAAAAATCGCGAAAGCAATTTTTTAGCTTATCCATTTTACAGTTATTATAAAAAAAAGGCTTTCCTTTTTACGGAAAGCCTTGTAATTACTATAATTAGTAAAACACAATCACATTAACATGATGTTTCCGTAGGTGCAGAGAGAAAATCATAGTTATAATAAAGGTAAGCCAACGTAGAGGAATTGATTTTCTGTGCCCAACGGACAATGTGTTTCATAATGAATCAACCTTATCAGATATTGTTTTATCTGTCAACAAAGTCTGAAAGCAGTATACTAGCGCTCGCGGAATACGATGCGTCCCTTATTCAAATCATATGGTGAAAGTTCAACTTTTACGCTGTCACCAGGAACGATTCTGATGTAGTGTTTTCTCATTTTTCCAGAAAGATGAGCGAGAATAACGTGTCCGCCGTCTAATTCTACGCGGAAAGTTGTGTTTGGAAGGGCTTCTTTTACTACACCCTGTACTTCAATAGCTTCTTCTTTTGCCATAGTTTCCCTTTAAATAAAAAATGTAAATTTCGCAAAAAAGAATTTGTCTTTTTGCCAATTTGCCTTTATATTAGTTATTATATACAAAACAGCATGATTTGACAACACAAGTTAAAAAGCGTTTTGGGAGGATTTAAAATTGAATAAAGAATTTCTAAAAAAGATGAAGGAATACCTGCTCGAGCAGAGAAAAACCCTTCTGGCCTCACTTGCAGACCAGAGTGAAGATATGAGAAGTCTTGTAAAAACTGTTGAGTCTGGCGATGAAGCTGATGTGGCTGCAGATGTTATAGACAGAACTCTGCTGACTGCTCTTGGTACCCAGGATGCAAATAGACTTCAGCAGATAGATAGTGCGCTTGATAGAATTAATCAGGGAACTTATGGTCGCTGTGTAAAGTGTGGAAAAGAGATTCCTCAGGAACGTCTTGAAGTTCTTCCTTATGCGCTTATGTGTGTTACATGTGCAAGTGCACAGGAGCGCAAGAACCGTTAATGGATTGCCACGCCCTTCGCTACGCTTAGGGCTCGCAATGACAAACATTGCAATGAGCGTCATTGCGAGGAGCCGCAGGCGACGAAGCAATCTATATTACAATTGAACGATGTTATTCTCAGGATATACCAGCTCGGTGTATCCTGTCTTTTTTGCCATCGAAGCCGCTCTGTCAAAGGCGCAGTCCAGCATTTGTGTGGTATGAGCGTCGGCATTTATACATACAGGAACTCCTTCATTATATAAAAGTTCCAGAAAGTACTGTGAAGGGTATGTATCATCCATATTTCCACGGCCGATTGCGCCTGTATTTATTTCTGTAATAACACCTGCTGCCGCAATAGCTTTTGCGGTTGCCTTTAATTCTTCCTTATACCAGCTTTCTTCCGGATTAAAAAAGTTTAACGGGCCGTTTCTAAGCTTTATTAAATCCGGATGTGCAATAATGTCAAAATCACTTTTTTTAAGCATAGCGCGTTCAGCAGCAAAATAATCGCATACTGCGGCACGGCCATCAATTTGACCATCAGAATTAGAATATAATCGAAGCAGACTTTCTTTTACGATTTCGGGTTTATTATCAACTGTATAAAATCCTTTTTCTGTATTGATAAAGTGAACGGCTCCAATCAGATAATCAGGATTAAATTCAGTATAGTTTGCTTTAGAAGGAATTGCAGAGCCATATTTATCAGATTCTAAATAATCAGCTTCAAAACCAAGATAGATTTTTAGTTTATCGGCGTATTTTTCTTTAAGACGTTGGATTTCCTGTGTATATGCCTTTATGTTTTCTGCCGGAATATGCCAGACGCTGTCAAAAGGCTTGTAAAAATCTGGATTCAGGGGGTGCATACAGTGGCTTGAAAAACCAAGTACGTCAAACCCCTTTTCGATTGCCGAAAGTACCATTTCTTCTGCTGTAGCTTTACCGTCACAGAAGGTACAATGAGTATGAAAATTACATTTTTTTGCTGACATAAATTAACCTTTAGTCTTTAGAATAGAAAGACATTTATGAACCATTTCGTTAGGCTTTTGAGGCTTTACAAGATAGCTTGAGGCACCAGCGCTGAGAACTTTTACAACTATGTCTTTCTGAAGGCTCTGAGAATAAATTACAATAGGAGGTGAATGAGGCCTTGAGTGAAGATTCTGCAAAAGTGAAAGACCTGTCTGATCTGCAAGGAGAACATCAAGAATTATTAAATCAAATTTGTCATCTTCATATTCTTTGAGGAATTCGGGGCCTTTTGTAAAGGTGAGACAGTTTGCACCAGCCTGCTCAAAGTAGTTCTTTGTGATTTCCAGAGAACTTTCATCGCTGTCTATAATACCGATTGTAAGTACAGTTCCTGTTTTCTTAGGTGCATTTTCAAAGGCGGCATCAGAAGAAAAGCGTGTGTCGATAGAGGCGGTATCTTCTGATTCATAAGACGGAGTAAGAAATCTGTTTGTAATAAGATCTGATACATCAGAAGTTACAGAAGTATCTACAAGGTCATTAAGAATGCGTGAAAGATTTGAAGCCATTTCAATGCCTGCCCAATTTGAGTGGCCGTCGATCATCTCGCGTACAAAGTTGCTTAACGAAAGAATCTTAACATTTTTTGTGTGAACCTTAGGACAGGCAAGTACATTATCAATAAGAAATTCAAGGTTGTAACCGTCTACAAAGGTAAGCTCAAGGTTTGTGAGCATGATTACAATTTTTGGATTATCCAGTTTTTCGCGTTCAATCATTTCTGAAAGCTTGAACTGAAGAAGAGCAATTTTTTCCCTGTTAAGTCCCAGTGCAAGTTCAATGAAAATGATATTGTTATTGCGGTGAAGGTCGAGAATACATGGAGTTGTGTCCATGGAAAGTGGAACTCGCACTACAAGACCTATAGATTTAAAGAACATATCAAACTGAACAGGCTTTTCAAAATATTTTATTACACCGTATTTTGCATAAGCGGCAATGTTAGAACGATCCTGTTTAGGTCCTGTAATTATTACCGGAATATTGACACAATTTGAGTCTTTAATCTTTTTCTCGAGAAAATCCATTTCCATAGAATTATCTTCTTCCATATCAAGAATGATAAGATTTGGAAGCGATGTGATAACCTTTGTGTAAATATCACGGTTTTCCTGAGTAGTAATAACTTCAATTTGATCTTCTGAAAGCTTCTGCTTCAAAAAATCACGAAATAACGGATGACTGTCTGCAATCAATACCTTTTTCATACTTATATAATATCATAGTTTTTTCTAAACGAAAAGTGAGAATTATGATATAATCATTCTTATGGGGCATAACATAATCCTTGCAGATGATCATGGGGCGCTTATGAAACCTGTTACAAAAACGATACTCTTATGTGTTATAGCAGAAATAGGAAATATCATTTCTTCTTTTATAGTTGCGTGGCTTAAGCTTCCTTGTTTTTTAGATACAATTTTTTCTGCGGCAATAACTTTTTATGCGGGGCTTGTACCCGGGCTGATTGTAGCAGGACTTTTTAATCCAGTTATGATGGTACTGCGTTGTTCTGCGGCAGGAGTTTCGTACGCTGTTTACGATTGTCTTTATGCAATCTGCGGTATGCTGATAGTTTTTGCAACATGGTTGTTTTCAAGAAATAAAAGAGAGTTTTTGTTCAGTCGTACAATCACAGTTTTGTATCTTTTGATTATTGTTTTGTTTTCATCTTTTTTAAGCTTTTTTACAGCAACTGCTTTAGACACCTTTGTGCAGCCTCTGTTTCATACTTCAACCGGATTTTCTGTTTTTGATAATATTTCAGGAGTACTCCGGCAGTTGAAGATGGGAACCTTTCTTTCATATCTGGTTCCGCGTATTCCTTTGACAGTTCTCGATCGGCTTGTAAGCACCTTTGCGGCCTTTGGTTTATATAAGCTGATGGTAAGACTTGATAATCATAAACAGATGAAGGATGTCGAGGTAGAAAATGTCTGAGGCTGAGTTAGGGCCGTTCATATGGAAAATGTTGCAGTTCTGATGAAAAACTACGATTTTTCTTGCCGATAAGTGAAAATTTCTATATCTTTTAAATAAGGTTCCGAGATGGATCCTGAAACATAGTGAGCGACGGCTGTAGGCCGGCAAAATGCTTCAGCGAAGCATTTTGAGCGAGTCTCCGAGCAGCTGTGCTGCGAAGGGTTCAGGATGACATTTAGGAATGACATTGTAATTTAATTTTTAGAGGTAATAGAAATGGCAAAACAGTTATTGTTTAGTGAAGATGCTAGAAAAAAGCTTTTGAGCGGCGTTGAGCAGATTTCAAAGGCTGTAAAAACAACACTTGGTCCTTGTGGACGTATGGTTATGATGGACAAAAAATACGGTTCACCGGTAATTACAAAGGACGGTGTTTCTGTTGCAAAGGAAATTGAACTCCAGGATCCTTATGAGAACATGGGAGCTCAGTTTGTACGCGAAGTAGCAAGCAAAACTAACGATGATGCCGGTGATGGTACAACTACTGCAACTGTACTTTCTTACGCACTTGTTCGCGAAGGAATTAAATCTGTAGCTGCTGGTATGAGACCAATCGAAATTAAACGCGGTATGGATAAGGCTGTTAAGCTTGCCGTTGAAGAAATCAAAAAGAATGCAAAGCCTGTAAAGGGTGCTGATGATATTACAAACATCGCTACAATTTCTGCAAACAATGACCCTGAAATTGGTAAGATGCTTGCTGATGCTATCGAAAAGGTAGGAAAAGACGGTGTTATCACTGTAGAAGAATCAAAGAACATGGAAATGACTGTTGATACTGTTGAAGGTATGCAGTTTGACCGCGGATACATTTCTTCTTACTTCGTAACAGACCGCGAGCGCATGGAAGCTGATTTTGATGACGCTTACGTTTTGATTTACGACAAGAAGATTTCTGCTATGAAGGATCTTCTCCCAATTCTTGAAAAGGTAGCAAACGCTGGTAAGTCTCTCGTAATCATCTGTGAAGATGTTGAAGGTGAAGCTCTTACAACTCTCGTTTTGAACACAATCCGTGGAACAATCAAGGTTTGTGCTGTTAAGGCTCCAGGCTTTGGTGACCGCAGAAAGGATATGCTCCAGGATATCGCAATTTTGACTGGAGGTACTGTAGTTTCTGAAGAAGTTGGACTTAAGCTTGAAACTTGCGGAACTGAAGTTCTTGGTAAGGCTAAGTCTATTAAGATTGACAAGGACAACACAACAATCGTTGGTGGTGCCGGAGCTTCTAAGGCTATCAAAGACCGTGTTGCAGAAATCAAGAATGCTATCGAAAAGTCTACATCATCTTACGATAAGGAACAGCTCCAGAAGAGACTTGCTAAGCTCGCTGGTGGTGTTGCTGTAATCAACGTTGGTGCTAACACAGAAACAGAAATGAAGGAAATGAAGTTCCGCGTAGAAGATACAATCGCTGCTACACGTGCTGCTCTTGAAGAAGGTATCGTTTCTGGTGGTGGACTTGCTTTGATTGAAGCTGCTAAGGCTTTGAACGAAATCCCTGCTGACCTTACAGAAGATGAAAAGGTTGGATTTAAGATTGTACGCCGCGCTCTCGAAGAGCCAATGCGCCAGATTGCAGAAAATGCAGGTCTTGACGGAAGCGTAATTGCTGAACGTGCTAAGTCAGAAAAGAAGGGAATTGGTTACAATGCCCGCACCGGTGAATGGGTAAATATGCTTGAGGCCGGAATTATCGACCCGGCTAAGGTTACCTGCTCTGCTTTGAAGAACGCTGCATCAGTTGCAGGAACACTCCTCACAACAGAATGTGCTATTACAGACATCCCAGAACCAAAGGCTCCTGCTGCACCAGCTCCTGATATGGGTGGTATGTATTAATAAGCAATTGTCATTGCGAGGAGCCCGACAGGGCGACGTGGCAATCCATAATGTAGATTGCTTTGCTGCGCTCGCAATGACGCAGCGAATTTTTTTTGCTGTGTTTGTAATGACGTATGCAGTTATTATCTGCAAATTTTAATACCAACCGAAATCAGCATACCTTGCGGAGATTTGTCTTTTATGAGGCCTCCAACAGGTATGCTGCAGCTTACGGTAGGACCGGCACGTAATTGAGGCATAAGGTTATAAAGCCAGCTTCCACCGACCGTAAAATAGAACCAGTGCATGTTATTCCAAAACCAGCCGTTTATGGCTTTTACATCACTTTCTGCACTTCCACTCCAGCCAGAATCAGTACTTTTTACTCCATGTGCAAGCAGTCCAAATCGCATAAAAACTGCGGGACCGACATTTAACTGAAAGCGGCTGTTGCTTAAAAAGAATGAAACTACGCAAGGAACATTCAGCATAAAAGAAAGTGTCGTACTAGTGCGGTTTTCAATTTCAGCCGGTACGGCTTTATCTTCGTACAGAAGATGATTCATCATAAAAAAACTGAGTGTTGGCTGTATGGCAATTTTTGAATAATTAGGCCAGAGAAATCCAAATGAAATAGGATATACGACAGGAGAAGGGGCGCTTACAAGGGAGCTTTCCGGATTTATATATAGTGCAGGTTCAAACTGCATTACAAAATCTGCGGATTTCTGAGGTATTTCAGCTTCCTGACAAAAAAGTTCTGAGAGAAAAAAAACAGCTGCGAGAATTAAAAGAATTCTTTTCACTTCTGCCGCCTAAATCAATCTGCTGTAAAGCGTTCTTTCAAGATTTACCTGAAGGAAGCCTGCTTTTCCGGTTTTATAGAATGAGGTTTCTTCCCATACTGCATAAAGAGTAGTGCCGGAAATTACAAAATCAGAATAAACAAAACCTACCGGGAGCTTTGGCAATCTTATTGCAACAGGTTTGCCGCTGCGGAGAATATGTTTACCGGGAAGTGCGCCTTCGAGGAAAAGAGTTCCATCTTCAAAAAGTGCAGCACTCCAGCTTTTTGAAAGAATTGCCTTTGCGTTAAGTTCCTTGCTCTGTGAGTTTGCAATGCTGTTTGTATAAACGCGGGGAGAACTGCCTCCTGCATTTTTTACTTCGAGTATAAAAGGAAGATCAGAATCAAAACCTGAAAGAAGTTTTTTAATCCGCTCAGGTGCAGTTGAATATTTAAGCTGTTCTTTGTATGAGCGGAAGGTTTGAACATCAGTTTCCTTTATTGTGATAAACTGGTCTGCTGTAGAAGGAGATATAGAAAGCAGTGGAATGCTTGGTGTAAACTTTATATATGAAAATTCATTGCGTGTATCAGAAATAGTTTTTAGACTGCAGCACCAGTCCAGACCATCCCAAAAGAAATCAGTTACTTCTGAATTAATTTTATCTGAAATATTATTGCAGTTTAAAACAGGATAAGAAACATTTGCCGAAGAATCAAACTGAAGCAGAAACAGATGTGCCGTTTCATCATTCTTATAATTTGGATCAAGAATAGTATCATTGAAAAAGGAACTTTTATAAACGGAGAAAATAGGTGAATTTTTGACGAATACAAGGTTTCCGGCAGTTCTATCTGCAAAAACATTTATATCTTTGGAAAGAGAGATCGCCTCATTTTCAAAGCTCAAGATTCCCAGACGGTTTACTACTGCAAAGCCTTTTTGCTCATATCCGAATTCTTCAGGTGTAACGCCGGTAGAAGAAATTCTTACGCTTTCTGTCCACGGGCGCGGAATTACAAGCGGTGAATTTTGTGGCCGATCCGTGAGATGATAGCTTGTGTTTGAAAAATAATACCAGGCGTGGTTTGTCTTTGTTATTTCCACAGAAACCGCATTCTGAACTGGAAGCTGTTCGTTCTTTTTGCTGCAACTACATAAAACAAGAGAACTGAGGGCAGCTGTAATCATAAAGGTCTTTCCGAATAAATTCATATATCTTCAATGTATATCGGCAAATAAATAAACGCAAGTGAAATATTTTTTGAACTTTTAAAAGTTACAATTATTCCATATTTTTTTACAGTTGAAATAAGGTATGGAGTGTTCTTTTTGACAGTAATCTGATTTGTAGAAGAAATAAAATGGTTTTCGGGAATAAAAGAAGACAGAATAGGAGATGTCTGGGAACTTGTTTCGGTTGCAGCTTTTATATAATCCGTAGAAATTGAATAGCAGCCGGTTGTGTTGAGTAAGCTTTGTTTGAATTCAGAAGCGGCAAGATTTTCCAGTAGTGCGCTATAGTTTATAAACCACGGATTATAAAAGGGCTTATCTGCGGAAGTTTCGGATATTTTTGCTTCTATTACCTCCTGAGCCTTTTTCCAGTTGAAGGTACGGATTTTCCAGGCAGATTCCTGCGGCGAATTACAGGATTCCTGAGAGTCTCGAAAGAATTTTGCCATACAGTCTGCAAGAAAACCTTGTTCCCAGGTAGCACTCGGGGAATCTGGTAAAATCCATGGATAAAGAAAGCCTGCCGGCTTGAAATAAGAACATTCTGAATTGTTTTCCAAACAGGTTATAGGATAGGCAAGAAGTGAAAAAGGTTCATTCTTTTCAACAGAGACTTCTACAAAGCTTTTATCTGAATAACAGCAGGTTTGAGAGGTCGCTTTTGTTATAACAATCTTCCAGCGCGAAAGTTCAGGATAGCTTTGCGAAAAAGAATCCTGAGGAGGCCATTCGGGAAGCTCTATCCGGATGGTTTCTTCACGGGAAAGTTCGGGCACAATGTCACAGGCCGTAATTCCGACCGCCATAAAAGTGAGCAAGCACATTCTTACCACACAAATATTAATCAGATGCAAAAAGTAATTTTTCTTCATACATATAATATGTGATTCAATTTTCTTTTTTAGGAAGTCTGAATTAGAAAAAATGAAAAAAAGTTGGAAAAAAGTTGGAAAATAGTGGATTGCCACGTCGCTTCGCTCCTCGCAATGACGGGGAGGGTGGATTGCCTGGGCCTTGCGTTGTGATGACGTGGAAGGGGGAGGCTTTGTTTCGTGATTACGGAATATTATTCGAATTTTGCGATTTCTGCCTGACAGAGCTGGTCGCAAAGCTCGTTATATTCAACTCCTGCGTGGCCCTTTACCCAGTTCCAGGTTACGTTCAAGCCTGCGTTGAGGCTGTCTAACTGTTCCCAGAGATCCTGATTCTTTACAGGCTTTTTGTCTGCGGTTTTCCAGCCTTTAGCCTTCCAGCTTTTTATCCAGGTAGTGATTCCGTTTTTTACGTACTGACTGTCTATATTTACGGTTACGTGGCTGCCTGCAAAGTCTGGCGTGTTGTGAACAACAGTAAGCGCAGTAATGGCAGCCATAAGCTCCATGCGGTTATTTGTAGTCATTTTTTCGCCGCCCGAAAGCTGCTTTGCAACTCCGTCTGCAATTACTACTATAGCCCAGCCTCCGGGGCCTGGGTTTCCGTGGCAGCCGCCATCTGTATAAATTGTAATTTCGTTCATTAATAGTCCTTAAAATTCTTTAAGTGAAGGTGCATAAGAAAGCACTGTCCACCAGGAAAGACCAAGATGTTCATAACCGTCTTCGTTCATGTGAATTCCATCTGGTCCCATGTATTTTTTCTTAAAATCTGGAATAGTGGTTGCAATTTCCCAGTAATCAAGAATCTTTACTTTATTATCATTTGCATATTTTGTGAGGGCATTGTTATAGCGTGCCTGATTTTTGCCAAGAGTTTCTGCGGTGCCGCCTAAGAATTTGAGGATTGCATCTGCATCGTGTCCTTTTGAGATTGTTTTGAACCAGTCATCGCATACATAAGGAATAAGATTCATAAGAAGCGGTGTTACTTTATTGTCGCGGCAAAGCTTTACCATAGCTTCAATGTTTTTAAGATAATCATCGAATGGCACCTTTGGCTGAATCTGGTCAAAAGGAGGAAGCTCTGCACCAGGAGCAAAAATATTCCAGTCGTAGTCGCAGTCGTTGGAACCGAATTCAATTATACAGAAGTCGGCGTGTTCTCCTTTATCAAAATATTTCTGCATTTTCTGGAGCCCTTTAGAGGTGATGTTTCCGTAAATGGAACGATTATCCAGTTCAAAGTGGAGTTTTCTCTGAGCCCAGGTTAAAGCATCATTTGGAGTTACATCAAAAAGATTTTTTGATTCCGGCTTTGTGATTACACCTTTGAGAATTGAATCGCCGAAAACTACAACTTTCATAAACACCTCCTGAAAACATTGCCCGGTTTAGTCAGGGAATCTATTATATTATAACTCCCTTTGTACTTGGGACTGTGCCGCCGCGGCGCATATCAATTTCTGTTGCGGCGCGTATGGCGCGGCTTACAGCCTTAAAGCAGGCTTCAATTTTGTGATGATCACTGCGTCCGCGGATTACATCAATGTGCAGATTGCAGAGAGCAGCGTTTGCAAAGCCCTGCCAGAAGTCTTCAAAGCAGTCTGTCTGGAAAGAGCCCTGCTTGCCGTCCTGCACGCTTACGAGCGGCATGCCTGTGAGCTGTGAGTTGCAAACGAGGAATGGACGGCCGCCAAAATCTACTGCTGCCTGGGCGAGAGTTTCGTCCATAGGGTAAATAAAGAAACCGCTGCGGTAGATTCCGGCACAATCGCCGAGAGCCCGCTTAAAGCATTCTCCAAGAACGATTCCTGTATCTTCAATTGTGTGATGCTGGTCTACGTTGAGGTCGCCTTTTATGCTGCCCGAGAGGTCAAAAAGTCCGTGCTTGCAGAAGCTTCGGAGCATGTGGTCGAAGAATCCGATAGGGTTTTCAACTTCATATTTACCAGTACCGTCGAGGTTGAGGGTGAGTTCGATTTGTGTTTCACCGGTTGTTCGTTTTACAGTTGCAGTTCTCATGTGTTCCTCCATTTTTTAGGGAATAGGCTATAGTAAATAGGGGATAGTAATGGGGGGGCGTTGCGGGGGGCTCTCCCACCGCAGAGGGGGTAGTGTAAGACCGCGTAGCGGGCTGAAACGAGGGGGAGACTTCCCCCATCCTGCAAAAACTATTCCCTATCCCCTATTTACTATTCCCTGATATTACAGCATTACCTTTCTCAATTCATATTCTACAATATCTGTGGCACCGAGGCTCTGGAGTTTTGGCAGCAGGGTTGGTACTTCAGATTTCTTAACTGCAATTTTGATTGCGTAGCCGTTTCCGCCGAAAAGTGGTGAAACAGTTGGGCTCTTCATGCTTGGAATTCCCTTAATAAGAGTTTCAAACTTATCTTCGGCGCAGTTCATTTCGAGCATTACGCGGCTGCGGGCATTAAGAACAGTTTCAAAGAGCATTTTGAGCTCCATGATTTTCTGCTTTTTCTCTGGATCTGCCATTGCAGTTTTGCTTGCGTACATGCGGGTTGAGCTTTCCATCAGAGTGTCTACAATCTTAAGACGATTTGCTTTGAGAGAAGAGCCGGTAGAAGTGTTATCAATCAGAATCTGGGCAATTGAATCTTCGTTGTCCTGAACAAAGCCTTCTGAAGTTCCCCAGGTACGGAAGATTGTTCCATCGATTTTTTTGTCTTCTACCCATTTGCGGCTGAGAGCCTGATATTCTGTTGCAATAGTTACCGGAGAAGCAAGAAGCTTTTCGAAGTCCTTTGTTTCTGGAATTGCTGCAACAATGCGAACCGGGTCAAAGCCGAGGTCCATAATTTCTACAACGTCATCCTGACAGCCGTTTTCGTAAACCCAGTCTTTGCCAGAAAAGCCCATATCAGCCTTATTATTTGCGAGCAGAAGGCTTACAATCTGAGGTTTTACAACCTGAAAAGCGAGGTCTTTTTGATTGGTTGTCGGGAAATAAGTGCGGTCTGGAAGATGGATTGAGATACCTACATCGCTCAAAAGCTCATAAACTGATTCGTAGATTCTGCCTTTTGCAAGTAAAATTTTAAGTTTGTCCATTTTCCATACTCCTGAAATTAATGTCATTACCGGTGCGAGAGCCCGGAGATGACAGTTTTTTAGTATTTTTCAGTATATAGAAGTATTTAGTTTAATTCAATTGGTTTAAATTTGCCAAAAACGTTTAACCCGTGATATACTTTAAAGATGGAGGAATAGATGCCTATTACCGAAGATTCTTTTTTTACAGAAAATATTGTAAAAATCAACAAACGCATTAACTTTATTCTTTTTTGCGCAGATATTGTTCCAATTTCTTTTATACTTCTGACAAAGCTTGGTGTCTGGTACGTACCAACCAATTATGCAATTTCTATTTTTATTTATAACACCATTATTTCTACAATATGTTTTTTCCTTAATCGAAGTCAAAAAAAGCTGCCACAGCATATTTCCATGTATCTAGGGCTTATTGCAGTTTCGGGCTTTGTGTTCCTGCTCGGAATGAAAGGTGTTATTGTGGTTACGGTTTCTTTTGCCTTTGCATCTTTCTTAAGCTGTTTATATTACAACCGTAGACTTACGAATGTTATTACAATTGTAAATTTTGTTTTGATTATAGTTGCCTATAAACTTAGGGCTCCTGGAGTAACGCTTGTAGTTAGCGGTATAAAAACAGCCAATCGCTGGTTTATAGAAAATGTTCCAGGAGTAATAGTCGAATTTGTTTTTGTATATCTTTCTTCAGATTCTCTTGCTCGCCGTACAAGTGCAACACTGCGCCGTCTTACTTCTCTCAATGCAGATATGAATGGAGCATACAGAAGACTTAATGAAAAGAATGTAGAACAGTTTAATCTTAATAAAGAGCTCCAGGAAAAAAATGATTATATTGAAAAGCTCAATGCCGAATTGAATTCACGTAATGCAAATCTTAGTGAAAATCAGTATAAGATTATTGAATTTGTTGTAAGCTGTCTTGGTAATTATGATATTTTTGGAGTTACCCATAATTACCATACCGGAAGATTTGTGCAGGAAATCTGTAAAAAATTGCGTGCAGATGGTCATTATGCAGACGAGCTTACTGATGAAATTATTAATCGTTTTATGCTGGCGGCACTTTTGCATGATGTGGGTAAGCTGCGTGTACCTAAAAAAATTGTAAATAAGATTGGAAAATATACAGAAGAAGAATATGAAATAATGAAAACGCATCCTATGGAAGGGCGAAAAATTCTTGAAAGTCTGCCGCCTGTTGATGATGGAAAATTTAATGTAACTGTTAAGGAAATGGCTCTTTATCATCATGAAAGATGGGATGGAAGTGGTTATCCTTATGGAGTTGCCGGGGAAACAATTCCTCTTTGTGCCCGAATTATGGCGGCTGCAGATGTTCTTGATGCATTGATCAATCCAAGACTTTATAAAGAGCCTGTGTCTATAGACGAGGCAATGAAGGTATTCAAAGATGAAAGTGGAAAGATGTTTGAGCCTTGCATTGCAGAAGCTGTAATCAGTTTGAAGGATGAATTGATTGTGATTAACCGGGACTTAAAAACATACGAGGCAACCAAGCTTGCTGATAATCTGGCATGGTGGCAGAAATACTATCCAGAGTTTAAAGAAGCATTAGGAAAGACAATAAAATGAGCAGCGGATTAAGTTTAATTTTGTGTATTGTGGCAGGAGTTCTTCTTCTTGTTGGATTTTTAGGAACCTTTGTGCCGGTTTTGCCGGGAGCACCGCTTGCATGGGCAGGTCTGCTTGCGGCACATTTTTCACAGTATAACAGTATTTCATATTTATGTTTGATTATTACGGCTGTGATTGCTGTGGTCGTTTCAATTGCAGATAATATTTTTCCTGTTACGATGACAAAGAAAGCCGGTGGCAGTAAATATGCAACAACGGGAGCAACTCTGGGACTTATCGTGGGCTTTTTTACAGGGCCGTGGGGAATTATTCTGGGACCGTTCTTTGGTGCCCTGATTGGAGAATTTATAAATAAGAAAGGCCAGACAGAAGGTGTCCTGAAAGCGGCTTTTGGTGCTTTTTCGGGCTTTCTGCTTGGAACCGGCCTTAAAATGATTACAGTGCTTGGATTTATCTGGGTGTATGTGATTAGTTTCTTCAGATAATAAAAGATTGTCGGATCAAGCCCGACAATGACACGCAAAAAAAGAGCGTCCCTTGCGGAACGCTCTCCCCCTAATTTATATAAACCTAAAAGATTTATTTCGATATTATTGTGTTCGTTTTATTTCGAACTTCTATTCAATGATGAACTTGTCCTTTCCGGCACCGCATTCAGGGCACTTGTAATCTGCTGGTACATCAGCCCATGCTGTTCCTGGTGCTACATTGTTTTTTGCGTCGCCTTCATCTTTATCGTAAACATGTCCACAATTATCGCATTGCATTCTTTCCATATTTCGTCACCTCATCAAACAAATTTTTTATCGTATAAATAATTATAACACGCTTTTCCCGTTTGTAAAGTTGAAATTTTAGGATTTTAGTATTTCTTGATTATTTGGATTGCTCCGCTGCGCTCGCAATGACAACCGAGTTCGAATGCGAGTTTTGCGAAGCAAAACTCGTGAAGCACGCGACAGCGTGCGACTCATTGCGAGGAGCCCGAAGGGCGACGTGGCAATAAGAACGGTCAAGACACGCTTCGCTTAAAGTCTTGACTCGTTCTTTTTGCGGGGTGTCAGAAATTGTCACCCCGCAATCCATTATGAATCAGACTGCATTACTTTAAACGGATCTTCTGTTCTGTACATTTCGCGCAGCTTTGGTTTTTCAATTTTTCCTGTAGGGTTGCGTGGAACCGGAGCAAAAATGATTTTGCGTGGGCGTTTGTACTTTGGAAGCTCCAGACAGAAGTTGTTTACATCTTCTTCGGTACAGGTGTAGCCCTGTTTTACTTCGATGATTGCAGCAGCAATTTCACCAAGGCGCTTATCTGCAAGACCGATAACTGCAACATCCTTAATTGCTTCCATCTTGTGGAGGAAGTCTTCTATCTGAACAGGGTAAAGATTTTCACCACCAGTGATGATAACGTCCTTTTTGCGGTCTACCAGGTAGATAAAGCCGTCCGGATCCATCATTGCCATATCTCCGGTGTAGAGCCAGCCTTCGTCATCCATAACTTCTTTTGTTGCTTCCGGATTTTTGTAGTAGCAGACCATAACGCCAGGACCGAATACGGCGAGCTCGCCTACATCGCCCTGTTTAACTTCTTTGCGGTGCTCATCTACAATCTTAACCTTCCAGCCGTAGCCTGGAATACCGATTGCACCGATTTTGTGGTCGTTTCCAACACCAAGGTGAACACAACCAGGTCCGATAGATTCTGAAAGTCCGTAGTTTGTGTCGTAGTCGTGGTGAGGGAAGTATTTTTTCCAGTCTTCGATAAGCTTTTTTGGAACCGGCTGAGCACCAATGTGCATAAGGCGCCACTGGTCAAGGTGATAATCTGAAATCTTGAGGTCGCCGCGGTCGAGGCTGTCGAGAATATCCTGAGCCCAAGGAACGAGAAGCCAGACAATAGTACAAAGCTCGTCAGAAACGGCCTTGAGAATTACTTCAGGCTTGGTTCCGCGGAGGAGTACTGCCTTGCTGCCCGAAATAAGCGAGCCGAACCAGTGCATTTTTGCACCTGTGTGGTAAAGCGGCGGAATACAAAGGAAAACATCGTCCTTTGTCTGACCGTGGTGCTGCTGTTCAACTGCGGCAGAGTGCATAAGGGCGCGGTGTTTGTGAAGAATAGCTTTTGGGAAACCAGTTGTTCCCGAGCTGAAGTAAATAGCGGCTTCGTCATCATCTGTAATTTCTATGTTCAGATTTTCTGAAGAATAGTTCATTACAGATGAAATGTAGTTTTCTGAGAAGGTTGGTGTAAGACCTTCGCCAACGTAAATAAGAAGGCGGCGGTTCATGATTTTTTCGGAAATTGATTCGAGACGTCCAATAAACTCAGGACCAAAGAAAAGCACTGAGATGTCGGCAAGGTTGAGACAGTAATCAATTTCGTCTGAGGCGTAGCGGAAGTTGAGAGGTACGGCAAGGGCACCTGTTTTTAAGATACCAAAATAGATTGGCAGCCATTCAAGGCAGTTCATCAAAAGAATACCAACCTTGTCGCCTTTGCGAACTCCGCGTTCCAGCAGGTAGTGGGCGCAGCGGTTTGCCTTTTCGTTAAAAATGCGCCAGCTGATTTCGCGGCGGTAAGGCAGGTTTGGTTCCGGCTGGGTAAGGTCGAATTCCTTCCAGGTCATGCGGCGGGTGTCTTTGACTTCCGGGTTTAATTCTACAAGTGCGCAGTCGTTAGCATATTTTTCTGCGTTTGATTCAAGATATTTGGTGATTGGCATTTTTTTTCCTTACGTCATTCCGAACTTAGGGAGCGACGGCTGTAAGCCGTCAAAATGCTCCAGTGGAGCATTTTGAGCGAGTCTCCGAGCAGCTGTGCTGCGAAGGTGCAGGAATCTATTTTGAGATGCTGAAACAAGTTCAGCATGACAGAGCTCAGCAAGTTTGAATGACAATTTTAATAATACTTCAGAAAATTATAAATCATAAAGAAGAAAAATAAAAGAGTAAAATATGTTTCTGTTGACAGAAATAATTTCCTGTTATATATTACAAATTGTTATTTGTTTCTGTAAAAAGAAACATTTTAATTTTCTCAAAAAAAGTGCCAACGGAGGTTATATTATGGCAAAGGAAATTCCATATAAAATTTATCTTGAAGAATCGGAGATGCCTAAAGCCTGGTATAACGTCCGCGCAGATATGAAAAAAAAGCCGGCTCCGCTTTTGAATCCTCAGACTCATAAGCCTTGTACTGCAGAAGAGTTGGAAAAGGTTTTCTGTAAGGAACTGGTTGCCCAGGAGCTCAACGAGACCGACGCTTATATCGAAATTCCGGAAGAAATCAGAAACTTCTATAAAATGTACCGCCCGGCACCACTTGTCCGCGCCTACTGTCTGGAAAAGAAGCTTGGAACTCCGGCTCATATTTACTACAAGTTTGAAGGCAATAATACATCGGGCAGCCATAAGTTGAACTCGGCCATTGCCCAGGCCTACTACGCTAAAAAGCAGGGGCTCAAGGGGGTAACTACCGAAACCGGTGCCGGCCAGTGGGGAACAGCCCTTTCTATGGCAAGCTCTTATTTTGGTCTGGACTGCGTTGTTTATATGGTAAAGTGCTCTTATGAGCAAAAGCCTTTCCGCCGCGAAGTAATCCGTACTTACGGGGCTAACGTAACTCCTTCTCCTTCTATGAATACCGAGGTAGGCCGCCGCATAAATGCCGAGTTCCCTGGAACTAACGGCTCTCTAGGCTGTGCAATTTCTGAGGCGGTTGAGCACGCAATGACTCACGAAGGCTACCGCTATGTTCTTGGTTCTGTTTTGAATCAGGTTTTGCTGCATCAGAGTGTAATTGGTCTTGAAACAAAAACAGCCCTCGATAAATACGGAGTTAAGGCAGACATTATTATTGGCTGTGCGGGTGGCGGAAGTAACCTCGGCGGCTTGATTTCTCCATTTGTCGGCGAAATGCTCCGCGGCGAGGCTGATTATAAAATTATCGCGGTTGAGCCTGCAAGCTGTCCTAGCCTGACCCGTGGTGTTTACGCTTATGATTACTGCGACACAGGCAAGGTTTGTCCTCTTCAGAAAATGTATACTTTGGGAAGCGGTTTTATGCCTTCTGCAAGTCATGCCGGAGGACTGCGCTACCACGGAATGAGCAGCATTGTAAGTGAACTTTATGATCAGGGCTTGCTCGAGGCTCGCTCAGTAGAGCAGACTGCAGTTTTCCAGGCCGCAGAAGATTTTGCCCGCATCGAAGGTATTCTTCCAGCTCCAGAAAGCAGCCACGCAATCCGAGTTGCAATTGATGAAGCTCTGAAGTGCAAGGAAACCGGCGAGGCTAAGAACATTGTCTTTGGTCTTACAGGCACCGGCTACTTTGATATGTATGCTTACAAGGCCTTTAACGACGGCGAAATGGGCGACTACATTCCGAGCGACGAAGAAATCAAAAAAGCCACAGATATGATTCCTCGTTTCCCAGGAAATGAGTTTTAGTTATATTTGGGCGTTCCCAGCCGCCTTCGGCGGCTGGTCGGGCGTTACGCACTTCGCTATGCGCTCACCGTCCTCGGTCACTGTGGTTTCGATACGCCCTTCGGGCTACTCAACCACCGCGTCCTGCGGTCGGCTGCTCGTTCCTCGCAGGTGCTCCATGCCCTAACGCGGAAACCTTCTACTGGCCGTTATGGCCGCGTAGAATCTTCAAACCAGTTTTCAACCTGCAGGTCGCTGATCTCTTGAATAGCGGTGAAGTGCTTTGTATTTCGAGTGACTAAAACCATGTGGTTTGCCAGGGCTATGGCGGCAATCATGCTGTCTTCTTTTTGAGTTGGGGCGCCTGTTTTTTCGAGTTTTGCCCTCAAGTCAGCCTGAATTAAAGCGGCTTTTTCTGTAAAGTTCTTAATCCTAAAATTTTCATGAACATCATCATTAATGAATTTATCAAGATATTTTTTGTTCATGCCTTCAGGCAGTCGGTATAAGCCGTAAAGAATTTCCTGCCAGACAGGCGCACAGATTGCGCAGTCAGAATTATGTTCTGCAATTTTAGCAATCACATTGAAATCAGGCTCCGGTTTTATAATTTCCGAAACTATATTTGAGTCTAAAAGATAATGAGCTTCTTCTTCGTAATTCATTCGTCGTCAAATACTCCGTCAAAAACATGGCTCTCATAAGAGTCGGGCGTATGATCCCTCACATCAAAAATCTTATCGATGTCCTCGTTGGTAAACATGCCGGCGGTCTTTCTGCGGAATTCCTCGGCTGCCTCCAGAATTGTTCTTTTTGGCTGCTTTGAAAGAAGTTTGTTGTAATCATCAAAAGAAAGAATAACGCCAACAGTTTTATTTCTGCGCGAGATAAAAACCGGGCCCGATTCTTCTGCCTGATGCATAAAAAGCGGCAGTTTGTTTTTTGCTTCGTACATAGGAACTGTGTTCATGGTGGCCTCCTTTGTCAAAGCAATTATACTATCAGATAGCTATTAAATCAAGTTTATATAGCTAAGTAGACTTAATTGGGCTTCTGAATTATTAAGATATCTCGAAAAGGCTGGCGCGAGGGAGGAAGGCATGGTCCAAAAAGACTTTTTTTGGGGATGCCGCGAGAGCGGCATTAAAATAGTTTCTATACCCCAAAAAACGTCTAGCGCATTATTGCGCGTTTTTGGACCAGGACTAACGACCGGGAGCCACTTTTTACGAAGTATTTTAATTCAGAAGCCCTGTGTAAGTGTTTTCAGTGCTTTTTCGAGCTATTTACCATTCTTAAAAATCGCTGTAAAATTATAGTCTCACTAAAAATCAATTTTATAAGGGAAAAAAGATGAAACAACTGATGTTGGGTAACGCTGCGGCGGCTCGTGGTTTGTTTGAGGCTGGCTGCGAGGTTATTTCTAGTTATCCGGGAACTCCTAGTACGGAGATTACTGAGGAAGCTGCAAAGTTTAAGGAAATCTATTGTGAATGGGCACCGAACGAAAAGGTTGCTCTTGAGTCGGCTTTTGGTGCCTGTCTGGCTGGCCGCCGTGCCTTCTGTGGTATGAAGCACGTTGGTTTGAATGTTGCTGCCGACCCTCTTTATACAATGAGTTACACTGGCGTTAATGCCGGCCTTGTTATTGGTGTCGCTGATGATCCTGGAATGCATTCAAGTCAGAATGAGCAGGATTCAAGACATCACGCTATTGCTTCTAAAGTTCCTATGCTCGAGCCTAGTGATGCAGATGAAGCACGCGAGTTTGCTAAAATCGCTTTTGAAATCAGTGAGAAGTTTGACACTCCTGTTTTGTACAAAATGTGTACCCGCGTTGCTCACAGTCAGAGCATTACAGAAACTGCCGAGCGTACAGTACCGGAGCACAAGGCTTACGAAAAGACAATTTCTAAATATGTAATGGCTCCTGCAAATGCAATTAAACGTCATCCTTTTGTTGAGCAGAGAATGAAGGAGCTGGAGAAGTGGTCAGAAACTTCTGGTGTGAATAGAATTGAAAAGTCTACAGAGGTGGTTTCGATACGCCCTGCGGGCTACTCAACCACCGTACAGTCTGACAAAGTTGGTATCATTACATCGTCAACAAGCTACCAGTATGTTAAGGAAGTTCTCGGCGACAGCGTAAATATTTTGAAGCTTGGTATGGTAAATCCTCTCCCGGCCGATATGATTAAGAAGTTTGCTGAAGGCCTTGAAAAGCTGATTGTTGTTGAAGAGCTGGATCCAATTATCGAAACTTTTGTCCGCGGACTTGGTCTTAAATGCGAGATTCACGGAAAAGATATGTTCCCAATCTGCGGCGAGTTCAGTCAGAATCTTGTGGCTGCTGCTTTTGGAAAGGAAGTTCCACAGGGTAAAAAACTCGACGGAGTTCAGATTCCTGTTCGCCCTCCAATTATGTGTGCGGGCTGTCCTCACCGCGGTATGTTCTATGCCCTTAATAAACTGAAGGTAACTGTATTTGGTGATATCGGCTGTTATACTTTGGGAAGCGTGGCTCCGCTCAGCGCTATGGATGTAACTCTTTGTATGGGTGCTTCCTTCAGCGGACTTCACGGCTGGAACAAAGCCGGCGGTGCAGAAAACGAAAAGAAATCTGTTGCTGTAATCGGTGACTCAACCTTTATGCATTCTGGTATGACTGGCCTTGCGACAATCGCTTACAATCAGTCTAACTCAACTGTAATCGTGCTTGATAACTCAATCACTGGTATGACAGGGCATCAGCAGAATCCTACAACAGGAAAGAACCTTTATGGAGACCCTGCTGGCCGTGTAGACCTCGAAGCTCTTGCCCGCGCTATGGGAATTAACAGAGTTCGCGTAGTTGACCCTTACAACATTGCAGAATGTGAAGCGGCTGTTCGCGAGGAACTTGAAGTTGCTGAGCCTAGCCTCATTATCAGCCGACGCCCTTGTGCATTGCTCAAAGAAGTAAAGCATAACCCGCCGCTGGTTGTGGACCAGGACAAGTGTAAGAGCTGCAAGATGTGTATGAAGATTGGCTGCCCTGCAATTTCTATGAAGGGCGGTAAGGCTAAGATTGATCCGACTTTGTGCGTAGGCTGTAAAGTATGCAGCCAAATGTGTAAATTTGGTGCATTGTAATAAGCTGTCATCCCGAAGCTGATTCAGGATCCGTTGAAGGAGACCCTGAAACAAGTTCAGGGTGACGGACGCAAACTGATAAAAAAAGATGACGGAAAATAACGAGTTTCTGACTTCGCAGATTATCACTTATATTGGTAACAAGCGAAGTCTCATAGGTAACATCGAAAAAGAAATTCAAGAAATCTCAAAGGCTACAGGTAAGCGAAAGCTTGTCTGTGCCGATTTATTTTCCGGCTCAGGAATTGTTGCACGAATGCTTAAGCAGTATTCCAAACGGCTTATAGTGAATGACCTTGAAAATTATTCCCGTGTTCTGAATGAGTGTTACCTAACTAACGTTAGTAAGTTTTCAGAAGTACAGTATAATGAGCTGCTTGCTCGGATAGAAGAAAGCTGCACTAAACGAAAAATCAAAGGAATAATTACAAAGAACTATGCGCCTGCTGATGATAATAATATTCAGCCGGGTGAACGTGTTTTTTATACTCATGAAAATGCCCTGTTAATAGATACTTACCGAGCTCTCACCGACCGTCTGGTTCCGCAGGCGCTCCAGAAGTTCTTTTTGGCACCGCTGATAACAGAGGCCTCGGTGCATGTAAATACGAGCGGAGTTTTCAAGGGATTTTACAAGGACCGCACAACCGGCATAGGCTGCTTTGGCGGTAAAGGAAAAAACGCACTTACTAGAATTCAGGGAAGAGTAGAGCTGCATAAGCCTGTACTCAGTAATTTTGAAACTGAGGTTGAGATTTTTCAGGAGGATGCGGTTTCGCTTGCGGCCGGAGGTAATCTCAAAGGTCTTGATGTTGCCTATCTTGATCCGCCGTATAATCAGCATCCGTATGGCTCAAACTATTTTATGCTCAACCTGATTTTGAAAAACAAGCTGGATGTAGAAATCAGCAGGGTAAGCGGAATTACACAGGGCTGGAACCGTTCGGACTTTAACAGGCGGGCTCGTGTGATGGAATCAATGGAAAAAATAGTGTCTGCACTTGATTCAAAATATATAATTATTTCGTACAATTCGGAAGGCTTTATTAATTTTGATGATATGTCGCAAATGCTGAAAAAATATGGTAAACTCAAAACCGTGGAAATTGCGTATAACACTTTCCGCGGCAGCCGTAATTTGCAGAACAGGGATATTCATGTGAAGGAATATCTGTTTGTTCTTGCGAAGTAGACTGGGGGCGTTACGGGGGCGGGCCCCCGTAGAGAGGGTAGCGAACAACGAAGTGTGAGCGAGGGGGAGACTTCCCCCTCCTGGGAGAATATTATGGTAAAAAATATAATGATTGTTGGTGTTGGTGGACAGGGTGCTTTGCTTGCTTCTAAAACTCTGGGACAGGTTTTGCTTGATGCGGGCTACGACGTAAAGGTAAGCGAGGTTCACGGAATGAGTCAGCGCGGTGGTTCGGTTGTAACTTATGTCCGCTATGGAGACAAGGTTTATTCTCCAATTGTAGATAAGGGTGAGGCTGATTTTATTGTTTCGTTTGAACTGCTTGAGGCGGCACGCTACACTGAATATCTTAAGGCTGACGGCCAGATTGTTGTAAATACTCAGAAGATAGACCCGATGCCTGTAATTACCGGCGCGGCTGAATATCCGGAAGACCTCGAAGGTTCAATGAAGGCAGCAGGAATTAAAGTTGATGCGCTTGATTGTCTTACACTTGCTGAACAGGCCGGAACTGCAAAATCTGTAAACATTGTTCTGATGGGACGTCTTTCGAAATATATGGACTTTCCTGTAGAGGCGTGGATGTCTGCAATTGAAAAGCTCGTAAAACCTCAGTTCCTTGAGATGAACAAAAAGGCATTCATGCTTGGTCGCGGGGAATAGATTGCCACGTCGCCCTTCGGGCTCCTCGCAATGACGACTTCGCGCAGTTGCGAGCCGCCGCGCGATGTCATTGCGAGCGAAGCAACCCACAGAAATGGATTGCCGCGTCGCCCTTCGGGCTCCTCGCAATGACGACTTCACGCAGTTGCGAGCCGCCTCGTGTCATTGCGAGCGGAGCGAAGCAATCCACAGAAATGGATTGCCACGTCGCCCTTTGGGCTCCTCGCAATGACGACTTCACGTAATTGTGAGCTACGTCATCCTTTCGAATCCTCGCAATGACGAAGAGGTCGTGGTGATGACTGCATTTTCAATTCACTTTTTTTTTGACTTTTGTGAATTTCAGTGTATAATTAACCATAGGGGATTTTACCTATGGAAGAGGAAGTTATAGACAGCTCATTTTTTTCTGAAGACTTAGAAGAAAAAAGTTCAGTTGATGTTAGAAAGACTGGTTTTGAAAACAGCTTTAATGAAAGACAAGTTGGTTCAATTACAATGGCTATTGAACCTGTAAGCAGCCGTGCAAGTATTGATACCGTTCTGGAAATGTTTGAACAACAGCCGGACCTTACCGCTGTTCCAATCGAAAAGGATGATGCGGTTGTGGGGGTTGTTGAACGCGACGTAATTGAAAAAAATAAAGCTTCGGGCTTTAAGCTTTTTGCTTCAAAAACCTGCGGTGATTATCTTAAGGAAAGTCCGTTTACATTAAATTGCAGCGACTTTATTGAAAAGGTTGCTGCGAAAGTAAATGATACCGCAATCAAAGTTGA
Source organism: uncultured Treponema sp. (assembly GCA_947166355.1). Classification (GTDB taxonomy): domain Bacteria; phylum Spirochaetota; class Spirochaetia; order Treponematales; family Treponemataceae; genus Treponema_D. Next base: position 130,193 of record CAMVDX010000001.1, read on the forward strand.
AATCAAACATCTTATTGTTCTCTTGAATAACCGCAGCTTTTACGGAATTGTTTCCATTGCAAAAATGAATGCCAGGCTGGAAGAGCTTCGCGCACAGGATATGGAAAAGGCTGCCGCTATTCAGCAGAATATGCTTAAAAAGAATTCTGATACAAAGAAGTTTCCGTTTGATGTTTGTATCTGGAACCGTATGGCAAATGCGGTTGGCGGCGATTATTATATTGCAAAGGAGCTTTGCGAAGGCCGGTATATTATAGGCAGCTTTGATGTTTCAGGAAAAAATGTTTCTGCGGCGCTTCTTACGGTAACTCTTGGTTCTATATTTTCAATGCTTTCGCTTCAGGATTCTTCCAGACTTGCACCGGGTCAACTGGTAGCAATGCTGGACAGTTTTTTGCAGGAAATTGTTCCTATTGGAAATTTCATAACCGGTGCAATCTGTTATGTTGATCATAAAGCAAAAACAATCAGTGTTTATAATTGCGGACACACAAATGTATTTGCTTATCTTAAAGATGAAGATGGCCGCGGTAAGGTTGCAACACTTGCTCCTTCGCTTCCGCCGTTTGGAATGGGAGCCGTTGCAGAAGCAATCAACAGCAATAAAAAGGGCGCTTATAAGATGCCGTTAAGAGCTGGTCTTCAGATTGATATGTATTCTGATGGCTTTACTGATATGCAGAATGATGACGGCGAACGTTATGATGAAGAACGTACCAAGGCTTTTTTTGGAGAACTTTTCAAAACTGATGTTTATTCAGCAGAAAAAACAATTGAGAAGACTGTAACTGACTGGGTAGGCAAGGCTCTGCTTCCGGATGATATTACGGTTATGAATATAAGGTTTTAGTTATGTGGATTGCCATTGGCAATCCATATATAAATTTTTGTTTTACTATTTACATTCTGACTTTCTAGTGGTAATATTCAGTATATGTTAAGAATTACAGGCCTACTAAAGAGCCGCTTCTTTTCCTTTAATTTCTTTTTCGCCTAAGGGCGAACTTCTCTTATCTTTTTGTGCAATGCGTACAAGTGACCGTGCACGGTAACTAATCCATAAAATTATAAATAAAAACAGCCGATGGTTTCGATACACCTGCTTTGCAGGTACTCAACCACCGGTAAAACTGTGAATACGGTGGTTGAGTGTCCGAAGGACGTATCGAAACCACCGTTGAACGAGGAACATATGAACTTAAAATATTATCAGAAAGAATCAGAATGTATGCCGCTGGAGGAATTGCGTAAGCTCCAGGGCGAGAGACTGGCAAAAAACTTCCGCCATGTTTATGAAAATGTTGAGTATTACAGAAAGCGCTGCGAAGAAGCAGGCGTTACTCCGGATGATATTAAAGGCCTCGACGACCTTGATAAAATTCCGTTCACCTGCAAGGATGACCTCCGCGCAACTTACCCATACGGACTTTTTGCTGTTCCAATGAGCAAGGTTGTACGTATTCACGCTTCGAGCGGAACTACAGGAAAGCAGATTGTCGTAGGCTACACAAAAGAAGACCTGGACATCTGGGATGACTGTACTGCCCGCCAGCTGGTTGCAATCGGCTGTGATGAAAATGACGTTCTGCAGACAGCCTATGGCTACGGACTTTTTACCGGAGGCTTTGGAGTTCACGGCGGAGCAACTAAGCTTGGCCTTGAAGTAATTCCGATTTCCAGCGGAAACACCCAGCGTCAGATTACCTTTATGCAGGACTTAAAATCAACAGTGCTTGCCTGTACGCCGTCCTACGCTGCCTACCTTGGCGAAACTCTTAAAGAGATGGGCCTCACTCCGGCTGATATTCATCTTAAGGCTGGTATTTTTGGAGCTGAGCCTTGGACAGAAGAAATGCGCCGCGACATCGAAAAATCTCTCGGCCTTAAGGCTTATGATATTTATGGTCTTACAGAAGTTATGGGACCTGGTGTTGCTTACGAATGTAGCGAGCAGGCCGGCATGCACGTAAACGAAGACCACTTCATCATCGAAACAATTGATCCAAAAACAGGAAAACGCCTGCCAGACGGCGAGAAGGGCGAGCTGGTATTTACTGCAATCACAAAGCAGGCCTTTCCTCTGATGCGCTTCCGCACAAAGGATATCGGCGTTTTGAACCGTGCTCCTTGTGCCTGTGGACGTACTTTTGTTCGTATGAGTAAACCAATGGGTCGTACAGATGACATGCTTATTATCCGCGGAGTTAACGTATTTCCAAGTCAGATTGAGGGTGTTCTTATGCAGAACGGTTACCCTGCAAACTACGAGATTCACGTTGGTCGCGTAAACAATACAGATACCTTCGAAATTAAGGTAGAAATGACAGCTGAAAAGTTCAGCGATGTGGTTTCTGAAGTAAACAAGGCAGAAAAGCAGCTTGAGTCTGCATTGCTCAGCGTTCTTCAGATTAAGGCAAAGGTTACTCTGGTTGCGCCAAAGAGTATTGCCCGTTCAGAAGGTAAGGCAAAGAGAGTAATTGATACGAGAAAGTTACATGATTAACCTATAGCAGGTGGTTTCGATACACCGCTTCGCGGCACTCAACCACCGTATTTAAGGAGATTTTTATGACAATAGAACAGATTTCAATTTTTATCGAAAACAGAAAAAATGCATTGGCAGAATTCACAAACGTTCTGGCAACGCATAATATCAATATGCGGGCAATGAGCCTGGCAGATACCAGCGACTTTGGTATTGCGCGAATTATCGTAGATGATGCTGCTTCGGTGCAGGGGGCTTTGGAACGCTCTCATTACATTGTAAAGGTAACTCCGGTAATTGCGGTTGAGATTCCTGATGAAGCTGGAAGCCTGAACCGAATTCTGAAGATTCTTGCAGATAACGGTCGCAACGTTGAGTACATGTACGGCTTTACTGGCCGCAAGTCTGGCTCGGCTTATATGATTATCCGCTGTACTGATGTTCCGGAGACTGAGAAGGTTCTGGAGAAGGCAGGAATCAGAATGATTGGTCAGAAGGATCTGGCTGAGATTTAATGGATTGAGGCTTGATAATGCAATTTCAAGCCTCAAAACGAATGAGTCAAGGCTTTAAGCGAAGCGTGCCTTGACCATTCGTATTGCTTCGCCTTCGGCTCGTAATGACGTAGCCTTTGTTGCAGTGACGGCGGCTTGTGGTAATTTACTGAAATCGTCATTGCGAGGAGCGAAAGCGACGTGGCAATCTATTGATGTGGATTGCTTCGCTGCGCTCGCAATGACGGGCGCTTTGTTGCAATGACGGCGGCTTGTGGTAATTTGTAGACATCGTCATTGCGAGGAGCGAGAGCGACGCGGCAATCTATTGAAGTGGATTGCTTCGCTTTCGGCTCGCAATGACGTAGACTTTGTTGCAATGACGGCGCATTGTTGTAATGGCGAGTGTTTATTCGAGGTCGTCTAGGTCGTCCAGTTCTTCAAGATCTTCTAAGTCTTCTACATCATCAACAACAGAGTCCGCAATTGTGCCAACGTCGCTCAGAATGTAATTGTTGTAATTTACGATTACGTTGCTGAAGTCTACACTGAGCATACTCTGGAAAACCTGCTGTTCTTCCAGAAGCGCATCAAAATCTTCTATAACAAACTTAGTAATTTCCGGATCCAGCTCGCCGTTTTTAGTCATGTCGGCAATAATCGAAAGTGTCTTATCTTTAGAGAATTCGCCTTTATAACTGCGGCTGTCGTGTAGCGCACTGGTAATGTCTGCAACTGTAAGAATTCTTTGGACAAGGGTAAGGTCTTTAGCTTCTACATGGCGGGGGTATCCTTTTCCGTTCAGTTTTTCGTGATGGCGGTAAACAGTTTCGATAATCTCTTCACTTACATGACCGCTTAAAATGCGCTTTGAATGATTTACATGATGACGCATAATTCCCATGTCTTCGGGTGAAAGCTTTCCCGGAAATTCCAGAATGCGCTGCGGTGTTGCAATCTTTCCGATGTCGTGAAGGAAGGCACTGTTGTAAAGCGTTGTCAAATCATTGCTGCTAAGATTCATTCTGAGTCCGAGCGAAAGTGCATAGCCGGAAGTGTTTATTGAATGCTTCATCGTGGATGTACTCTTAAAGTCCAGAAGTTGAATCAGCATTTTTTCAAGCATTTTATTTTCTTCTTCAGGAAGCAGAATGGTTGAAATGAAATCATTAATTTCTTCGGTATGAGTGCCAGCTCTGATTTTATCTGTAAGAATGTTGCCTTTGTTAGCTATGCCAAACGCTTCAACATATTCAGGATCAAAATAACCGGGAGCGAGTTCGTTTAAGTCTGCGGGCAGCTGCTTATCAGGATTTTTCATTATATAGTCGCTGATTCTTGCACACATGTAGATAACGTCTTTGTATTCTTCCTGATAAAGATATTTGCGTAAATCCTTATTGTGTGGCTGCAGAAAATTTTGAAGGGCAAGTGCATCATTTTTGAGCGGAGTCATGTATTCAAGATAGTAGCAGGCAAATACATATTTACTTTCTATTGATTTTTCGTTTGTAAAATACTTAAGATTTGAATCGTGAGGGTTATAATTAAAATGAAGGTCTTCGCGTAAAAAGCCGAGTGTATGAAAGATTGCAAGCATAACGAGTTTTTTGGAATTGCATTCTTCATTCATAGGATGAACACAGACTGTTTTATAACAGAGATACGCTGTCCTCACGCTATGAAGAACAACTTCCTTATTTATGCAGGCAAGCATTCTAAGCGCGATATTCGCCATATCCGGGGCTTTAAGAACATGATGAATTTGTTCAATTCCTTTTTCTAAAGACAGCATATTAATTTATCGGTTTTCATCTCCATTTCATTAACTATGTTATGAGGCGGTTCAGAGTGTAGTCACGTTGACGCCAGTTTTTATCTACTTTTACCTGTAAATCCAGGTCGATTTTTTGAATATAAATTTCGGAAAGCTTGCGCACGGCAGCAGTTCGGATTTCTTTAATTTTGGAAGCGCCTTTGCCGATTACGATTCCTTTCTGGCTTTCGCGTTCTACGCACAAAAAGGCGCGAATCCAGAGTTTTTTTCCTTCGTTGCGGTGTTCAATATCTGCGACCTCTACATAAACAGCATGAGGGATTTCATCCTGAAGCCTGTTGATTGCTTCGCCACGGATAACTTCGCATACACGGAAAGTCAAATCCTGGTCGGTGTAGAGTTCTTCATCATAAACTGGTTCACCTTCCGGCGAAATAGAGTAGAGTGCTTTGAGAACTTCGTTAATTCCTGTGTCTTTTTCGGCAGACATTTCGAGAATGCGGTCGCCGGAGATTTGAGGAAGATTTTCGCTTATAAACTGACGTACAGGAAGCGGGCGGCTTGCAGGTAAATCGCATTTGTTGATTGCAACGACAGTTTTGGACTGAAGGCTTTTAAGAAGAGCAGCGGTTTTTACTTCTTCTTCTCCAGGCGCACGGGTTGAATCAATTACATAGAGCGCGCAGTCAATTCCTTCGAGCTGACTTTCTGTAACGTTACGAAGCCGCAGGTTCAGTTTTTTTTCTGAATCATGATAGCCGGGTGTATCTATAAAAATCAACTGGCCGAGGGAAGTATTTACAATTCCCTTGATGGCGTTGCGTGTTGTCTGGGGAATCGGCGAGACAATGCTCACAGGCTCCTGGCAGGCGGTATTTAAAAAAGTAGACTTTCCTGCACTTGGCCGGCCGATAATTGCAACTACGGCGGTGCGGAGAGATTCGGCTGTTTCTTTGTTTTCTTCACTCATATTATAATTATAACAGTAGAGTACTCTCCGCGCAACTCTGAAAAATCATGCTTGAAAAATCAGGCTTGGTTGGGTATCTTTTTCTGGAGTTCAAGCACCTGCGCAAGGGGCAATTTTACACATTTTGCAATGATTTCGGGAGATACCTTTTCTTTAAGAAATTCTATTGCATCTTCCACGGCTTTCTGGCTGGCACCTTCAGCAAGAGCTTCGTATCTAATGTCATGGTCATGTAAATTCATGGCTAAATAATCACTCCTGGATTGTTCGTCTTCTTTATAATCCGCTACAAGTCTGGAAAGACGCCTTGAAAAATCATCTTCTTCCGGCTCGTTTGTAGAAATGAAGTGAAGAAAACTCCGTATCAGCGGATCTTTTTCCTTCTCGTAACCACTTGCATTATAAAGTACCTTTATTGTTTTGTCATCAAGTTTTACGTCGCTGTTCTCGTTGCAGACATTTGTGAAGGTGTAGCAGGGAAGCCCGAAATGCTTATCTTTTTCATCTTTAAAAGGATCTTCTTTGCAGATGAACAGTATGTAGCTTTCTTTGAAGGTGAGTTCATCAAATGATTTTGGCATGAGGCCTCCTCGTATTAAGTGCCGGGAAATAAAAAATCCTACACTATAATATGAGTCTCATTTTTCGAAAAAAGGAAATGAAACGGGAAAAAAGTTTGAGAAAGATGAAAAAAACTCGGGAATATGGATTGCCGCGTCCCCGTCATTGCGAGCCGAAGGCGAAGCAATCCACAGTAATAGATTGCTTCGTCGTCCTTGCGGACTCCTCGCAATGACGAGCTCCCGCAGATTGCCACGTCGCTGTCGCTCCTCACAATGACAATGACGTGGCAATCTTTTACTTCTTCTTGCGCTTGAGGGCGTACAAGCTGCCGGCGAGACCACTGAGAGCTGCGAGCATTGTGAGCATTACTACGATTACGGCGGTCTTCGAAGAAGAGGTTTCTTCTGAAGAGTCAGTTTCTGATATTGTGGTTTCGACAGGCTCAACCACCGCAGATGCAGGTTCAACCACCGCAGATGCAGGCTCAACCACCGCAGATGCAGGTTCAACCACAGCAGATGTAGATTCAGCTATAAGAGACTTTGGAGCAACCATTGCAGATGTCGGTGCAGTTACCGTAGTTGTCGCTTCGAGACGTTCGCTTTGTGAGCTTTCCAGGTTTTCGTCCGTAAGCTTGCTACTTGAGATTTCGCTAGCCTCGGTTACAGCAGATGTTACTTTAGCTGCCTTCTTAGCTTTTTTAGCTTTCTTTGAAGTCTTCTTGTTTGAAGCTGCTGCATCAGATGCAGGTGCAGCCTCGTGTGTGAAGATGTTTGTTACCTTTTCAAAGAAGGTTGGTGTAGAACGCTGTGGCGCAGCATATTCATCTGAGTCATTGTTTCCTGAAAGCTTTGAAGCAATGTCGCTGATGAAGCCGCCAGAGCCTGTTGATGTAATGTTACCATAACCGCCTTCTGGGAATACTGTAAGTTCGGTAGTTCCATTAATGATGATTTTTGGATCAGCTTGAACTATGTCGTTTGTGCCATCTTTCTTAGGGTGTACATAAATCTTAAGCTTTAAGCCTACGGCACTGCTATCTGTATGATTAATACGAATATTATCACCTGTCAGAGTTGCAGTACCTGATGTCTGATTTATCGCTGTGCAATCGGTAAATTGAATCTGACCGGTAATACTGTTGCCGCTACCCGTAGCCCATACTACACCAGTGTTATCTCCATTTGGAGCAGGAGACAATGCAATAGAAGTTATTACTGCACCTATTGGAAGATTAATGCTGACAAGATAGTCTTTGCTTGCAGAAGTCCAGCCAACTGGAGTAGTAGCGTTAAGAGGAGTAACAGTACTAATTATTACATTTGAGGAACTTAATTCCGGTGTAGTTATCCACCACTGAACACCATAATCGAGCGTTTCGCTTCCATTATTACCAAGATAATATGCAGAAGAAACGTTTCCTACTTTGTCCCTAAAGAAGAAGGCGAGTCGAGTATGTACAGTCGTAATATCTGGTAATGTGAATACGTAGTTGGCATCATCTTCATCTGCAGTCATTGATTGCCAGCTGTAAGTGTTATTATTAGCTGAGGCATTATAACCATTGGCCTCTGCTGTTGTTACAGTTTGTACTATCTTATACTGAACAGCATCATCTGGGAGATCTGTCTTTGGATACATTATCTTTGTTCCGCTAGGGAAGTAGTTTGACTTTTGATAATCGCCAATCTTTGGAACGAGTGCATAAGGTATAGTTCCAATTGTAGATGTATAGCCTTTAATCTTATTTACGCCACTATCCGCTACTACCTTTGATGTATTATCATTAGCAAGTTTAGGAGCTGTACCATCAGGTGTAAGTACAAATGTCATAAGGGCTGCAGATTTATTTCCAGCTTTATCGCTTGCATAAATACTGTATTCTTTAGTAGTCGTCCAGCTGTCTGAGAAATCAATTTGATTTACACCGTCGTCATTTGAATCCATATTATGAGGATTTCCAGTTGAAGACTGGTAGTAAAGTCTATCAAAGCCGGAATTAGCACCAGAAGTAGCGTATTCTGCAAATTTTGCTGAAAGATCATCAAAGACAATCTTCTTTACAACAGCAGGATTATAAGTGATTGTTGTAGTTGTTCCTTCTGTTGAAAGAATGTAATCTCCTGACAAAACTGTATCCGAAACGGCAGTTGCATCAGTATCACTTGCATTTAGAATCCTAAAGGTAAGAGCCTGACTTTCTGCAAGAGCTGGCGCAGTTGTATCTTTTACAAGTGTTTTGGCATCAGTAGTCATTTCCTGAACATGGCCTACTCGGTCTGTGAACTTGAAGGTGTAGGTAGTTTCAGCGGTTGGAGCGGCAAATTTATAAACTACTGCGCTGTCTGTAATTGCAAGGTCTGGATTTGGATTTTCGCCGACTGTTTGTGGGATTTCTCCATAATCACCTGTTCCGCCAGTTACAGCCTTAACTTCATACTTAACAATATCAGTTCCTGTCTTTGTAAAGTTGATGACTGCGGTTTCGCCGCGCAGATAGTAAGTTTCGCTTGTAGTATTCTGCCATGCGTTGTTAGTCTGGCTTGCAGAGTCTATTGCCTGAATTGTTCCCATTGTAAAGTCCGGACCTGCTGCATCTGATGTAAGAGTGAAGGTCTTTACAGTTCGTTTGTTTCCGGCCCAGTCTTCTGCGCTAATTACGTAAGTATGTGTTGTATTATCGGCAGTTGCAAGCGTAATCAGACACTTGTTAGAAGAGATTGCTGGAGTAGTAGAGCCTGTTAATTCAATTTCTGTAGAATCGATTTGTAACCAGAATCTTCTTATGCCAGAGGTTGCATCTGAAATTGGAGAAAGGTCAAGTTCGAATCTGTTGATTTCGTCTGCATTGTAGATAATTGGTCTGGTTGTGGCAGTGGCGTCTGCATTGTCGATATAATAGGTGTTGCCAATTGCGGCAGATACCGTTCCGTCAGTTTCTTCTTTTTTGAATGAGTAAGTAACATCATCTATTGGATCAGCTGTATCTTTTTGCAGAGTGATAGTAGTTGAAATTACAGTTTCGTTTAATACATCGTCTACAGCCTTGAACTTATAAGTTGTTGAAGCTTCTGGAACAGCGAATACATAAGAAACTGTATGAGTTGCATTTGAAGTATTAACTGTTGTTGTTATAGGAGCCCAGGTAGATCCGTCGTCTGTACTTAACTGGTAAGAAGTGATATCTTCATGAGTCTTTGTAAAGTTGATTACAGCATAATCTTTGTTCAAAAAGTAAACTTCGTTTGTTGAAGTTGAAGATGGAGCTGCATCACAAGAGCTTGCACTTGAACCGTCTGCAACCTCTGACTTCATTACACGAGTTGTTGTGCCTGTTGTACCGGCAAGGGCGAAGTCTGGTAAATCTGCATTTGGCTTAAGAATAAAGGTTCGAAGAATTTTTTCATCATTACCTGCATTGTCTTTTACACTTATAATATAAGATGATTGAGCAGTTTCTCCATTAGTAAGAGTAATATCATAATATCCATCAGTTTTAATAGAAGAAACTGCTGTTCCATTTACAGAGAAGTTTTCTATTCCGGAACGATCGATACCATTTACAGCATCAGTAACATTTGAAACATCAATTCTGATTTTTGTTATATGGTTAGCACTTCCGCTTTCTTCTGAGTTTGAACTGTACTTAATTTCTACTGTAGGATTTCCATTTGAGTCTGTTCCAGTAGTCTCAAGTCCAGCAGTAAGAGTTTTTGGATTAGAATCATTGTAAAGTGTATAACCTATAAGGCCACCGTTTTCTGTAGCAGGAACAGTTGGTTCCCACTTATCTTTCTGGAGCTTAATGCAGTTTGTACCGCTTGAAACGCCGCGAATCACCCTGTTACCTACAAGGTCTTCTGCCATAAAATAGTAGATTGTAGCTGTATCTGGTGCTGCAAAGCTGAATGAGACTTTGTGGTTAGTAGAATCTCGTGTAACGCTTGCGGTGGTATCAGGTGGTGTTACATCTGAAGCTGTTCTTTCATAAATGCTGCCATTAAGTTCATACTTATCCCAGTGAGCAGTAGTTGCATTGTATTCATACCAGTGTGAATTATCGTTACTCCATCTGTAGTGAGCGTTTGCATCAGACTCGTCAGATTGTGTAAAGCTTACTACAGCTCTGTCATTTTTAAGATAGAAGATACCATTATATTTAACAGAATTGATTGCGTTTGTTCCGTCTTCTGCAGTTGCCTGAATGTCTGCTTCGGCAGGCTGTGGGAATGCCGGTGCCTGGTCATCTGACTGAGTTATGAATGTATAAAGTGTGGTATTGTAGCTGATGTTATCATATACTTTTATAGTGTATCGATAATATTTGCCTACATCGTTGCCAGAAAGGTCGAGCTGATAATGTCTGCTTGAGTCAATTCTTATGTCGTCTGTACTGGCAGTTGTTGGCAAACTGTCACCTGATGCTCGATCCCATATCTTAATGTCAGACTCTTGTGTTGGAGAAGTAAAGGCTAAATCTGTAGAACTTTCCTTAATAACCTGGAAGTACTTTATACCGGCTCTTTCTGTATTGGATACTTTATCGGTGATAGGATTAAGGTTCAAATCAATCTTATTGATGAAGTAAGGGCTGCTTGTGGTTGAACTGTATTTTATCAGACGAGAATTTGCAGAATTTTCAGGATATGCAGTATTAATGCCGGCTGCTTCAAGATTCCTTTCGGTTGAATCGTAATTTGTAGAGTAGGTTAAAGTTCCGGTAGGAGCCCATTCGTCGTGTACAAGTCTTTTGTAAAAGTTTTTGACTGTGTTTCCAACTTCATCTTTTGCCATGAACTGGTAATATTTCTTTGTTTCAGGCGCATCAAGGGTGTAGGTGATGGTTGTAGAAGTACTTGCTACTGGTGTATGGTCTGAATTATGCCATTCTGAAACATTTGTATAACTTGTATAAATACCGCTGTCTCCCCAGTAATAATACCCAGTAGGGTCTGTTACATTTGAACTTGTGATATTGAATTGTACAACGGCCTTATCACCTTTAAGATACCATGTACTGTGTAAGAGAGCATCTGAATCTTCATTAACAGCCGCAATTGTTTTTGCTTCATTTGCCCAAATAGTCATATCTGAAAGAACTGGAGCCAGTCCGTCTGGCTTGAGGGTAAAGGTTCTGAGAGTGCGGGAGTTTCCAATATTATCATTTACTGTGAAAGCGTAAATCTTTGGATCATCTAAGTATGTAGTTAGTGTCAGTGTCAAAAGTTTTGTAGAATCATTAAAGGACAAATGATCATCGGCTAAGTCGGTATCGTCTATACTCTTTGGAGTTCCGTTATCAATAGAAACCTTAATGTCTGAAATATCGAAGCCTGAACGTTGAATACCTGTAAGTGAGGCATTGCCGTCTGCGGCAACATTATCTGTTACCTTTGAGAAGTCAAATACAATCTTATTAATGAAGTTAGGGCTATCTTTTGATGGATTAGAACTGTATTTGATTTCAACAGCGGCAGAGTCTCCTGTACCGCTTGTGGTAATGAGGCTGTTTCCGCTGGTACCGTTGAATGCAGTTTTGTCTTTTTCTTCTGTGTCCTTGTAAAGCTTGTAATCAATGAGACCGTTGTTTTCTGAAGCAGGTACAGCTGGTGCCCATTCGTCGCGCTGCAATGTTACTGTATTGTAGGTTGTTGCTGAGCTAGAATAGTAGCTTTGTGAAGAAATATTTTTTGCTTTATCTATTACGCGGAAATAATATTCTGTTTGATTTTCAGGAGCTGACCATTCAAATACAGCACTTGTTGAAGTTGTAGAGGTAAGATATGAAGCAGGAATATCTGTCCAGGCAGACCAGCTTCCCCATGAATAGGTTCCAGAAGTGCTCTTTTCATAGGTTCTGTATTGCCACTGGTAGCGTTCAATTCCAGTTCCTGAACTATCAGAAGCATCAGCTGTAATTTTTACAGTCTGACTTTGAATATACTTTCTATTATTATATGTTGGGGCGGTAGTAGTTGAGCCTGAACTAGGATAATTAACAGATTTTATTGATGATCCTGTAAAGGAGATGCTTGGCCTTGTATTATCATAAGTCCACTTGTTATTACCGGCAGGACCATTAAGAGCATATTCATTTGAGGATTCTATAAGTGTACCTGATGTAGAATTACCTTCTCTTGAATAAATCTTAATCTTCAATGATTTGTCTGTTAATGCATTAAGATCAGTAAATCCGGATAACGGAATCTTGTATACGAGGTTTGTCGCAGACCATCCTGGGGCGTGGTACGATGCAGCAGATGTCAAAATGAACGAATGTGATTGGTTTCCACTTGAATCAGTCCATAAGATAGCACAATCTGTTGGATACCAGCCAGGAGCTGCTGAATCGCTGTCTACCTTAAAGTAAAGGTAAGAGCCGCTCTTTGTGTAATTGACGTTGTTAGTTGAGCCTACGCTTACGTTTTTGTCTGCGGTTGCAATTTCGCCATAATGATTTACGCCTGAGTAAGAAATTGAGCCTTCTGTAATAGACGGAACAGGGTTTTTGTCAAAGTAAACCTTTACCGGTTTTTTACATACAAGACCCGAGCGGCTTACAGGGTAGAAGTAGTATGCATCCGGTACTTCTGTATGCCATGCCTTATTTGTGTCTGTTTTTGTGAAAGTGTATGTATAGGTGTAGTAATCATAAGATGTAGTAGAGTTGTAGGTGAGCCTTGAGTCATTTGCAGTAGTATGAATGTCATAGGCTCCGTAGCTTGTGTCTGAAAAATCAGCAGTAGAATAGAATGTCTGGAATGAGGTTGAAGATTTTTCGCTGTTAGTGATGATAAAGCCAAGAAGAGGCTCTTTGTGTCCACTCCAGTTATTAGAGTCTACACGAAGATTAACTTTAATTGAGGTATTGTCTCGACCAGACCTAATTTTATAGTCAATTGGGTCATTGTCTGTGCTATAAGTGTCGTTTGAAGGTGTTCGCCAAAGATTTCCAGTAGTACCGTTGCCAGTAGTGGCATCAATATGATACTTTTGAACAGTAATAGTTGTTTGTGTGCCATCATCAGGTGATGTTACTGTTACATTTTCATTGCGGGTTCTCCATACAGGAGCATCTGCCTGGCGTACCCACTGGTTTGTGTTTTGCCATACAAGGCCGTCTGGTGTTGATCCTGATGGATAGCTGCTACTTCCGCTAGTTCCAGGTCTTATGTTGTCTGCAAAGTCTCTGATATAAGGAAGCGGCAGATAGCCTGAAACTGTAGTTCCTGACAGCGTGCCGCCTGTAGATGACAGTGGTTCTTGAGAAGAAAGATTGTAGGTTCTTGAAAGAGAGACAGAGCGATTTTCAAAGGTAGTCCAGGAATTAGTATAATTACCATCCCTACGAAGTCCAGACTGATAATCTGAAATTGTATAAGGAACGCTTGAATTACCGCTGTAGTAGTTCTTGTTGTCTATATTGTTTACTTTTGTAGGAGTTCCGGCAGTTGCGGCCGGGTTTGTAACGTCATAACACCAGTACTGATTTTTTGTTGTGTAAGAGTTACTTGTCCACTTGAGAGGTTTTGCTTCGTAGTTTCCTACTGTGTCTACAAGTACAAGCCAGAGAGTGTATGGGTCTGCCTTGCTTGTTGGTAATGTAGAACTGTATGGAAGACTGTGCTCCATGCTGAAGGTTGGAGTTGCGGCATCTGCGTTTGCTTTTCTGTAATACTTCCAGGTAGAAGCTGAAAGGGCAGGAGTGACGAAGTTCTCAAGAGTTGGGGCTTCTGTACCGCTCCACATGATTACGCGGCTCTTGAGAGTAAAGCTGTTGTTTGCGATTTCTGTAGCATCAGTAACTTCGCCTGAGCTTCCGTCAAAGAAGCAGCTGTCTGAACAGCCGGTAAATGTAACCTTTGCTCCAGAGGTATAGAAGTTTGTATCGGCAGACGAGCTTATTCCGACTGGTAATTTAATAGAGTTCGCCGTAGAACTTGTGTAAGACTGGATATATACTGCCTGTCCAGAAAGGCCGATTCCTGTATCAACAACCCAGGCAAGGTCTCCTGTCATGGAAGCTGGCTTGATTTTGCGGTAAGTAATGTTGCCACAGCCATCCTTTAAGTAGAGGGTGAGTGGAGGGCAGTTTTTGTTGAGAACTTTAATTACAATGTTTCCAGAGCTGTCTACTGAGCTTGTAATGTCACCGTTAGTGTAATCTGGAGAAGACGGTGTGTACTGGTTCCAGCTTCCTCTAGAAATTGTTGTAGGATCAACCGGGGTAAAGCCTGTGGTGTCGTTTGGATTATACCAGTGTGAAACTGCAAAATATTCTATTGGGGAAGAAGTTGTTGTTACAAGTCTTCTATTATAAGTGCTCTGTGCGGTTGGATTTGAGCCGTCGAGGAGCTTGTCTGTATCTGTTGAAGCAACGCCAGTTGCAAGCTTAACTTTGATTTCATAAGCTGAGTTTGCTTCGGTTGCGGCAGCGCCCTTAAATACATAGTTGTATGCCTGTCTTGTAGAAGTAGTTGCAGAACCACCATTGAAAATGTCTGAATCAAGATAACCGGTCTGTGTTACGGCTGAGTTTCTGTGAAGCTTTGCGCCTGCTGGAATATAGAGTGTCATGTAGTTGTCAATTGCCGCTTCTTCTGTAGAAGATGCAAAGACATCATCTTTTATAACTTTGAAGGTCTGAGGTAGAGATTTGTTTCCGGCGCGGTCGCGGATATAGCAGGTAACTGTTGTGTTTGTAACGTCTCCTGTGCGGGTAAACCATGAGCCTGTGCTTGGGGTGCTGCCTGTAGGCGAGAATGAAACACGAACTCCTTCGTCTTTGAGAGTTGCGTCGTTTGCATCGTAGTTAGGGTAAATCGTATAAGACTGAGAAGAACCTACGCTTGTGTAGAAGTAGATGTTAGTATCTGATGGGAAGGTTATACCATAAGCCTTTCCGTCTGTAATAGGGTGAGGGTAAGTTGCTTCTGCAGGTGTGAGAGCAGGATTATTCGGGTCTGTTCCAGAGTAGAACTGATGATTTGCAGCTGCTTCTACCCAGACAGGGGCTGTTGTATCCAGAATGATTGTGTCTGAAGAACCGGTTGGGTCTGTAAGACTGCCGAAGCTTCTTGCCTTAAAGGTAATGGTCTTTAAGCCGTCTGTGCCGGTAAGCTTGAGGTTATCAATTAAAATAGAAAGTGGTGTTGCGCCTGTACCGAGAACAGTGTGGCTTGGGTCTGTTGGTGATACCTTGAATACGACTGTCTTGCCGTCTGCTGTAACGTCGAAGTATGCTGAGGCGCCGCCTACGGTTATTGCTGTAGGAGTTGCAGAAGTTGTATCAAAAATTGCGTCGCCGATAATTGTGAGCGAGTCGATTCCGGCTGCAGAAGGTGTGAGGCTTACTGTTGCTTTAATGTATGAATTATTTGTCCAGCCGAGTTCTGCGTCAAGGGCAGCGCTGAGGTCTGTAATTTCTGTAACGCGGTCGGCAAGGCTTCCGTGTGGGGTAGCAGAAGAAGGAGTTGCAGGGTCGTAGCCGAAGTTTGTTGTAGTGATTGGTGAAGGGTCTGAAGCAAAGTCTAATGAGCCTTCTTTACTGCTGATTTGTGATGAAGCACTTTCTGCAACGTTTGTTGCAACGTCGTGAATCTTGAGTGCTACTGTACTTGAAGCAGGTGCCGGTGCGAGCTGTATGTTTGTAATCTTTGCGGCTCTTACACCACCGGCAAAGTAGTTTCCTGCATTCTCTGAAGAATTGATTGTGAGTCTGTTGTTAGCTGTGTCTACCGTGCAGTCAATTGCTCCGCTTGTTGCGGCAGCGGTTGTAGGGTCAATCTGGAAAATCTGAGATTCTGCTGTGAGGTGAATTGAAGAACCTGCAAAGTCGAAAATCTTTGCACCTGAAGAAGCTTCTGTAAACTTAACGTAAACTTCTGTTGTTGGAGCTGCTCCGGTTGTGTTGATTGGTGCAGCGTTGTAGTCTATCCACCATTCTGGTGTGTTTCCGCCGAATCTTACTGTTTGCTTGAGGTTTGGTATATAAATCTTATTGATTACAGGTGCTACAGAGTCAATGCTGACGCGGCTTCCCTGCACTCCTGAAGTTGATGTAGGGTTTGCTGCATCATCAGAAACAGTTACATTGATTGAGTAACCGCCCTGGAGTGCGTCGTCTGTTGTTGCATCAGAAATCTTTAATCCCTTGATTGTAATATTTGAGTTAAAGTTTGGCTGGCGGCTATTGAGGGTGAGGGTCTTTCCGCTTACTGTAAATGGAACAGAAGCACCACCTGCTGTAACTGTAATGCCAGAAGCTCCGGCTGCAAATGGGGTTGCATATTCTTCGTTTGTGCCGTCTTTTTTAATATGAACTTCGATTTTCTTAACACCAGAGGTCTGCTCTGTTATCGGAATAACGAGTGTCTGGTGGTCAAGAATATTGCCCTTTGCAGAGCCTGAGGTGTAGCCTTCATCTGCAACAAGAGAGAGTGCCTGAACTATAGGTGCAACGCTATCATAATTAATTGCTGGAATTCCTACTGCTGTAGAAATGTTACCCATATCATCCATAAGGGCAAAGGTGTAATGTACTTCTCCCTGATTTCCAGGAATAGGGAATGGGAAGTAATCTGAAGTTACTGGGCGCCATTCGCTAGAAGCGGCAGAAACTTCGTTAATCCAGTTTGTATCTGCTGTAGGGCGTACAATCCACTTCATTAAGTCGTGAGGAGAGCGGAGCCTTGAGTGTCCGTCATCAGCAATAGAAGAAGAATCTCCGTTAATCTTAACGTATGCGGCGTAGTTGTTTGCATTAAAGTAGTGACCGTCTGCCGAAGCGTGAGTTAAGTCTGGCACTGCATAGTTTGCATTGCTGAGTGCATTTGGCTTAGTTGTATCTTTTACAACATAAATAGAAGCATAACCGTTACCGTATTCTTCTGAGAGGGCACCACCGTCTGTAAATCCACTGTTCTGTACCATATCAACGGCTGCAACATCAATACGAATCAAACCGTCTGGCAATGAGCTTACATCGTATTCAATGAGACATCCCTTATTATTGGCGAGGTCGTTTTCTGTTCCCGGAATTGAATTATTAACTGCATCTACAAGATTCTTGTAAGCTCCTGAAAGGCTTGGAGCAAGGTTCATCTGAGGCTGGTACTGCATACCGCTCAACGGAATCTCGAGGGTAGAAGCGTTTCCGTCTTTGTCGAACAGATGGTATGCGCGCAAACCAAGCATTGCAACGTCGGTTTCAATACCTGTCTGATCCTGGTTAGAACCTGAACCGGCAATATCTTCTGCAAATACACGCAGAATTACTTTTCCGGTTATACGGTATGGAATGAGCGTATCGTAGAATGAAGCATTAATATCACCAGGAGCAGAAGTAACACCGAGCCAGACATTTTCAGCTGCTGTAGCTCCAGTAATCTGTGGCTGCATCTTAGTATAGTTACCAAGGAGATCACCTGTAGCGGCATCTTTATACATACCCTTGAATGTATGGAAATCTGTTGCACCGCGACCAGCTGTGAGCTGTGTAATACGAGGCGCAAGGGTATCCATGTAACTTCCTACTGAGAAGCTGATTTTATCATCATCGGCCATTGAATAGCCGTAGGTATCTTTTACATCTTTTGAAATTGTAATGTTTACAGATGACTGAGCAGCATAACCTTCTGAAATTGCTTCAGGCTTAAACTTAAGAGTAATCATCTTCTGGTTTTTACTGAAGGTTGGGGCTTCGAAGCGGTCTGTAATATCTTCACTGGAAATATCGATATCACCATCTGCTGTAAACGACTGAATACCCTGGGTAACGGTGATTTTGTCGTATTCGCCGGCTTCGTTCATAAAAGAATCCGGGTCCATTGGTTTAGAAAAGTTGATTCGCACTGACATGTTACGTACAACGCCACTGCTTCCCTTTGCCGGAATTGTGAGGGAAATAGTTGGTCTCTGGGCTACGATAGGACAAAGGTAGATGTCGTTGCGTTCTTCGTTAATTCTTACTTCTGTTGTTGGTTTTGTTGCATCTTCAAACACTACTATAGGGCTCTGGATTTCGTGTGGGAGAATGCGGTTGTTGTAATCTTCATCATCGATAAAATAAATGTCTTTATTTTTACTCTGGTTATCGCCAGTTGCAAGAAAGTCTGTTGAGAAGGCGGCCCAACGTACAAAACCGTACTCCGGTTCTGTAATAGCAGAAATCTCCTGAGGAATTTCTACCTTAAAGGTAGCAGTGCCGTCTGGGTCTGTTTTTCCCTGGCGGGTAAGAGCATAGCGCACATAAACAGAAATCTGTTTTGCGTTTGCTACCTTTACGTCGTTTTCGATGTCGGAATAAAATCCGTCATCCTGCATCCAGGTGTTGCAGGAACCTGTAAGGAGTATTATGACTGCTAATAAGATTAAAGATAATTTTTTCATTTTTCGCCCTCGTCTTCTTTCTTTTTTCTTGCAATTATGATTAATCCTGCGGCTACGGCGGTTGCAGTAACTGCGGCAGCAGTAACGGCAATTGCAGTAGTGTGGGATGTTTTTACTGGAGTAAGGTCAGCCGGCTTTGCCGGAGTAGTTTTATTGTCTGAGGTCTCGGCTGGTTCAGATTGCCCGGTCGAGCCGGACAATGACACGGTTGTCGAGTCTGATGATGACACAGCAGTAGAGTCTGATGATGACACGTCTGACTCGGCAGTTTCGCCGAATTCTGATGCAGTGGTTGTGTCTGACAATGACACGGCTGACACTGCATTTTTGTCTGATGATGACACGGCTGGGATGTCGGTGGTTTCGACAGACTCAGCTACTACAGCTGCTGAGGTCTCGGCAGGTTCAGCTTGTCGGGTCGAGTCTGACAATGATATAGCAGTTTTGTCGGACAATGACGCGGTAGTAGAGCTAGATAATGGCACATCTGGTACGGCAGTTGTGCCTGGCAATGAACTAGCAGTAGATTCAGTTACTGATGCAGCGGTTGTGCCGATGTTTGTGTCTGCCATTGATACTGTAGCTTCTATTGTTGGAGATATCCAGTCTGAATCTTCTTCCTCTTCTTCTGGTTCCGGGTCTGGAATGAGTTTGCTCTGCTCTGCTACCATTTCGTCAAAATTTGCTCTGACAGGAACGTCTGTCGGTATGGTTGCAATGGCAAGGTCGAGAGGTAAAAGATCATCTATAGATTCGTCTTCATCGTTATTTTCTTCTTCCTGTCTCTTAAGCTCTTCTTCGCGAATTACCGCAGGGGCAAGTGCTACTGAGTTGGCAAGCGACAGAATATTTTTTAAGAGGCTTGGTTCGAGCGGGTCTTCTTTTATTACTGTATCTGCTTCGGAATCATCTGTTTCTTTAAGTACAAACTGAATTGTTGAATCGTTCTGGAGATTTCGGAGTTCTCCGCGGCTCCATGTATCAGCACCATTTTCAAAAGCAAGAGCAATGGTTTTATTGTCTGGCAGGTTAAAGAAGGCATTTGCTCCAGGAACCGCAATCGGCTGGTAGAGCTTCCAGTTATCGCGCATTTTATAAAGGGCGGCTGCTCCGTTTGCATCTGCATTGTTCCACTCGCGGGCACCTACACGGCAGGCGCGGTAAAAGCCTTCATCAGAAAGTGTAATTTCAAGCGGAACCCAAACTTCACCATCATCAACAATAAAATCAGACATGTTGCGGAAAACTTCTGCTGCTTCCTGTGGAGTGATTCCTGCATTAAAGGCCATAAAAATATGCCCAGGAATTGTAATAAAGGCGGTATCAATTCCAACTGCTTCAAAAAGCGAGCATACAAGAATAGAAATATCGTCACAGTCACCACCACGATACATGATTGTCTGGTAAGGGAACTGCAAAAAGTCGATGGCAGAGGTACCTACGTTATCTTCGAACGCAGATGAAGGGTCTACTACATAATTTAGACCAAACTGATTAAGCGTTTCAAAAATTCCGAGCGCGTATTGAATATTTTCAGGAATATCTACACGCAGATTGTCGCGAACAACGCTTGCTGTATATTTAGCAAACTGCATTGCGGCAGGGTCTTTTGAAGAAACGAATACGGCGGCACGGCGGTCATCATCCCAAGACATGTTGTTTCGTCCATAAACCGGAACAACCAGTGGAATAGATTTAGTGCGCTTTTGGCCGAGGTAACTATAATTTACAATGATAACACTGTTTGTATCTGTTTTTTCGCGAAGCTCAAGCATCTGCTCGTTAAAGAATGCAAGAAGGTCTACAGAAACTGTTTCGCCTCTTTTGATTTTTTTGATGTTTGCACATTCCTTTGCATGAGCCATATACTGAGGCTGATAAAAGCTTACTGTAACATTTGTGATGGCAGAATCTTCGTTGTTAGTTATATCTACCGTTCCGAATGAATTATTTTCGTACCAGGAATACAGAACCGGGAAAACAGGTGCAAGACTTGTTGATTTGATGTCTACATTTGATTCCTGATTAAAGAGGTTTGTGATGTTTAAGGTAACTCCAGGTGAAACGCCGGCATTTAATATCATAAGCGGCTTTTTGCCTGCCGCATAATGAGTAGCGGTTGCACTTACATCTGCCGAAATTGCCGGTGTAATTCTATAAGAAAAAACAACTGAGCCGCCGGCAGTAAAGCCTGTAATGCTGCTTGAAGATTTTGCATTGTAAATGCCGCCGTTGATATTAAAATCTAACGAAATGCGGTCTGAAACATCAATGTGATAGCCGGTTCCCAAAGAGCCGTTTAAAACGGTCATTGGGTCTATACCAGGAAGGGCCATGGAATAATAGTCACCTTCTGCAAAAAGATTCCAGAATTTTACGGGGCGGTAGGTGAGTTTAGCACCGGCTCCGAGTCCGTATTGAATGCTGTGAGCTTCGCCAAAAGGCTTGGAAAAATGTGGAAAAAGGCTTATGAGGAACTGACCTTCTGCGGCTAGTGTAGTAGACGAGAGATACAGCCCTAAGCCTATTGCCAGAGTTTTTTTAGAGAGAACATGACTTTTTCGCAGGCGGCGCGCCATCTTTCCAGACACGGTGACTCCTATAATTTATCGTGTCATTCCGAATTTGATTCGGAATCTATATTGCAGATCCTGAAACGAGTTCAGGATGACAGAATCCTGAAGTAAGTTCAGGATGACAGCTGAAGGATAATTATTTATCTTCCAATTCAGTTATAATTTTTTCGAGGTTCTTAGTAGCTGTGGCGTTATTAGGATCAATCTCAAGAACCTTTTCATACCATTCTTTGGCTTTCTGATAATCCTTAAGAAGGGAGAGTATGTTTCCGAGGTTGTTCATAGCCGGAATAGAACCCATATTTGCAGAAACTTCGTAAACTGAAACTGCATTCTGGTACATTCCCGCACGAACATAGAGCATTCCAAGTCTGTTGTACAATGTTGTAGAAACTCCCTCTTCTTTTATCTGCTGCTGAATTGCGGCAATCTGTGGGCCGAATTCCTGTTCAACATACTTCATAATATCATTTTCAGATGCCTGGAATAATTTCTTTTCTGTAGGAATTTGAGTTGTAGCTTCACCAGATGAAAAACCAGATGGCGGATAAGTCTGCCAGGCATCCTTAAGGATTATAAATTCAACATCTTCTTCAGCTTCAATAGCTTCGTAAACTTTTTGAACACCTTTGTTCCAGCAGTCTACAAAATCTTTATTGATTGCAGAAATTGCGAGCGGAACATAAACCTTGTCATCAACAATAAGAACGTTATCTTCGCCGTTGAAAAGGTTCATGAGAGAAGCTTCGTAATCTCCGAGTTCTATTGCAACTATAAAATCGTCTTGAAGAGGAATGTAAGCAGCTCCAATACCAACCGATTCAAGCATAGACATATACAGAATTGCAATATCATCCTTATCACCAGAACGATACTGCAGGGTCTGATACGGATACTGAACATAGTCGAGAGCCATTGGATCAAGGTGTGTTTCATCATAAGGAGTGTCGGAGTTTCCTTCACATTCGATTCCAAGAATTCGGATTCCTTCGTGAACGTACATTGCGAACTGCATGTTTTTATTAAGAGCAGTACGGAAGTGGCTTCGGGCAACACCTACAAAGTATTTTGAAAGCTCAAGAACTTCCGGAGAGTTTGTAGAAACATAACTTGAGATGATTGAAGCATCCATCCAGCGCATAGAGTTTCTGTTGTAAACCGGAATTGTGACAGGAACTACAGAAACTCGTTCGTCGCCGAGGAGCTCGTAGTCTATTACGAGTTCGCCGGAGATTTTGCCGGATTCGGTAAATCGCTGAATCTGGCTGTTAAAGTCTGCAAAAAGCGGAAGTTCTTCGCTCTTGTTTTTGCGAATCATTTTGATTGAACCACATTCCAGCTCTGAAGCAGTGTAACCTTCTGCACGGAAGCGTACACGAACATTTCTGATTTCTGCTGATTCGTGGTTTGATACGGTGATGGTACCAATCTGATTGTCTTTATAAATTGTGTAGATAAGCGGGAATACGCTGTCATCGTATTCAACTTCCGAATCAACCATTCCAGACATTTTTTCTGTGCTGAAGCGGTAGTTAAGTGCGAGCCCCGCTGTTATGCCTGAAATGGCAGGCTTACCAAACCATGTGTTATTCTGGCAGTTGAACCAGGAAACATCTGCACCAAGCGAAACTTTTGTATTGATTCGGAACATTACGTCTGCAAAGGCGCGGTACCACGGTGCGTAATGGGCGCGGCTGTTTGTAAAGCTGCCGTAAGCGCCACCTGCGATTCCGGCTCCTACTTCGAGCCTTGAAAAAGGGTAGAATGTAACTCCGGCCTGTAAACCTACCGGAACTACCATGATGTTAGGATCTATGCCTTCTTCGAGACCTTTTGCATTATTTTTTGGAAGAACGTAAAAACCGAATTCAGGGCCTAAATTCAGAAAATCAAAAAGAGTTATATCTGCATCTAAAAATGTTCCATAGCCAGCTGAGGCAT
The DNA here is from genome assembly GCA_947166355.1 of uncultured Treponema sp. Classification (GTDB taxonomy): domain Bacteria; phylum Spirochaetota; class Spirochaetia; order Treponematales; family Treponemataceae; genus Treponema_D. The sequence goes on from CAMVDX010000001.1 coordinate 153,390, forward strand.
ATTTTTGTTCACCACTTGAGAGAAACGGTAATAGAACAGATGGAGTTGCTTTTATTGTGAAGTCATAAGAGAACGCTACTGTGCCTGCCAGCAGAACGGCTATAGATAATAATACTTTTTTCATAATTTAAAAACTCTGTCCACGCTTAAATTATCGGCAAAATTGCTAAATAACTTAAAACCTACTTATTATATAACGTCTTATTGCGTTTGTCTAGTAGGTATTGTTTGTAGGAAAGAGCTTTCGCGGAAACGCTGTCATTGCGAGCCGTAGGCGAAGCAATCTATTTTATATATAATCACCGTATGGAAAAGACTGTTTACATCATCGGGCACCGTAATCCCGATACCGACGCCGTTGTTTCTGCCGTCGGTTACGCTACACTTAAAAATCTTTTGGGCCAGCCTGAATACAAGGCTGCCCGTGCGGGACATTTGAACCCGCAGACTGCATATATTTTTGAAAAATTCGGAATTCCCCGTCCGGAATATCTACCTGACCTTGTGCCAAAGGTAAAATATTTTATGCAGGACAAGGTAGAAACCGTAACGGCAGATGTTTCTGTTTGGGAAGCAATCGGCCGCATGGAAAAAACTGAAATCCGCGTTATGCCGGTTGTTGATAAAGACGGAAAATATTTGTCACTGCTTCATTACAGTGGTTTTGCCCGCGGAGTTCTCACAATCTTAAATCCAGAAAAAAAACACCGCTTTTCTACCAGCATCAGCCTGATTCAAAAAACTTTAAATGCTCAGCCGATTTTTATTGCCGGCGACGCAGATAAAAATTTTAATGCTTCGATACACGTTGGTTCTTCTTCAACAGAAAGCTTTGCAAAACGCCTTGAAGCGCATGCAAGCGAAGACATCGTTGTAATTTCCAGCGACCGTTCAGACATTCAGCGCATCTGTATTGAACACAAGGTAAAGCTTCTCATCACAACCTCTAACTGCGTAATAGATAAGGAGTTACGTGAACTGGCAGAAAAGAACGGCGTGTCTGTAATTGTTTCGCCTTATTCAACTTCGCCTACTTCTATGCTGATTGCTTATTCTATGCCGGTTTCTGTGATGGGCGATAAGGAAATTGTAACTGTTCATCAAAATGATACAATTGCAAAAATCAAAGACATTTTGAAAAATGCGCACTGTAAATATTTGCCGGTTGTTGATGATGAAAACAAGGTTATTGGAATTATTTCTGAACACGATTTGATGAAGGAGCCGAATGTTGAAGTGATTCTTGTAGACCACAACGAAATTACGCAGGCGGTGGAAGGTATTGAGCACTATAAGATTCAGGAGGTGATTGACCACCACCGCATCGGTTCAATTCCGACAAAAAATCCGATTACATTTATTAACCGCCCGGTTGGTTCTACTTCTACACAGATTGCGGGCTTGTATAAAGAATATCGCGTGCCAATTCCTAAGGATGTAGCAGCTTTGCTTTTGTGCGGAATTTTATCTGATACTCTCATTTTGCAGTCAGCCACAGTTACCGATACAGACCGCGACATGGCAGAATATCTTTCCAGCATTACCGATCTGGACATCAAAGAGCTTGGAAACGAGATTTTGATGGCGGGAAGTAAGGTTGGCGGAAGACCGGCCGGCGAAATTATTCATCAGGATATGAAGGAATACACAGAGGGCAAGCTTACTTACACTGCAAGCCAGATTGAAGTGGGTAACCCTCAGGAGATTCTGAACCGCAAGGCCGAGTTTATGGAAGAGCTCGCAGTGGAGCGCCGTGCCCACAAGGCTCTTTTTGCGTGCCTGCTGGTTACAGACATCACAAAGCTTTCGAGCATTCTTTTGATTGATTGCGATCCTAAATTCACTCAGTTTATAACTTTCCCAAAAAAAGAAGACGGCGTTTACTACCTGCAGGATGTAGTTAGCCGTAAAAAACAGCTGATTCCGCTGATTACTGAACAGGTTTTGAATTACAGCGTGTAAGAAATAGATAATTTTATTGACATATATATCAACCTATTTTAATATATACATATCGATATATTTCTATGTTTGTCGGAGGTTCATATGATTGATTTTTTAACAGCAAAAGATATGGTAAATTCATTCGTTCCGATAAGTAGGTTTAATAAAGGCGAAGCCGGTAAAATTATTGAAGAAGTAAAAAAAGACGGCATTCGGATTATTGTTAAAAACAATGCTCCTGAATGTGTATTATTGAGTGTTGAATCATTTTCCCAGCTTGTTGATAATGCATTTAAAAAATGAAAAATGATTTATGCGTAACTATTACTAATTTTTTTTTCTATTGGCAAATCTGGTCCATAGTATGGATTATTCTCATGTATTTCAAATATATCCGATAAAGGCTTATCAGAATGAAATACGATGTGCCGGTCTGGACACAGGACGGACACTTCAGATTAATCCAGGGGCTGTATCCGGAACTGGCGTTGTTTAATTTGGTTTAATTATTGGACGTCATTGCGAAGAACCCGTTAGGACGAGGCGGCAAAGTATTATTATGGATTGCTTCGCTGCGCTCGCAATGACGGGTGCTGTGGCAATGTACGGGGCGACAGGAGGTCGCCATTGTAGAGATGTCTGAGAGCTACGAGTTTTGCGCAGCAAAACTCGCTAAATTGATTTTGCATGGATGCAAAATCAATTTATTCCCATCCAAAAGTTGCCGGAGGTTTGTTTGTGGCGTCAAAATACAGGGCGTCTACAAAAGGCAGGTCGGCAATTTTGTGAACGATTGTGTTCAGTAAATCTTCAGGCCACATTGCAAAGCGGGCTGTCATTACGTCCTCGGAAATTACCGGGCGCAGAACAAAGGTTGCGTGGTCGGCGCTGCTTGCGTAAGGCAAATCAATTGTAAGGTGCTGGAAGATTTTGTCGTACCAGCCTGATTTATGAAGCTCGGTGAGTACGATGTTGTCTACTTCGCGAAGCTGGTCTAAGCGGCGGCGGTCGCAGTAGCCTTCCTGAATTTTAAGTGCGTCGTCGGAAATGCCAGGACGCTGGAAAAGTTTAATACAGGTTCGGTTAATATATTTTGCGGCATTTGTGATTGTAGAAGAACATTCTTCGATTTTTTCGCGCTTGCCAGGGAAGTGGAAAAAGCCATCTCCTTCATCTGCAAAAGTAAGAAGGGCAGGGAATCTGTAAGTTCTGAAATCTCCCTGAACACCAACTGAGCGAACCGGCAGTACGCTGCGCTTAAGGCTGGCGCTGCATTTTTCGCAGAACATATCAAGCTTGATTTCGTCGAGTTCCTTTTGAGCAAGCTTTAATTCTTCTTCATCCTTCGGATTAATTTTTCCATCATTACAAAGCACATTGATTGAAAGTCCAGGACCTGGGAAAGGATGACGCATAACAAGCTCATCAGGGAGTCCGAGCTTCTTACCGATGGCACGAACCTCGTCTTTATAAAGGTCGCGGATTGGTTCAATAATCAGCCCCTTTGCAATCAGTTCCTGAATTCCTGCAACGCGGTTATGATGAGTTTTGATTGTATGAGAATTCTTGGTTCCGCCCGATTCAATAATATCAGGATACAAAGTTCCCTGAGCCAGCAGCCAGGAGTCGTCGAGATTCTGGCGGGCAGTTACTTCGTTACGAACAGTGATAAAGTTTTCGCCGACAGCCATTCGTTTTTTCTGAGGGTCGGTAAGGCCTGCTATGGCGCGCAAAAAGCTTTCGCTTGCATCTTCAACAATAAAGTTAGTGAAGCCAAACTTGCGGTAAGCTTCGGCAACCTGTGCCGACTCGTTCTTACGCATAAAGCCGTTGTCGATATGCAGACCAAGAACGCGGTCTTGTCCCAGAGCCTTGTTAAGTAAAGCAAAGGTGATTGTTGAATCAACACCACCGCTGAGGAAGAGAAGTACGTTACGGCCATCAGCTTCTTTTTTAATATTTTCAAGAATGATGTTTAATACGGTGTCCTGATCCCAGTTTTTCTGCATGCCGCAATAATCTGCAAAGTTCTGGAAAATCTGGTTTCCGCAAGGAGTGTCTTTTACCTCGCAGTGGAACTGAAGAGAGAAGCGGCGCTTTGCAAGATTCTGAGTTGCGGCAAAAGAACAATCCTTTGTAGAGCCCACAACTTCAAAGCCTTCTCCCATCTGAAGAACGCCATCCTGGTGGCTCATCCAGACCTGCTGGCTGCCTTCTACACCTTTGAAAAGCGGGCACTTAGCTGAAGCGCCGTTCATGCCGTCTGCAAAATTAAGCTCTGCAAAGCCGAATTCACCAACATCAGCTTTGCCAACTTTTCCGTTATAACCAAGCTGAACAATGTAGTGACCGTAGCAGAGTCCGAGAATCGGTATATCAAGATTTAAAATTTCAGAATTAAAATCCGGAGTGTTTTCGTCATAAACCGAAGCAGGGCCTCCGGAAAAAACAATGCCCTTTGCACCGGCAAGGCTGGCTGTGTCTGCCGACGGAAGGGCAATCTCAGAATAGTAGCCGAGCATACGGAAACGCTTGGCAATCAAATGTGCATACTGTGAACCAAAATCCAGAACTATGATTTTTTCTCTAGACATAAAATATCCTGATGACGGTAAGTGTGCAAGTTTTGGCAGCTTGCTGACAAAACTTGGTGAGCAACTATGCCGCAGGCAGAGTTGCGACACATAGAGAGATTATAGTGACTTTCAGAAGAAAATGGAAGAGAATGGATTGCTTCGCTACGCTCGCAATGACATATCAGCAGGATTGCCACGCCTTCGGCTCGCAATGACTAAGGTACGTCATTGCGAGGAGCCTGCCAGTAGACGATATACGTCATTGCGAGGAGTCCGAAGGGCGACGTGGCAATCAATTTATTATCTCAAGCGGATCTTTGCTGACATCAGTATGATTTACAACTATAAAAGCGTTCAATACCGGGTTATCTTTTTCCATTAAAGACAGAATCAGATAACGCGCCTTTGAGTCAAAAAACAGACGCTTGTCTTCTTCACTCGGGCGGCTTGGGCTTTCAGGATGTGAATGCCAGTTTCCGAGTGGCGTAAGGCCTTTTGCACGCATGTCCTTAATTGCCTTAAGCTGGTCCTGCGGGCTTATGTTAAAATGCTCGTTTGAATGGTCGGTGTTTTCGAGAAGATAAACTTCTTCTATATTTTTTACACCGTTTTCTTCGCGTCCGGCAATGAGGCCGCAGGCTTCTTCCGGGAGAACACTTTTTGCGTGAGCAATTATTTTTTCGTAATCAGCTTTTTTAATTGTAATCATCTTACAAATCCTTACCGTGCTGGGCTTCGGCACATTCCTGCTGTTCGTAATCTATGAGCTCTGTGATTGTCGGATTTTCTCCGCAGACCGGGCACTTTCCGTTTGCAGGCGGAAGCTTGATTGAATGAAAATCATTATTCAGGGCATCGTAGGTGAGGAGGCGGCCAACAAGATTTTTTCCAACACCTGTAATATATTTTACGGCTTCCATTGCCTGAAGGCTTCCAATTACTCCACCCATTGCGCCTATAACTCCGGCCTGCTTACAGGTTGGGACTGCATCTTTAGGAGGTGGGTCTTTAAACACACAGCGGTAGCATGGCCCCTGTCCCGGAATGTAGGTCATGAGCTGGCCCTTAAAACGGATGATTCCGGCATGGCAGAAGGGTTTCTTTTCCATTACACAGGCATCGTTAATAAGAAATTTTGCAGGGAAGTTATCTGTGCCGTCAATTACAAAATCATATTCGCGGATAAGCTCACGGATATTTGTTGAGTCTACAAACATTCTGTAAGTCTTGACTAATACATCAGGATTCATTGCTTCCATTGTTTCTTTTGCAGATTTTACCTTTGCTTTTCCAACATCTGCTGTGCTGTGAATAATCTGGCGCTGCAAATTTGAAAGATCTACATCATCTGCATCTACAATTCCAATCGTTCCAACTCCGGCTGCGGCAAGATACATTGCAACCGGGGCACCAAGTCCGCCTGCGCCGATTATAAGAACCTTTGCGCCAAGAAGTTTTTTCTGTCCTTTTACGCCAATCTCTTTTAGAATGATATGACGTGAGTATCGCTCAATCTGTTCATCTGTAAGTGCCATGATTTCTCCTTAGCAGCCGCCGCCCATAAAGTAAAGAAACTCTACGCTGTCGCCTTCTTTAAGAACTGTTGAATCTATATCAGACTTCTGAATAAATTCTTCATTGATGGAAACTGTAACGTACTCTGGGGTTTCTACTTTTTCATTAACGATAAGCTCCGGGAGTGTGAGTCCATCCTTTACTTCTTTTTTTTCGCCTGCAACTGTAATTGTCATTTTTTCACCTCGTTATTTTAAGTTATTTAAATCTATCCAGTCTTCAAGAGCTTCAAGAGTTTGAAAACCGTTTTTTCTGTCCTGCTCAGATCCGTTCTTAAAAAGAACTAGAGTAGGGCTGGAAGCAATTCCATATTTCTCCGCAACTTCGAAATCAAAATTGATGTTCAGTTTGAAAAGCTTAATCTTTTCGCCTGCTTCATCTTCCAGGTCTCCAAGCACCGGATTCAGTTTTTTGCATGGAATGCAACTGTCGGAGTAAAAATCAACCAGAGCAAGAGGAACTGATTTTATGGTTGAATCAAAATTTTCTTTATTTAATCGTTCTGACATATAATCTCCTAAGTCATGCTGATCCTGAAACAAGTTCAGGATGACTGTTTCAGCATCTTATTATGTAGATTCCGAAACAAGTTCGGAATGACACTTGTTTCTCTTACTCCTCGATTTTTTTTACATACATCGTATAGGTGCCGTCATCATTTTTCTGAAGCTTAAGAACCTGCTGGCCGTCATCTTTCATGCTGCGCGGTACATTTTGAACAGGCTCTCCGTCATTCATGCGGACGGCAAGCACCTGCCCGATTTCAAGTTCTTCTAAAGTTGCCTTTGCCTTTACAAAAGTCAGAGGACAAACCTTATCTGTAATATCTACAAATTCATCGTACTGAATGTCTGCCATGTTCTGCTCCTTTTACAGCCATATAAAATGCTGTCATTTATTTTCGTAGGCTTTTCGGATTGCACTTCTGAATGCCTCTTCGCCTACGCGCTGCAGGGTGAATCTGAAGCGTTCGCTTGGTTTTGCATTTTCTCCGAACCAGTTGATTGCCGCATCAGTAACACGGAACAGAGTTTCTTTATCTTTGATGATAGGAACAATCTGTTCTCCTGTGTAAATCTTGTTGCCGAACAATCCGCCAAAGCTGACAATATAACCAGGCTCTCCCTTCCAGGCATTTACCGGGCAGGATTTTACACAGCGGCCACAGTTATTGCATTTATCAGCCACAAGGCTGACACCTTTTTCTTCATCAAAAAGAATTGCATTTTCACGGCAGGCTTTTTCGCAGACTCCGCACTTTATACATTCATTCTTTGCGAGCTCTACGATTAAACCGCCTTTTATACCGACATCATTTTCTTCTGCTTTAAGACAGTTGTTCTGACAGCCCGTTACACCGAACTTGAATTTATGCGGAAGCTCGCGGCCAAAATATCTTTTATCAAGTTCAACTGCAATTCCGTAAGAATCTATACATCCGCTTGGACAGATTTCACTTCCCTGACAGGCTGTTACCGTACGCACACGGGGACCGCAGACGCCAGGACGAACTCCGCCTTTCAGAAGTTCTGCCTTTACTTCTTCGATATCCTTAAAATCAATAAACGGAATTTCTACTCCCTGACGGCTTGTCATATGAACATAGCCCTTGCCATATTTTTCAGCTACCTTTGCAACTGTAGCTAAACCTTCAGCGGTAAGATGTCCGCCAATTACACCAAGACGAAGAGAAAATTTTCCCTTCTGCTTCTGGCGCATAAATCCGCCTTTTTTCAATGCTCCATAATCAATGTCTGCCATGTTCCTAACCTCTTATTGCTCTTATAAAGTCTTCAATTAAATCTTCTGCATCTTCGATACCAACCGAAACTCGGATTGTGTCATCAAAAACGCCGGCTGCATTCATTTCTTCAATTGTATTGTGAACGTAAAGAGTTGTTGCCGGATAGATAACCAGAGTTCTTACATCCCCAATATTTGAAGCAATAGTTGCAGTTTTTAATGAATTAATAATTTTAAATGCTTTTTCCCGTGAGCCTGTACGGATAGTAAGTATTCCACCGCCATAACCTTTAAGCTGCTTTTCCGCCAGTTCAGCATTTTTGTTTCCTTTCAGAAGGGGATAATTTACTGTAATTCCTTCAATCTTATTCAACTCTTCTGCAAGTTTTTTTGCATTATTACAAATCTGCTTAATTCTAAGACCAAGGGTTTCAAGACCAATAATATTCAGATATGCATTCAATGGAGCAAGACAACCGCCGAGACTTGCCCAGCTGTCTTTTTTTAATCTTGTTATATAAGCATAAGGACCAAACTTAACATATTCCTTAAGAGCCGGATATTTTTCTGCATTCCACTTGAATTTACCGCTATCAATAATCACGCCCGAAATACTGTCACTTGACCCGTTTATATATTTCGATGAAGAGTGAATTACAATGTCAGCACCAAAATCAATAGGATTTACAAGGAAAGGAGTTGCGGTAGTATTGTCTATTAATAGTGGAATCTGCTTTGAATGTGCATAATCTGCAAGAGTTCGTATATCAATAATTTCAAGACTCGGGTTAGAAATTGTTTCTGCAAAAATTGCTTTTACCTTTGGAGTATACAATTTATCAAGAGCTTCTTTTGATAAATCTTTAGCATAAATTATTTTAATTCCAAGATTTTTTAGAACAGAAAAAAGCTGAATCGTTCCACCGTAAAGTCCGCTTGATGCAATTACTTCATCACCCGTATTTAAAAAATTTAAGAGTCCCTGTGTTATGGCAGCCATTCCAGATGAAGTTGCAACAGCACCATTTCCGTGTTCAAGGGAATTAATTCTCTGTTCAAAAGAAGCCACGGTTGGATTACCAATTCTTGTATATGCAAAGCCGCCGGCTCTTCCGTTAAAGACCTTTTCAAGAGATTCCATATTTTCATAAGAGAAAGCACTAACCTGATAAATTGGTGTAATAGTAGCGCCAAAAGATTGATCTTTTACAACACCTTTATGCAGCGCTTCTGTATTGAAACCCATGGGAACCTCCGTTTGAAAATGCTTTATTACCTAGTTATCTAGTAGGTAATAGTAATATATAAACTTTTACCTATGCAGTCAATGGGTTATTCTTGTATATCTGAAATTTTTCTTAAAAATTACTATTACCTACTTTTTCTATAGGTTTTTTAGTATTTTTTTCAAAATCTTATTGACAATACTTTTTTCAGACGATATATTACGCATATAACTAATTACCTATCAGATTAATAGGTAATTATAAAAGATTCATAAATGAAATCATCAGACTGATGTTTTAGTTGTGTGGACTTCATTTTTAATATGCAAGCTGACTGGTTATTCAGAGGAGTAGTTATGCCGGAAAAACCAAAAGGTTTTGAAGTTGTAAAAAAGGAGCAAAAAGAAGAAATAAAAAAAATTGAGGAACTGATTTCCAATATTAGATTCGGTTCCCTTTTGATTCACGTGGAAGATCGAAAAATCATCCAGGTGGATAAAAATGAAAAAATAAGATTCAGATAATAAATTAAACAGACTGACTGGAAAACCGGAGGCCTGAATGAGTAAGAGGATTAAATTTCTCATGCTTGTTCAGACCTTTAGTTTTATAGCAAAAATAAATATTTAAGAGGTAGAAAAATGAGTAGACTTTTTACATCAGAATCAGTAACAGAAGGACATCCAGACAAAATTGCAGACCAGATTAGCGACAGCATTCTGGATGCATTGATTGAACAGGATCCGTATTCTCGTGTTGCGGCAGAAACTACTGTTGCAACTGGACTTGCTCTCGTTGTAGGAGAAATTACAACTAATGCTTATGTTGATATAGCAAAGATTGCACGTAAAACAATCCGCGAAATCGGCTATACAAATAATCAGAATGGTTTTGATGCTGACTCAATTGCAGTTCTTACTTCAATTGATGAGCAGTCGGCAGATATTGCTCTTGGTGTTGATAAAGCACTGGAATCAAAAGAGTCTAAATCTGGCGAAGATTTTGGAACAGGAGCAGGCGATCAGGGAATCATCTTTGGTTATGCAACAGATGAGACTCCGGAATATCTTCCTCCAGCAATCAGTTTTGCACACCGTCTTACAAAGCAGCTTGCAAAGGTTCGTAAGGATGGAACTTTGGCATATCTTCGTCCGGATGGAAAGTCGCAGGTTACTGTTGAGTTTGATGATGACGGAAAAGTAAAGCGTATTCATACAATTGTAGTTTCAACTCAGCATGCCCCGGAAGTTACACTTGAACAGATTCGAAAGGACGTAATTGAAAAGGTTGTAAAGCCTGTAATTCCGGCTGAGCTTCTGGATGATAAAACAATCTATTTTATTAATCCTACTGGACGTTTTGTAATCGGAGGTCCACAGGGAGATTCTGGTCTTACCGGCCGCAAAATTATTGTTGATACTTATGGTGGAACTGGCCGTCATGGAGGCGGTGCATTCTCGGGTAAGGATCCTACAAAGGTAGACCGTTCTGCAGCGTATGCAGCACGCTGGGTTGCAAAAAATCTTGTTGCTGCTGGACTTGCAAAAAAAGCTGAGGTTGAACTGGCTTATGCAATTGGTGTTGCAAAACCAGTTTCTATTGCCGTAGACACATTTGGTACAGGAACTGTAAGCGATGAAAAAATTGTTGAAGTTATTGAAAAGGTATTTGATTTACGCCCTGCTGCAATTATCAGCGAGCTTGATTTGCGCCGCCCGATTTATAAAAAGACAGCGGCATACGGACACTTCGGCCGCAACGACCCTGACTTCACCTGGGAAAAACTGAACAAGGTTGATGAAATTAAGGCTGCACTGAAATAAATTGACTCCTAGATTTTTTAGGGGAGAGGACAGTTAAAAAAGTTACTGAAAGAATAGTGTCGGATTTAAAAAAGTTTTTAATTTGGAAACAGGAGGAAATTAATTGGAAAACGGGAATACCTTGAAAATTGAAAACGTCGAAAAGATATTTCAGATTAACGATGAATTTCTTCAAGCCTTGGAAAATATAAATGCTGAAATAAAAGACGGAGAATTTATTTCAATTGTCGGACCTTCTGGTTGTGGAAAATCAACATTAATCAGAATGATTGCGGGATTGGAAAGTCCGTCTAAAGGAGAAATTAAGCTGAATGAAAAAACAATTACTAAACCATCATTAGATATAGGAATGATTTTTCAGGAGAGCAGACTTTTTCCCTGGCTTACGATTGAAAAAAATATTGAGTTTGGTATTTCAGACAAATCAAAAACAAAAAATGAACGGAAAAAACTTGTTGAAGAAATGATAAGTCTTGTCGGTCTTACGGGATTTAGTAAAGCCTTACCGAAGCAGCTTTCGGGTGGAATGCAGCAGAGAGCGAGTATTGCGAGAGGTCTTATAAACAAGCCGAAGATTCTTTTACTCGATGAGCCTTTTGGAGCTCTGGATGCGTTTACTAGAATGAATATGCAGCAGGAGCTTTTAAAAATCTGGAAAAAAGAAAAAAGCACTATGCTTCTGGTTACTCACGATGTCGACGAAGCTATCTTTTTAAGTACAAGAATTTTCATTATGACTGAGAGACCTGGAACAATCAAAGATATTATTGATGTGCAGCTTGAAGGCAAGAGGGATCGCAGCAGTCAGAAATTTGTGGAAATACGTTCAAGAATTTTAAGAGCGTTATTTAAAATAGATTCGGAAGCAATTGAGTATTACCTGTAATTTTTTTAGTTAGTATTCAGTGCTTCAAACAGGAGAAAAACATGGCAGTTATTGACAAAGATTGGAGAAAAAAAGAAGACAGCTACTGGGAGATTTTGAAGAGATATCCGGATGTTTCACCTTTCATTATTACACAGCTTGATGTTCAGCGCCGTGGCGTTACTTATACTCCGGCAGCATTGGATCTTGTGAATCCGGAAATTCATCAGACAAGACCTTTGGGCGATAAGCTTGCACCAGATTCTTTGCTTTTGAGAGATGGTACAAGTATTGTTACGAATTTTACATTTGCGACTTCGGATGGAACTATAAGTGGCCGTGACCCTTATGTCGTTGATGTAATTAATGGTAAGCCTTTCCTAACAGATGAAGGCAAGGCTGTACAGGAAGTAATTTACTGGGAGCGCCCAAAATTCTATGACAAGCTGACTTCAAAAGGACATAAAATGGGAAGCATTGTTCGCGCCCGTCCTCAGCGATTCCATTTTGATGTAAACCATTACTGTCACTTCTGGGATAAAAGTGGTGAAGGCTGTAAATATTGTGGAATCGGAGCTGCCGGTCATAAATACAAGGGAACCTGCGAAGAACATATCGATTATGAAGAAGTTGCAGAAATTATGCAGGAAATTGTAAAAGAAAAAGGACGCTATGTAGGCTTCATTCTTACAGGTGGAAGTGTTCTCAGTGGAAAAGAACTTCTTGATGATGAGCTTGACCAGTACATTGCGGCGCTTCAAGCTGTTGCTTCAGTTTTCGGTGTAAAAAAGATTCCAAGCCAGGTAAACTCCACTGCCCTTAATGAACGTCAGCTTCGTCGTCTTTATGATGAGACCTGTCTTACCAGCTGGACCAGTGACCTTGAAGTCTTTGATGAAGAAATTCAAAAATGGATTTGTCCGGGAAAAGCAAGATTGATTCCATTCCAGGAGTGGAAGAATCGTCTGTATAAAGGTGTTGAGATTTTCGGAAAAGGTCAGGTAAATACTGGAATCGTAAGTGGTGTTGAACTTGCAACTCCGTATGGCTTTAAGACCGAAGCTGAAGCAATAAAAAGAAATCTCGAAACTGCCGAAGAGCTTACTTCGCATGGTGTTGGATTAAAGCATGATGTCTGGAATGTTGTGCCGGGTTCAATACTAAAAAATCAGACAACTCCTTCTCTTGATTATTATGTTCAGATTACAAAAGGCTTCTATGAATTGAATCTGAAATATGGAATCAGTACAGAAATGGATGATTATAGAAAGTGTTCAATGCACGCAAATATTAATCATGACAGAATTTAGAAAGGCGGATTGTAAGGAGAATTATTATGGCATTTGAATTAACAGAAGAATTAAAAGAAATAATAAATGATAAATCAACAGTCGCAGTTGTGTCTGCCGTCGGAAAAAACGGAAATCCTTATTCCGCAGTAGGTCTCAAACTGGAAATCAGAAAAGACGGCCGGCTGGGACTTTATTCCCTGCTGGAAACTTCGCAGCTTCAGAAAAATCTTGTTTTCAGCATCTGGTTTGATAAGGAAGTAAGTATTTCTCTTATTGCAAAGGATGGAAGAAATTTCCAGCTTTATGTAAAACCTTATCAGGCATTGATAGCGGGTCGTGAGTTTGAAGCAGCCTATGAAACAGCAATTGCAGAATTCGGAGAAGATGCAGACCTTTCTACAGTCTGGCTTTTAGACCTTGTAAGTGCAAAAGAATCAACTTATAAAGTTGAAAAGGAGATTGAAAAGAAAGCACATCCATATCTTGGACACTATGACCACATTCCATTAAAAGAGGGCTTTTAATTTCAGGTCATGAAGGAGAATTTTATGAGAAATATTTTCAAAAGTCTTTTAGTAGTTTTAATTACAGTAACTGCGCTTATTGCTACAGGCTGCAAAAAGAAGGCTTCATCAGAACTTAACACTGCAAAAAAAATCCGTGTTATGGGTAATGCCGGTTATTTTCCGATTGTAATTGGAGATAAAAAAGGATTTTTTAAGGAAGAATTTGGAGATTCTGTTAGTCTCGAATTCAATCATCACATGAATGGCGGTGCTGCTGCCATGGAAGCAATGACAGCAGGAGAAATTGATTTTGCAATTCTTGGCGATATGCCGGTTATTCAGTCAAAAGGAAACGGACTTGATGTTGTAGTTCTTTCAAGTCTTTTTATCTCAAAAGATGGATATCATCTTGTTGCGGCAAAGGATTCTGGAATTCATTCTATCGAAGATATGAAAGGAAAGAAAATTGCTGTAATGACAGCAAGTACAAATCATAAGCTTTTGCTTAAATATCTTGAAGCAAAGAATCTTACTGTAGACGACATTGATCTTGTTCCGCTGAAAACGAAAGATCAGCTTGCTGCCTTTGTTGGAAAGAATGTTGACGCCGCAGTTACACAGATTCCGGCTTCTACAAAAATCATTGAACAGACAGGTGCTTACATTGTAGTTAATGCTGATGATTACGACACAATCCAGACTCTTATTACAGGAAGCGGAAAATTCCTTAAAGAAAATCCTGAATACGGAGTTAAGTTTATGCGTGCAGTTATAAAGGCTGACAAATGGGCCAGAGAAAACTTAGATGAAGCCTTGAAAATTATTGCAGAAGAAGACGGTGATTCTCCAGTCAGCACTGAACAGCTATACTGGGATACACGAACCTTCCACTATGATCTTGGAGATGATGAAGTTAAAGCCGTTCAGGACACAATTGATTATCTTAATCAGCAGGGAACTCTTACTGCCAAACTGGATGCAAAAACCTTCTGTGATGCTTCCTATCTGAAAAAAGCAAGAGGCTTGTAGGCAGGTTTATAAATTAAGGAGTTGAAACATGAAATTCGACAGAGAAAAGACCAGAAAAGATATTGTAATTGAAAACACAATTTTCTTTGCCGTACCAGTTCTTTTTATATTGTTCTGGCAGCTGGCCGGCAAACTGAATCTTATAAACGGTATTATTATTCCGACTCCTTATAAAATACTTGAAGCCTTCATAAGTCTTCTGACTACAGGAAAATGGTGGAATGATTTCAGCGCAAGTATAAGACGAGTTCTTCTTGGCTTTTTTTATGGAACAACAGCCGGAATTGTTATTGGCGTTTTGTCGGGCTTGTTTTCAAAATTCAATAAGGCGATAGATGGAATTTTCAGCATACTGCGCCCTATTCCTATGATCGGTCTTGTTCCCCTTATGATCCTGTGGTTTGGAATTGGCGAGACCTCTAAGGTTATAGTTATTTCTGTAGGTACCTTCTGGTCTGTTCTGTTGAATACTCAGGCCGGACTTGCCAGCACAGACCGAAAGCTTCTGGAGGTTGCGCAAATTCTTGAAAAAGATAATTTTACTATTCTGCGAAAAATTGTATTCCCATCTGCTCTGCCCCAGATTTTTACCGGAGTAAGAATAGGTGTTGGAAACGCCTGGAAATCTGTTGTTGCCGCAGAGATGCTTGCAGCTACAAAAGGAATTGGACATTTAATTGAGTATGCCCGCGAGCTTGCCCAGCCGGCAAAAATGTTTGTAGGAATTCTGACAATTGGTATTGTCGGACTTTTAATAGATTTTCTGATTCGTAAGCTTCAGAAAATCTTGATCAGGTGGGGGTAAAAATTAAATAAGGTTTTATTATGGGGTCTAACAATCCTTTAGAAACAATGCCGGTTGGAAAATTAATGGTCCGGCTGGCGGTTCCTAGTGTTTGTGCCCAGCTAATCTCCATTCTTTACAGTGTTATTGACCGCGTTTACCTTGGTCACATTGCAGGCGCCGGACTTGAATCTCTTTCAGGAGTTGGAGTCGTGGTTCCCGTCATTACCGGAATAAACGCTTTTTCTAATCTGCTTGGAATGGGAGGTGCTCCTTTAGCTGCCATAGCACTTGGAAAAAAAGACCAGAAGCTTGCCAATAAAATGATGTGGAATACTCTTTGCTTCACAGTCATTCTGGCAGGTATTCTGACTCTTATTATGATGCTTTTTAAGAATTTTATTCTTAGAACTGTTGGAGCAGATGAAAGTATTTACCAGTACGCAAGCAGTTATTTTAATATCTGCTGCCTTGGTTCAATTTTTTCCATGGGGACTCTTGTAATCAACATGTTCCTTACAACCCAGGGGAAAAATAAAATAAGTATGATGATAGTTTGCAGTGGCGCAATTTTTAATATCATCTTTGATCCGATTTTTATTTTTGGATTAAGGATGGGAATAAAAGGCGCAGCTCTTATAACAGTCATAAGTCAGATGGGAACTTCAGTAGTAGGAATGATATTTCTGCTCAGTAAAAATTCCGTCTTACAGGTGGTACCAGAAAGGCTTAGTTTTAAACTGCTGGGCCAGATTTGTAAACTGGGCTTTGCTCAGTTCTTTGCCACCTCAACAGAAAGTCTTGTAAATATTGTTTTTAATAGACAGTTTTTACGATACGGAAGTGCTGAATACATTGCTGTTTTTTCGGTAATTTTCAGCTTTTCACAAATCCTGCTTTTACCACTTAACGGAATTATGCAGGGAGCCCAGCCAGTTATAAGCTATAACTTTGGGGCAAAAAACAGAGCCAGATTAATTACTGCAATGAAATATTGCATTCTATTTGGTTCTGTTTATGAGTTTACGGGGACGGTTCTGGTAGAAATATTTGCCAGACCTTTATTCAGGTTTTTCACAGATGATGCACATCTGCTTGAAATTGGGATTCTACCTTTAAGAATATACATTCTTGGAAGATTATTTGGAGGCGTTCAATGGTCCATGCAGACAATACACAGAGCAACTGGCGAAGCATTCAGAGCAATCATCATACCTGTGTTCAGAAAAATGGTTCTAATAATTCCTCTATGTTATATTCTGCCGGCTGTAACGAATCTTGGTGTTCTTGCTGTTGCTCTTGTAGAACCAGTTGGAGATTCCTTAGCACAGATCTTTACTGTATGTGTATTTATGACTTTTTATAAAAAACAAAAACGATTATTACAAAATACCGACTAGAAAACTAGAGGCCTGAACTGATATAAGTTCAGACCTTTTTTTACGGGAAAAAATTCAGGAGATTAAGAAAATGAAAAAAAAAGGAAACTTAAAAGAAATCAGTGCAAAAGTATCTCACTATCTGATGACCTTACTATTACCGGCAGTCCTAATTATTCTCTGGCAGACAGGCTCAAAATTCAGACTGATTAATCCGTCAATCATGCCTTCTCCTCAAAGAATTCTTCACGCCTTTATTACAAACATAAGAAACGGATTAATTCAGGAACATCTGGCTGCAAGCTTAAGCCGTGTTGGAATAGGTTTTCTGAGTGGAGTCGTTGCCGGTGTAATTATAGGCTTCATTACCGGCATCTACAAAACTCTTGGTAATCTTATAAACGGGCTTTTGAATTTTATGCGTTCAATTCCAACCGTCGGTTTAATTCCGCTTTTTATTCTCTGGTTTGGAATTGGCGAAGAATCAAAAATAATTGTAATTGCCGTCTCAACCTTCTGGTCCGTTCTGGTAAACACTCAGCAGGGACTTTCGGGAACAGACAAAAAACTGATAGAGGTTGCACAGATGTTGGAAAAGGATAAAAGAACCGTTCTTTTTAAAATTATTCTTCCATCATCCTTTCCTGCAATTATTTCAGGTATAAGACTTGGTTTAAGTGCCGCCTGGAAAGCTGTTGTTGCTGCAGAAATGATAGCTTCAATCCGCGGTATTGGATATATGATTTCCTACGCAAGGGAACTTTCTCAGCCGGATGTTCTTTTCGCAGGACTCATAATTATTGGAATAATCGGGCTTTTGCTGGATTTTGTCCTGATTAAAATCCAGAAAAAAATTATTAAGTGGGTATAAAAATGAAAAAAACAATCAAAGTTATTATCGCTGTTTCAACTATTTTGCTGGCTTTATCGACTCTTACATCATGTAAAAAAAATAAAGATGTGGAACTGAATTCTCAGAGAGTAATCCGTCTTGCAGACCAGCCTAATTACCTGCCTCTAAAGGTTGCTGTAACAAAAGGCTTTTTCAAAGACGAATTTGGAGATGATTTCAAATTTGAACTTTCATCTTTTGTGAATGGTCCTGCAATCAACGAAGCTTTTATTGCCGGCTCCCTTGATTTTGCCCAGCTTGGAGATACACCAATAGTTCAGGCAATTGCAAACGATGTTGATATAAAAATCGTTGCTTCCTTCTGGGCCTCAGACGAAGCTTACGGAATTGTAAACAGGGCAGGCTCTCCTGTTCAGGAATTAAAGGATCTGAAAGGCGCAAAAGTCGGTTACCGGCCGGGAACAAATGAACATAAGCTTGTTCTGCGTTATATCACCTCTCAGGGCTACACTGCAAAAGATGTAACCTTAATCAATGTACCAGCTGCCGACGCTCTTGCAACTTTGGTTCGCGGAGATATTGACGCCGTAATCGCAACACAGCCGACTATTGAAAGCACAGCGGAAGCTGCAGGTGGAAAGGTTCTTGCTTATAACAAAGGTTATTACACTGTAGCATGTTACAATGCAGCAACTGGAAAATTCGCGCGTAACAATCCAGACACACTTGCCCGCATTTTAAAGGTAATTCAGAAAACAGAAGACTGGATCTATGCAAACCAGGAAGAAGCTTACGAAATTGTCGCAAAATACAGCGGTACAACTCCAGATAAAGTTGAACAGTACTGGATATCAAGAAAGTGGGTTACAGAGTGGTCTCCAAACTACACGCTTGAAGTACAGGATACAGCAGACTTTGCTTTAAGCCAGGGAACAGTCAGTAGAAAGCTCGATGCAAAAAGTTTTATTGATACCAGCTACCTTAAAAAAGCAGGTTTGAAATCTGAATAATCTAAATAAAATAAGTCAAATCAGATTTTTCAGCAGAGCCGAGCATTGTGGCAACTCCACCGAGCTCGACTCCGTCAATCAGTTCTTCTTTTTTGATTCCCATAATGTCCATAGACATCTGGCAGGCAACAAGACGAACTCCATGATTTACTGCATTTTGAATAAGTTCTTCGAGAGAGGAAATTCCGTTTGCCTTCATAACGGCACGAATCATTTTTGCGCCGGCACCGCCCATATTCATTTTTGAAAGCCCGAGTTTCTTTGAGCCGCGCGGCATCATCATTCCAAACATTTTTCCGATGAGCCCCTTCTTCACTTTTACACGTTCATTTTTACGAAGAATATTTAAGCCCCAGAAAGTGAAAAATAAAGTAACCCGACGTCCCATTGCAGCAGCACCGTTTGCCATAATAAAGCTTGCAAGAGCCTTGTCCAAATCACCGCTGAAAACAACAAAGGTTTTTCCGTGTTCAAAGCTGCCGGCTTCTTCTTTTTTCTCAAGGCCTTTTACGATAGAAGCCTTAATTACGCCATCTTCTATTTTGATTTCCTTCAGCTGATTTCCTGTTCTGTCGCACCAGACTGCTACATCAGAATAAAAGGCATCTTCAGTGGCCTCAACATAAACAGAGGCTCCTACAGGCAGATTTTTAATTGTATCGGCAACCTTAACAATTGGACCGGGACATTTAAGTCCTTTTGCATCAATAAAAAGAGGCTGAGACTTTGCGGCTTCCTTAAGGGCTTTTACGCCGCCTTCAACATTATGAGCTTCAAAATCTCTGTCTTCAAGAATTTCTACAACCTGCTCGCTCAAGTCTCCAGTTGAACAGATAACATAAACAGGTTTGCCGGATGGGATTTCCTTAAATCTTTTTGTAAGCTGAGAAAAAGGAATATTAATTGATTCGTTAACAGGAAAAACAAGCACTTCTGCTTGTTCCCTAACATCAAGAATTGTAACTTCTTTTGAATTAAGTTTTTGAAAATCTGTTACCGAAATATTTTCTGCCATATTACTACCTCTGGAAAATGAAGAAATGTATTTACCTATCTTATTCATAGGTAAATACATTGAATATATACAAAATATAATCCGGTAAGTCAATACGTGAGTCTGATAAAAAAGAAGCCAGAGTTATTTACGTAAAGAAAATTTATAAATCAAATCGTCTTCATTATTCTGCTTCAGTGCAAGGCCCATAACCTCTTTCATCTGTCTGGTATCTGCGGTAAGGTTTTCCGGCTTACCTTCTGCAACAAGCCGTCCCTCTTTCAAAAGACAAACTTTATCGCTTATAGAAAAACTCTGTGGCAGATCGTGGCTGGAAAAAATTATGCCACGGCCTTCTGCTGCAAGCTGCTTTAGAATATGCATAATTTCAAGTTGATGTTTTATATCCATATAAGTTGCAGGTTCATCCAGAAGAATATACTTTGTGTTCTGGGCAATAACCATTGCAAGATAAGCCCGCTGCCTCTCCCCGCCGCTGACTTCCGAAAGATTTTTTTCGCGGAGCTCCCACAGGTCGGTGAGCCGAAGAGCATTTTCTACAAGTTCTAAATCCTGCTTTCCCAAAATTTTTGAATAACCGAGATATGGAAAACGTCCGTGACAGGCGAGTGTAAAAATATCCATGTTAGCGGCAGGCGAAGTTTGCGGAAGATAACTTATAAAAGAAGCCCGCTTTTTGTGCGAGAGTTCGGCTGCATTTTTTCCATCAATCATGATACTTCCCTGGTGCGTGGTTATTCCTACAATTGATTTTAAGAGAGTTGACTTTCCGCTGCCGTTCAGACCGACCACGGCGGTAACCTCTCCTTCCTTAAAATCGAGGCTTTCAATTTCTAAAACTATTGTTCCAGAATAACTGCTTTTTAGATTTTTGATTTCTATCACTCTAAACTCCAAGCCGCTTCTTTTTACGAATCAGCATCCAGATAAAAAATGGACTTCCGAGGCAGGAAAGAAAAAGGCCCACGGGAAGCTCGTAAGGGTAAAATAAAAAGCGGGCAATTAAATCGCAGAGAATTAGAAAATCTGCCCCAAAAATTACACACATAAAAATGTTGCTTTTTGTATTGGGCTTTCCTGAAAGACGAATAAAGTTTGGAATGATGAGTCCTACAAATCCCAGAAGCCCGCAAATGCTTACAGCACAGCCCGCAAGAATTCCAGAAATCAAAATGCATGCAATCCTGTAAGCCCGTACATTCAGACCAAGACCATAAGCCGCTTCATCACCCAAAGCAAATAAATCAATTCCACCGGAAAGGAAAATCAAAATCACAATTCCTGCCATAATCACAGGAGTTGCAAAATATAAAGAGCTTATACTGACGTTTTGAAAGCCGCCCAGATTAAAGGCAACCTTGTCTGCAACAATTTCCGGATGCAAGGTTATCACAACATCAATACCAGCGCTCATTAAAGAAGAAACTGCAACGCCTGCGAGTATAAGCGTTGTTTTTGAGACTCCGGCTTTTTCGCTGATAAAGTAAACAATCAGAACTGCAATAACTGCGCCGGCAAAAGCTCCCAAAGTTTTCGCCAATGCCCCGAATGGAAAAATCAGAGAAACCACAAGTACAAAAAATCCGGCTCCGGAATTTATTCCAATAATGCCAGGACTTGCCAGAGTGTTGTTCAAAGTTGTCTGCAAAACAAGACCGCTCACAGAAAGTGCTGCCCCACAGACAACGGCGGCAACAGTTCTAGGAATTCGGATTTTAAAAAAAATCAGGCGAGATGCAGCCGTAAATTCCTTTCCGACTATTCCTGCAAAAACAGAAACAAAAACGAGAATTACAAAAAGTGCCGTTCCAATAAAATATAAAGTCCGTCTCTTTATTTTCATTTAATCAGATTTCCTACAATTTCGTATGCTTCTGCCCAGCGGGCATTCGGTTTGTAATTAAAAAGCTCTTTTGGAAGCATAAAAACTCTGTCGTTTTTTACTGCGCTCAAACCAGCCCATGCCGGATTATTTTTGTAAGCTTTATAAAATGCTTCATCAGCTTTTTTCTGATCTCCCTGAGCAACTACAAAAATATAATCCGGGTCAGCATTTACGATTGCTTCTATTCCAATCTCATCGAGAGGTGAGTCATCACTAACAATTGATTCGAGTCCAAAGTTCTGGAAAATCTCATTTCCAAAATGATCTTTTAATACCTTGTTTTTTGCTGATGAAACCCGCAGAAAAAGATAAGTTGCAGATGGCGCCGGAGCCGTTGCACCAGACTTACCGGCCGTCGGGCTTGTCGGTAAAGCCGCACCCTTCTGTGCATTTTTTTTCACAACCTTCTCGATTGCCTTCTTAATCTGTACAACATTTTTGTCGTACAAATCTTTACGCCCGGTAAGCGCTGTAAAATCTGTCATAACCTTTTCGTAATCTGCAAAAGATTTTACGTCGGCAATGTAAGTTTTGATTCCGAAGTCGCGCAGGCTTGCATGGATTTTTTTATGCAGAGGAATATCCAGCGTCATAATTACAAGCTCGGGATTTACAGAAATGATTGCTTCAAGAGAAGCCGTGGTCAGACCGCCAACAGAAACCGCATTCTTTGCGCCTTCGAGTTCCAGACCATCATCAGTTGTAGCAGAAACTTCTCCGCCGGCAAGGAGCCACATTTCTGCAACTGACTTCGACAAAGCTACCGCTTTTTTGCAAGCCGGAGACCTGGAAGGAGCCGCAGAAAGTAACACGCCGCTTGTTACACAGAAAATCAAAATTATAAATAGAATTGATTTTTTAAGGTTTATTAGAAACTGGATTTTTGCTGTCATTCATGTACCTTGCTATAAAGCTTTCAAAAGAACACAAAGGTACACAATTGTTTATTGCCTGCAGTCCGTTATCATTCAGCATCTGAACAAACTCAACAATATCTTTTGTTACGTGATGTCCGGCATGAATCATAAGCGGATAAACCTGAACAGTTTTATTTTCGCGTCCAGCATATCCGGCACGACTGATTTTCTGTACCTTTTTCAAATAGGAATAAATATCACCTTCACCTGTAAGGCAAGCGACTTCCACATTTGAAAAGCCTTTTGAATGTAAAACATCTGAAAGCTTAGAATACTCTTTGTTTTCCCCAGTCTTACGGCCATGTCCAACAAGAAGATATTCATACTCAGAATTAAAACCGATTTCATGAATCAGAATTTCAGCAAAATCATTTATTGAATCAGAGTTTCCAAGAACTGGAGTTCCGAATTCAATTTTACGAAAACGTCCTTCAAAAAAAGAAACTTGTTCCCGTAATTTTTTTACTTCAAATCCATCAGTCATAAAAACCGGTTTCACAAGGATTTCATCAACACCTGATGCCAGCAGTTTATTAAGTTCATTTTCAAGAGAAGAATTATCCTTTGAATTCAGCATTTTGTAATCAACAAGAATTGTTTTTTTCATGATAATCTTCGCCCGGAAAGAACAATACATTATAATTACCTATCATGTCAATAGGTAATAAGCTGATAGAGAAGGGGCTCCAGGGCTTCCGCATTATAAAAGATTTACGTAATCTTGGCGCGAGAGAATAGAGTTATGAATAATTTGCGGTGTATTCTGAAATCTTAGAAATTGCCTTACGCGCTGCGTGGTGGCTTTTTTCAATAATCTGCATGAACTCTTCGTCCGTGAAGGAAATCAGTTCGCAGTCTGCAAGGGCCTGGGCATCTGCCTGATAAGTCTGATTCAAAATACACTGAACGTCGCCGAGAAAGCAGCCCTGGGAGCGGAGCGTAAAGCCTTTGTCAGAGGCTTCTGTGATTGCGCCGCTTTTTAAGTAATAAACACGGTCTACTTTTTCATCTGAGGTGTAAAGCGTCTCGCCGATTGAAAGCCGAACAGTATTCTTTTCTGTTTGAATTTCTGACGGATTGATGAACAGGAAAAAGCGAAGATAGTCTCCAAAACTTTTACTGGTGAAGGATGGCAGAAGATAAATTTCTGAACGCAGCAGAGTTTCAAAGAATTGAGAAACATAAATCATTTGTGCACAGAATAAAAAGATAATGAAGAACATGTAAACCTTCATCATCAAAACTATAAGCGAGCTGATTGTTCCATAAACTGCGTTGTAGTTTGTAACATTCATGAACTTATTTAAGAAGAATGAAACTATAAAAAAACTTGCCGTACTTAATGCCGCATAAAAAACACAGCGTCGGAGCAGAGGCTTAGTGCCGGGAATTACACGGTAGGCAATTACTGTACTTATAAAAAGAACAAAGTAAAGGCCCAGGGTTCCCAGATTTGATGAGCTTTGTTTTGAAAGAATAGGAAAACGTGAAATAATTGTCTGAAAAAATGGAAGTGACATAATCTGCGAAAAAACAAAGGCCACAATAATTATGACTGCTATAATCAGCGTAATTGAGAATTCGATTATAAAAGTGAGAATCTGATTAAACCAGGATTTGCGCGGAGAAACAGACCGGAACACCTTGTTCATTGCAAGAATAATTGAATTAAAAAGCTTGCGCGCCATCCACACAATCCAGATTGCAAGCAGAATATTAAAAGAACTGAAAGAGCGGATTTGCATCAACTTGTCTAAGACGGGTGTAATCTTAATTACAGAATCAAACTGTTCGGTAAAACTAACAATGAAGTTATAAATGTTAGGATAAATGCGCAGAATTCCAACGAGTACCGTAAAGATAATCATTGTCACAGGAATAAAAGAAAAAATAAAACCAAAGGCACAAGCCGAAGCACTTTCCCACATGGTGTTTTTTGAAAAGTTCGAAAGCGTCAGATAAAGCATCTGCCCGAAGCGAGAAAATACTTTTTTGAAATACGCCTTAAGCGAGGTCATGTTTATATAATAGACCCTTAAATAGTTTTTGGGAATAGGAAAAAAATGATTGAAAAGAATTCAATTTTATAAAGTAGATTTTCGATGTTATCTGATATTTGAAATGTTTCAATAAAAACAGAAATGCTGTTTATACAAATCAAAATCATAATAAATATATCAAAGATAATCTTATGCTTGTTGTATCGCCTTTCTTACTGTTTCTACCAGAATAAAATAACAAAGTTCTTTGTCATTAAATTTATGAAATCCGTAATGTTCATAAAAACTCTTTGAACTTTCTTTTGCATCTACAATAATAAAATATAATCCGGTAACATCTGCTACTTGTACTATTCTAATAAAAGCCTGCGCAAGGAGCCATTTACCGACTCCTTTGCCTTGCAAATTTTTGCTGACGGCAAGACGGGCTATTCTTAATGCAGGAATTGGGTATTTAGGGAGTTTTCCTCTGTAATCATCTGGAATTTCATCGAATGCAACTTGAGCTGTTGCTAAAGTAAAATACCCTGCAATCTGATCTCTTTCATCTATAGCAACAAAGGTTTTTCCAATTCCTAAAGAATCATTTTTTTGTGAATAGCGGGAAAGAAAATCATTTAATACTTCAATACCGCAGTCGAAATGTTTAAGAGAAGCTTTTGCCAGATCTTTTACAGAAACCAGTTTGAAAGTCGTCATTATCTGAACAACTCCTTCAAAGCTTCATTTGGTTCTGGAGGATTATCCAAAAGATTCATGATGAGATCGCGGTCTTTGTTAGAAAGCAGTAAGGTTTCATTTTCTGCCAAATCAATCTGGGCCTGTTTTAGAGACGATGTGAGCACATAGGAAGATAGCGAGACATGTTTTATCTCAGCAGCGCGTTCGAGAATTGTCTTCTGATTAATGTTTGCGCGGAAATCAATCCTTTCATCTTTATATGCTATGGCCATAATTACACCTCTATCATAATTATACCACAATGTGTGTAATTTGTACACACAAATAAAAGTAATCATAAAAACAACGAAGCCGGACTTCAAATCGAAATCCGGCTTCGTTTATTATGGATTGCTTCGCACTTCGTGCTCGCAATGACGATTCCACGACGTCATTGCGAGGAGCGCGGCGACGAAGCAATCTACTTTATTAGAAGTCTGCCAGTTTTGGAGCGCGTGGGTAAGGAATTAGTCGCACGCAAGCGTGCTTACCAAGTTTCCTGGCGGAAACTTGCATATTAAAAATCCGCCAGCTTTGGAGCTCTAGGATAAGGAATAACATCCCTTATATTGTCCATACCTGTTACGTAGCGCATGAGGCGTTCAAAGCCTAAGCCGAAGCCTGAGTGTGGAACTGTACCAAAGCGGCGAAGGTCGAGATACCATTCGTAGTTTGACATATCCATGTTGCGCTCTTTGCAGGCAGCAAGAAGCTTGTCGTAGTTTTCTTCGCGTTCAGAACCACCGATAAGCTCGCCGATTCCAGGAACAAGAACGTCTACAGCCTTTACAGTCTTGCCGTCGTCATTCTGCTTCATATAGAAAGACTTGATTTCCTTTGGATAGTTGAAAACCATAACAGGGCCGTTGTAAATCTTTTCTGTAAGATAGCGCTCGTGCTCAGTTGCGATGTCGCAGCCCCAGTAAGGCTTGAACTCAAACTTAGCGCCGTTAGCCGCTGCCTTTTCAAGATCTTCAATAGCCTGAGTATAGCTGATTCTTGTGAACTTAGCCTTTGCAACTTTTTCGAGACTTTCGATAAGTCCTGGCTGAATTCTCTTGTCAAAGAACTCGAGGTCGCTGCGGCACTTTGTCAAAGCCCAGTTCAAAAGATATTTTACAAAGTCTTCCTGAATGTCCATGTCATCGTCGAGATCGAAGAAAGCCATTTCAGGTTCAATCATCCAGAATTCAGCGAGGTGGCGTGGAGTGTTAGAATTTTCTGCACGGAAAGTAGGGCCGAAGGTGTAAACGCGGCTCAAGGCTGTAGCAAGAGTTTCTGCTTCAAGCTGACCACTAACGGTGAGGCTGGCCTTCTTTCCAAAGAAGTCCTTTTTATAGTCTACAATCTTATAAGCATCTTCCGGCTTCATTCCGCCGTTACCGGCCTTTACAGCCATCTCTGCAATTTTTTCCATGCTGAGTGTTGTAACCTGAAACATCTCACCAGCACCTTCACAGTCAGAGCAGGTGATTTCCGGAGCGTTGATGTACTGGAAGCCTCTTTCCTGGAAGAAAGAATGAACTGCAAAAGCCATCTGGTTTCGTACGCGGTAAACTGCTCCAAAGGTGTTTGTACGTGCACGAAGGTGTGCAACATCGCGAAGATATTCCATAGACATCTTGTTTTTCTGCAAAGGATATTCATCCGGATTTGCTTCGCCAAGACACTTGAGGCTTTCCAGAGTTACTTCAACAGCCTGTCCGCTTGCAGGAGATTCAATCAGAAGACCTTCAGCACGGAGGCTTGCTCCGGTGTTGAGCTTTTTGAGTTCAGCTTCGATTTCATTTACATTTGCATTATTAGAAGGATTATTGCGGTCAAAGGTGAGCTGGATATTTGCGAAACAGCTTCCATCGTTCACCTGAATAAAAACAAGACCTTTTGAGTCGCGTACAGTGCGCACCCAACCACATACTGTAACCTTCTGCCCCTCTGGCTTAGAAGACAGTAAATCTTTAATTAATACTGGTACCATAAAAAATCCTCCAAATCCCCGTCATCCTGTACTGTAGCGCGTAATCACGAAACAAGTTCAGCATGATGAGAATCCAATAACGTAAATGTTCGTCAATATTACCATTTTTTGTGCTTTGTTACAATTAGAGACAAATTTCCACGTCATTGCGATGAGAAAATGCGACGTGACAATCTCCCGCCTGCGTCATTGCGAGGAGTCCGCAAGGACGCCGAAGCAATCCATTGTTGTAGATTGCTTCGGCTTTGCCTCGCAATGTAGACTGATTCAATCAGTAAATTCCCCTAGAAAAAAATTGACTTATAGAAATTCCGTGGTATAATTAACAGTTAGTAAAACGTTTAACTAAAACGATTTATAAGAAATTGTTGCAATAAATAAGGCAACAAAATTAAAAGTTTGAGGTGATTATGAAGTTCATAAAGACCGCAAAGCAGAAGAATTCACTGAAAGATTTTCTTCTGGTGCTTCCGTTTCTGCTTCTCATAGCTGTTTTTTCATATTATCCGCTTTATGGCTGGGTATATGCATTTTTTGATTATAAACCACCGTTCCCGCTTTCCTGGGATAAGTTTGTAGGCTTTAAGTGGTTTGTTTCAATGGTAGAAAATCCAACAAAGGTAAAAAAACTGCTTCAGGTTCTTACAAATACTTTTGCCATGAGTGGATTAAGCCTTCTGTTTTCATGGTTTCCTATGATTTTCGCAGTCTTTCTGAATGAAATCAAATCAGTTCCTTTTAAAAAATTTGTTCAGACTGTAACAACACTTCCAAACTTTATCAGCTGGGTATTGGTTTATTCTATTGCTTTCAGTGTATTCAACAGTACAGGTGCTGTAAACAGTGTTCTTATGAACATGGGAATTATTGATGAACCGATTATGTTCCTTCAATCTTCAAGTCATGTGTGGTTCAAGCAGTGGGTATGGCTTACCTGGAAAAATGCCGGATGGGCTGCCATCATGTATATTGCCGCAATCACCGGAATTGATGATTCTCTTATGGAAGCTGCAATGATTGACGGGGCTTCTCGTATGCAGAGAATCTGGCACATTACAATTCCAAGTATTCTTCCAACATATTTTGTTCTTGTAATGCTTAGTCTTGCAAACTTCCTTTCAAACGGAATGGAACAGTATTTCGTATTTGCAAATTCCTTCAACAAAGCAAAAATCGAAGTTCTCGACCTTTACGTTTACAATCTTGCAATGGGTAGTGGAGGTTATTCACTTTCAACGGCTATAAGTATTCTTAAGACTTTTGTAAGTATTATTCTGCTTTGTGTTACAAACTGGGTTTCTAAGAAAATCCGAGGCGAAAGTCTTTTATAGTCTGTAGTCTGTCATTGCGATTGAATGCTGACATCCTCGGGCGTGACCCGGGAATCTGCAAAACAAGCTTATCCGCACGAGCCGGATAATGACAAAATGATGAGGTTAAAAAATGAGTTTAAAAAGACTTACACTTGAAGATCATATTATAAATATTTCCACTTATGTGATTTATTCGATTTTCGCATTTGTTTGCGTCTATCCTTTTTATTATATTCTTATTAATTCGGTGAGTGCAAATGACCTCAGCGAGCGAGGAAAGGTTCTTATTGTTCCTCTTAAATTTCACCTGAATAACTATAAGCAGGTAATGAAGGTTAATGGACTTCTTACAGCATTTAAGATTTCTATTTTGCGTACTGTAATCGGAACATTTTTTACGGTTGTTGTTTCCGGCTTTCTTGGTTACATGTTTACAAAAAAGACTTTGTGGAAGAGAAAGTTCTGGTACCGATTCTGTGTTGCAACAATGTATTTTAATGCAGGTATTATTCCGTGGTTTATCACTATGCGAAATCTGCATCTTACAAATAATTTCTGGGCTTATATTTTCCCGGTTGCGGTTCAGCCGTTCTACATAGTTCTCTGTAAAACTTTTGTGGAAAGTGTACCGGAGTCTCTTGAAGAAGCCGCCGTTATAGATGGGGCGGGTACCATGCAGATTTTCTTTAAGGTTATTCTTCCGGTTATCAAACCGATTATCGCTACCGTTGCAATCTTTGCTTCTGTTGCTCAGTGGAACTCATTTCAGGATACATTGCTTCTTGTAACAGATCCAAAATTATACACACTTCAGTTTACTCTTTATCAGTACATTAATCAGGCGAGCTCGCTCAAGGCTCTCGTAAACAATAGTACCTCAGCCGCCGCTCTTGCCGCCAGCCTTGCTCATGCTCAGACAGCTACTTCAATCCGCATGACGGTTTCTGTAATTGTAGTTCTTCCTATTATCTGTGTTTATCCTGTATTCCAGCGTTACTTTACAAAGGGAATCATGATTGGCGCAGTTAAAGGTTGATATAAAAAAGCAAAAAAATTAAGGAGGAAATCAAAGTGAAAAAAGGAATTATTTCTACTATCACTGTGATGGCTGTTTCTGCTGCTTTATTGTGCAGCTGTGGAAACGGTAAAAAGGCTTCAAAGGTTGTTGATGATAATGCACCAATGACACTTGAAATTTTCGACGTTGCTGCAAACTATCAGGGTATGCAGACCGGTTGGTTCGCAAAGGTTGTTAAGGACAAATTTAACATCGAACTTAACATCATTGCTCCTCAGGTAGCAGGTGATTCAATCTATCAGCTCCGTTCAAGCTCTGGAAATCTTGGAGACATTGTTCTTCTTGATGCAACACAGTTCCAGGATTGTCTTGAAGCAGGTTTGATTAAAGATATCAGCGATAAGATTAAAGATTGTCCAAACCTGATGAAGTTTGATACACAGATTAAGGCTTTAAACACAGGTCTTCCAGGAAACTCTGCTGGAAAATATTATGGTATTCCAACAGAAATGATGGATACATCTCCTACATCTTTCACACAGGAAAGAATTTATTCTCTTCCACAGTTCCGCTGGGATTTGTATAACAAGATTGGCGCTCCAGAAATCAAAGATCTTGATGGTCTTATTGATGCATTTGTAGAGCTCCGAAAAGTTCACCCAACAAACGAAAATGGTGATCCTGCTTATCCTCTTTCACTCTGGCCAGATTGGGATGGTGGAGACGGTATGATTGGTATTGCCAATGTTGTTCAGCTTACAACCTGGTATGGTGATAAGATTAAAGGTTCTGCTGTTCTTAAGCCGGATAACACATTCTATCCACTTACTGCAAAAGACGGTGCTTACTATAAGATTCTTCACTTCTTGAACAAGGCAAAGAGAGCTGGTGTTGTTGACCCAGATTCAGGTACACAGGACTGGAACTCAGTTTGTGCTAAGATTTCTAACGGACAGGTAGACTTCATCTGGTACACATGGGAAATCGGATTCTGGAATACTTCTGCACGTCTTGCAGACGGTACTGCTTTCTGTTTCATCCCTGTACAGGATCAGCTTTACTACACAGATTCAGATGCTTACTTCGGAAGCGGACGTATCTTCGGTGTAGGTTCAAAGGTTGACGATGCTAAGTATGCACGCATTATGAAATTCCTTGACTGGTACGCTTCTCCAGAGGGAGCTATGTATCAGCATGATGGTATTGAAGGCTTCAACTATAAGAAGGGTGCTGATGGAAGACTTGAACAGATTAACGATAATGCACTTATGGATAACCTTCCAGTTCCTGCAGAATTTGGTGGCGGTGGATACAGCGACGGAAACAACGCTATTAACCAGTGGATTGTTAACTCTAACTGTACAAACCCACTCACTGGAGAAATCTATGCAACTCAGTACTGGTCTACTTACAAAGAGAAGAACATGACTCAGATGAGAAGAGACTGGGAAAAGAAGTATGATGCAAAGGATGCTACAGACTGGATGACAAAGAATAATAGACTTACTGTAAGTCCATCAGTTGCTGTTGCACTTCCTTCAGATTCAGCTGATATTTCTGTAATCCGTAACAGTGTAAACAAGTCAGTTTGCGATGCTTCTTGGCGTATGATTTTTGCAAAGAATGATGCAGAATTCGACAAGATGTGGGATGAAATGACTGCAGAGGTTAAGGGCTTTGGCTTCGATGAACTCTACAAGTTCGATACAGAAAAACATCAGATTGAAGTTGATGCTAAGATTAAGGCTAGTAAATAGTTAAAATCTGATTATTTGTCATTGCGATTGCGAAGTGTGTGGCAAGTTACTTAATGGATTACCACGTCGCATACGCTCCTCGCAATGACAATGAATTAAAAAGCCCCCGGTGGTTGAACTTTTCGAAACTACCGGGGGCTTTGTACTTATAGATGTCTGCTGTGGTTTTGACAGGCTCAACCACTGATTTTTTTATGCAACGTATGCTTCAAGGCGGCGTGCGCGTGTAGGATGCTGAAGTCTTACAATCGCGTGCTTTTCAATCTGGCGGATGCGTTCCTTAGTAAGTGAACATTCTTCACCAACTTCTTTAAGTGACATTGGCTTTGCTCCGTTGAGACCATAGCGCATTCTGATTACGCGGGCTTCGTTAGGGCGGAGTGTATTAATTACGCTATCAATTTCTTCATGCATAGAGTTTTCGATAGCCTTTTCTTCCGGACGGTCGTAAGCGTTGTCTTCAAAGAAGTCTGCAACCTTTGTGTGTCCGTTTTCAGAATCGTTAGTTTCTGCATCGAGGCTGATCATTTCGCGGCTGATGTTAATCATATCGCGAACATGTGCAGGTTCCATATTGAGCATAGCTCCAATTTCTTCATATTCCTGCTGCTCAGTTTTCTTAGTTCCCACAACTTTTCGTGCATGTTCAATCTGAACGAGCTCGTTGGCGCGGTTAAGCGGCAGTCGGATAGCACGGCTCTTTTCGCAGATAGCCTTAAGAATGCTCTGGCGAATCCACCATACAGCATAAGAAATGAAGTGGTATCCCTTGTTTACGTCAAACTTTTCAACCGCAGTAAGGAGTCCGAGATTTCCTTCGCTGATGAGGTCTGTAAGGTCGAGACCGTGGTTCTGATATTTCTTTGCAACATTAACCACAAAGCGGAGATTAGCGTTTACAAGCTTATTTTTTGCAGCTTTGTCACCGGCTTGTGCTTTTTGTGCAAGCTCAATTTCTTCTTCATGAGAAATCATAGGAACTTTGTTGATTTCTTTAAGATACATAGCAAGAATGTTTTCGTCGCGTGTCATGGCATAATCTCCTTATACATTAATATAATAGCAAGTATTGTGCCAAGTAAAATCGTCAAGAAGAAAATGTTGAAAATAATGAGAAAAATGGTGGTTTCGATACGCTTCGCTACTCAACCACCGTAAATGGCGTATTATGCGGTGATTGAGTGCCCGAAGGGCGTATCGAAATCACCAAATGAGCCGAAAAAGCTGTATCATTTTGACACAGTGGTTTGAAATGAGAGCTTTTTTGAGTTATTTTGATACAAATGCCAATGCGTCGTTTCGGGCCTGCTCCATAATTTCCATGTCGCGGGAGAGGTCTGCAATGCGAAAACCGAGCTCGCCTGCCTGAACGGTTCCGTTGAGTTCTCCGGGACCTCGGGTTTTCAAATCCTGTTCGGCAATGTAAAAGCCGTCTGTGCTCTGGCGCAGGGCCTTCATCCGCTCAATTCCGGTTTCTGTGATATCCTTGCTGTAAATTAAGAAGCAGTAAGACTGTGCATCTCCACGGCCTACGCGGCCTCTCAGCTGATGCAACTGTGCCATGCCAAAGCGGTCTGCCCCTTCAATTACCATGCAGGTAGCGTTTGGAACATCAACTCCTACTTCTATTACAGTTGTTGCGGCAAGTACCTGAATTGCTCCGTCGCGGAAGTCCCTCAGAATCTGAACCTGTTCTTCTTCGTCAATTTTGCTGTGAACAAGTGCACATTTGTACTGCGGGTAAATATGGTCACGAAGGTGCGCAAAGATTTTTTCTGCTGATTTAATGTTTTCATCACTGTCGATTGCCGGGTAAACAAAATAAGCCTGATGTCCCTTTGCCAGCTCTTTACGTACAGCTTCGTAGGCGTTTATCTCATTTCCTTCTTTTACAAGGTAAGTGGTAATTGGTTTGCGTCCGGCAGGCATTGTATGGATGGAAGAAATATCCAGGTCTCCAAACACAGTAAGGGCAAGGCTCTGAGGAATCGGAGTTGCACTCATCATTAAAAGATTTGGTTCAAAGGTAAAGCTGCCGACTGTCTGCCGTCCTTTTTCAATAATTGCCTGTCGCTGCAGAACCCCGAAACGGTGCTGCTCATCAATTACCGCAAGCTCCATATCCTTGTATTCTACGTTTGAAGAAAAGAGTGCGTGAGTACCGACAATAATATCAATTTCACCTTCTTTAAGCGCACGAAGCAGTTGATTTCGTCCTTTTGCACGGAGGTTGCCTGTCAGAAAGGCGGTGCGAACTCCCAGTGGGGACAACATGCGGGCAGTAGTTTCTGCATGCTGACGTGCAAGAATTTCAGTAGGCGCCATAAAGACACACTGTCCCTTCCAGCTGATGATTCTGAGACATACAAAAAGAGAAACAAGAGTTTTACCAGAACCTACGTCGCCCTGTAAAAGACGTGCCATTGTAAAAGTTGGTGAGATCGGAGGAGGCATGCCGCGGTCCAGCTGATTTAAGACGCGCTCTCGTTCCTTGTAGCTTCGGTCTATTTCCTCGTCCATTTCGTAAATGACTTTTCGCTGGTCGTCTGTGAGCGGGAAGGGCAGGGAATTAAAGAAGTCCAGTTGAAGGGGTGAGAGACTGTCGGTGAAGGTAGAAAGGTTAATGGACAATCCTAAACCGACCCTTTCGGCTCGGTTTTTAACGGATTCCCCATTGTATAAGGTTTCGATACACTCGCTACGCTCGTACTCAACCACCGGATTTTCCGAATGGCCCTTTCTCTTATAAGCCCGCTCGGCGATAATTTTCTGAAATTGAAAGAGTTCTTCGTAGACCAGAGTGCGACGCGCAGCCGTTACCTGAGACATTTTTGAAGGGCGGTGAATAAGACGTAACGCTTCCTGTTTTTGTAAAAGGCCACGAGCTTCAATAATCTCAGACGGCAGTTCGTTTTCAATTCCGAGGGCATACTGCTGTAAGGCATGACCAACAGCTTTTGAAACTGCCTTTTGGGTAAGACCTTCCGTGAGCGGATAAATTGGAATTATACCACTTTCCTTTGGAGGAATATGCGAGAGTTCGATGGATAATCCTAAACCGACCCTGTCGGCTCGGTTTTTAACGGATTCTCCATTGTATAAGGTTTCGATACGTCCTGGCGGGCACTCAACCACAGGGCAATCTTCATGTTTTATAGTCTCAAAAGTTGTGCTCTGCAGCTTTCCATATTTTATTTCAAATTTCCCGGTAACTGTAATTATAGTTCCAGGTACAAGAGTTTTTTCGAGGAATGCGCGGTTAAAGCAAATCAGTTCAGCAGTGCCTGTTCCGTCGGTTACAATAATTTTTAAGGTCTTCATGCGGCCGTAGCCAAACCATTCATGGGCTATAACCTGTGCGACGGTGTGAACCTTGCCATTATTCGAGGCTTGTTCGCGAAACGTTACTTTACGGGTTCTGTCTTCGTAGTCTCGCGGGTAATATTGCAGTAAATCTCCAACGGTAAAAACATTTACCTTTGCCAGAGTTTTTGTAAGCTGCGGACCGATTCCCGCAATTGCAGAAACCGGTGTTTTAATATCAGATATCTTCAAAACAAGCCCTGTCTGTTATTGTAAAATTATTAGAATGGCATTCTGTAGCAGAGATTTACGAGAATAGCAATAAGGAAGTGTCCCACTCCAAGAATCACAAGAAAAGCAATCCAGGAAATTAAAAGAGAGCGCTGATAGCTCATGCTGCTTTTTGTAAAGGTTCCTGCAACCTTGTAGGTGAATTTATTCAAAAGCATATCTACCTGATTCCATCCTGAATCATAAGAGGTTCTGCCCTTGTTGATTGTAAGGAAAATCCAACGGATAAAAATCAAAAGTGTAAAGATTCCCATGATAGAAGAAGCGATTCCCCAGAGAGAGGAAAGAATTGTTCCGAGAATTCCGCCAAGGAAGATTCTGCCGGTATGCTGAATTCCACCAAGAATTGCAGAAGCAAGAGAGAGAATTCCAAGTGAAACAATCGGTGAAAAATCAATATTGCCTATGCGCAGAAAGCTCATTTTTCTGAAGAGCCCCATATAAGGTTCACAGACAGAAGACATAAAGTGTCCGAACTTTGTGAATTTTGCCCCCGGAAACCAGGACATTAAAATATAAATAAAGCATAAAAGTGTATAAAGCGACAGTGCTGCTGCCAGAAAATAAAGAATTGTTTGAATCATAAAAAGATACCTCCAAGAAGTTGTCATGCTGAACTTGTTTCAGCATCTCTTAAATAGATCCCGAAACAAGTTCGGGATGACGTTCATTCAGTCCAGACTTCGCGTACGAAATTAATTTCTTTCAGCGCCTTCAGTGTTGTTTCATCGGCACTTACGGAAATCTGGTCGTTTGCTTTTACGACATAAGGATTATTTCCTGTGTCTATATGAAAATATACTGAACATTTACCCATTTTATCAAATAAAAAATCTCTTAATTGCGAAATTGCTATTTCAGAGGTAAAATTAGTATCCAGCTTGATATGAACTGACTGTGCAGCGTGAGTTTCCATCTGTTCAACATCTTCAATTGCATCAACAAGCAGAGATGGAGTATCGCGTGTGCCGTCCACTTTTCCGCGGAGTGCATAAACATTGCCGTCTTCGATTTGCCCTCGCAGAGTTTCCCAGGTTTTCGGGAAGAAGGTTAAATCAATCTGACCGTCCATATCATTAAGCTTGGCAAAAGCCATCTGCGCGCCTTTTTTTGTGGTAATCTGATGAATGCCGCTGAGCATTCCAAGTGCAACATAAGATTTTCCTGAATCACGCATCTGCCATGGCTTTACACCGCTTGCTTCGAGAGCGGCTTTTTCGGCTTTGCTTTCTTCGGCAATGCGGTTTATGTTTCCGGCTCTTACGGTAACAGCCCGTTCGATTGCTTTGCGATAGCTGTCCAGAGGATGGCCACTTACATAACAACCGATACATTCTTTTTCCATGTTAAGGAGTTCCATTTGTGGAATATCTGCAATTATTTTAAACTGGAAATCCGTAAAGTTCTTTTCTTCTTCTGCTAAATCACCGAATAAATCTCCCTGACCTTTTTTCTGGTCTTCAAGATAATCAGAAACATAGTCCAATGCTGCTTCCATATTTGCAAGCAGGGTAGGTCGGTTGAGTGTAGTTCCATCTTTTTCTTTGAGGTGATCAAAGGCACCTGTTTTAATAAGAACTTCGATCGCTTTTTTATTAATAAGTGTTTTTTCGCGGCCGTCTTCATCCTTTTCAACGATTGCACATGCACGTTTTATAAAGTCCATAAAATTCTTAAAAGGACCATTCTTTTCACGTTCATTTACAATTGCCTGAGCAGCAGCTTCGCCCATTCCCTTAATACCTTTAAGACCAAATACAATTCGGCCGTCTACAACGTCAAAAATGACGTCGGAACGGTTTACGTCTGGGGCATCTACAGGAACACCCATTTTACGGGCTTCTTCAATATAGAAGGGAAGACCGTCGGTTGAGGTGATTTCGTTTGTAAGGTTTGCTGCCATAAATTCGGCAGGGTAGTGAGCCTTGAGCCAGCCTGTACGGTATGCAAGGACAGAGTAAGCCGCTGCATGAGATTTATTGAATCCGTAGCCCGCAAAAGGAATCATGATTTCAAAGATTTCGCCTGCGTGTTCTTCTGTGTGTCCATTTTTAACGGCACCGGCAATGAACTCTTCCTTCTTTTTCATAAGAACGTCGAGTTTTTTCTTACCCATGGCACGGCGGAGCATATCGGCACCACCAAGAGAGAAGCCTGAAATAATCTGGGCAACCTTCATAACCTGTTCCTGGTAAACCATAATACCGTAGGTTTCTTTTAAGAGGTCTTCAAGAGCAGGGTCAGGATATTCAATTTTTTCCGGATGCCATTTTCCTTCAATATATTTTGGAATATAAGCCAGTGGACCCGGACGGAAAAGGGCGTTCAAGGCAACAAGCTCTTCTATACAGCGCGGTTTACATTCACGCAAAATCTTCTGCATACCGGGAGATTCAAACTGGAATACCGCAACAGAGTCTCCGCGGTCAAAAAGGTCAAAGGTTGCTTCGTCGGTTTCGCTTACATTTGCGGTAACGAATTCTGGAGTTCCAGCCGGGCGGTGTTTATTTATGATTGCCTCTGCATAGCGGATAAGCGAAAGTGTTTTAAGTCCAAGGTAGTCAAACTTTACGAGACCACAGGGCTCAATAATATCCATTGTGTATTGAACACCAACTTCACCGGTTTTAGGATCCTTGAATACAGGAGCCCAGTTAGGAAGCGGGGTTAAACCAATTACCATACCCGAGGCGTGAAGACCTGTGTTTCGCTTTACACCTTCAAGACGGAAGGCCAGATCAAAAAGCTCCTGGTAACGCGGATCATCCTTATATTTGATAAGCTGACCGCCGTCCGGCATTTTATCTGTAGGCTCGCTAAAGGCGTCCTTGAGCTTTGCTTTAGGATTGTCTGGAATACATTTTTTGAGCTCATTTACTTCGGAAAGCGGAATATTGAGGATTCGGCCAACATCGGCAATACAGTTTTTTGGCTTGAGGGTACCAAAGGTAACAATGTGGCCAACGTTGTCATCACCATAAAGGTCACGGGTATGCTGGATGATATCCTGGCGATAGTCGAAGTCCATATCAACGTCGAAATCCGGCATGGATACACGTTCTGGGTTTAAGAAGCGCTCAAAAATCAAACCATATCTGAATGGGTCAATATCTGTAATGGTCATGGCGTAGGCTACAAGAGAACCCGCACCTGAACCTCGGCCCGGACCAATCGGAATATAAGGCTTCGGCCTTTTGTTTACATTGTCATAGGTTGATTTAGACCAGTTGATAAATTCCCAAACAATAAGGAAGTAGCCGGAAAAGCCCATGCTGAAAATAGTGTTCATTTCGTAGTCGGCACGTTCGCGGATTTCCGGTGTAATTTCCTTGTAGCGCTTTTTAAGTCCTTCTTCTACAAGGTATTTTACATAGTCGTTCTGGTCGCTCTGATAGTCATCGCCGTGAGTGCGGAATTCTGCAGGAAGCTCAAAGCGCGGAAGACATTCCTTGAGCTCTGGAGTTGTGTACTGCTTGATTGTAAGATTACACATATTGGCAATCTTGATTGTGTTATCAAAAGCTTCCGGACACTGAGGGAAGAGGGCACGCATTTCGGCTTCTGTCTTAAAATACCAGTTATCCAGATCCATGTCGCCGCCCATTTTTGCATGCTTTTCATGAAGAAGATTTTTAAAGCCGATACAGCGCAGTGCGTCCTGGGCAATGGCATCTTCTTTTTCTACATAATGAATATCGTTTGTGGCAACCAGCGGAATGTTTAATTTGTGGGCAAGTGCAATCAGTTTTTCAGCAACAATTTTCTGTTCAGGAATTCCGTGGTCCTGGATTTCTATGTAATAATGATCCGGTCCAAAAAGCTTACTGTATTTTAAGGCAAGTTCTTCGGCTTCCTTGTCCATTCCGGCAAGCAGCATCTGAGGAAGCTCTCCCTGAATACAGGCAGAACAGCAGATAATTCCTTCGTGATACTGCTCCAGAAGTTCAAAGTCTATGCGGGGTTTACCATAATAAAGGGCATTTTCGTCACAAAAGGCGCGGCTGGAAAGCCAGCACATATTTTCGTAACCTTTCTGATTTTCGCAAAGAAGAATAAGGTGGAAGTAGTGAGCATGACGGTCGCCTTCTTCACCCTTGTGACTGTAGGGAACATCATTTTTTTCGTAGTGGCTTCCGTAGGCAACGTAAAACTCTTCACCTACAATCGGGTTGATTCCGTTTACGTGGCAGAGCTTTTCAAAGTTGAGGGCACCGAACATATTTCCGTGGTCGGTGAGTGCGAGGGCAGGCATGTTAAGGCTTTTTGCTTTTGCAACGAGCTTATCCAGAGTGGCACAGGAGTCCAAAAGAGAATAGTCTGAGTGTACGTGAAGGTGTACAAAGTTTGCTACAGGCGTGCCTTCTGGAGCCGCCGGAAATTCGTGGTAATCTGCCATTTTTTTTAATGTCCCCCGGAGGCTCAATTATAGCATAATTTTGGTTTAAAAAAAAGATTCTCGTGTCAAGCTCGGGAATTACATCAGGGCTTCCGCATTATAAAACGAATTTGTGAAAACATGGCTTCCGGTCACGGCTTCGTGGTACAAAACCGCGCAATAATGCGCTACACGCTTTTTGTGGTATAGAAACTATTACACCTGCCGCTTACGCGGCAGCCACAAAAAGAGTGTTTTTGTACCACGCCCCGCTCCCTCGCGCCAAGATTACGTAAATCTTTTATAATGCGGAAGCCCTGTTACTGCGTCGGCGTCATTGCGAGGAGCGAAGCGACGTGGCAATCTATTTCACATTGCTTCGCCTGCGGCTCGAAAAGGCATTAATTCAACTTGAAGGTACTCAGGTCTTTCATAAGTGCCTGAAGATTTTCCTGAGTACTGTTTGTAGAAGCCATAGTAATTGTAATGGCGTCAGAAATCTGCTGAGAGAACTCGTTAATCTGATTCATGTTATCAGAAATAACCTGTGTAACCTCAGTAAGGTTTCTCATTTCCTTAAGAATCTGTTCGCCGCCTACCAGCATTTCAGAAGAACCGTTCTTTACTTCCATAGTGGAATCACTGATGGCATGCATAGCCTCAAGTACCTGCTGGTTACCCGAGTTCTGTTCTTCCATTGCGTTTGCAATAACAGTTTCCTGCTGGCGAACCTTTTGAGAAAGCTCGTAGATTTTTTCAAATGCAGTCTGAACAAGATTAATATCATTTGAAATACCGCCGATAGCATCTGAAAGAGAACGAAGGTTTTCATCAATTGCCTTACTCTGGTCTCCAGACTGTTCTGCAAGCTTACGGATTTCTTCGGCAACAACCGCAAAGCCTTTACCAGCTTCGCCGGCGTGAGCAGACTCAATTGCGGCATTCATAGCAAGAAGGTTTGTTCGGCTTGCAATATTCTGAATTATGCTTGAAGCCTGCAGAATACCAGCTGACTGCTGCAAAACTCCGTCCGCAGTTTTTACGGCTATCTTAACCTGCTGCTGACCTTTATCTGCGGCAGTAGTAAGTTCATTTACAACCTGATTATTCTTTTCAAGAATCTGAGAAACACTTGCGATGTTTGCAACCATTTCTTCTACAGCGGCAGATGATTGAGTTACGCCAGCAGACTGAGCTTCAATAGAAGAATTGAGGGAACGAATGTTACCCATAATCTGTTCAACAGCAGAGTTAGATTCTTCAACACCAGCAGACTGATTTTCAATTTCCTGTTTAATACTGTTAAGCGATTCAACAATGCTTGCAATATTTTCCTTAGTCAAATCCATGTTGTGAACAAGGTCATCTGATTGATTTGAAGTTTTTCTGGTAGAAACATCGATGTCGCGAAGAATTGCTGCAGCTGAATTCTTAAAATCATTAATTCCCTGAACAATGGTACCGAGCTCACTTCGGTTCGAAGGTTTTTTGTTTTCTACAGTATAGTCTTTCTCAGAAAGTGCAGTTGTAATGGAAGAAATCTGCTTGAGACACTGTCTGATATCATCCGTAAGAAGGAATGATGCAATTGCAAAGTAAATGAGACAGTAGATTACAATAGGCGTAAGTCTTTTGTAAAGAACAGAAGTTCCGGCGCTTAAATTTGAAGGATTAAGCGTTATGAGAATGAGGAAAAGACAGCCAAGCAGAGAGAAAGTGAGTGTAAGAACATTTCTCTGAATGATATTCAAAGACAGTTCATTTTTACCAAACGGAACAACAGAAAGACGACTTTCTATAATCCTTATCTGCAATATGTAGAAGAGAAGTCCTACATCCAAAAGACTTCCTTCCAGCATTGCAATAATGAACATGGTCGGATTTATTCCCTGAAAAGAATGAAGAACAATGCCGGCAGATTTTAATGACCCGATAATAACAAGACTAAGAATAATCATGGAAAGAACTGGGAATACAATATTCAAAAGCGCATAGAGCTTAAGCTTTGCATTAAGTTTTTTCTGGCCTTGTGCACTTCCATCATATTCATTGATTGCCTTGCGTTCCAGAAGCACCATACCTGCTGCAACTCCAAGAACCAGAAGTATTGCAATATTTACCGAAAAATGAGAAAAGATGATTTTCATTTCTGTAGCGGAAAATAAACCGGAAATCAGGGAGAAAGGTGTCATTACAATGAATGATGAGGCATAAACGAGGAATAAGAATAAATATCCGTACCAGGGTACTCTAATGCCGTTTGAAGTTGTTTTAGAGCTCATAGTTATCTCCTAAGTAAGAAAATAATTGCTGACAACTGCCAACACGACTTTTTGCGATATAGCATATATTATACGCTAATATTTAAAATAATGGAAGTTTTTTCTGTATTGCGGGTTATCTTCAAAATCATTATAATTGTTCAATATTTTCCATATCATCATATTATGAGGAGTCTTTTATGGCAGAAGTTAGAGTTAGATATGCTCCGTCACCTACAGGTATGCAGCACATTGGTGGTGTGCGCACTGCACTTTTTAATTATCTTTTTGCACGTTCACAAAACGGAAAATTTATTCTTCGTCTCGAAGATACAGACCGTACACGTTACGACGAAAAATATGTTCAGAATCTTTATGATACAATGGCATGGCTTGGAATCGACTGGGATGAAGGCGGTTCTAAGGGCGGTGAATATGGTCCTTATGTTCAGAGCGAGCGTTTTGAACTTTATAAGAAATACGCTTATGAACTCGTAGAAAAAGGAGAAGCTTATTAC
The DNA here is from genome assembly GCA_947166355.1 of uncultured Treponema sp. GTDB lineage: Bacteria > Spirochaetota > Spirochaetia > Treponematales > Treponemataceae > Treponema_D. The sequence goes on from CAMVDX010000001.1 coordinate 195,346, forward strand.
TGTTTCTGTGATGCAGAACGTCTCGACCGCATCAGAAAGATTCAGACTGAAAATAAGATGGCTCCTGGTTACGACCGAAACTGCCGTCACCTTACTCCGGAAGAAGTAAAAGTAAATCTCGATGCGGGTAAGCCTTACGTAATTCGTCTTAAGGTTCCAATGGAAGGAGAAACAAAATTCTCTGACCACCTGCTTGGTGATATTGTATGGAAGAACGAAGATATTTCTCCAGACCCAGTTTTGCTAAAATCAGATGGATTCCCAACTTATCACCTTGCAAACATTGTTGATGATCACTTTATGAAAATCAGCCATGTAATGCGTGCTCAGGAATGGATTCCTTCAACTCCACTCCACGTTCAGATGTACCGAGCTTTTGGCTGGGAGCACCCTGAGTTCTGTCACCTTCCAATGGTAAACGGTGCAGACGGAAAGAAGCTTTCTAAGCGTCACGGTTCAACAAGCTTGAACGAGTTCCGTGCTCGCGGTTACCTTCCACAGGCTATCGTAAACTACGTTGCAATGCTTGGTTGTTCTTATGAAGAAGGAAAAGAATTCTATACTCTCGAAGAGCTTGCAAAGGCCTTTAAGCTTGAGCATTTGAACAAAGCTCCTGCTGTATTTGATTACAAGAAGCTTGAATATTTCAATGCAAACTATATCCGCCAGCTTTCAACAGAAGAGCTCTACAAGTGGACTCTTCCTTTTATTACAGGAACAGGAGATGCCCTGCTCGAAATCAACCCTGAAAATCCTCAGCCAAAACCTAATGTTGGTCCTGAGTTCTCCGGCGTTGCACTTGGCGAAGACGGCGAACCATACTGCGTAGATAAATCAATGAATATGTCGAGTGCAGATGTAAAGAAGACCTTGATGGGACTTATGCCTCTTATTCAGGAACGCCTTAAGTTCTTAACAGAAGCAGCTGAAATGGTTCACTTTATGTTTACAGAGCCTGCAGTTCCACCTGTAGAACAGCTTGTTCCAAAGAAGATTGATGCCGCAAAAACAAAGGAAGTTCTTGAAGAAGCAAAAGATTTTGTTCATCAGTGTTTCAGCCTTGACCACGAAGGAGCAGAAGCTCTTGCTAAGTCTAAGGCAGAGGCTCTTGGAATTAAGCTTGGCGATTTTATGATGCCAATCCGTATGGCTGTAACCGGCAGTCGTGTATCTCCACCACTTATCGGTTCTATTTTAGTTCTCGGCGAAGAAAAGTCTCTCGCAAGAATTGAAAAGGCTATTGCTACACTCTAGTTTATGGAAAAGCTGGATGTTCGCCTTATAGCTCTGGATCTTGATGATACTCTTTTAAATGATGACCGTCAGATTTCTGACGGAAATGTTGCCGCTTTGCGTGAATGTGCAGAGCGGGGCATTTATGTTGTTCTTTGCTCAGGTCGTGCAGAAGATGCTATATTGCCGTTTGTCAGGCGGCTCGAAATTGCCGGAAAAGAAGCCGGCCGTTTTTTGATTGCTATAAATGGATGTTCAATTTTTGATCTTCATAAACGCGAACAGGTTTTCTGCCGTAAGGTAGAGCCGGAAATTTTAATTCGTACAAATGAAATTGCAGAAGCACGCGGTCTTCGTAGTGAAGTTTATACTCCTGATACAATTTATTATCGCGAAGAAACTAAATGGACAAAGCTTGATGTTGATTTGTGCGGGCTTAAGGGTGCAAAAGTAGAAGATTATGATGATTTTCTAAAACAGGGTTTTACTAAAATGCTTGTTCCCGGAGAACCTTCTGAGCTTCTGGAATTACAGAGCGAGCTGCGTGCTGAGTTCGGCAACCGTGCCGTAATCTTTACAAGTAAACCTTACTTCCTTGAGATTCTTCCTCCAAACTGCGGCAAGGGAGAGGCTGTTTGCTGGCTTGCAAATGAACTTGGTTTTGGCATGGAAAAAGTTATGGGCTTTGGTGACAGCATGAATGATGAAAGTCTTATCCGCATGGCTGGCCACGGAGTTGCAATGTGCAATGGCCTTGAAGAAATCAAAAAGCTTGCCCGCCACGTTACCGACCTGGACAACAATCATGATGGCGTCGGGGATTTTATAAAGAAACACGTGTTGTAGTTGACACACGGATGATTACACGGATTGTTTTTTGTCACACGGATTCGAAATGCCTACGGCATTTCATTTTTTATAAATAAAAAAAAAGAAACGGCGTAGCCGTTTCCAATCCGTGTGACAATTTCCTATTTAAAGAGTTCTGGTGTTATACCTAAGCTGTTAATCAATTCAGGATTATTTGTTTTGTTAATCCCATTCTCTTTTTTTACAGCTCTTATCAGAATATTTTTCGGAGTGTGTTCCATATCAATAAATTCCAGCATCTGCACCTTGTAGCCCTGCTGCTCCAGCCATTCGCCGCGGAGAGCGTCTGTTACGAGGGAACTGAATTTTTCGCGGATAATTCCCCATTTGAGAAGGGGTTCGAATTCTTGTGGCACTTCGCCCGTTGCGCCGCCTGTTTTTCCGCGGTTTTGCAGCTGAGTGTTAATCTGGTGCTGACAGCAGGGGACACTAAGGATTGCCCGTGCACCGCGCTCAACGGCATATTTGAGGGCGTAGTCAGTTGCAGTGTCGCAGGCGTGTAAGGTGATTACTATGTCAGGGCTGTTTGCTCCCGAATAATCAGCTATATTGCCTGTGTGAAAAATCAGCCCTTTAAGCCCAAGTTTACCTGCCATGTCATTACAATAAGTGATTACTTCTTCCTTGAGATCCAGGCCTTCTATTTCGCAATTGATATGGCGGATTTCTGTAAGAAAATAATGAACTGCAAAAGTAAGATAAGATTTTCCGCAGCCAAAGTCTGCAATGCGGAGTGGCTGACCGTCCGCTGTTTTTTCTGCAAACTCCGGCAGAATGTCGTCTATGAATTCCAGGAATCGGTTTATCTGGCGAAACTTGTCATAGCGGCTGGAAATCACTTTGCCTTCGTCATTCATAATTCCGAGCAGCACAAGAAATGGAACTGGAGTGCCTTCGGGGAGGAGATAATGTTTACGGTGGTTGAGTGCCTGCGGAGAATGTGTGGCAAAACCACCGGCAGGAAGCACTTTCAGTCCGGCGTTTCTGGTTTCTTCGAGAGCCTCAGGAACCGCAGATTTGGAAAGCTTTTTTCTAAGCTCAGTTGTCTTTCCTTTTTTATTTGTAAGCAGTGTGATTTCTTCGGTATCAGTTCGCTTAACAACGTTTTTAAAAGTGATGCCGGAGTTTGCTTTCAGAAAATCTTCCAGCTCTTTTTCATCAAACTTCTTATGAAAAACCTGAGTTTTAGTAAACATTTCAGCCGCATAAGAAGCTCCATCAGCCGTATTTACCGCCCGGATTTTAATTTTCAAATAGTTCCGGCCAAGTTTTTCTTCAACATTGCCCGCAGGTTTAGATAAAGTTACGCTTAAAATCATATTATTATGGATTGCTTCGCTACGCTCGCAATGACGCAGTAAATTCCTCCTTCCTCACCTTATATTAATAAAATAAAATGTATCATAGCTGTTAGATTAAAATCTGAAACGGGAGCCAATCAGATTTTCAAGGCTTTGTGTATTATTCAATTTTCAATACATTTTTACTGTATACTATTTTAATAAAAAATGATACATTTTATTTTATGGGAAAATGCATAGTTTTTGTAAATCAGAAGGGTGGTGTCGGAAAGACAACTTCTGCAATCAATATCGGCGCATACATTGCGCTCGCCGGAAAAAAAGTACTTCTTATTGATTTTGACTCTCAGGGCAATATGTCAAGCGGCGTAGGCATTTCAAAAGATAAACCTACGATTTATGAACTGCTTGCAGGGCAGGTGGAAGGTACAAAAGCCGTTAAAAAAACTCCCATAGAAAATCTTGATGCAATCAGTGCTTCTCTCGACCTTTCTGGTGTCGCAATTGAGCTTGCAGATCAGGAAGACCGCGAATTCTACCTGAAAAATGCTCTGGAGCCTCTCAAGGCTCTTTATGATTATATTTTAATTGACTGTCCTCCGTCTCTGGGAATTCTTACTCTTAACGGACTTGCTGCTGCAGATTCAGTTCTTGTTCCTATGCAGTGTGAATATTTTGCGCTTGAAGGTATCACCTTACTTTTGCAGACTGTTCAGAAGGTTCAGAAAGGAATTAATCCAGACCTCAAGATTGGCGGTATCTTCTTTACCATGTATGATTCACGCACCCGCCTTGCACAGGATGTAGTAATGCAGGTTAAGTCATACTTTAAGGATGTTGTTTTCAATACAATTATCCCTCGTAATGTACGTCTTTCAGAAGCGCCGTCTCACGGACTTCCTATCTGTAAATACGATCCTGAATGTGTAGGTGCCCGCAGTTATGCAAAACTTGCAGAAGAGGTGATTCGCCGTGGCTAAAAATGCATTAGGAAAAGGTCTTGGTGCACTGCTTGGTGAAAACCCGGCTGCACAGGAAGAGGTTGCAGTTTCTACAGGAGCTGCTTCTTCTGCGGGACTTCACTCAACAACCTTAAAAAGAACTAAGCTGCCTGCCGCAATTGAAATGAAAGAGGACGGCAGTATGTGGCTGGATCCGGCACTTCTTAAGCCGAACCCGAAGCAGCCTCGTGTTGAATTTAACCAGAAGCAGCTGGAAGAACTCTGTGATTCTATTAAAGCAAACGGAATTCTTCAGCCAATTATTATAGAAGATGCAGGCGACGGTGGATTTTATATCATCGCCGGTGAACGCCGTACCCGTGCCGCAAAAATGGCAGGGCTTACAAAAGTTCCGGTTCAGCTTCGTAAGTTTGATGAACAGCAGAAGCTTGAGATGGCACTTATCGAAAATATTCAGCGTGCCGATCTTAATCCTATTGAAGAAGCTACTGCTTACTATAATCTCATTCAGATGGGAGACCTTAATCAGGAAGAGGTTGCAAAGCGTGTTGGTAAAGCCCGGGCTACAGTTGCAAACGCCATCCGTCTGTTAAAGCTTCCTGAAGATATTCAGCATGCGCTTGTTAGCGGTCAGATTACTTCTGGTCATGCACGTGCCCTTCTTATGATAAAAAATGACGCCGACATGCGCGTTATGTTTGGTAAGATTGTAGGAAATGGTCTTTCTGTTCGTGAGGCAGAGGCCCTTGCAGATACCTATAATGGTGGTGGCCGTGCGGCTGCAAAGAAAACCGAAAAAAAAGAAGTAAAAAAGGATCCTGATGTTCTGAACTTTGAACAGGAACTCCGCAATATTTTTGGAACCCGCGATGTTTCACTCAAGGGTGACATTAACAAGGGGTCTATTGTAATTGGTTTTGATAATAAAAAAGACTTCGACCGTATTTATGAAGTTCTGATGTCGAAAAAATAATGGATTGCTTACGTGTGGTCAAGGCACGCTATCGCTTAAAGCCTTGACTCACACGTTTTGTAGCTTGATATTTATTATTATCAAGCTACAATCGCTACGCTCGCAATGACGATCTGTTTTGTCGCCTTCGGCTCGCAATGACAGCTCAAAATGTCATTGCGAGGAGCGTAGCGACGAAGCAATCTATTCTAATTCAATCCTAAAAATGCCTTACAGCACTCAAACAACTGACTTATATCTTCTTTGCTGGTGATTTCCCATGGTGCGTGCATACTCAAAACTGCAACGCCGCCGTCAAGTACATTCATGCCGTATTTTGCTGCGTGGTAGGCAATTGTTCCGCCGCCACCCTGGTCTACTTTTCCAAGTTCTGCCATCTGATAAGAGACATTTGCATCATACATTGCGGCTCGGATTTTTGCTATGAACTCTGGGTTGGCATCACTTGCACCAGACTTTCCACGACTTCCTGTGTACTTCTGGAAGGTAACTCCGCCTCCAAGCATGCTCGCATTTTCCTTATCATAAAGACCTGCATTCATCGGGTCGTAAGCTGCATTTACATCGCTGGAAAGCATGTTGCTGTTTGCAAGACAACGGCGCAAGGTAAGCTCGCTGTAGTTTGCTTCTGAAAGAGCAATAATTTCTGCCGTCATATTTTCAAAAAGATTAGAGGCCATGCCGGTTGCACCAACACTTCCGATTTCTTCTTTGTCTACACAAAGGCAGCAGTTAGTTCGTTTGCCGGCTCTCATTTCAAGCATGGCTGCAACAGAAGCATAAGCGCAGGAACGGTCATCCTGTCCGTAACCAAGAATCATTGAGCGGTCAAGCCCCATGTCACGGGCTTTTCCTGCCGGAACAATTTCGAGTTCTGCAGATTCAAAATCCTTTTCTTCAATGCCATACATTTCTTTCAGCAGTGCCAGAACCGTGCGCTTGCTCTTTTCTTTTAGTTCCTTTTTTTCTTCTTTAGTTCGATTTTCATCTTTTGGAGCAGGTGAAACAGAACCCATAATAACATCAAGGTCTTCGCCTTTTATAAAATCACTTGCTTTTTCCTTAACCTGTTCTTGAGCAAGATGTGGAAGAATGTCGGAAATACAGAAAACAGGTTCATCCTGATTTTCACCAATTACAACCTTTACAGAAGTTCCGTCTTTTTTTACTACAACTCCGTGAATTGCAAGTGGAAGTGTAACCCACTGATATTTTTTTATTCCACCGTAATAATGTGTATTCATATAAGTAATACAGTCTTTTTCATAGAAGGGATTCTGTTTTGCATCAAGTCGTGGTGAATCAATGTGCGCACACAAAATGTTCATGCCTTTTTCAATCGGCTCAAATCCAATTTCGAAAAGTGCAATGGACTTATTCATTTTTGTGATATAAACCTTGTCGCCGGGACTAAGCTTTTTGAATTTAGAGATATCCTTATATCCATTTTTTTGAGCCATTTTTATAATCTGCTCAACACATTCACGTTCAGTTTTACCATTGTTTAAAAAGTTTTTGTAATCTACGATTAATTGTTCGTTCATAGCAGTTATTTCCTCCTAAAAAATGTCGTCATTACGAGGCAGAAAGCTGTGGCTATTCTTTGTATAGATTGCTTCGCTGCGCTCGCAATGACGGTAAAGTCGTCGTGATGACGCTATTTATGTCCCAATGACGGTAGTTTTAATTTTTCCCGACAGATTCTCTTTCAATAATTCCGCACTGAACAAAATATTGCTGTGCCTCAAAATCCTCAGGCTTATTAATTTGTTGTAAAATGACTTCTGCTGATTTTCGTCCAATATCAAAAAGTGGAATTTCTACTGTAGTAAGAGTTGGTTTCAGATATTGAGACATTGTACGATTATCATAGCCTGCTACCGAAATATCTTTTCCCGGAATCAGTTTTTTTTCATAAAGATAATCGTAAACGCCGGCAGCCATCAAATCATTAAAGCAGAAAACGGCGGTACATTCAGAATCAGCAAGAAGTTCTTTAGCTGCCTCGTATCCAGATTCCCTGTCCCAGTTTGCATATTTTAAATGACCGCAGTCTTCGAGATTACTTTCCTTTATGGCTTTCATATAACCTTCCAGACGGCGCTGAGTATGAATGTTTGTTTTTGTTCCTGCAATTACGGCAATTTTTTTATGACCGTTTTTTATAAGATTTTTAGTCATGTCACAGGCGGCTTTCATATCATCAAATTCTACAGAGGAAATGCCAGGCTGTTCAGCAAATGCATAAGAGATTACAAGCGGAATATTAAGGTTATTTGGAATACACGAAATACATCTTGCATGTCCTGCTACATAAATAATTCCGTCAACTTTGATAGAAACAAATTCCTCTATGGCTTGCTGAACTGCTTTTTCATAGCCTTTATTGTGATACCATTTTGTTCCCCATTTGGAATAGAAACGGAGATTTTCAAGAATAGCCTTATAATGATGTTCATCAAAGTAGGACATAATTCCGTCGATAATTCCAGGTGAACTGAATTCCATGAGGTCATCAATAATCAGACCTACAGAGTTTGTTTTAGAGGCACGAAGTCCGCGGGCCATATAATTAGGCCGGTAACCGGTTTCTTTGATTACCTGTAAAACACGCGCTTTGGTTTCTTCGGAAACATTTGATTTTCCATTCAGAATATTTGAGACGGTGGTGATTGAAACGGAGCATTTTTCAGCAATTTCTTTTAAGGTAATCATTTGTTTCTATTATAGCGTTAAACCTAGACAACTGTCAAAATGTGCTGTAAAATATTTCTATGAAAAAGATGTTTATGTTAATCGTTATTTTACTCGCAGGAGGGCTTGCTTTTACTCAGTCTGCGGATGTAATAACAGATTTGCTGGAATCAGATAAAGTCTCTTTCGGACAGGTGAGTTATCTGGCAGCAGTGCAGATGAATCTGCTTGACGAAAATGAATCCTATGAAAATGCAGTTAAAGCACTAGTTGATAATGATATAATTCCAGACTTAGAAGAAGCTGATACACCGATTCCTCTTGTTGATATTGCATATATCTATTCAAAGCTTTGGGATGTAAAAGGCGGTCTTATGTATCGTCTTACAAAAGGTTCTCCACGTTATGCTTTCAGACAGTTTCAGTCTGATGGAATAATTAGTTCTGATGCTGATCCAGCCTGGCTTGTTTCTGGCGCAAAGGCTTTGAGTATTTTTACTTCCTGTGTAAATAAATACAGCGGTTTTGATATGAGGTCCGTTTCGATGGAGGTAGAGTAATGAAAAAACTGATTCTTTGCGGAGTACTAGCCTGCCTTCTTTCCTCTGTTTTCGCATTAGCGTGGGGTGGTGTAGTTGATAATAACACAGGCCTCAGTGAAAATAATGATTTTTCTGCGCTTTCTTTATCTCAGTCAAACGGCCTTCATCTTTATTTAAATGCTCCTTTTAACGAAGACGGAACTCTTAAGTTTGTTGCAGAGGGAGTTGTTAAATATTCATTAAATAATAATTTTAAGACAAATGATTCAACTTTCAAAATTATTGCAGATTGCGATCTGTTAAAATTTTCCGGAAAGTGGACTACAGGAAACGGTTCTGTCGCGCTGGATTTAGGACGCTTTACAATGGCAGATTTTTCCGGTTCAGTTTTTACTCAGAAGGCAGACGGACTTTATTTTTCATATAATTCACAGTCAGTAAAGCTTGGCCTTTATGGTGGTTATACAGGTCTTCAGAACAGACTGAGTGTTTCTATGGCCGATAATGATTTTGATAAAGATGATAATGTTTACAAATTGTGTGTAGCTTATATTCCTTTGATGGCAGACATTTCTTATAAGAGTCTTTTCGAAACAAATACAATCGGTATTCAGGGAGAATATTTTATTCCGCTTTCAGATAAATATACACAGAAGCTTTATGGAACTCTTCTTTTGAGTGGACCTTTAGGCCTTATTGGTTCTTATACTTTGAAGGGAACTTTTGGTCTTAATAAAATGGAATATCCTATGCTCGATGCCGGAGCAGATTTGAGCTTCTATCTTGGGACTTCTGCAATTGTTTCTATGGGCGGAGAGTTTATTTCATTTGAGTCTGATGGTCTTAAACAGTTTATTACTGTTACTAGTCGTTCTGTTTCACGCGATCCTCTTTTTGAGGGAGGAATTGTTCCTAGACTTTCATTGATTTTTGCAAAAGATAAGATTTATGCTTCTTTTGGCGGTAAGGCTTTGCTTGCCATGTCTAAAGATGAAAATAAATTTCACGGTATAGATGCTTCTGCCGGGCTTTTATACAATTTGTTCAGTGATTTACAGATAGGCTGTGATTTTGGTGCATACATTGGCTTTGGCGATTTTAAGGATTTCAGTAATTATTCGGCTGCATTAAAACTTACTTTAGCTTTCTAAATACGGAGGAAGACATATGAGAAAAATCAGAACTTTATTGTTGGCGGCTTTTTTTGTTGCCCTTAGTACAAGTGTTTTTGCAGAAGAAGCTGTTGTTACTTTTGTAAGCGGAAAGGTTGAAGTTCAGCGTAACGGAAAGTGGGTTGCTCTTCAGAAAGGTGATAGTGTAAAAAAATCAGAAACAATCAGTACCGGCTTTCAGTCTGAAGTAAAGCTAAAGGTAATGGATTCTGTTATGTACCTTGGACCTGTAACACGAGTCACTTTGGAAGAGCTTTCTTCTAATGGTAAACAGGATAATGTAAATGTATATTTGAAAACCGGAACTGCCCGTTCTCAGGTAAATCATACAGATAATAAGCGTGTAAACTATCAGGTTCATACGGCGGTAGCGGTTGCGTCTTGCCGTGGTACAGACTGGACAATGGATGATTCGAATAACGTTTTCTGTCTTGATGGAACTGTTGCGGTTTCTTCCTATGATATTGAAAATCCTCCTGAAATGGATTTAGGAGATGAGGATGAAGATGAAGACGAGGAAGAAGAGGATGTTGATGAAGCTGATGCCGAAAGTCAGGACGGAGAAGCTGGCGAAGAAAATGTAAGTGAAGAATCCGGCGAAAGTGACGACAAGGAAGCTGATAAGTCTTCTGGAGATGTAAAGGAAGATTCGGGTAAATCTGCAGGTGAAGGCAATAAAGATTCAGGAACTGAAAAATCTGGTGATGCAGGTTCTGCCGGTGAAGCAGCCAGCGGTTCTAATGGGGAATCTGAAAAATCAAATTCTAATTCAAATAAAAATTCCAACTCAAACAGAAATTCAAACGACAACAAGAATCAAAATAACAATAAATCTAGCAAAAAGAGAGACACTCCGACTTCAAAGGAGGGAGTTCTTGTAAAGGCTAATCAGGGTGTAAAGGTTAATAATTCAAGCGAAGTTTCTGCGCCTGTAAATAATGTCGAAAAGAAAGCAAGTGAAATTACTTCTGCCGTAAGTACTCAGTCAGACAAAGAGGCTGTTGCTACAACGTCAGCTCCAAAGTCTTCTGCTGAGGCAAAGGAGACTTCGTCTGATACTAATCCTGCACAAAGTGATGCTGCAAAACGGGAAGAGTTGAAGAAGACCGGTTCGGTTGAAATAGAAATGAAATTACCGGAATGATTGCAAAATAATTGAGCGTAATTACAGTAAAAAATTTAAGTTTTAAGTATCCGCAGAGTAATAAGGCGGCCCTTTTTGATGTTTCCTTTGGCATTGAAAAGGGCTCTTATGTTGCCGTGGTCGGCAATAATGGTTGTGGCAAAAGTACTCTCGTTCGTCTGCTGTGCGGGCTTGAAGTACCAGAGTCTGGTACAATCCAAATTGAAGAAAATAATAAAATAGGTATAGTTTTTCAGTCTCCTAAAGACCAGCTTGTGAGTAGTATTGTTTCACGAGATACTGCTTTTGGGCCTCAGAATCTTGGGCTTTCGGCGGGTGAGGTTGAACTTAGGGTAATTGAATCTCTGAATATAGTTGATATGCTGGATCGGGCGGAATCTTCGACTTCGGCATTATCGCTGGGGCAGACGCAAAAGATTGCGCTTAGCGGTGTAATTGCGCTGCGACCGGAAATATTAATTCTGGACGAGGCTGTTTCTATGCTTGATCCGGTTTCGCGTACTGAGATTCTGGATTTTGTTCGTTACTGGCATAAATGCGGGAATACGATAATTCAGGTTACACATGATGCTGAAACTCTTGAAGATGCGGATACTGTTCTTGGACTGGAAGATGGTCGCGTAACATTTTATGGGACAAAACGTGCTTTTTTAGAAAATGAAAAATTTGTAAAGAGATTAAATGGTGAGCCGCTTGAGAAAAATAAAAGAATTAGAGCGGATGATGAGGTTGTGTTAAGCCTGCGGAATGTTTCATATACACATGAAAAAGCTGAGCATAACGGCCATGGAATTTTTGATATTAATCTTGATTTTTATAAAGGAACGATAACGGCTCTTACAGGGGCGTCGGGAGCTGGTAAGTCAACCTTTCTCGAAGTTTGTGCGGGCTTGCTGGTTCCTGCCGCTGGCGAGATAAGGGCTGTAAGTCGTCCAGCCCTTGCACAGCAGAACGCTCAGGCTGCTTTGTTTGAATCTTTTGCTGCTGATGATGTTGCATTTGGTGCGCGTAATTGTGGTGTAAGTGGAAAGGCTCTTGTAGAAACTGTTCGCAATGCCATGAATATGGTTGCGCTCCCTTTTGAAGAATTTGGAGAACGCCGTACATTTGAACTTTCGGGCGGTGAACAGAGGCGTCTGAGTATTGCGGGAATTATTGCTGTTGGCGGAGACATAATTATGTTTGATGAGCCTACTGCCGGTCTCGACAGTAATGCCCGTTTTGAAGTTATGAACTTAATGCGCCGTCTTGCGGCAGAAGGCAAAACTGTTATTTTTAGTACTCACAAGCGCGATGAGGCTGATTTTGCAGATCGTGAAATTGTAATAAAAGATGGGCACGTTGCAGGTGATACTTTTTCCGAAAAAAAACTTGAGGCTTGTGAATTAAAGGTTTATGAGCCTGCTTCAGCGGCAGGGCTTATTGGGGGCTTAAAAAATATTTCTCTGGGATTATCGCGTTCGCGCTTTCAAAAAAAACAGTCTGCAAAAAAACTCTCGCCCGCGCTCCGAATTCTTCTGTTTTTGGCTCTGTTTATTTTTTCACTTGCTGCACGGCCTCTCTGGCTTTGTGGTGCTGCACTTATTGTTGCCATAATCTACTGTGTTTTCTGCGGTTTTTCATTGCGCCGCTTGTTTATTACAAGCTTAAAAATTCTGCCCTTTCTTTTGATTTTCAGTATTTTTCAGATGATTTTCCATCCGGCGCTTCCTGATGAAATTCGTTTTACAAATTGGAAATGGTTTATGGTAACGCCGTCAAAACTGCTTTTCTGTTTAGCAACAATTCTACGAACAGATGCTTCTCTTGGTTGTATCTCCGGATTTTTCATTTCTACTCCGGAATATGATTTGATGGATGGTCTCAATGTTTTATTGACTCCGCTTAAAATCATACATGTTCCTGTTCGCTACTTTATTCTGATAATTGAAATTATCTTCAGATTCATACCGCTTCTTGTGGACGAAGCCATTTCTATTTTAAAGACACAGATAATCCGCGGAGGTCTCGGCACTGTAAAAGGTAAACTCGCAAAAATCCGTGCAGTAATTCCGCTGATTGTTCCTCTCATAATTCAATCTATAAAACGTTCTGAGGCTCTGGCGGATGCAATAACAATGAGGTGTTTTAAATGACAAAAATTAATGGATTAAAAAATGATTTTAAGTTGTGCCCTATGTGTGGCAGTACACGTATAGAAAATCATGAAAACAGAAAATGGATGTGTCCGGAATGTGGCTTTGATCTTTACAATAATGTAGCGACCGCCGTGGGCATAATAATATGCGACAAGTACAACAATGTACTGTTTGAAGTTCGCGCAAAAGATCCGCGAAAAGGTTATTATGCAGTGCCCGGTGGTTTTGTTGATTTTGGAGAAACTCTGGAAGAGGCTGCTGCTCGTGAATGTCGTGAAGAAATTGGAGTTACAGTTGATGGTGTTAAATTTCTTTGCAGTGCACCAAATACTTATGAATATAAAAACATTGAATATAAAACCTGTGATGTTTTTTTTACAGCGGAACTTCCGCCTCAGTTTGATACGATAGATGATTTTATAAAAAAACTTACCCCGGAGCCTGGAGAAGTTCAGAGTTTTGCTTCATTTCGTGTAGAGACGCTGGAAGATATTGAAAAAATTCCACTTGCTTTTGAAAGTGCCCGTATAACGCTTAAAAAATTTCTGGAGAAATAAAAATGAGTCTTAAAACAATTCTTTTCGCAATAATTCCATTCTGTCTTATGATAATCATAAGTGTAGGTATGCCTTTTTACAGAATGAGTGTTATGAATAAGGCTGGTAACAAAGTGCTTGCGCTGGCAAAAAAGAATCCTTTTTCATCATATTTTACAACTGGAATTGCCTTTATTCTGCTGCTGTTGTCTGTAAAATTTGATTTTGGCCGCCTCAATTTTGTGATTCCACTGTGCGGAGTTTTAGGAATTTTTATTGCTACCCGCGAAAGTGCTTTTTATCCGGTGAACGGTATTTATGAAAATATTATGATAGTAGGCTCAGATATCTTATGGTATAGAGATATAGATAAAATTCTAACGGAGGAAGAATCAAATCACCCTGACTACATAATCATGATAAAACCTAAGAAGGGGCGCAACCGGCAGTTTATCTTCGACAATGCTAACGAAGTTCTTGAGGTTTTAAAGATTTTAAAAGAAAAGGTTTCGGAGTAGAAAAAATCAACACTCTGCGACTGGAAGCCCTTCAATCTTTTCAGATTATCCCATCTGCTGTATTGACAAACATTATTTCTTTCTATATATTAAACATACATTTTTTTGGTGTGGTACCCAAGCGGTAAGGGATCGGTCTGCAAAACCGTCATTGGTAGGTTCGACTCCTATCCACACCTCCTCCTAAAAGAACTTCCTTGTGAAGTTCTTTTTTTTTGACATATCTAACATCTGGCCGGCAGAAATGTTCTGAAGTGTCTGGTCTACACGGATGTTTTCAGAAGATTTCAGACTGATTGAAAGAAAAGCAAAAATATAATATTATATTATATGTCGGTGCAGCAACGTGTTTTGTCTGCATTGATTCTCTGGAGAGTTCCTGCATTCCCGCAGGACGCCGAAGGGTTAGGAAAACAGTGTGCATGTTTTTTGCAACAGGGTTCTGATATCTCAGGCACCAAGGACGGAGTCATTTATAGACCTTCTGTTTACTCTTTGGAGAGCAGGTTTTGCAAGATGAATTGCGGAATCTGCTCTTAATTTTTTTAAAGGATAAACATCATGTTTCAACAAATCCTTGATTCTATTGACGACGTTGTATGGGGAATCCCTACAATCGCTCTGATTCTGGTAACTGGTATCGTGATGACTATTGCTACACGCGGTATTCAGTTTACAAAGCTTGGACGTGCTTTTAAGAGCATTTTTAAAGAAAACGAAGGTAAGGGTGAGCTTTCGGGCTTCTCTGCTCTTTGTACAGCCCTTTCTGCAACAATCGGTACTGGTAACATTGTAGGTGTTGCTACTGCTATTCTTGCCGGTGGTCCTGGTGCTCTCTTCTGGATGTGGGTTGCAGCTTTGCTTGGAACTGCTACAAAGTATGCTGAATGTATGCTTTCCATTAAATACCGTGAAGTAAAAGAAGATGGTCACGTTCTTGGTGGACCTTTCTATGTAATTGAAAAAGGTATGGGAAAGAACTGGAAATGGCTTGCAATTTTGTTTGCTATTTTTGGAACTCTCGTTGGTCTTCTTGGAATCGGAACCTTTACTCAGGTAAGCGGTATCTGTACTGCAATTCAGAATGCCTTTGACCCTGATATGGCTTCTACTGTTACTATTATTGGTAATGAATATTCAATTGCAACTGTAATTGGTGGTGCAATCATTACAATCTGTACTGCACTTGTTGTAATTGGTGGTCTTAAGAGAATTTCTAAGGTTGCAGAAAAAGTTGTTCCTGTAATGGCTGTTGTTTATGTATTCCTTGGTGTTTCTGTAATCATCATGAATGCTACTGCAGTTCCTCACGCTTTCGCTTTGATTTTCAAGGGTGCCTTTGGCGTTGATACTGGTGTTAAGGCTATTGCTGGTGCTGCTGCCGGAACTATCATTCGATTGGCTATGCAGAAGGGAATTGCCCGCGGTATCTTCTCTAACGAGGCTGGTCTTGGTTCTGCTCCTATTGCTGCCGCTGCCGTTCAGACAGACGAGCCTGTAGAGCAGGGACTTGTAAACATGACTGGTACTGTAATTGATACTCTTATCATCTGTACTATGACGGGTCTTTCTATTGTACTTGCTGGTGGTGATGTATGGAACAGCGGAGCTGAAGGTTCTGCTCTTACAGCAAAAGCTTTCTCTGCTATTCTTGGTGGTGACGGAATTTCAGTTCAGTTCCTTTTGATGGCTTGTCTTGTATTCTTTGCATTCACAACAATTCTTGGCTGGGACTACTACTCAGAAAAGTGTCTTGAATATTTGACAAACGGAAATATGACTGTAGTTAAGGTTTACCGCTGGCTTTATATTATTGCTGTTGCTATTGGACCTTACATGACTCTGAAGCAGGTTTGGACTATCGCCGATATTACAAACGGTTTGATGGCTATTCCAAACTGTATTTCTTTGCTTGTTCTTAGCGGTATTGTTGCTAAGGAAACAAAGGCTTATTTCGATAAATATCCTAGCCTATAATCGAAGAACCGTTAAAAAACGACTCGAAAGAGTCGTTTTAGGTTCATCGAAAGAACGGCTCAGAGGCAAGCTGTGCTTGCCGACTCGCTAAGATTACCCGATGGATAAAAAAATCCTACTTCCTAAAAATCATCAAATCTGATATATTTTAATCATCCCACTATATTAAAAGAGGTCAAATATGCCTTATACAGAACCAACAAGTCTAGCGATTGTTGCGTGTCCTGGTGGCGAAGCTTTCGCCAATGAAGTCATAACGCACCTTAAACACATGTACAAACACCGCTTCACCTTGAAGAACGATGTATTGTCTAAGCGTTATGAGCTGAGTAAAGAAGAGCTTGTGAACAGAATCAATCTGCAGAACGATTTGCAGACGTCTGATCTGTGCATAAGAGGTGCTACGGATAAGTATAGACCGCCGGTGTTCAAGGTAAATGCCCGTTTTACTTATTTTGCCAATGGTGAGGTGAAAACTGAGTTGTTGGATACAGTCCGCGGAAAGGATGTTTTTATTTTCCAGGATGTTGAAAACCACGAAGTCCTTTCTCTCAACGGTGGTGCTAACAAGGTAAAGATGACTGTAAATGATCACCTTGTTTCGCTGCTTGTAACAATTGATGCGGTTCGCATTGCGGGGGCTGAAAAAATCACTCTGGTTGTTCCGGCTTACCCTTATGCAAGACAGCATAAACGTAAAGGTCGCGAGGGACTTACTGCAAGCCTTCTCGGACACATTTATGAAATGCAGGGTGTTGACCGAATTATTACTCTCGACCTTCACTCACGAGAAATCGTTAATGCATTCTCTACCTGTAATCTTGATAATCTTCATGCCAGCTATCAGATTATCCGCGAGCTTTCTAAGATTGTGGATTTGACCGGAAAAACAGAAGATCTTGTTATTGTTTCTCCTGATACTGGTGCTATTGATAGAAATAAATTTTATGCCAGCGGTCTCAAGCTGCCGCTCGCTATGATTTACAAGGAGCGTGATTACTCAATCGTAACTCAGGATGCTCATTCAACAAACATTAAGTCTGTTAAGCTCCTCGGTGATGTAAAGGGTAAGGTTGCCTTCCTTGCTGATGATATGCTTGGAACCGGTGGAACTCTGCTTAAAGCTATGGAGTTCCTTAAAGGTCAGGGTGCTACAAAGGTTATTTGTGCAATTTCCCTTCCTTTCTTTACCGGCGACGCTATCAAGAATTTTGATGAAGCTTATGAAAAAGGCTTGTTCTACCGCATTATTGGTACTAACGCTGTTTACCACGAAGAGCTTTTGAAGCGCGAATGGTACATCAGCACTGATGTAAGCGGCCTTTTTGCAAACGTAATTACCCGCATTCATTACAACCAGTCGCTCAGCGAACTGCTCGATAATAGAAATATTATTGAGAAGGTTGTAAAGCACGAGTAACATATTGTTGGGGCAAGCCCTGTGATGTTTGCGCGTCATTGCGAGGAGCTCGGCAGGGCGACGTGGCAAATATTTTGTACGTCATTGCGATGGGCTCCGCCAAGTGAGACGAGGCAAATGTTTTGCACGTCATTGCGAGGAGCCCGGCAGGGCGATGGTGGTTTCGATACGGCTGTCGCCTACTCAACCACCGTGTGGGGGGCGACGGTGATTGAGTAGCCACGGAGTGGCGTATCGAAATCACATGTAAAAACTATGACAGATACAATTTTATGCGTGGACATTGGTACGACCTCGCTTAAGGCCGGCTTGATTACGGCTGATGGGGAGGTCGTTTCATTTTGTTCCGTTCCATTTGAAGAACCTCACGATCGTTTTGTTGCCTGTTCCTGGTATGATGCTTTTTTGAAAGCAGCAGCAGAGCTGTCATATGGCTGTAGAAATGTAACGGTTACCGGAATTTCAATTTCTGGTAACGGACCAACTGTTGTAACTGATATCGGATTTACCTTCCGATGGAATGAAGATACTTCTGCCGTGGCAGGATTGATTCCTGACTGTGCCCGCACATCACTTTTTATTCCGAAAATTCTTTCTATTAAAAAACAGTTTCCAGATGTCTGGAAGAAAACAAAAAATTTTTTTTCAGGACCCGAGTATCTGATTTATGTACTTACCGGGAATCCTGTAACAATTCTTCCGGAAGAGCGCTTTGAAAAAGCTTACTGGAATGATGAAATGCTTGAAGCGTGTGGAATCCGAAATAATCTTCTTCCGTCTTTTGTAAAAACCGGTGAGTCTTGCGGCTTCTTAAATCAGAATATTTCTCTTGTTTCAAATTTACGATTCGTGCAAGATTGTCCGGTGATTGCCGGCGGCCCTGATTTTGTTGCGGCCTTGATTGGAACCGGGACTCTTGTGAGCGGGCGGCTTTGTGACCGCTGTGGAAGTTCTGAAGGGCTTAACTTTTGTACGGACAAGATTTTGAAGGGCGAGGGGCTTCGGATTTTGCCTTCGATTATTTCAGGTCTTTGGAATGCTTCTTATCTTATTCCAAACAGCGGCGAGCTTACTGAAGAACAGCGTCTGGCAGAGGTTGAGAGGGGAATTAAATCTCTAAAGAAGGCTGCTGCCGAGGCAGGAGTTCAGTTTCCTGATGAAATGGCAGTTACCGGCGGCCAGACTAATGATGAGCTTTTACTGCGTGAAAAATCAGAACGGCTTGGAATGAAGATACTGCGACCGGCAGTTTATAATTCTGGTTTTGTTGGCGAAGGTTCCGATTCTGCATCCAGCTCCAGCTCCGGCGTGCATTTTGTTCACAGCGAGCTGATTGGCGATGCCTGTGCCGCTTATGGCGGAGCCTCTGGAATTTATGATTCGCTTCAGTCGGCTGCGGAACATATTGTAAAGCTTGAATCTTATACAGGAGCTTGAGTTTTATGAAAATCTATAAAATCCCTTCTGAACTGCGTGCCTTTATTTTTGATATTGATTCAACTCTTTATACAAATCAGGCCTATGCCTTTGAACAGGTGGACTGTCAGGTGCGACAGTTTGCAAAGGAGAGGGGGATTACTGCGGACGAGGCAAGACGGCAGGTTGCTGATTACAGAAAAAAGTTTGCGGCGGAGCATAATGGCAGTAAGGTGAGTCTTGGAAATACTTTACTGGCTTTTGGAGTTCCGATTGAGCAGAGTGTGCAGTGGCGTCGTGAGCTTCTGGAACCGTCTGATTTTCTTGGTCGCGATGAAAAGCTTATAGAAACTCTCAAAATCCTGCAGTCAAAATTCAAGCTTATTTGTGTTACGAATAATCCGGTGCTGCCTGCGCGTAAAACTCTTGATGCTATTGGTGTTTCGGAATTTTTTCCTGAAATTGTGGGGCTTGATACTTGTTTTAAATCTAAGCCTGCCCTTGAGCCGTTTGAAACTGCTGTTGATTTGCTTTCAAAGGCATCAGTTGCTGACCGAGGCTACGAAATTAAAGCTGAAAACTGTATAGCCGTGGGTGATCGTTATGATATGGATATTGCCTTACCTTTAAAAATGGGTATGGGAGGAATTTTAGTAAGTGGTGTAGAAGAAGTATACCAAATCATAAAAAGTGTGTTATAATAGATAAAATGAAAACGCGACCATTCATTTCTAACATTGAATTGACCAATAATGGCCATCTTTCTCTTTTTTTTATAGGTACGGGTAACGCTTTTACAAAAACTGCGTTTCAGACAAATCTTTTACTCATTAAAGGAAAAGATCATCTTCTGGTTGATTGCGGAACCTTATGTTCTTATGCTTTTGAAAATGTATATGGTGGAAAGATTACAGATATTGAAAATCTGCTTTTAACTCATCCGCATGCAGATCATATAGGCGGCGTTGAGGAACTGGCTCTCGCAGGAAAATACATTACAAAACGTCCGTTGAATATCATTATTACTGATGAATTTAAGAAAGCGTTATGGAATGAATCTTTAAGAGGTGGTATTCAATATAGTGAAGAAGGATGCATGACTTTTGATGATTATTTTAATCAGATTAAGCCGGTTCGCATTCTTAAAAAACCTTTTGAAATGTTTGAAGCAAATATTGGAAGTATAAATATAAAGCTTTTTAGAACCCGGCATGTTACTACCAGAAAGAATTCCTTAAAGAATTCTCAAATTTCGTATGGATTAATTATTGATGACCGGATATTATTTACAGCCGATACTCAGTTTAATCGTCCGCAGTTAAAATATCTGCTTGATAAATATGAAAATATTGAAGCAATTTTTCATGATTGCGATGTTATGGGATATTCGCGTGGAGTTCATGCAGCTTATGATGAACTTGTTACACTGCCAAAGGAAATAAAAGCAAAGACGCTTTTGTGTCATTATTCTGAGGCTGTGAGTACAATTGATGCTCTGGTAGATGGCTTTTTCGGCCTTGCTAAGCATTGGGTGTACTATGATTTTGATTAGGTAAAGCGTAGTGCGTTTGAATCGCAAATTTACTGTGATTATGCGATTCGAAAAAGAAATGAATTTAATTAGGCTCTGTAGCTCATCTGGATAGAGCAAAGGGAAGTAAAATGCTAAAATCTTTGCTGTTGCAAAGATTTTTTAACGCATTTTGCTATTGTACGCCTAAGCAAAAGGTAGTGCGTTCGAATCGAGTTCTTATAAAATGCGATTCGAGAATTAAATTAGTATTTTTTAGACCCAGTAGCTCAGCTGGATAGAGCAAAGGGAAGTAAAATGCTAAAATCTTTGCTGTTGCAAAGATTTTTTAACGCATTTTGCTATTGTACGCCTAAGCAAAAGGTAGTGCGTTCGAATCGAGTTCTTATAAAATGCGATTCGAGAATTAAATTAGTATTTTTTAGACCCAGTAGCTCAGCTGGATAGAGCAAAGGGAAGTAAAATGCTAAAATCTTTGCTGTTGCAAAGATTTTTTAACGCATTTTGCTATTGTACGCCTAAGCAAAAGGTGTGCGTTCGAATCGCAAATTTACTGTGATTATGCGATTCGATGATTTTTGTGAATTATTTTAGGTCCTGTAGCTCACTTGGATAGAGCAGTTGCCTCCTAAGCAACAGGTAGTGCGTTCGAATCGCATCAGGATCAAAAAAAAATTTTATACGGAGATGGATATGAAAAAGTTATTGGTAGCTTCTTCTAATAGTGAAGTGTTGGGGGTTGTGCGTAGTGTTTGTATGAATTATTCTGCGCAATTTGAACCTATCTTTTGTCCTGATACTGATGAAGCTCTCAGCTTTATTGATTATGAACTCCCGGAACTTAAGGTTGTAGACTTTACTTCAAAAGATTTAGACAGTAACAGAATTCTTGAGGCAATTCGTTCTGACCCATGGCTGCATAACGGTGGAATTATTGCGGTTGCGCAAAGTCCGAGTGAGGCAGAAAAAATTGAAGCCCTTAAGGATCCTAACATTCTTATAGTTCAGACGCTTTATACATTCAAGGAAAATTTTGAGCGCCTTCTGAATTGTATTCTCAGTAATCAGCAGTTTCTTTTTAACCGCGGAATGCAGAATCGGCTTGGCAGTGAGGAGCGCGGTTCTTTTGTCTGTGAGAATGACCCGCTAGATATCCGCCTGTACACAAACTTCATCGTAAACTTTTTGTATTGCACTAACCGAATTGATGATGATGGTCGTTTTGCGCTTCAGTCTACCCTCATGGAGCTTTTGACGAATGCACTGGAGCATGGAAACTGCGGAATTTCTTACGAGGAAAAATCTGAATGGCTGAATAATGGCGGTACAATTCTTGATTTGATTAAAAAGAAAATCAGTCAGCCGGAGTTTGCAGACCGCAAGATTTATATCGGCTATGAAATCGGAAAAACAAAATCTTCATTCATAATAAAGGATGAGGGTGAGGGCTTTGACTGGAAATCTCGCATTTCTGATGATGCAGGTCCTTCAATAGAAGAGGCGCATGGACGCGGTATTTCTCTTTCAAAGAGTCTTGTTTCAGGTTTACGCTATAACGAAAAAGGAAATGAAGTTTCTTTTGATATTCAGCATCTTGTAAATGTTTCAAGCTCTATTCCAGGAATTATGATTCCTCTTAAGGCTGTTGAATATAAGAAGCACGATATTATCTGCCGCCAGAATGAGCCTAGTAATGATTTGTACTTTATTGTATCGGGACGCTATGGTGTTTATGCGAATCGCAAGTTGATTTCGGTACTTACTCCGAATGATATGTTTATTGGTGAGATGGCTTTTCTTTTGAATGACCGCCGCTCAGCCACGATTATGGCGGCAGAGGATGGAAAGTTGATAAAGATACCAAAGGTTACTTTCTTAAACCTGATTCGTCAGAATCCGCATTACGGTCTGTTTCTTTCAAAGCTGCTCGCTCAGCGTGTAATCCGCCAGAACAGAAGAACGCTGGAACTGTCTGCGGAAATCGCTAAATTGAAAGAATCTAAATAATCTGGATTGAGACTTGATAATGCAATTACAAGACTCAAAACGAATGAGTCAAGGCTTTAAGCGAAGCGTGCCTTGACCATTCGTATTGCTTTGCACTTCGTGCTCGCAATGACGCCAGAGAGTTGTTTAGTACTTCGTGCTCGCAATGACGAAAGACTGTCATTGCGAGGAACGAAGCGACGTGGCAATCCATTAGAATAATCCCGAAATTACTCCGTTATCATCCACATCAATATCAAGAGCGGCAGGTGCCTTTGGAAGGCCTGGCATTGTCATAATGTCGCCGGCGAGGGCAACTACAAAGCCTGCTCCCGCATAGAGTTGAACGTCGCGAACCGGGAAGGTGTATCCGCTTGGAGCGCCAATGAGCTTTGGATCGTGGCTGATTGAGTTCTGAGTTTTTGCGATACAAACAGGAAGTTTTCCGTAGCCGGCATCTTCAAAAGCCTTAAGCTTTTTGAGGGCAGCAGGGTCAAAGTCAACGTCAGCGGCGCGGTAAATCTCTTTTGCGATTGTGCGGATTTTATCTGCGAGTGGAAGGTCCAGCTCGTAAAGCGGATGGTAGTTTGCTTTTCCGCTGTCTGCAATTTCTGCAACAACCTTTGCGAGTTCTGTAGCACCGTCTCCGCCTTTTCCCCAGCCTTCGCTTAGGACTGCTGTTGAGCCGTTGTCGCGGCAAAGTTTTTCGAGAAGTTCAATTTCTTCATCAGTATCAGTTATAAACTTGTTTACTGCAACTACGGCAGGGAGACCGAACTTTGCAACGTTTTCAATATGAGTCTTGAGGTTTGCAAAGCCTTTTTCGAGGGCCTGAGTGTTTGGCGCAGCCAGGTCTGACTTGGCAACACCGCCGTGCATCTTAAGGGCGCGGATTGTCGCAACAATTACTACGGCACTAGGTTTGAGGCCAGCGGCGCGGCACTTAATGTCTAAGAATTTTTCGGCTCCAAGGTCAGCTGCAAAGCCTGCCTCTGTTACAACATAGTCACCGGTTGCAAGAGCACAGAGAGTTGCGTTTACACTGTTACAGCCGTGGGCAATATTTGCAAAAGGTCCGCCGTGAACAAAGGCCGGATTCTTTTCGAGTGTCTGTACAAGGTTTGGTTTAATTACATCTTTTAAGAGGGCCGCAATAGCGCCTGTGCACTTAAGCTGACCAAAGGTTACGTTTTCGCGGGCATAATTCTGCCCAATCACAATGCGGTCAATGCGCTCTTTAAGCTCACTGATTGTGCGGCTCAAACAAACAATCGCCATAATTTCGCTTGCAACTGCGATGCTAAAGTGGTCCTCACGAGGAACTCCCTGAAGGCGTCCACCGAGTCCTATTGTGATATTGCGGAGGGCTCGGTCGTTCAAGTCTACGCAGCGTTTCCAGCTGATTGTGCGAGGGTCAATTCCAAGTTCATTTCCCTGCTGAAGATGATTATCAATAAGGGCTGCAATCAGATTATTTGCAATTGAGATTGCGTGAATATCGCCTGTAAAATGGAGATTGATATCTTCCATCGGAACAATCTGAGCGTAGCCGCCGCCACAGGCACCGCCCTTTACGCCAAAGCAAGGTCCAAGGCTTGGCTCGCGCAGGGCTACAACTGTTTTCTTTCCGATTTTATTAAGACCGTCTGCAAGACCAATGCTTACGGTAGACTTTCCTTCTCCGGCTGGAGTAGGGGTAACTGCTGTTACAAGAATCAGCTTGCCAGGATTTTTGGCAGCCTTTTCCTGAAGGGTGCGCAACTCTTCAAAAGTAATCTTTGCCTTATAAGGCCCGTAGTTTTCAAGCTTGTCTGCGGTGATTCCAATTTTAGCAGCAACATCAGCCACCGGAATCATTTTGTTTTTCTGAGCGATTTCGATATCTGTCATTAAGAATGTCCTTTAGGTTTTAGTTCAAGGGTATTTTAACTGATAAGTGGGGTTTTAACAAGTAAGGGAAAATTAAATGCTGTCAGTGTGAGAAAAACCTACGTCATTGCGAGCGTAGCGAAGCAATCTATATAAGCAGTGTCAAATCTGATTCAGAGAGCTCTTTATATTGCCCCAGTTCCAGTGACTCATCGAGCTTCAACTGCCCCATCGAAATTCTTTTCAAATAAACAATCTTGTTTCCTACAGCCACGAACATTCTCTTTACCTGGTGGTATTTGCCCTCGTAGATTGTGAGGTGGGCGGTGGAGTCGTCGAGCCAGGTGATTTGGGCAGGCTGGGCGGTGAAGCCCTGTTCGTTATCTTCGGGGCCGACTTCGATGCCGGCTTCAAACTGCTTTGTGATTTCTGCCTGATGCTCTGCAGTCTCGGGGTGCTCAAGACCACACAGATAAGTTTTACTGATATGCGATTTTGGCGAGATTAAGCGGTGAGTCAGCTCTCCATTAGTTGTAAAAAGCAGAAGACCTTCGGTGTCCATGTCCAGGCGGCCGACTAAGTGAAGCTTTTCCTGTAAGTATGGGGTACGCAAAGAGTCATCCAGCAAATCAAAAACTGTTTCGTGGTCGCCTTCTTTTGTGGAGCAGACGTAGTGCTGGGGCTTATTCATCATGAGGTAGAGATTTTTATGAAGGTTTACTTCTTCGCCGTCTACGGAGGTTGAGTCATTTTCGGCATCAATCTGCATGCCCGGGTCGTAAGTCTGCTTTCCGTTCACGAGGACTTCACAGCTGCGCAAAAGTTTACGGATATCTTTTCTTGAACCAAAGCCCTCGTGGGCGAGTAATTTGTCTAGTCTTTCTTTTGACATATTGTGTTCTGCGGTGGTTTCGATACGCTCGCTTCGCGAGCACTCAACCACGGTGGTTCGAGTAGTACGGTGCTAAAGCACCTACCGTATCGAAACCACTATTTTCTATCCATCAGCGGAACAAAGTCGCGCTCTTTTGAAATGTTCTTGTAAGCAGGACGGTAAATACGGCCGCCGCTTACAATTTCCTCAATGCGGTGAGCAGACCAGCCGGCAATTCGGGAAATTGCGAAGATTGGTGTAAAGAGTTCACGTGGAATGTTGAGCATAGAGTAAACAAGACCGGAGTACATATCAACATTTGCGCAAATCTTTTTGTCAGAGTGGTGAACATCCTGAATGATGGCCGGAGCAAGCTTTTCAATCAAATCATAAAGAGCAAACTCTTCGAGACAGCCCTTTTCCTTAGCAAGCTTTTTAGCCTTTGCCTTGAGCAGCACTTCACGAGGGTCGCTGATTGTATAAATTGCGTGACCCATACCGTAAATCAAACCGGAACGGTCGCCGGCTTCTTTTGTTGCAATCTTTCTGAGGTAGTTGCCGACTTCTTTTTCGCTTGTCCAGTCCTTTACGTTGGCCTTGATGTCATCCATCATTTCCATAACCTTGATGTTTGCACCACCATGGCGGCGTCCCTTAAGAGAGCCAACAGCAGCAGCTATTGCAGAGTAAGTATCTGTATCTGCAGAAGAAACAACGTGAACTGTAAGAGAAGAGTTGTTACCACCACCGTGCTCAGCGTGCAGAATCAAAGCCAGGTCAAGAATCTCAGCCTCGAGGCGGCTGTACTGCTTGTCTGAGCGGATAAGGCGGAGGAAGTTTTCTGCAGTAGAAAGTTCCGGCTTTGGGTTATGAATGAAAAGAGATTTATTGTCGTAGTAGCGGCGCTTTGCCTGATATCCGTAAGCAGCGAGTGTAGAGAAGCGGGCAATCAGCTGAATGCACTGCTTGATTACATTGCTTACGCTGCGGTTTTCAGGGTCTTCATCATAAGAATAGCTTGCAAGAACACCGCGGGCCATCTTATTCATGATGTCGTTTGAAGGAGCCTTCATAATCATGTCTTCTGTAAAGTTTGCTGGAAGAACACGACATTCTCCGAGGTAGTTAGAGAAGGCTTCAAGTTTTGCCTGATTTGGAAGTTCACCGAAAAGAAGGAGGTAAGCGCACTGCTCGTAGCCGAACTGCTTGTTTTTTTCTGCGTCTTTGATGAGGTCTTCTACATTGTAGCCACGGTAAACAAGACGGCCAGGAATTGCGATTTTCTGACCATCTTTTAATTCGTAACCAACTACATCACCAATGCGGGTAAGGCCAACGAGTACACCTGTTCCGTTTGCATTACGGAGGCCTCGTTTTACATCATATTGCGAGTAGAGCTTCTGATCGATAGGGTCATTGTGGACAGCCAGTTTTTCCAGATTCTTAAGAATTGCTGCTTCAGATTTGTTAGACATCATTGCCTCCGTAATATAAAGAAAATGCATATAATTACGCGAGTTTTTGCATAATTATGCAATAAAATTACATAATTATACGGATTATACAAAAAAAATGCAATGAGAAATTGGAAAAAAACAAAGAATCTTATTATAATAGTCCCAGATAAAATGCCAGGATGGGTTTATGGATACAATCACAAAAAAGAAAGCAATGAAAAAGGCAAATGAGCTTGGCGAGCATGCAGGCGAAAAAGATATTCAGGAGCTGGATTCTAAACTTCCTGCAATGAAAAGAGGTGTAATTGCAAAAATCTGGGATAAGGTTTTATTTTTGTGGGAACAGGCAAAATCCCCAGATGTGCCACTCCGCCTTAAAGTTGTGATTGTAGGTGCGCTATTGTATCTTGTACTTCCTCTTGATGTTATTACAGACGCAATTCCTGGACTTGGACTTTTGGATGATATGGCGGTAATTCTTGCGGTTGTCCGCGAGTCTTCAAAATATGCCATCCCAAAAATCGAAGCAAAGCTGGAAGAAAAATTTTATGATTTTAGTTATCAGATTATTGATGAAAAGCTTTCGGCTTTGTTTTCTTCTATACTGATAACCACCTGCATCAGTTTTATTATAAATGTGATGGGCTGTGTGGTTCTTGCCTTTAAGCCCTTTGGAGAACCTCTTTCAAAATATATTGCAATAGGTATTTTTACAGCGGTATCTGTGTATGCGCTTGTACGTTTCATCAATTACTTAAAAGACTATGGCCAGCTGACAAAAAAGATTGTCACTTCAGTTATCAAAAGAAAAAATATTTCAGAAGGTATAGCTGATTTTCTCTGCACTGAATATAAATATCTGGCTTACATTTTCAATGGCATTAAGATTGTAAAAGCAGTGGTACCCGAACTCAGCCAGATTCCCGATGCCTCGCGAATCGTAGAGGCCTTTTATAAACATTACGAAAAGCGTGTAATCCTCTTTGCTGTCTGCATACTTTTTTATTCCGCCCTGATTGCTGGAACCAGGTTTGTTCTCTGGCGAGTATAGGCTTTGTCAGGTTTCAAGAAAAACTTATAGAAAACTTTTGTGCGCTGACATTACTTGTCATACCTCCTGTGATAAATTTATTTCAAAGCACGGAGGTATATTATGTCAGTATGTACATTAAACAACTCAATCAAAAATTATTGCGAGTTCTTTGATAAACTGTGTAAGTATCCAAGTGATACTAGTATTCAGAAATCCTTAGCAGCAGTAGAGAAGTATTATAGAAATTACAAAAAAGAAGAAACAGGATAAAACTACAGAAAAAACAATTCACTGATAATTGTTTTTTGAATGATTAGGGACTATAATTAATTCTATATTAAATTGTAATAATTAATAAAAGATTAGGGAGATTAAAAATGAGTTTAAAAAGAATTATTGAAATTGCAAAAGATACAAAGCAGCTTGATTTAGTACAAAAATTAGAAGAAATAGAAAATACTCTGAATTCTACAAATGCACCTTTAGTTTTGCCTCTGGTTGGAGAATTTAGTTCTGGAAAAACAACGTTAATAAATGCATTAACTGATACTAAAAAACTTGAAACGGCAGCAACTCCAACAACTGCAACAATCTATGAGATTTTCTTTGGTAACGAATCCAGCTCTGCTACAGTAATTAATGAAGATGGAACAAGCTATGAAGTTACTGATTTAGGTGATTTGAAAAATGAAAATTTAAAAGATGCTTCTTTAGTTGAAGTCTTTGATACATCAAAAAAGATATCTCCGTCTACAGTTATTGTAGATACTCCGGGTTTATCTTCTCCGATGTCTAAACATAAAGAAGTTTTGTTGGATTTTATACCAAATGCTGATGGAATTTTATTGGTAACAGATATAAATCAGCAAATTACAAAGTCATTGGTTGATTTTACAAAAACAATTTCAATGTCTAATAGACCTGTATATTTGATTATTACAAAATGTGATACAAAGTCTTCAGATGAAATTGAGGAAGTAAAAGAATATATTCGCAAAAACTCAGAGTTAAAAATCGAAAAAATGGTTTGTGTTTCTGCAAAAGATGATAACCTAGAGGAGCTTTATGAGTTACTTGCAGATATAGATAAAGAAAAGACTTCTATCTTAAAAAATGTAAATGAGCAGAGAATAAAAAATCTTGCTGAAATATTGTCAGAACGCTTGGATGATTTATTAAAGCATGTTGAGGGCTCTGATAGTCTGGAACAGGAAATAAAGAATCAAAAGGATGAATTGGATACATTAAATGGAAATATTGATAAATTAATAAATTGTGTTTCTGAAAAAGCTGAAGATGTTGAAAAAGAAACTTGTAAAGAATTCAATAATCTTGTTTTCCAAAGATTGGAAAGTCTGGTTATTTCTAAAAATCCGGATTATGATAAACAGGCTTCTGCAGAAATAAATGGAATTGCAAATCAATATCTGATCAGATATAAACAGAAAATTCAAAATATGATTTATAGTGTTTCAAATGAAAGACGTAATAGTGATTTGGGGATTAAGCTTGCGTCATTAAGAGAAATTGATTTCTCAGAATTATCAATGGAGCAGCTTTCATATAATTTGAATTTAAACGCAGTAGGACATGAATATGATAAAGCAATTGCTGGTGGTGTAAAAGTCGTTGCTGTGGGTGCATTAATTGCGGGCGCTTGTGCTATAGCTGTGGCAGCCGCTCCAGCTGCTGCTGCGGGAGGTGCTGTTGCTGGAGTTGCCGGAGCAGGAGGTGCCGCTGCTGAAGCCGGAGGTGCCGTAGCTGCGGGTGGAGTTGCCGCAGGGGGAGCAGCCGCAGGAGCAGCCGCCGCGGGTGGTGCTGCAGCTGCTGGAGGGGCGGCAGCTATTGGAAATGCAGTTGCTGGTGCTGCGGATGCTGTAGTGGTGGGGGGATATGCGCTTGCTAATAATGCACAACGTAATAAAGAACTGAAACAGTTGCGTCAGCAGGAAATCCAAAATCAATTAAAACGACAGAAAGAGTTACAAGATCAGGTTAAAGATGGACTTCAGCTTGTTGATGATTATAATACACAGCTTGGTGAGAAATTAGGTTGTAAGACAGGATTTGTTGAAGGTATCGTTGCAAAAATTACTGATAACATGGGAAAGCCACAAAGACAAAGAGTTATTCATGACTACATCTATGAAATTCTTGAACCTGATTTTTCCAGACAATTACAAATGGTAACTCAGCAATTATTAAATTTAGTTAGAGAAAAACTGAATGAAGAGGCTGAATGTGTAATTAATCAAAAATCTGAAAATATTAAAGAATTGAATTTAAAAAAGCAGGAAGCAGAAGAACTGTATAAAAACAGAATTCAAGAATTAAAAGAATATAAAAAAGAGTTAATTTCATACAAGGGAGAGAATGCATGAAATTTACGTTTGGAAATGTAGTTTTTGGTTGGTTTATTGGTCTTATCATTGGAGCAATTGGTGGATTTATTGGAAAATGTTATTTAAAATCCAAATCAAAATCTTCTGATAGCGGTAAAGCTGATGAATTGATTCGGACTAATCAAAGACTGCAATCCCGAATAAAAGAAATGGAAGAGCAGATAGAAGAATTAGCTCTGTCAAATCAAAGACATCGGAATTCAGAAAAGAATTCCGATGAAGAAATTGATGATTTAGAAGATGAACTTCAGGAAATAAAGAAAAAATTGAAATCCAGTCAGCAATTAAATGCAAAATATGAAGCTGAAATACAGGAATACAAGAATTCAATAGACTCATTAAAAGCAGAACTTGATGAAGCAAGGAAACAGTAAATAATGTTTGGTTTGATTTCAAAAAAGAAAGTAGACAAATTAATTGAGGAGAAATTTGCAGAAAGCAGTAAAATCCTGGCAGAAAAAGATAGTGAACTTCAATCAATCAAACAAAGTGTAATTACTGCAAATAATAAAATTGAAGAACAGAACAAAACAATATTAAGACTCGAAGAAAAGTTAGAAAGAACAGAAAAACAATTAAAAAATACAGAAAATAATCTGGATGATCTTCAAGATGAGTATGATGATGAAGTAAAAGAATTAAAAGAATCTAATAAGAATCTTAAGAAAGATAAATCAGATCTGGAAGAAAAATACAGTTCAATTCAAAAGAAAGCCGATGATGCAGAAAAAGAACTTCGTGAAAAGAATGACACTCTTGAAGTTAAAAATATTTCTATTGAGTTTGTTCAGGAATTATTAAAGGCAAAAGAGGTAACTGCTGGTAAAGAGGATGATTATTATTCGAAAATAGAAGCTGTTGTTGATTATATTCAAAATGACTTTAAGGAATGTGTTACAGAATGTAAAGAGTTTCTGGGAAATGATTATGAAAAAACAGGAAAACTTTTTGAAGAGGATTTAAATTATTGGGCGGCAAGTCAAAAAAAGGTATGGTTGAAAAACAAACGGACTATAGCATTTGTAGGAGGGTTTTCTGCAGGAAAAACATCTATAGTTAATAAAATCCTTTCAAGTGGTAATAACTCAATTTCATTGCCTGTAGGTATAAAAGCAACAACTGCAATTCCAACATATATTTCGAACTCTTCTACAAAAATACCAGCTTATCATTTTTTTACGCCTGATAATAAACTAAAGATACTAACTGAAGAAACTTTTAAGAAAGTTGATAAAAAAATTCTTTCTGAAATAGATGGAATTTCAAATCTAATTAAATATTTTGTAATGGCATGTGATAATAATAATTTGGAAAATCTGAGCATCCTTGATACCCCTGGATTTTTATCAAATGATAAAGAGGATGCAGAACGGACAATTGAAGTTATAAATGAATGTGATGCTCTTTTCTGGGTTATTGATGTTAATGATGGAACTATAAAGCAGAGTTCGTTGAAAACAATAAAAGAGTATTTGCGAAAGCCTTTGTATATAGTAATAAATAAGGTTGATACAAAATCTCCGGGTGAAATAAGCAGTGTTGAATGTTCTATAAAAAATATATTTAAAAAAGAGAACATTGCGGTTCAAAACTATATTCGTTTTTCCATAAAAGATTCACCCGCGGTTATCTTGAATGAGCTTAAGTCTATTTCAGATGATGGAAATGAATCTGACTATTTGGATGAATTAAAAGACATGATTCTTAGTTTGCAAAAGGAATTAAGAGCTAAGTATTCAAAATTATCAAAAGAGAAATCTGGTTATGAAACTAAGGCAATACAAGAAAAAGAAACGATTGATTTTTTAATTGATAAATACAAAGAAATATGTGAAGAGGTTAAAAAAACAATTACAGATTCTTTTAAGAAACACAAATTTAGGGCAGACCAGTATGAGATTTCTGAAGAAAATTATAATCAGATATCTAACGACTTGAATAGTCTTGTAACAGGTATGTTATATGAATTATCTGATTCTGTAAAAAAATATGGAGAAGCAGCCAAAAATGTACAGGATGTAAATAATAACTATGAAGATATAAAAGCTAAGAAAAAAAACTTTGAAAATTGTAAGAAACAATTGGAAGGAAAACTAAAAAAAATTGGAGTCGAATTATGAGCAACATTTTTGAAGATTATCAGGCAAAAAAGAAATATATTATTGAGTTAACAAACGAAGCTATAAAATATGAGTGGATATCTAAGGAAAGAGCAGACGAGATAATAAAGAAAATTGAAAACGATGTTCTGACTATTGGTGTCATTGGACAGGTGAAGTGTGGAAAATCTACCTTTTTGAATTCTTTTGTTTTTGAAGATGATGTATTACCTGCAGCAAGTACTCCAATGACAGCTGCCTTATCTGTTATTACTTATGGCGAGACTAAAAAGATAGTCGCAGAATTCTATACAAAAGAGGAATGGGATGAA
This sequence comes from uncultured Treponema sp., assembly GCA_947166355.1. Taxonomy (GTDB): domain Bacteria; phylum Spirochaetota; class Spirochaetia; order Treponematales; family Treponemataceae; genus Treponema_D. The sequence continues at coordinate 227,825 of CAMVDX010000001.1, forward strand.
CAGAAAATAACTGCAGGAAGAGACTTGAGTGAAGTTGAAGGAAATGAAGCCGAAAGTGAAAAAATAAAAGCAGCTCAAGAATTAGTTGAAAAGTCTGACAAAATTAGTAATAAAATTGATTCCTTGTTAGGAAAGACACAAGAAGATTCTTTTGAAAATTTAATTGAATATGTGGGAGCTGATGGAAAATATATTTCAATCACAAAGGCTGTAAAAATCTTTTATCCAAAAGAGTATTTAAAGGGTGTTGAGATTGTAGATACTCCAGGTTTTAATGATCCTATAGTTTCTCGAGAAGAGAGAACAAAAGAGTTTTTGAATAAAGCTGATGTTGTTTTAATGATGTTATACGCAGGACAAGCCTATAATTCTGTTGACCGCACTATATTATTTGAAAATGTACGTCAGTGTGGAATTGGAAAAGTTCTGATAGGAATTAATAAATATGATCTTCTTTATGCAAAGGGGAAAGATGAGAGTGAAATAAAGGAATATGTCAAGAACGAGATTTTGAAGACTTGTACAGAATATCAGGACGATACTATTGCTGATATCATGAAAGAAACTGAACCTGTTATTTTATCGGCTTCTATGGCTTTATTGGCTGAACTATCCATGTCGAAAATTGCGAATAATGAAAACTATAAATTTCACTGGAAGAATTATTGTGATATTTTTGAGATTAATAATCAGAAACAGTTTAGAGAGAAAAGTCATATTGATGAACTAACACAACAGATTTTAAATTTAATTGAAAATGAAAAAGGAAATATTCTTTTTACAAAACCTAAGAATGAAATCCTGGCTGCGGGGGCAAATAAAGAAGCTGATATAAAAAAGAAAATCCTTGATTATCAAAATGAGTTAAATGTTTTGAAAACTCCAGATGATGAACTTGATGAGAAATTAGACAAATTATTACGGGTAGAAAAAAGATTAAACAAGAAGCTGGAAAAAATGGATTATAATTTGGAAGAAGTCTTAGAGGAACGTCTTCCAAAATTAAATCGGTCATTAAAGGCTGAATTTGAGAGAGCTTGTGATCAGATGAATAGAAAAGTTGATGAATGGAAAAGATCAGAGAAACTTGAAATTCTTCGACTTAAACTTGATAAGATTATTAGGGTTGTATTATCTAGAGATATACCTCGTGAAGTTGAGAATGAAACGTTTAAAATAAAACAACAGTTCCGTGATGAGATATCTACTTATTTTTTAGATGTGTCAAAAGAAGTAGAAAAGTATGATTCTGAATTTGATAGAGATTGTTATTTTGATTCCCTGCAAACTAAAATTAAGTTATCTGTAGATAAGGAAATCAATTCATACGGGATTGAAAATATATTTTCTAAAGAAGGAGATTTCTGGAGTTCATTATCATTTAGAAGAGCAAAAGATAAAGAGGCAATAATAGATAAATTAACAATAATTCAAACTGAATTTAATCCAGAAAACTATGTGAAATTTATTAGCGACAAAAAGAACCTTATTGTAGAAAATATAAAAACAGAAACTATAGGTGAGATTATAGATCCAATAAAGAATACGATTAATAAGTGTAAAGACGAAAAGGACGAAAAAGCTAAATTAATAATATCTCTGGAAGAAAAAAACAAGCAGCTGGATATTGAGAAAAACAAAATAGCAGAACAAATTAAAAGTATTAAGGCTTTATAAAGTCCAGGTATTTTTCTTTATTGAATCGGCTATTCCAAACTCTCCGTTTTTACACACCATCTTAAAGGGACCGTATTGGAAAAGTTCGATTTTTCCGGTGTCGAGATTGTAGCGGTAGTTCAGGTCTACGCGGTAGTCTTTGAACCAGAAGCCGAAGGAAAGAATAGGGAAGCCGTCATCGTCGTAGTTGATGGAGGCTGGCGGGCAGTAGGAGAAGGCGTTTTCGTGAGTGGCGATTACTTCGGGGAGCTCACGATCTTTTGCAAGCGCTATGATTTTTGCATCAGCTATATCATAAAAATGAATCAGTTCAAAATCTTTTTCGGTCAGTTCTTCAGGTAACTTATAGCGCATTTTTTCTGATGAGCCGAGTGCATTCTTTATCGCAAGTATATACCAGGTGCCGTGATAGCTTGAAAGCAGAATAGGGTAGTAAACTTCTTCGTGAGGCGGTACATCTTCCCAAGTATCGTTATAGGTAAACCGGACAGGAAGATTTTTCTGTAATGCTTCATAAAGAATGGTTTCCAGCGCTTTTAAGTCACTTCGGGAAGATGCCTTTGTGCAGTCTGTTGAGAAAACAATTTTATCATGCAATTCAAGTCCTTCAGTTTTATTGTAACGTTGTGCTCTTGCGATGAGGTTGTTGAGACCCTTCAGAGTGTTTTCGTAAAAGCCTGGAAGTGGAATTGACTGGAGTAACTGTCTTGCAGCAATAAGGGCATTTGCTTCTTCCTGGGAAATGGTTATATCCATAAAAGAATAGTTTGGATCAGAATAATCATATTCATAGCGGTCTCCGTTTCTGTATGAACGGATAGGAGCGCCAAAGTTTTCTTTCATCATCTTTAAATACCGTCTGGTAGAACGGTCATCCAGTCCGATTTTTGCAGAGATTTCTTTGAGTGTTGGTTTACTCAATCTGTGAAGCATCTGGTCTATATCAATTATATGCTGCAGCTGATTTAAATATTTGTTTTCATCATTCTGTTTTTTCATGCGTAATTACCCCATTGATTTCATAATAAATATAAACTATATGGTGTGACAAGGTGTGTCCGAGTAGAGTCTTAAAACTCATTTTCATGAGACTTAAAGAAATGCCAGTATTGCTGCACATTCTCGAGTTGAGTCCATTTTTTTGTACAAACAGGATTTTCATCAAAATCGTACACTTCTGAGTATTTCATTGCAAGAAGAAAGGGAGAATGTGTAGCAATAATAAACTGGCAGCCACAACCCTTTGCACTATCTTCAATGTATTCTGCAAGCTGAATTTGTTTTTCAGGAGAAAGAGAATTTTCTGGTTCATCTAAAAGAAAAAGGGCATTATCTCCTATCTTTTGTATAAAGTACATTATCGCGCTTTCTCCATTTGATTGTTCGCGGACATTTTTTGTCAGATTCTTTTTTATAAACTGAGATTTAGATTTACATTGCCCTAATGTTTTTTGGGCCCTTTCATACATTTCAAGGTTGTACTGATTATTATAGTAACGGTTATTACCTACTCCGCCTCCATCGTATAAAGCAAAAAGCTCAGAACGTCGCAAATCTATCTGCTGATTCACAGAACGCAAATTGAGCATATAATTAAAGACATCATCACTTGTTATCATCTTGCTGTTTTGTGGAATACCTATAGGCGCCTCATAAGAACATAAATCAATATAGGCATCCAAAAAAGGAGTTTTGTTATAGATGGCATCTCGTGAGAGCTTTATTTTTTCTGCCATTACATTTAGTGCGGTTGTTTTGCCGCTGCCGTTTGTGCCATACAGAAGTGTTATTGGCTCCGAAAAATATAGGTCACTTAATCCTTTTTCTGGAAAGATTTTAAACGGATAATAGGAATTAAAGCATGTCATATATACATATTTCTGATCCTTCATATATGGATTATTAGGATTTGGATATATAAAATCTGCTTCGGTATCATTAGTCGGAAAATGAAATGATGTTAGATAAGTCATATTTATGCCTCCAATACTTTAACTTTAGTACAAGAGGTATGACAAATGGTGTCGTATAATATGATTTTTTTACTTTGCGAATCTCTCTGCCGGAGTTACAAACCACACTGCTTCCATGGGGGTGTCGCCGTTGTTTTCAAGCTGATGAGGAGAACCAGAAGAGAAGGAAACGCTGTCGCCTTCTTCGAGGAAGTATTCGGTGCCGGCATAGGTGAACTTGGCACGGCCTTTAAGAATAAGACCGATTTCGCGGCCTATGTGACCAAAGGAACCGTGCTGAGTGTGAGCACCGGCTGGAATCTTAATGATGTAACATTCTGTTGTGCTGTCGGCAGTTGAAGAATCTGGGCGGGCAAGCTCTTCGTAAAGAACTTCATGCTCTGTTACTGAAGCTCTTGCCTGTGAGCGGATAATGTGAACAGGGCGTTCTTTGCGGTATTCTTCAAAAAGATATTCGAGATTTATGTCCAGTACATCTGCAAGAGAAAGCAGTGTATCGATTGCAGGTGAAACGTGATTTCGTTCAATTTGTGAAACAAGACTTTCGCTTACTCCGGCGCGCTGCGCAACAACCTTGAGGGTATAGCCGCGGTGTTCGCGTGCCTGACGAAGCTTTTCTCCAAAGTGATATGGAATTTTTTTAGATTTCGGTTCGTTCTGGTCGTCATTAGAATCAGGATTTCGCGAAGGTGTCATTATTTTGTTTCTCCTTATTTTCTGCGGTTATAAACTGGATGAAGTAGTCTTCCAGAGTTTTATGCGGACCTTCCAGGTGCAGACGCGCGCGTGAACGGGCATTATCACGGCGGATAGTATACATAGAATAGAAGTCGCGGTAGTCTAATCCGGCATCGGCTTTAACATGTTCTCCAAGGAATTTTGAAACCTCATCACGTCCAATGGCAGGAATACCTTTTGTTTTAAGAATCTGCCGTAAAGTGTGAATCTGCTCAGTAGAAATTCCAAAAAGGAACTCTTCCATAGCCTGAGAAACGCCATCATCTCCCATTTTCTGTTTGATAAAGCTGATCCACTGGTCATCCATCTGCATAGAAATCAACAGAAGCTCGCTTGTTCCCATCATCGTTCCAAAGGCAGGTGCAAGCTTACGGCGGGCAGTCCATACCGACTGAAGAATTGGGGCTACATTTTCACTGGTTTCATCATTCCAGTGCTCCCAAAGCAGCAGCAGAGAAAGCGCCCATTCACGGCGGAACTCCATAGGCTGGCTGTCGTCAGAAATCAGGTTCAGGTAAACATCCTCTACAAGAAGCGAGAACATGGAAAGAATTGTTTCTGTATCAAAGGCCTTTGAAAGCTGCTCGAAGTCTTTTCCAAGGTGGCCGGCATATTTTGCAAAATTAGAAAGTGTATGAGCCTTTGCAATCAAAAGACTTTTTCCAAGCACTGCCTTAGAAGGAAGCCGAAGTGTACGGTCCCCTGCTTCCTGGTGCTTAATCAATGATTCTATGAGTGTGGTACGTGTTCTGGTGCCGCCTGCGAGTTCGGAACGTTCCAGAAGTGATGGAAATTTTGAAACTGAGGCATCTATGGAGTTTAAGTCCATTATGCGGTTTAGAAAAATCTCATAATGCTCTTTATCATGAGTACGGGTATAATCCATCAGCTGATTAATGAGCTTAGTCTGCCGTTCAGTAAACGCACCGTTTGCATCGCTGGTGTCATTTACATCTTCAGATGACTGATCGAGAAAGGAGTGAATGTCTATCTGTTCAAATTCTTGAGTGCTCATTTTGCTTTTGCCCGGCGATTTTTCTGTAGCAGTAACCCCAGAGTCGCCTATGATTCAAACTTTTTAAAAATACTAAAACGGTTTAAGTATATTAAACCCAGTTCTTCTATTATAAATCATATTTTTGATTTGTCTAGCCGATAATTTAAAATAAACTGTCGAAATTAGGGTGAATTTATGCAGAAAAAAATACTTTTATTGATAATCTTTTTAATTGTTTTGCAGACGGCTTTTGCCCAGAACTCGGGGAATACTGGGGAATCAGAAGGCTCTCAAAAAGAGCTGTTTACTGCAAAACAGCAGCAGTTGAGAATAACCGCTTCAAATGTAAGGCTTGTTCCTGATACCCAGAAGGGTGGTTATCATCTTTATGTAAAAAAATCTTCAAATGTAAATTCAATTCTTTTAACAGAAACTACAAAGGATCCTGCGGGAAAATCAGACAGTTATGCATATCGTGCCAAAGAATATAATATTATAAATGGTGATGAAATCCGCTATCTTGATGGAAAAAAACTGGAATCTGAAGGGGCAAAATATAGCCTTGTAGATTCAACTCCTGAAAAAACGACAGTTTTTGGTGGTAATGCAGTCGATGCGTTTCATATCTACATTCCGGAAACTATTGTTTACGGTTATGAATGGTCGCGGCATGGTGAAGTTACAATAGGAAAGGGAACCTTTATAAATATCCGTTCGTTTGAAAAGCCTTATGCTGATTATACTGGGGACTATATGGACAGCCCTTTTATGTTTGATTTAAAAGTAAAAAAACGTGTTGTAAAAAAGACAGAGCTGCCTGCTGCAGAGCCGTTACCAAAGCCTGCTCCTTTGCCAACAGTAGAAAAAGAACTTCCTCCTGAACCGGAACCTATTGAAGAGCCTGAGGTTGAACCTTTTGAGGAACCGGAAACTGTGCTTACGGATGATTATAATCCTGTTGCCAGCGAAAAATTTAAGGAGATGTCTGACGACATAATATATTCTAAGGGGCCGGAAAGTATTATTGAAGATATTCGCAGCCTGTTGGAAAATGTAAAAGATAAGGATAATCTGGATCTTGTATTTGCAATTGATGCTACAGGCAGTATGAAAAACGACCTTGATAAGCTGAAAACTGACATGCAGCCGCTTTTAGTCGAACTCTTTGGCGAAAAGTCAAAGACTCGGGTTGGACTTTTATTCTATCGGGATTACGGGGATACTTTTAAATATATGGATTTGCCGGTAAAATTTTATCCGTTTACATCAAATTTTACAACTTTTTCAAAAAATCTTAATTCTATCCGCATTTATGGAAAAGAAGGTGGAGATATTCCTGAAGCAGTCTATGAAGCTGTATTTGCTTCCTGTGAGTTTTATGCCTGGAGAAATACTGCCCAGAAAAAAATCATTTTGATTGGTGATGCAGAGCCGCATCCGACTCCTCGTGGAACCGGCAAATATTCAAAGGACTATGTAATGCAGGTTGCTGACGGCAGAAAAATTCAGGTTCATTCAATTCTTCTGCCAAAGGATGACTAAATTCAGAGCCCCTTTAGGTTCCTTGAAAGAACGTCACAGAGGTGAGACTATGCGAGCCGACTTCCTATTGTCTTTCTGAATTCTTAGCCTCAAGTTCTTTGAGACGTTTTTCAGGAATCTGGCTTAAACCGATATTACAGAGTTTTTTATATGCACCAGGAAGGGCTGTTCCATATGCATCATAAATGTCTAAGAGCTCATTAAAGGTTGAGTAAGCCTTGTCGTATTTTCTCTGACGCAGATAAGTATGACCGAGTTCATATTTGGCTTCTGCGAAAATAGATGGGTCAGTGCCAAATCGGTCAAGAACAGTAGTATAACAGAATTCGGCTGAAATATAATCTGAAACACTGACACAGTTCTGTCCCATCTGAATTATCTGGGCAGCAGTTTTATCTTCTGGAATATACTTAATTGTTTTGCACGAAAAAAAGAGTGCAGAAATTGAAAGAATGGCGAAAATAGAAATTAATTTTTTCATAGTTCTTGAAGTTTACCTTAAAAGCAGTTTGTGATTCAATACCAATTAACATTGGCGTTTTTATCTGATAAAATAGAAGCAATGAAAACATTTATAAAAATGCTTTTACCGCTGCTGATTATCAGCATGTTTGCCTCTTGTAATTCAACAAAGGTCGAAGATACATCTGGCAATGTATATAGAGAAAAAAAACAAAAAACGGAAAAGTTACTTTTTAATGACTGGAAATATAAAGGTTTTGGACAGGAGCTTTCTGTCTGGTTTGAACCTGCATTTAAAAACGATATTTCAGGTATTAACAAAATAATTCCGCAACTTTTTGATTCTGAAATTGTTATAATTCGTGGAGAGGGTATAAACAGTGATCAGGCAGTAAGGAATATGGAACAGACTGGAAGTGAACTTTCGTCTGACTATCTGCTTTATGATTCTGGATGGGCTAGAATAGATTCAGGGGAATACATTGCCCTTGCTCTTTACTATAAAAAATCATAGGAGTTTATATGAAAGTTTTAGTAATTGGTGGAGCCGGATATATCGGAAGCCATGTTGTAAAAGAGATGATGAAGGCCGGACATGAGGTTACGGTTTTTGATAATCTTTCAAGCGGACTTCGCTGCAATCTTTTTCCAAAGAATGGCTTTATTTATGGAAACATTTTGATTCCATCAGATATTGAAGCTGCTTTTGCACAGGGCTTTGATGCTTTTGTTCATCTTGCGGCATTTAAGGCAGCCGGCGAATCAATGATTGTTCCTGAAAAATACAGCGTAAACAATATTACTGGTACAATTAATATTATGAATGCGGCTGTAAAATATGGCTGCAAGAAAATGATTTTCTCTTCATCTGCAGCTGTATTCGGTTCTCCTGAATATCTCCCGATTGATGAAGATCATCCAAAACATCCTGAAAACTATTATGGTTTTACAAAGCTCGAAATTGAACGCTTTATGGAATGGTATGATCAACTTAAGGGAATGCGTTTTGCAGCACTCCGCTATTTTAATGCGGCAGGTTATGATCCTGATGGAGAAATCCGCGGACTGGAACAGAATCCTCAGAACCTTTTGCCACGTGTAATGGAAGTTGCTGCCGGAATGAAGGAGGGTATGAAGGTTTTTGGAACTGATTACGATACCCGTGATGGAACCTGTATCCGCGACTATGTTCATGTAACTGATTTGGCTCGAGCTCATGTTATGGCTTTGGATTATATCACAAAGAATGATAAGAGCCTTACTGTAAACCTTGGAACAGAAAAGGGAACAACTGTAAAAGAAATTATTGAAGCTTCACGCAGAATTACAGGAAAGGCAATTCCTGCAGAAGATGTAGAGCGCCGTCCTGGTGACCCTGCCTGCCTCTATGCAACATCTAAGCGTGCAAAAGAACTTCTCGGCTGGGAGCCAAAATATTCTGATGTTGATACCCTCGTAAAAACTACCTGGGAAGTATACAAATAATGTGGTTTCGATACGATAGGTGCTTTAGCACCGTACTACTCCAACCACCGGTGGTTGAGTGACACGAAGTGTCGTATCGAAACCACATACTATAGGATTCTTATATGATATCTTCACACGATTTTCTGAAATCAAACGAGCGCGAAATTGTTGCTCTCGAAACATTACTTACATCTATTCCTGCAATTGCCCCGGAAGGCGGTGGCGACGGTGAAGAAAAAAAGTGTCGTGCCCTTGAAGACTGGCTGCGGAAAAACGGTTTTGAAGGTGGCAGTCTTGGCTGTACAATTGAGCGTTTTGAGGCTCCGGATAGCCGTGTAAGTGCCGGAGTTCGCCCAAGCCTTGTCGTTACAATTCCGGGTAGCGACGACAGTCAGCGAATCTGGGTTATGGCCCATATTGATGTTGTGCCTGTCGGTGATCCTAAACTTTGGAATACAGACCCCTGGAAAGTAGTAGAAAAAGACGGCCGCATTTACGGGCGCGGTGTTGAAGATAATCAGCAGGGCCTTTGTTCTGCTGCCTTTGCCGCTCTTTATTATATTAAAAATGAGATTAAGCCTGCCCACACCGTAAAGCTGCTTTTTGTTGCTGATGAAGAAAACGGCAGCGAGTATGGAGCAATCTGGCTTATTCATAATACTTCGCTTTTCCGCAAAAACGACCTGGTTCTGATTCCCGATGGAGGTGACAGCGAAGGCCGCACAATCGAAATTGCTGAAAAAAATCTTTTGTGGCTGCGCGTTCATGTGATGGGTAAGCAGACTCACGGAAGTCGCCCAGACAGCGGTGCAAATGCATGCCTCGCCGCCAGCGCCCTTTCGCTCAAGCTCAATGCGCTTGAAAAGGTATTCAACCGCTGTGACCCGCTTTTTGAGCCGGATTATTCAACCTTCCAGCCTACAAAGCGCGAAAAAAACGTAGACAGTATAAATATCATTCCTGGCGAAGATACTTTCTGTATGGATTGCCGTATTCTGCCTTGCTATAAACTGGCCGAGGTTCTTACCGAAGTAGACAAGTGCTGCCGCGAAATTGAAGCTCAGTATGGTGTAAAAGTGGAATATACAACTCCGCAGCGTTCCGAAAGTCCCGCAACTCCGGTAACAGCACCGGTTGCTCAAAAGCTTGCCGCTGCCATCAAAAAAGTTCATGGTATTGATGCAAAGTTTATCGGAATTGGTGGAGGTACGGTTGGAGCCGAGCTTCGCCGTGAAGGAATTGATGCCGTAGTCTGGAGTACTCTTGATGATCAGGCACATCAGCCAAACGAATATTGTGTAATTGAAAATCTTATAAAAGATGCAGAAACTTTGATTGAGTTTTTTTGCAGTAAACTATAATATATCTAAAGTTTAGACCCCGCGGTCTGGTGGAGGAAATTATGTGTGGCATTGTCGGCTACGTTGGAAATAAAAATGCGACATCAATTTTGATTCGTGCATTAAAGAAGCTTGAATACCGTGGTTATGATTCTGCAGGAATTGCAGTTTATAACGGAGACGAAATTGTTGTTCAAAAAGTAAAGGGAATGCTCAAAAATCTTTCTGAGCGTATTACAGGCGAAGTTATTCCTGAAGGTCTTAAAGGCAAGGAATATTCTGATTTTGAAAACAATCTTGCAATCAAAACTGATAACTTTATAAAAGGAAGCATGGGAATCGGTCATACCCGCTGGGCAACTCACGGTGAACCGAGTGATACAAACAGCCACCCTCACACAAGTATGGACGGAACTATTTCTATCGTTCATAACGGAATTATCGAAAATTATGCCGAGCTCAAGGCTAAGCTCCAGGCTCAGGGTGTTGTATTTAAATCTCAGACAGATACAGAGGTTGTCGTTCATCTGTTAGACCAGAAGTATAAGGCAACTGGAGATATTTTTAAGGCTGTAATTGAAACTCTTCATGTTCTTGAAGGCTCTTATGCTCTCGGCGTAATCTGTAAAAATTATCCGGACCGCATTATTGCTGCCCGCAAGGAAAGTCCTCTTATTGTTGGTCTTGGCAAGGGCGAGAACTTTATTGCTTCTGATGTTCCTGCTATTCTTGAGCATACCCGCGACGTTTACTATCTTGGTGAACGCGAGCTTGCTGTATTGTATAACGACCATGTTGACCTCTTTAATTTTGAAGGTGAGAAAATCATAAAAGAGCCGAGCCATGTTGAATGGGATATGGACGCTGCAACAAAGGGCGGCTACGAGCACTTTATGATTAAAGAGATTCATGAACAGCCTAAGGGATTGCTGGATACTATGAGACCTCGCATTGTAAAGGATGGTTCTGGTAAGCCTACAGATGTTTATTTTGAAGAAAACAAGATGGATGAAGCCTGGAAGACTGCTGACCGCGTAGTTATTACGGCCTGCGGTACAGCTTATCATGCCGGCGTAGTTGCAAAGTATGCTTTTGAAAAAATTGCCCGCATGAAGGTTGATGTTGATGTAGCTTCTGAATTCCGTTATCGGGATCCGATTCTTGATAAGAATGATATTTTCATGGTGATTTCTCAGTCTGGAGAAACGGCCGATACTCTTAGCGCGCTGCGTCTTGCAAAGGAGCATGGGCTTAAGGTTGTTGCTATTACGAACTGTGTTGGTTCTACTGTCAGCCGTGAAGCCGATGATGTTATTTACACGCTTGCGGGTCCTGAGATTGCGGTTGCTTCTACCAAGGCTTATACAACTCAGGTTTTATGTCTGATGCTGCTTGCAATTAAGGCCGGAAAGCTCCGGGGAACTCTGAGCGATGAAGAGGCGACAAAGCTGCTTTCAGAACTCGAAGGTATTCCTGCAAAGATTCAGCAGATTCTTGATGGAAAAGAAGTAATTCAGAAGTTTGCCGCACAGCAGTTTAATAAAAACAAGATTTTCTATATTGGCCGCCAGTTTGATTCAGCAACATCTTTGGAAAGTGCCCTCAAGCTTAAGGAAGTTTCATACATGCATTCTGAAGCGTTTGCAGCAGGTGAGCTTAAACACGGCCCGATTGCTTTGATGGATCCTCAGACTCTGGTTGTGGCAATTGCAAGTCAGCCTGATTTGTACGACAAAATCGGTTCAAACATGGTTGAGGTAAGAAGCCGTGGAGCAACCGTTCTGGTAATTACTCAGAATGAAAAAGCCTTTGAAGGTAAAACCGACGAGGTCTTCAAGATTCCAGAATGCTCAGACACACTGGCTTCTCTTTTGACAGTAATCCCAGCTCAGCTCTTTGCCTACTACTGCGCCGTTCAGCGAGGCTTTGACCCTGACAAACCAAGAAATCTTGCGAAGTCAGTTACAGTAGAGTAAAGTTCTGTCATATTGCAGGACGTTGCCATTTATCTATTGAGTTTTTTACTGATTTCTGATACATTATTAAAACATTTCGGGCCATTAGCTCAGTGGTTAGAGCAGAGGACTCATAATCCTTTGGTCCAAAGTTCAAGTCTTTGATGGCCCATGTTTTAAGGATTTACAATTTTTTGTAAATCCTTTTTTAATGCCTATCTGTTTTTATTCTGCAATCAAAAATATGGTGTATTTTTCAACAAATCATGTTATATTATAGATGATGGAGGTAGCAATATGAGTGATGCACTTGCCGATGTTCAGAAACAGATTCTCGATTTCTCTATGGAAGAACAACTTTATTTGCTTGCTTACATTGCTAATAATGTGAACAAGAATAACTCTTCAGCAAAGTATCTTTCGAATAAAAAGAAATCATATTTTGGTGCACTAAAAAATAAAATCAATTATATTGCACCTGATTTTGATGAGCCTGTTGAAGATTTTGCGGAGTACATGTAATGAAATATTTACTTGATACACATGCAATTCTTTGGTATGCACAAGGAAATACTGAATTATCAGAAAATGCACGTTCTATAATGGAATCAGAAGACTGTTTTTATAGTATTGCGTCTCTTTGGGAAATTGCTATAAAACAGAAACTCGGTAAACTTAACGGCTCCCTTACCATTCCTGAGCTTGATGAATTATGTAAAGAGGCTGGATTTATTAAAATACCTACCAGTTCTTCTCATATTGAGAAAACAAAAACTCTAGATTTTATTCATCGAGATCCATTCGATAGGCTTCTTATTGCAATAGCTCAATCAGAGAGTTTAACGATTATTACAAGGGATACAATCATTCCTCAATATGATGTGAAGACTGTCTGGTAAAAAATGTTAAGCAAAATGTAAAGTGATTTAATTTTGCAAATGTTAAGTAAGAAATAAAGCCTTCAAATCACGCTAAATAGTGTTGATAAAGCCGCAAAATCCGTCTAAATTATATAGATTTGGTTCAAGTCTTTGATGGCCCAATATTTGCGTAACGAAGTGAGCAAAGATATGTAAATCACTTCTTATAGGCCAAACGGTGCGAATGCAACGTATGACCCAATATTTGCGTAACTAAAACAAAAAAAATCCAGTCGCATGCGACTGGATTTTTTTTATGCCTTAGGCTTTTTTGTTAGCGGTCAAAGCCGTCCATTGTCTGGATTTTTCCGTCCGGCTTAAAGGTAAGCTCGCGGAACTTTACGTTGCGCTTCTGGTTGATGCCGTTTGAACGTTCGCAGTCGTGGTAGAAAAGATACCACTTTCCGTTGAACTCAAGAATTGAGTGGTGTGTTGTCCAGCCGAGAACAGGAGTTAAAATACATCCGCCGTATGTGTAAGGGCCGTAAACATTCTTGCTTGTTGCATAGCACAAAAGGTGTGAAGTACCAGTTGAGTATGTAAAGTAGTAAGTGTCTCCCTTTTTGAACAGCCATGGATCTTCAAAGTAGCGGCGAACATCATCTCCACCTGCGAGAGGTTCTCCTTTTTCATCTACAATTACAAGGTCGCGAAGCTCTTCTGCGAGCTCTTTCATATTGTCTTTAAGAAGTGCGATTTTTGGTGTGCAGGCAGGTTCCTTATCCTTTGGTTCCTTGTTGTCTGCGCTCCATTTGTTATTGCGGTACTGATCCAGCTGACCGCCCCAGAGACCACCCATAGTAAGATAGTACTTATTGTCTGTGTCCTGGAAGCAGCATGGGTCAATTGAGTATGTACCCTGAATGTAATCATCTTCTGGAGTGAATGGACCTTCCGGCTTGTCGCCAACAGCAACACCAACGCGGAACATTCCGTTTTTGTCGCGGGCTGGGAAATAGAAGTAATATTTTCCGTCTTTTTCTGCGCAGTCAGGAGCCCAAAGCTGCTTGCTTGCCCATTTTACATCCTTAAGGGTAAAAACACAGCCACAGTCGCGAGGGTAAGTTTCTGTGTCTTTCATTTCGTAAACATGATAATCTTTCATATCATACTGGTCGCCGTTATCATTGCTTTCTACGTCAATATCTTCGTCATGTGAAGGATAAATATAAATCTTTCCATTAAAAACATGTGCTGAAGGGTCAGCTGTGTAAAGATCATTTACGAGAGGCTTTTTTTCGATACTCATAGTTTGATTCTCCTGTGTATTTTTCGGGTAATCTTTTCCCGGGCGTATATTTTAGGCAACCGGTTGCCTAATTTTAATCATTATATTATCTGACAGATGTTTTTTCAATCGGCGGTATTACCTAGGTGTATCAGGGGGCAGATTATCCTGTCAAGCCGGATAATGACACTTAGTGAAGAGTGCCGGGCGCTTCCAGTTCCGCATTGCGGGCGGCACACCAGGTTCCTTTTTTGAGGGCGGCGGTCAGTCTTTCGGCAGGGCTTTCGTCCTGATTCTTGTAATTCAGATATTCATAAAGAAAGCCGGCATTAAAGCTGTCGCCGCACGCAGTGGTGTTGAGCGCGGCGACTTTTTCGGCAGGGCACTCGGAGAATTGTCCGCGAGCCGCTGCGTAGGTGGATTCGGTGCCGCGTGTTATAACTATGATGTTTCCAAGCTCCAGGCTTTTTTCTGTTATAGCCTTTTGCAGCGGCTGGTCGGCCATTTCCGGGAAGGTAGAGCGGAATTCTTCTTCATTGATTTTGATGATGTCAGGAATGCTTGCCGCAAGTGTTTTTTTCATATCGTCCCCGATATAATCTGCCAGAAAGATTTTTCCTGCATCATGAGTCATGCCCGCAATTGTAGCATAAAGGTCATCACTCCAGATTTTCGGGCGGCTTCCCGCAAGCAGAACGGCGTCAACTTGAGGCAACAGGTCATTTATAAGCTTTAATATTTTGATTTCTGCGGCGGCTACTGCTTTGAGGTCTCCATCACTTTCGAGCAGGGGTTCTCCAACAACAAGTTCTGTTGTGGTACCGGCAGTGCGATCCAGAAGAGTCCAGCATTCGCGGGTCTGCCCCGGAATTGTGGCATAAACTACATTCAGCTTGTCTCGTTCAGCAGGTTCTGTAAATGCAGCAAGATTCTTTTCACCAAGCGGGCATACGACAGTAGAGCAGCCGCTTTCAAGCTGTTCGAGTACACGTGCAGAATTAACTGCTTTTCCAGAAGCATCAGTTCGATAATGCTTTGAACGGTTTACTTTTGTAAGTTCAAGCGAATCAAAACTGATTGTACGCTGAATTGTAGAGCTTAAACAAATACAAAGTATCTTTTTCATAATAACCAGCCTTTTGCATATTCGGGGTATCCCGTATATCTGTAAAATTGTTTCTATAATAAATCTATAACAAAGATTTTATTTCATAAATTGATTTCATCCGGATTGTCTTGCCAGCTCGTCCGGTAGTATTTGCTGCTCTTGCCGCAATCATTGCCTGAGCATCTTGTGCAAGTGGTTTTCCGTTCGAACTGCCGATTAAAACTGCAGTTCCGCCAAGAGCGACCCAGCCGTCTGTGTATTTTTGCATATCATCTAAAAAAAGAGTGTTTTCAACAGTTGAGCCCGCTTTTCGCAAAGCCGCCATAAAGGCATCCGGATAAGGCTTACCATTAAAGCCTGCGTCGCGGATATCAGTTACGGCTTCAAATAAATCTGCAATTCCAAGTTTTCCAAGAACAGTGTCGGCGTGCTCGTGAGGGGCATTTGTCAGAACAGACATCGGCATATTAAGCGAAATCAAAAAATCCCGTAGTCCCGGTTGCGGAGGAAGCTCATCAGCTTCATAAGAAGGATGAACATGAGCTAAAAATCCTTCTACATCAGTTAGGCCTTCTGCCCTGAGCCATTCAAGCGTAGTAGAGTAGTGGATAATCCGTTCAGACCTGAGCTCAATCGCCCGTTCCATATCACAATGAAAAAAATCTGCAACACATTCCAGCATACGCCGTGTAATTCCCTTATCCATTGCAGAGCTCGCAGGGTAAAGTGTGTTATCCATATCAAAAAGCAGATGTGCGTACTTCATAACATAATTATAACAAAAAATAATGTTCTTTTACATAGAAAATTCTTCTAGCATTTATGCCTTTATCGTTGTAGAATAATTAAGCACATGAATTCGTTTTTATTCAACCATCTTAAGTTCCAGATTGCCTCACTTGTAATCCTTTTGATTCTGGAAATCATTTATTTTTTGCGCCCGAAAATCAAATTACTTTCAAACCGTATTTTTACTGTTCTTATGATAAGTGCCTTCGGTTATCTGATGTTTGATTTTGCAACGATTTTTGCCCTTGTATATTATGACAGTGTTCCACTCTGGTTTGTCCGCTTTACTCATCAGGGCTTTATAATCTGTCTTTATGTTGCTCTTTCAAGTATTTATCTCTATATTGATATGCTCAACCGCAATCAGAGACCTTATAGGAAAATTGAACTTTCTGTATTGATTGCGTCTTATGTTCTGATTCTTTCTACAGCCCTGTTTGCTCCAATGTATTATTACATTGAAGAGGATGGAATATATTCTTACGGAATGATGGCCGACTGCGTTTATGCAGTTCTTATCATTTATTCTGGAATGACGGTTTTTCAGACTCTGCGTCACATAAAAAACAAGGAACACCGCAAACAAAAAATCTGCGTACTTATGACAATGGCCTTATGGATTGGTTTTGGTGGAGTGCAGATTTTAGAACCAAGGATTTTGATTTCGAGCGTCGGAATTTCCGCAATGATTCTTCTGATGTTTCTGTCGCTTGAAAATCCTTCTGAGTATCTTGATAGCGAAACCCATGCATTTAATTATTACGCACTGAAAATGGTTTTGCAGGAATGTCTGAGCCGGAAAAAAGATTATGCGATAGTTTGTATGGAGCTTGATGAGGCGACCATTATTGAAAACTATGCAAACAATAATATTATTTCGGATGTTCTCACAGAAATAAAATCTTTTGTTGAAAGAAATTTTAAAACTTCCTGCTATAGAATGAATCGAATGACACTTACCTTCCTTATAGATAGCAAGAAGATTTCGAAGCTTGATTTGTATCTTGATATTCTTTCTGAAAGATTTTCGCAGACCTGGGAATTAAAAGACAGGTCGATACGTCTCAACGCTCATGCCAATGTTTTGTGTTGTCCGGAGGATTTTCCTTTTGACGGAAATATACAGGAGCTTTTGGATTTTGCCGAGGATTCTGAAACTTACAATCAGACTATAGAATTTGTAAGGCGGATTGATGAAAAAGCCCGTGAAAAACGAATCCGTCGCCGTCAGATTCTTCATGTTGTTTCAGAGGCAATAAAAAATGACGGGATTGAAATGCATTTTCAGCCTATTTATAGCCTTTCAGAAAAACGTTTTACAAATGCAGAAGCACTTGTTCGACTCAAGGATAATGAGACTATAGGTTATATTTCGCCGGAAGAATTTATTCCTCTTTCTGAAAAGAACGGCATGATTATGCCGCTCAGCAATTTGATTTTTAATCATGTTTTCAACTTTATGTCAGAAAATAATTTGAGGCGTAAAGGTGTAAATCATATCGAAGTAAATCTTTCAGGCTTGCAGTCTGTTGATGCAAATCTTCCAAAGCTTATGAAGTCTCTCTTAATGAAGCATAATATTTCGCCCGACAGCGTAAATCTTGAGATTACAGAATCTATTGCCGTAACTTCAGGTTATATGCTCAAAAAAAATATGGATGAGCTTCGCAAGTTTGGCTGTTCTTTCTCAATGGACGATTTTGGAACCGGATATTCAAATCTTTCGCGTATTGCGAAGGCTGACTTTGAGATGATTAAGATAGACAAAAGTCTTTTGTGGCCTTGCTTTAAGGATGATGGTACAAACGGAACTCACAATGCAAAGATTCTTCTGGAAAACATGATTTCAATGCTCATTCAGATTGGACGAAAAATTGTTGTAGAAGGAATCGAAACAAAAGAGCAGTTTGAGTATCTTGAGTCTCTTGGAATCTCTTATGCACAGGGCTTTTATTTCAGTAAGCCGCTTTCAGAAAAGGATTATCTTAAGTTTCTTGATGAGCAGAATTTGAAGAATTCTTAGCTGCAAGTCCTGCCATTTTGCTGAATGTCTTTTCCAGATATTGAGCTTCTCCTTCTGAAAGACTTGCCCGGCTTAATACACTGCGCCAGAAATTTTCCATATCTTCGCGGCCCGGCATTTTAAAGAAACCGATTTTCTGCATATTGTCTGTAATCAGTTTTACAGTCTGGTCAACACGTTCCAGAGAAAGCGGTGTATAACCGCGGTATGTCTCATGTGATGAAGCAAGCTTTTTTCTGAAAAGATGATAACACATAATCTGAACTGCGTGGCTGAGATTGAGAGATCCAAAATTATCTGAAGAAGGAATTGTTACACCAAGATTACATTCATCCAGCTGCTCGTCTGTAAGACCTGTGCGTTCGTTTCCAAAAATTACAGCAACCTTGCCGCCGGTTCCGGAGCTTGAACTTGAATTCGCGGTGGGTGCCCCTGAATTTGCGAAGCTTGAGCTTGAACTCGCAGTGGTTGAGCCTGAACTTTCGGTGGTTGAGCCTGTCGAAACCACCATATTATCCGGTGCTCCAGTAATATCATCCGCCATATCGGCAAACTCTTCCGGTAAAAGCAGTTTACCTCGTTTCTTGCCGCGACGGCGTGTTGTTCCCGCACAGATTGCGCAGTCTTTTGTTGCATCTGTTATTGAATTGTAAAAGTTTGCTTTATCAAAAATTCCGCCCGCATGAATAGCCAGTACGTGAATATGTTCAATATCATAATCAGCCTTGTTGCCTACAATGCGAAGTTCGCTTATATCATTATTTGCCATAGCCCGGCAAGCCGCCCCAATATTTCGCGACTCGTCGGGATGGTCTAAAACTATTACAATGTTATTAAGATTCATAGATTCAGTATAAGAAAAAAAAGAAATTGTGGCAAATAGTGTACAAAAGACGTGTGAAAATGAAGATATAAAAAAATATTATTATCAGAATTTTTGCTTTACTTTGATTTTTCTAATAAATATAATTATAAAAAAATATATAAGGAGAGATTTTTTTATGAAAAGATTTCTATTTGTTTTTCTTATTCTTTTAGCGATAACATCACAGGTTGCAGCTTCAGAACATGACATTAGTATTGGTATGCAGTTAAATGCAGATTTCGGAGGTAAAAGTCAAAGAAAGTTTGATAATAATTCGACAGAAACCTTAAATCCAACGACTTTTGGAATAGTTGTGGAAAATCATAATGCTATTTGGAATGATTTTGGATTCATGGAAAAAGTTGCAATCGGATTTATTCCTGGAAATTATTCTGATGATAGTTTTGAGTTTTATTTAATGGCAGGACCTGCCTATCAGATTCGCCCTAGAAATCATATGAAATTCCAGTTTGCGGCTGGTTTACAAATGGATTATCAGAGAGGTGAAAATCATTCGACTTCTTCGAAAACAACAATGAATGTATTTCACATGGGTATTGCCGCAGAAGCCAGGGTAAAATTTACAGCACATAAGAAGTGTTCACCTGTAATTGGTATTTCATTGGGATTTGATCCAATTGTAAAAGGAGAACACGGATATGAGTATGAAAAGTATAGCAATTATAATTGGAAATCTGATATAAAAGGACCAATAGTCACATTTATGCTGTCTGGTCTCTTTTGTATTAACTTAAAATAAAATAATTATCTGCAAGTAGTGACAACCTGAAACTTTCAGAATGTCACTACGATTTATATTCTTTTTCTAACCGCAATCCGTGTGACAATCAATTCAATACTATTACTTCTGTTTTTTAAGAAGACGCAAACTATTAAGTACTGCAAGAATTGTAACACCTACATCGCCAAAAACGGCAATCCACATGTTTGAAATTCCGAGGGCGCTGAGCAGCAGAATTGCTCCCTTAATTCCCAGTGCACCGTAGAGGTTTTCATAAACTATGCGAAGGGTGCGGCGGCTGATTTTAATTCCGTCTACAATCTTACTTGGCTTGTCTTCCATGATGATAATGTCGGCGGCCTCTATTGCAGCATCGCTTCCCATTGCTCCCATGGCAATTCCAGCGTCTGCGCGGGCAAGGACAGGCGCATCGTTGATTCCGTCTCCTGCAAAAATAAGGGTTCCGCGTTTTTTATCAGCCATGCCGTTTTTACCCGGCTTTACGAGTTCCTTCAAAAGCTCTTCAACCTTAGCAAGCTTATCTGCACTGAGCAGCTGACCGTAAGCTTTTTTGAGTCCGAGCTTTGCGGCAACAGTGTGAGCGGCCCGCTCATTATCACCGGTAAGCATAACTACATTTTCAACTCCGATTTTTTTAAGGCCTTCGACGGTCTGTGCAGAATCATCTTTTATTTCATCACTTATTACAATGTGGCCGCTGTATTTTCCTTCACTTGCAACATGAATAATTGTTCCGTCCAGATGTTCAGGACATTCATCATACTGAATACCAAACTGATCCATAAGCTTAGTGTTTCCTGCCAGAACCTCTTTGCCGTTTACAAGAGCTCTGATTCCTTTTCCGGCAATTTCTTCTACGTTTTCAAGCTTTACGTTATCGCAGCACTTGTCGTGATGTGCAGCCTTGAGTGAGGCAGAAATAGGATGTGTTGAAAACATTTCTGTATGGGTTGCAAGAGCGAGAAGTTCAGTTTCTGTGATTGCGGGATCAGTTGCATGAATGTGTGAAACTACAAAGTTTCCTTTTGTCAGGGTTCCCGTTTTATCGAATACAGCTGTTTTTGTTTTTCCGAGTGCTTCAAGATAAACGCTACCCTTAATTAAGATTCCTTTACGTGCAGCCGCAGTAATTCCTCCGCAGAAAGAAAGTGGAATTGAAATTACAATCGCGCATGGGCAGCTTACTACAAGGAACATGAGGGCACGGTAAACCCAGGTATTCCAGGTTGCCTGCCAGTTCCAGTTTCCGGTTTTAAAACCAAGGATAAGGCTTGGAATCAGCGCCAGGGCAATTGCTGAGTATACAACAATTGGTGTGTAAACACGTGCAAAGCGGGTAACAAACTGCTCCGACTTTGTTTTATTTTCAGTTGCGTTTTCAACGAGCTCGAGAATTCGCGCAAGGGCAGATTCTCCTGCATGTCGTGTTGTTCGGATTTCCAGAACACCCTGCTTATTGATAGAGCCCGAAAGCACTTCGTCTCCGACTTTTACGCGGCGCGGAATGCTTTCTCCGGTTAGGGCAGAAGTGTCGATAAAGCTTTCGCCGTCAACAATAACTCCGTCAATTGGAATTCTGTCGCCAGGCTTTACAATGATTACAGAATCAGTTTCAACTTCATCTGGAGCGACTTCGCGAGTTTCTCCATTAATTTTGAGCGTTGCATGGTCTGGGCGCAGCTTTGCTATTTCTTCGATAGAATCACGGGATTTATCAACAGCGTAGTCTTCAAACTTTTCGCCAACCTGATACAAAATCATGATGGCAACAGCTTCTTCATATTTGCCAAGAAGAATTGCACCAATTGAAGAAACTGACATTAAAAAGGCTTCATCCATTAATTCGCCGTGAATCAGATTTGAAACAGCACCGATTACAATATCCTTTCCGGTGATAATGTAGGCAGCGAAGTAGAGTACCATAAAAATGCAGCGGTGAATAAGGTCGATTTTTGCAATGAGCGGAAACCATCCTTCAACAGGAAGGTGTTCAATCACTAAACCGAGTACAAAAAGAACTCCGGCAAGAACAATCTGTTTTACAGAAAGTTCATGTTCTTCTTCGCCATGTTCATGGTGATGTCCGTGCTCATGACCGCAGCCACAAGAGCAGCCGCCATGACTGTGTTCATGATGATGTTCATGTCCGCACTCGCAATGTTCATGCTCGTGGTGTTCATGCCCGTGAGTATGTTCGTGATGGTGATGTTCGTGTTCGTCGTGACAGTGACATTCATCGTGCTCATGTTCGTGAGAATGCTCATGGTGATGCTCATGCTCGTGATTGTGTTCATGGCTGTGATGTTCATGATGATGTTCATGTTCTTCACAGTGTTCGTGTTCGTCTATATCTTTATTCATAAAATTACCTCCAGTTTTATATCGAGTCCTCGAAAGCGTTAAGTACACAGTTTTCTATTTTAATTCTGAAATGTGTTCAAAGCCGCATTCGAGAATACTCTTTACGTGGTCATCCGAAAGGCTGTAAAAAATTACTTTTCCTTCGCGTTTTGTTTTTACCAGATTTGAATCGCGGAGAATTTTTAGCTGATGCGAAACCGCAGAAACAGACATTCCGAGTAAAGCAGAAATGTCACATACACAAAGCTCGCTTTTGTCCAGAGCAAACAGAATTTTTACGCGCGTTGTATCACCAAATATTTTATAAAAATCTGCAAGGTCAAAAATGATTTCATCCTTTGGAAAGGTGCTTCTGACAGATTTAACAATATCTTCATGAATAATTTCACATTCACAAAGTTCATCTTTCTTTTTCATGAGTTTTATTCTCCAGTTTTCATTTGAATAACTGCTCAAATAATAACATCATTTGAATGGTTGTGCAAGTGTTTTTTTTGAGATGATTATAATTGATTGCTTCGTCGCTGCGGTTACAGTCTGTCTTCTATTCTGTCATTGCAGATAGAAATTATTACAGCCTTTTTTCCTTTTTCAGTTGTCTTTGAGTTTGGTTTTACAAGTGTACTTAGCTGAATTATTTCTTTAGAAAATTGTAAAGCTTTTCCTTTTTCAGAGGCTTCTTCTTCTGCGGTTTTGATTGCTTTAGAGGTTGCAAGAATAGGGCGCAGACATCGTTTTGTAAGGCTTTCTGTTTTTACAGCAATGTCGATGTCTTTTGAAAGAGAAATTTCTGCCATGCGTTCATTGTTTCCGCCGGTTCCTATTACTATGCTTCCATAGTGAATGCCGATTCCAATCCTGATTCTAGGCATACCGCGTGAGGCAAGTTCATCGCGAAGTTCAATCATGTTTTCCTGCATTTCAAGCGCACAGTTTATTGCAGATTCTGCACTGTCCGGGAAAATTGCAATAATTCCGTCTCCAAGATATTTTTCGATAATGCCGTTATATTTACGGATGAGAGGCGCAATCTTTTTAAGGTAAGTGTTCAGCAAATCAAAAACCTGAATCGGAGCAAGCTTTTCAGATGTCGCAGTAAAGTTTCTTATATCGGCAGAAAGAATTGCTGCCTTTGAAATTTTATAATCTCCGAGTTTTACTTCTGTAATATTCTGGCGGTTCAAAAGCTCAAGAAATTCTTTCGGTACAAATCTGTAATAAGCCTTATTTGTTTTTATGAGATAATCATTAAGCTCCATAATCTTCATGTAATTCTTATTCTGAATAAAAGCAACAAGAAGAATCTGCATAATCGAGAAGATGATGAAAGATGGCAGAATAGGATGCATGCCGTTCAAAAAAGAAAAGTGATGAATCAGAAGAATATCACCAATTCCGCCGATTGCAATAATAAGGAATGAGGAAATTGAAACTATACTTATAAAATCTCTGTCCTTAAAAAATCGAATCAAAAACAGAATGCTGTCTATTCCAATAACGGTGAACATATAAATCTGCATGTAAGGAACCATTCTGTTTGCAATGCTGATAGGAAGTACAAAATCAAGAATAAGGAAAATAAAGCTTGGAAACGCTAAAACAGAAGCAGGTATGTGTTTGAAAATATTCTTGTTAAGTGCATCTGTGTATAGAGTAATAAAGCCCGGAATAAAGAATACAGAAATGTATTCTATTCGGAGCATCATAGTAAAAGGAAATTCCGGGAAAATTGTTTTAAGCATCGGGAAAAGATAAGATGCAATTCTTGAAAAAATTGTAAGAACAAGGCATGCAAGATAAAGATTCGCGCGGCTCTTTTTAAGAATGGAATTCAAAATACAGTAAACGACAATCATCAATAAAATTCCGGAGAAAATACTGTAGCTGCAAATCTGCCGTGTATGGAATTGAAAGTATGAGTCTTCTTCATAAAGCGTAAAACTTCCGCGAAGTCCGCCCTTTCTGTAAAAATCATTTGAAATGAAAATTGTGATTAATGCAGTTCCGTCTTTGCCAGCGGTAAAAACAGCCTTGTCAAAATTCTGTTCAGCTTCGGTCTTTTCCCATTTTTCATAAGGAATGCCGGAACGGTAAATCAGTTTTTTATCTGCATGAATTTCAAAGGCCGTATAACCGAGTCCGTAAACAGGAAAGGCATAGCTTTGTCTGGGCTTGAGGTTTGTGAGCCTCAGCCTGTAGGTTCCGGAGCCTTTTCCTGTTTTTGCAATTTTTCTGATTTCATCTGGCAGCGGATATTTATTCCAGTCAGAAGGTGCTTTTACGGTTAAGTCAGGCTTTGTTGTAGTATCCGTTGGAAAAACGAATTTGCCCCAGAAAAAATCCCATTCTGTAATTATGTTTTCAGAAGAAGTACTGAGCAGCTCCGGATTTTTTATGCTGTAAGAAGCTTCTGCAAAAGCGAGTGAAGATAGAATGACTAAAGATAATAAAAGACAGGAGATTTTTTTCATTTCTGACCTTCCTCCTTTTCTATTATTGCAGAGCCGACCTGCTTTTTTCTTTCAACTTCATAAAGCTGCAGAGGCTTTTCTTTTCCTTTTACATACATTACTTCAAGAGGATTAAACTGAATGTTACTGGCCTTTTCGCCAGGAGCTCGTTTTTCTACAGCTTCAGAAATGATGATACTTCTACCCAGCTTTTCGCAAACAGTTTCTATACGTGCTGCGGTATTTACGGTATCAGAAATTACAGTGTCATCAAGACGGCCTTCTTCACCAATTGTTCCGATAATCATTTTTCCAAAGTGCACACCCATCCACGGAGTAATAGTATGATTTTTACAGAGCTCAGAATCATTGAACTTAGATACATTATCTTTTATCTCCAGTGCAGAGCGCATTGCATCCAGCGGAGAATTAGGGAAGAGCGCCATAAAGCCTCCGCTTAAGAATTTACTTACAAAGCCGTCGTATTTTTTGATTACCGGAGAAACAGTTTTCAGGTATTCGTTGAAAATCAAAAAATCATCATCGAGGGAAACTTCATTAGTAGTAGTTACAATTGAAACCTTGGAGAACATAATTGTCATTTCGATATTTGAATAGTCTCCAAGCTTTGTTTTGATAATTGATTCTTTATTAAGAAGATGCAGAAATTCCTTTGGAACAAAACGAAGGTAAGCATCGTTCAGACGGCTTAAATCATCAGAAGCCTTTGCCGTTTTCTTAGAAATATCATTTTGAATTGCGGCAAGCATAACAACCTGAATGATTACGAAGGCAAGAATAAAAAACGGAAGGGTAGGAATAGGAATCGTTTCCTTGGAGCTTGAATGAATGATATCAAAAACTCCGCCTGTTGCAATCGTAAAAAAGCTTAAGAAGTTATACAGCGAATATCGTTTTCGTTTGATGAGATTTGAAATACTGAAAATAATTACGTACAGAGAAAAAATAATCAGAATAATTTGAAGAACTGGAACAAGCCTGTTTGTGTACCATGCCGGAAGCACAAGACTCAACACACCGAGAGTAAGGGCAACCGCGTTTAGAGTATAGCGAAGATATTTTTCCTTGAGAAATTTGAAAATTACAGTACGGTTGTCAGACGGATAAATCAAAAAGATAAGCTGAAGGATTGAAACAGGAACCAGCCAGATTGCCAGAAGCTCAAGCTTAAGCTTTAATTCTGCCGAAAGAGAAGGCAACAGAATTCCTAAAGAACAGTAGCCGGCGGTTCCAATTCTTACGGCAAAGCATAAAGACGCAATTCCAAGGAAAAAATATTCAGTACGCTTTTTGTTCATAATGAACTGAAAGATGTTAAGCAGGCCGGTAAAAACAAGACTTCCGATTACAATGCAGAAAAATACCAGTGTAAGAATATTATAACGCCAGAGAGTGTCTGCGGTTCCAAGGTAAACTGTGTCCCAGAGACCGCCTTTTCTGTAATAGTAATTTGCAACAAAAAATATGATTTCGGCATTACCATTTAAATCCGGATAAAACTCAGTATAAACCGGAACTGACTGAGAATTAGAGCGGTTGTATTTGCGGGAATTAAGCTTTACTCCAGGCTCAATCATTGCAAAAGGATTTCCGGTTTGTGCTGCTTTGTTGCGGTTTATGTAAATGGCACACGAGGTTCCCGGAGATTCCTTCATGTGAATTGCATATTTAATCTGCGAATCAAGATTTTTACAGACGAATCTGTAGCAGCCGTAAATCTCAGGAGATGTACCGCCGGAAAGTTTAATCTGTTCATTCCATTCATTTGGAACTGAAACTTCAAAATCAGCAGGAGAATCACTGTCTGCAAGGGCAAAGGTTTGCTCTGGTGTTTTTTGAAGGAACAGCTGCCAGCCATCATTAAGTGCTCTTAAATTTCCTGTCTTTTTATTATTCTGGGTAAATACTGAAGAAAGTAAAAATACAGAGAAAAAAACGATAAATAACAAACTCCGACTTTTTTTCAAATGATATCCTCAAAAAAAGTGTATTACCTTATAATTATACCATGGAAAGATTGAAAATGCCAAAAAAATGTCATTATATAAATTTCATATAAGTTTCATCTGAATATCAGAAAAAGTTTTCTTTGATATAAAATGGAAACTATCTGCTGAATTTTAGAGGCAGATAATTGTCAAATGATATAATAATTTGTTATAACCAAGGTTATTAAACGTTTTTATTCAATTTTTCTGGAGTTTTTGTTTATAAAAAAACTTTTCAAATGCGCAGTTTTGGAGTAAAATAAAATCATTAACAATGGATGAGTTACAGGAACAGCTTAAAATAGACAGGGAAAAGATTAAAATCTCAGTCGGTTTGCAATTGCCGATAGAAATGACTACATATACGTTGCCACGTAATACCGAAGCGTACATTCGCAATGTAATGGAGATTTTTTTAGAGGAATGTCATCAGGATCATCTTAAAGAATATTTGAATTTTTGTTTAAGTGAGCTTCTTACAAATTCTAAAAAAGCAAATACAAAGAGAGTCTATTTTAAGGAAAAAGGTCTGGATATTAATAATCCGCAGGATTATGAAAAGGGTATGGAAAACTTTAAGATGGATACCCTTACCAACATTGACCACTATCTTGAGTTACAGAAAAAAGCCGGCCTTTATATAAAGCTCTCATTGCGTATTCAGGCTGATAAAATCTACATAGAAATCAGAAATAATTCGACACTTACAGTTTTTGAAAAAGAACGAATTCAGCAGAAGCTGGACAGTGTTCAACAGTATAAAGAGATGGATGAAGTTCTAACCAGCGTTCTGGATCAGTCTGAGGGCGCAGGTTTAGGAATTATCATCATCATTCTTATGCTGCAAAAAGTAGGTCTTTCTAAAGAAAATTATCAGGTTATTTCTACCGATGAAGAAACAATCACAAGAATCATTTTGCCATGCAATTCTACGGTTTTTGCAGGTGTTGAAATGCTTTCTTATGAGTTTGTAAATTTTGAAGATACTGTTCCAATTTTAAAATCCAGCTTTGAAGAAGTAAATAAAATTGTAAATACAGATGGCCCTGTAGATCGAAATGCTCTTTATGAATGTGTTCGGAAAAATCTGGCGCTTTCAATTTTGCCTTTTAAATATGCACTTGAGCAGGATAAAAAATGCTTTAATCTTCAAAAGTCTATAGCAATGCTTTCGGATTATGATTTGAAATTTATATATAGCGATAGTAATCCTAGAAATCGTCTTGTTGAGAATAATGACTATTATGAAGGAATCCTTTTCCACGCACGAAAGGTTGCTTATTATACTTATAATTTATATAAAAACAGTCCATACAAAGATTCTTTCCCTCAGGATGAAGCCTATATGTATCTTGCAGGTCTATTTAATAGTCTGGGAGCTATGCTTCTTGCCGGGGCTGGAAAAAATCAGATTGAGTATATTACTGAACTTGCAAAACAGTATCCTGAGCATGGAGATAATATACTTGATATGTTTATTCATAGAAATGCCGCTACATATTTGAGTATGGTTGCAGCCAGATGTTACGGATTTGATATGGGCGTTTGCTATGACCTTGTAGGATGGAATGGCCTTTCTCGTGTTCCTGAATATGATATAAAGCGTGTAGAAATTCTTCATATTGCAGAAATGATAGATTTTTATTCACGTGGAATGGTTGATTTTTATCAGGTTGATAGGGAAGCCTTGAAAGATTTTGGCATAAAAACTGAGGGAGAATTTAAGGCAATGATTGCCCCTCTTATAGAAGGCTACGAAAAAGAGTTTGGCGAACCGGCAGTTGTAAAAAAATAAGTTTTAGGCAAGTCGCTTAAAATATTTTGCAGTATAAAAGCTATAATCGATTTTTCAGTCAATAAGCTCTACATTAAACTTTCAACCCATTTTTGCATTAAAATTCCAAAAGCTACTCCAACGTTCAGTGAGGCTTTGAGGCCTTTCATTGGTATTGTTACTATGCCGTAAGTGGCGCGGGCGAGGGCTTCGGGGCTTACACCGAGTTCCTCGGAGCCTATGATGCAGATGCCGCGGGGTGGGAACTTGAACTCGTTGATGTCGGTGCCGCCGGTTTCCAGCGCGAAAACGGGGATGTCCTGCGGAATGTCTTGCGGCAGCTGGGCAAGGTCGCAGCGTTCCCAGCCCATTGTTTCTATGCAGCCCATGCCGGAACGGATTGCGCGCGGCTGTGTCGGATCTATACAGTGCGGAGAAATTAAAACTCTTTCTGCGCCCATGGCTTCGGCAGTACGGAAAATGGAACCGATATTAAACGGCGAACGGATATCTTCTGCGTACACACAGACTCCCGGAAAAAAGTCGCGGGCGCGGACGGTGCCTGAAATGTCAGTGGAGTCGACAGAACCGGCGGAACCGGAAGCTGGCGTGGCTGCTGTACTGTCTGCGGTGCCAGCTGTTGTACCGGCTGCTGCTCCAGCTGTTGCGGCGGAGTTGTGTGGATTGTGAGGCGCAATTACGAGATCCCATTCGGCAGGAAAGGTGCCGAGAATAGCGAGAAGTGTGTTTCTGGCGTAGTTACATACGCGGAGCTCGTCCAGTGGCTCTGTATTCAAAAGTGTGCGCAGGTGTGCAGCGTCTTCTTCGCTGAGTTTTGGGTCTCGGAGTAGAACTGCTGCAACCTGGCGGATATATTCAGCGCGGGGCAGATTTGAAAAAGAGTACTCTGTGCCCTTTTCTGCAATACCAAGAATGTCGCGTTCAAGAGCTCCAAAGGTTAGGGCGAGTTTGCGGCGTTTTTGTCCGCCTTCAAGTTGAAATAATTTTCCGGGTTCTATCATGTTATCAAAGCTCGTCATTGCGACCACGAGCAAAGCGAAGTGGGAAGCAATCCACATCAAATAGATTGCTTCGTCACTTTGTTCCTCGCAATGACGTATTTTAGAGTCATTACGGTTAATATGCTAATTTTATAAAATCAAACAAATCATCCGTGGTCATACTGCGCGGCAGATTGTTGATCAGGTTTACAGCCCTTATGTCTTCAACAGGCAGAGAAAGCTGCTCAATTGAAAGACTCATATCCTTAAGACGGGTAGGGAGAGCCGCTTTTGCAATCTTTTGTCTTACATATTCAGTAAACTGTTTTGCGGCATCTTCTCCTGTAGATTCGTCTGGACAGGCACGAATTATGTGTGCAAGCTTTTCAAGCTTTGCGAGCTTGAATTTTGCCATATCTTCAAGTTCGAATGGCAGCAGAATAGAAGAAATCAGAGATTTGCTCTTTCTGTATCGTGAATAAATACTAAGTGAAAGCAGTGAAGCAACTCCGAGAGATGAAGCGGCCGCTCCGAGCGAAATCATACAGCCTGCCTGAGCCAGCAGAACTTCTTCCGGTGTTGTAATATCGAGGGTAGGAGAGCCATCCAGTGCATAGGAAAGAATTTCAAGTCCCTTTTCTACAAACATATCGCTGAAAAAGTTTGCTTTCTGTGAAAGATATGCTTCTACGGCAATTGTAATCAAATCAATAGAAAGTGTTGCTTTCTGGTTGTCTGTGAGAGTAAGCATTAAATTCGGATCAATCAGAATCAGTTTACAGAGGGAGCCTTGTACGCGAAGGAATTTCAACTGATGATTTCGGGAATCTACGACTGGTATGTCCTGCGTAAACACGAAAGGACTTCGGTAGGTTGTAGGTATGCAGATGCACGGAAGAGATGTTGTTGTTGGCAAAGCTCCGTCTACAAAATTATAAAGGTCGTGCACTTCATTGTAATAAGCCGCAACCGCACGTCCAACCTGAATAGCCTTTTCGCCGCCGATTGCAATAATTCCGTGAACATGGCCTTCTTTTGCAAGTTTAAGGGCTCTTTGAATTACCTTTGTTTCAGGGCCTTCTGCAAGCTCAGCAAAAACAAAGCTTTCAATTTTACGGTCAATTAACGACTGCATAATCTGACCTGCAAGCTTTGCTTCGTTGAGCATAGGATCCATAATTACCATGTAACGAGAACCCCATTCATGAACCTGTGCTCCAAGTCTCGAAATTGTATATGAACCAAGAATGATATTAGGATTGATTCTGAATACTAAGTCTGACATTATTCAATCTCCTGCTTGTGTCATCCCGAACTTGTTTCGGGATCTTTTTAATAGATGCTGAAACAAGTTCAGCATGACGTTCTTGTAAACAAAAAAAGACGGAAACGCGTTCCGTCTTTTGAGAGTCTACTGAAAGAACTGCCTTAAAGTCCGATTGCAGACAGGAATTTATCTGCTGCTGACTTAATTACAGCATCATTCAGGTAGTTAGGATCCTTTAGCTTCTCTTTTACTTCGGCAACGCGGTCTGCTCTAACATCTGGAGTCTCTTTAGCGACTTTGTCCATGTAGTAGATTTCGGCCATTTCTTTGGCTTCTGCAGAAACGCTGATAGAATCAACATCGCGGCTTACCTTGGCAGAGCTTTCGGTTTTGCGAAGATTCTGAACATTGTTTACCTGAGAAACATTGTTTACACCATTTATCATCATAACGTCCTACCCCTCTACCCTTTAATTATCGGTAGATTCTTCAGAATTCTTAATATTTTTTACACCAGAAATAAAAACTGCAAACTCACCTTTTATGGATTGTCGCGAAGAATAATCATTGTACAGGTCAACGGCCGTACCACTGGTTATTTCTTCGTGCAGTTTTGTCAATTCACGTCCAACAACGATGCGCCTGTTACCTTCAATATCGGCAATGTCCGCAAGAAGTTTAGTAATTCTGAACGGACTTTCGTAAATAACTACCGCATTTCCGGTTTCCATCAGCTCTTTCAGGCGGCTTCTACGCCTTCCTGGTTTTGGAGAAAGAAATCCCTCAAAAATAAGGGTTTTTCCGCCTGTACCTGCAACACTTACCAGAGTAGCAAAGGCTGCAGGGCCTGGAATCGGCACCACATCAAAACCTGACTGGCGAACAACATCGACAAGGACTGCTCCCGGATCAGAAACTCCAGGAGTTCCTGCATCGCTTGCATAAGCTACGTCGTGTCCTTCTTCCAGCAGTTTGACTATCTTTTCCCCGGCAAATCTTTCGTTTTGTGCTCTGCATGAAATAAGCGGCTTTTTGATTTCAAAATGATTCAAAAGCTGCAGCGTATGGCGGGTATCTTCCGCTGCAATAAAATCTACGCTTTTTAGCGTCTCAATTGCACGGTAAGTTATATCCCCAAGGTTTCCAATCGGAGTTCCAACAACAAAAAGCTTTGCCACGCATATATTATAGAATGAAAAAGGGGCACTTGCAAGTGAAATATTGTGAAATATTCCGCCTAAAGTGACCCGAATGACATGGAGCCATTATGCTGTCATGTCGTAAAAAGCAAAAAATTGTGCTTAATCAGATTATCTTCCTCTGGTTAGAAAATATTGAAGCCAGAGGAGTTATCTTCCCGGAAGTAGACTTTGCTTTTTCCGGATTTGATATTATCTTCCCCAGGTGAGAATTAAATCATAATTGTCTTCGCGAACTTCAAAATACTGATTATATTCACCACAGGTTGGGCAGTATTCTGGAGCAGAAGGGCCAGTTACGATATGTCCGCATTTAAGGCATTCCCAAACTTTTACAGTACTCTTTTTGAGCTCTTCTTTAGAATCTTCATCCTTTAAAAGTGAGCGGTAACGGTCTTCGTGGCGTTTTTCGATGGCAGCAACGGCGCGGAATTTTGCGGCAAGCTCCTTAAAGCCTTCTTCTTCGGCAGTTTTTGCAAAACCAACATACATATCTGTCCATTCATAATTTTCGCCATCGGCAGCATTTTTCAGATTAGTTTTTGTATCGCTGATTCCTTCGAGCTCGGTGAGCCACATTTTTGCGTGCTGCTCTTCATTGTTTGCAGTTTTTTTGAAGATTTCGGCAATTTTATCGAGACCTTCCTTCTGTGCCACAGCTGAAAAATATGTATATTTATTTCGTGCCTGTGATTCACCTGCAAAAGCAGCCAGCAGATTCTTTTCTGTTTTAGTTCCAGTATACTTACTCATTTTTATCTCCTGATAAATAATAATAGAAACAATTATAGCACGGATTAGCAGATTGTTAAGTAAAAAAAAGCGGTGTTTAGTAAAAATTCAGGGCTTCCGCATTATAAAATGAAATTCTGAAAACATGGCTTCCGGTCACGGCTTCGTGGTACAAAACCGCGCAATAATGCGCTACACGCTTTTTGTGGTATAGAAACTATTACACCTGCCGCTTACGCGGCAGCCACAAAAAGAGTGTTTTTGTACCACGCCCCGCTCCCTCGCGCCAAGATTACTGAAATCTTTTATAATGCGGAAGCCCTGGTAAAAATAATATAATTAAAATAAATGGGG
This sequence comes from uncultured Treponema sp., assembly GCA_947166355.1. Classification (GTDB taxonomy): domain Bacteria; phylum Spirochaetota; class Spirochaetia; order Treponematales; family Treponemataceae; genus Treponema_D. The sequence continues at coordinate 260,819 of CAMVDX010000001.1, forward strand.
CTGTAGCTCACCTGGCTAGAGCGCTACAATCCCTTGATAGATAGTTTATAAAAAAACAGTCCACTGGACTATTTTTTTATAAACTATCGTTAAACAAATTGTAGAAGTAGTCGGTTCAAGTCCGATCAGCTCCAAAGAAGAGAGATAAGTTAAAAACTAACGGCAGGTTTAACCGACTAACGAAACGAGCTCCGACCGAATAGGGAGGAAAAGGCAACATGTATGTTGCCGTCAGCGAGTGAAGGTGCCCGGCGGTGGCGGTGGTGCAATTCATCGTGCTGCAGGTTCTGAATTTCTTGCTGACGCCGCCCTCCATGGTTGCTTTTCGCCTGTCGGCGCGCTCACTTCGCTTCGAGTTCTGTAAAGAAATCATAAATATTTTAAAGCAAAAAAAAGACTTCCTGAGTTTTCAGAAAGTCTTTAGTATAGCGAGGGCAGGACTCGGGGTTCCAGTCGCAGACTTCGTGTCTGCTCCTTCCACCCCGTCTACGTTCGCTAAGCTGCCATCCATGGCAACTTCCCAGAAAATTGCTGCGCACTGCTCGCAATTTTCTGGTCGCTCACTCCGCTTCGAGTCCTGTAAAGAAATCATAAATGTTTTAAAGCAAAAAAAAGACTTCCTGAGTTTTCAGAAAGTCTTTAATATAGCGAGGGCAGGACTCGGGGTTCCAGTCGCAGACTTCGTGTCTGCTCCTTCCACCCCGTCTACGTTCGCTGACGCCGCCCTCCATGGCGGCTTTTCGCCTGTCGGCGCGCTCACTCCGCTTCGAGTCCTGAAATAATTGAATTCATATTAATTGCGGTTAAATAAAAAAATCCTTGATTTCTCAAGGATTTTATAGCGAGGGCAGGACTCGAACCTGCGGCCTCCGGGTTATGAGCCCGACGAGCTGCCAACTGCTCTACCTCGCGTCGTATTGTTTGGGTATTATAGGAGAGTTGGCGGGGAATGTCAAGGGTAGAGGGTGAAAAAATGTGCTTTTTTTGAAAAAAAATGCAATAAATGTGTTAATTTTTCATTGCTTTTCGTTATTTTTCATGGAAGTGTATTTAATGCGACATTCTGCAATGGTCATGAGAACTACGGCAATTGAAAACCATCGGAGGTTGCTTGTGCTGGAAAAACCGGCAAAAAAATCATAAATGCCATGAAGAACAACTGCTGTTATAAAAAGTGAAATACGGCGTTCCTTGTGTCTTATGCTGTAGATAAACATTCCGCAAAGTCCTGTGCAGGTAAGATGAATTATATCTGAAGTAAAAATGCGTACTGCAATCTGACCATAAAGAAGGGTAGCACCACGACTGTTTGCAATCTGAAGATGATCAAAATAATAAACGACTGACTCAAAGCACCCAAGAGAAAGTCCCATTATAAACGAAAGAAAAATAAAATCACGGCACTGATTAGCTTCATCATAAAGCTTGTGTGGAACAGGCAGAAGAAGAAGGGTTTTAAATGCTTCTTCTATAAGACCGTAAATTAAAAGAGATTTTATAAGGGAAAAAAGAATCGGTGATTTAAAAAGAGCAGAAAAATCAGGAATAAAATATTGAAGGAAGGAAATAGGAAGCACAGCTGCAAGTCCAAGCAATACGGCAATCAGCTGATGGGTTATTTTGATCTTAAACGCAAAAGAAAACAAGGCAATGGCAAGAATTAATGGTACAAAACAAAGAAAGATACCCAATGTGAACTCCTTGAAAATAGATTGCTTTGTCGCTGCGCTCATTGCAATGACAAGCTTCGTTGCCCCGCTCCCTCGCGCCAAGATTACGTAAATCTTTTATAATGCGGAAGCCCTGATATGATATATAAAAAGAATACCCTAATCGCTGGATTTTTACAATTCTTATGTTATAATGACACTATGGGTACAGGAATAAAAGATTCAATTGTTTTGATGGGCTGTAAGCATTGCGGAAAAACAACTCAGGGAAGGCTTCTTGCGCAAAAGCTCGGAGTCAGTTTTTTTGATACTGATGATGAAATAGGACGCATTCATGGTGTAGATTTTCGTACCCTGTATAAGACAAAGGGAGTTGCTGAATTCACACTTGCAGAAGAAGAAGCCTGCCTGTCGATTTTGAAGAAAAATCCTGAAAATAATGTGGTGATTGCGACGGGTGGTGGAATCTGTGATAATCCGCCGGCACTTCATGCACTTCGTGAATGTGGAACCTTTGTTTTTCTGCGGTTAGATATAAAGCATTCTGTAAGCCGTATTATGGCAAAAGTTGAAGAAACTGAACTTGGTACTTTTACAAATGTTCCGGCTTATGTTTTGAATGAAAATCCTACTTCGTTGAAACAGATTGAAGATATTTTGATTAGAAAATATGAAGCCCGATATCAGCAGTATTCGACTATAGCTGATGTCATAGTGGATATAAAAAATGCGCCGGTAGAAGAGAATTTTAAGACCCTTCTCGGCGCACTTGGAATATAGATCCCGAAACAAGTTCGGGATGACAGTTTTAGTTAAAGCCGCAGTCATTACCGCAGCCACCGTTACCGCAATCTCCGCAGCTTCCACCGCCGCATCCTCCGCAGCCACCACAACCGCCGCCGCAGCCACCACAACCGCCGCCGCAGCCGCTTGTAGGTGCAAGCTCTTCTTCGGTAGCGTCGCGAACTCCAACAACTTCAATATCAAAGTTCAGTGATTTTCCGGCAAGCTCATGGTTTCCATCAATTGTGATTTTATCACCTTCTACCTTTGTAACATGCACGATAGAAAGTCCGGAAGGAGTCATCATCTGGAACGGCATACCGACTGTTATTTCACCATCGAATTCAAATTTGTCGCGGTCGAGCTCAACAATCAGCCTTTCATCATATTCGCCATAGCCGTCTTTTGGTTCAATGTGTGCAGTAAATTTGTCTCCAGGCTCGTGACCTTCCAGAAGGCTTTCAAGTCCAGAAATCAGATATCCGCGTCCGTGAACATAACCGAGCGGCTCGCTGCCAGCAGAAGAATCAAGCTGTTCTCCATCATCATTTTTAAGGGTATAGTGAATCTCTACCCATTTATCCTGTGTAATTTTCATTAAAATCCCATTCCCATTTCATCAAGATTCTGCGCGTTGTCCTGTACGACTTCTTTAATTTCTGGGCAGGCATCAATCAGATAGCGTTCAATTCCCATTTTGAGAGTCATTACAGCCATAGGGCAGCCACCGCATGCACCAGTCAGATTAAGATGAACTTTATAATCATCATCAATGCATACAAACTCCATATCTCCACCGTCTGCCTGAAGCTGTGGACGGAACATTTCCAATGCTTCTTTTACAGTTTCAAGTAATTTTGGATCTTCAATCATAATATACCTCAAATATTGCTTTGCGATGTAAGGCCGATAGTTAGAGACCTTACACATATAAGATAATAGAAAAAAAGACTTCCGACAATATAAAAATTTTTTTTGAAGTGCGTCGCCTGCCAGGGCTTCCGCATTATAAAAGATTTACGTAATCTTGGCGCGAGGGAGCGGGGCGTGGTACAAAAACACTCTTTTTGTGGCTGCCGCGTAAGCGGCAGGTGTAATAGTTTCTATACCACAAAAAGCGTGTAGCGCATTATTGCGCGGTTTTGTACCACGAAGCCGCGACCGGAAGCCATGTTTTCACAAATTCCATTTATAATGCGGAAGCCCTGGTGCGGGGACTTCTGTTATTTAAGCAGCTCTTCAACTATTGCATCATAATTTTGTGGATTGTATGTCCATTCGTAAGCGGCAGCCGCAGAGATGAGCTTTCGCCCATATTCGCGGGTTTCGGCAAAAGGAACGGTTTCGAGAAAGAGGTCTAGGGGCATATTACTTTTTTTGCCGAATTCTGTAAGAGAGCTCTGGAGCCAGCGGCGAACACGGGAGATGCCGGCGTTGTAGGAGAAAAAGCCGAGCAGCAGAGAATTATCACAGCGTGAAATAAGATTTGCAAGATACCATGTACCAAAGCGGATATTTGTTTCTGGGTCGGTAAGAGAATAATCAGACATCTTAAAACGCGCCGCAATATCTCCCGCAGTGAATTCCATAAGCTGTGTGAGGCCAACCGCCCCCGCAGAACTTATAACATCAGCTTCAAAAAAGCTTTCGCTGCGGATAAGTGAATACATAATTGATTCATCAAGCTCATATTTTTTACAGTATTCAGAAACAAAATTATTGTAAAAGTTAGGATACACTAAAGCCATTTCATCTTTTGAAAGTGCGGTTTTAGAATAAAGCTGCGCGCGTGCTGCAATTCTTAGAGACTGCGTGTAATATTCTTTATTATCCTTGTCGGCACATTTGGCCAGAAAATCTGCAAGATAAAAATTTACATCATCAGAAATGGTACCTGATGGAAACTTCTGCCATTCTGTGTAAATATATTGCGGAAATCCAAAATAGGCATAGCCGGTTAAAAGTTTACCGGCCGCGTCGTCTGATGTACCGGTTTTGCCGCCGGGAGCATTTAAGATTTCGGAAAGCTTGGCATTACTCAGAAAATCATTCTGAGTGATTCCAAGTCTGTAAGCGGCAAGCACTTTGTAGTACATTGAAGTTCCGGATTTGCACGCTCTTTCAAAAGCGGCTGTCATATCTGATTCACTGCCCTCGGCAAGACCCTCCTGAATCAGTCTTCCATAAATATATGCAAACTGAGCCACTGTTAAATCAGAAGCGTAACCGTCTATTGCCTTATAGATTGTTCCGAATTCGTTCCAGCGTCCAGAAGCAAGCAGGGCCGTAACCAGCTGCTCAAAAAAGTCTTCAAAATATTCTGCATCTTCCCACTGACGGCTGTATTGTCCAATGGAACTGATAATTGAATCCATGGAAAAGTTTAAGGATGTGTTCAAAAGATACCAGAGCGCATTGTCTTTTTGAGAACCGTCGGCAGCGGCAAGCATAGCATTTTCAAAACCTGTTTTTGTCTGCTTGTAATACATGCCAGCCTTATCATAGAGTCGGCCTGAATAAAACCAGAAATAGAATTCAGCAGGTGTTCCGCGATAGGCTTCTGCAAGCTGCTTGCATTCTGCGGCATTTTTTGAGAACTCGGTGCTGCCGTAAAGAAAACTTTTTCCTATATCAGAAACTAGCTGAGGTTGAGGTGACAGAATTTTTTCTTCAAAGTATTCAAAAAGTTTTTTAGCATATAAAACAGTATAAGAATAATTACGCTTGTAGGCTTCTATTCTAAATTGCATTGCAAATTGCTGCGGTGTGTAGACAAGGTTTGCGGCAAACTCGGATTCAGAATTCTCAAGAGCTTTATCAAAATCAGGATGAACATAAAAATCGCGGTAAAACTGATAATGCTCTGTTGATAGTGGACACTCGGTAAACCAGCGGTAAACTTCGCTTTCAAAAGCAGAATCTCCGCGGCTGCCCATTGCTTCAAGTCTCAAACGAATAAGTTCATTTTTTGCCGTCTTAAAATCAAGAGTTCCCGTACATTCAATCAGCTTATTGATTTCACCGGAACTTTTAAACTGTTTTGCTGCAATTAAAAGAGAATCTTCATCAGGAAATTTCTTAATGAGATTTTCTGCAGCAATATTTTTTTCCTGGATATTTCCAAAAGAACAGAGAGCTTCTGCGCTGCGCTTTGCACAATAGTATGAACCTTTTTTGATACAGTTGTTAAAACGAGTACGCGCTTCTTTTTCGTTGCCTTCAGAAATCAGCTTGAGACCAATAAAATAATCAGAATCGCTACCGTAAATTTTCTGTGCATCAGTTTCTGCAGGACAACCTGTTGTAGAGAAGATGAAAAAAAGGAGTAGGGCGATTCCAGCTAGCAGGCGGGGCAAGGTAGTTCGCATTTTAATGCCTTACTCTGCTGGAATTATAATCTTTGTTCCAGAAATAATATAATCAGGATTTTTGATTCCATTGTAGCGTGCAATATATTTGTAACGCCATGGATTCTTATAGTAGGTATCAGCAATATCCCAGAGAGTGTCACCCCATTTAATTTTGTAGGTGATATTCTTTGGCTTTTCTTCTGCTACCGGCGGTTGTTCAGGTACAACTTCCTCAGCTTTTTCGATGATTACAATTTCATCTTCTTTTGCCTGTGGAACAGCTGGTTCTGGTTCGGCAACTGGTTCTGGCTCAGGTGCTGGAACCGGTTCTTCTATAACAACCTGGGTTTTTGTATTTTTCTTAGAAATAAGATTGTATTTTGACGGAATGATAAAGAGAATCAAAAGTGTTGCAATTACACAGATGATTGCGCAGATAATGCAGATGATAACAGGAACTTTTGTTTTTTTCTTAACGTCATCTTCCTCAGTTTGTGCTGAAGCGCCGCGTTCAGTTTCCTCATCATAAAGACCGTCAAAATTAAGGCCGGCTGAGGCAGGCGATTCATTATCGAAGGTTGGTTCATTTACGGTTTCGTTTACCTGATCTAAATCGTCAGTATTAAAGAAGTCATCAGGCATTTCTGGAGTTTCCTCTTCTGATGTTGTATCAGGAAGGTCGAAGTCCATATCAGGCAGAGTGTCGGAATTATCTGATGTATCTGTTGAGTCTGAAATATCCGAGGTCTCATCAGTATTGAACATGTCATCATCAGAAATTGTTTCATCAGCACTAAAGGTATCTTCAGAGGTGACTGTTTCGTCTGATGAGATTTCTGAATCATCCGGGAGGTCGAAACTCATGTCACCGAGTTCTTCAGAAGCTCCGCCTTTAGAGCCTTCGCTGTCAGTTACTGTGTCGTCAGTAAATGTAGTTTCATCTGCTGTGGTTTCAGTGATTTCAGCATTTTCTGAATCATCCGGCAAATCGAAGTCCATGTCTGCGAGTTCTTCAGAAACTCCGTCGTCAGAGCCCTCACTATCAGCTGCAGTGTCGTCAGCAAATGTAGTTTCGTCAATCTGGGGTACAGAACTTTCTGAGTCTTCGCCGTCAGCTGTGGTTTCAGCATTTTCAGAATCATCCGGCAAATCAAAGTCCATATCAGGAAGACTGTCAGAAGTCTCCTCCGTATTCTCTGTAGTTTCTACAGGCGGTTCATCAAGAGCAATTTCATCTCCCATAGGAACTTCGTTTTCTTCTATGGTTGCATCATCTTCTTCCGGTTCAACTACTGCTTCATCTTCCTGCTTGTCGCGGAGAGCAGCGGCTGCGGCAAGTAAACCACCTGCTGCAACGGCTCCTGCTGCAACTGCTCCGGCAGTGCTTCCAGTTTTTTCGCTTGAATCAGAATCATTAATATCATATTCATCTGTAACAAGGCGTTCTTCCAAAGTACGAGAAACAAGAGTAATGGTAGTTTTGCTTTCGTTTCCAGTTTCGCTGTCTACAATTTTTGCAGATAGCTGATTATCTTCATCAAGCGAGATTGTGAATTTTATATCAGTTTCACCATTAGGACGGGCAACAAGATTTTCAATCTGGAGGGAATCTACATATTCGGCATCTTCCATTGTGCAGTTAGCAGAACGGTATAAATCGACCATAACCTTTGTCTGATTGTTATGGGCTGTGGTGAGTTCAAGTTTTTTTTCCGAAGGCGTATTATCCTCAAGTACTGGATAAAATGAGCCATCTGCCAGTTTGATACCTATAGTCTTCATAAAATTTCCTCGTACAGTATATGGTAAAACATCTTTTGTCTGTTTTCAAGTGGTATATTGAATAGATTTAAGAAAATATAAAAGTTCTTGCAACAAACAGTGCTTCCGCATTATAAAATGAAATTCTGAAAACATGGCTTCCGGTCACGGCTTCGTGGTACAAAACCGCGCAATAATGCGCTACACGCTTTTTGTGGTATAGAAACTATTACACCTGCCGCTTCCGCGGCAGCCACAAAAAGAGTGTTTTTGTACCACGCCCCGCTCCCTCGCGCCAAGATTACTGAAATCTTTTATAATGCGGAAGCCCTGTGATCTTATAGAATATTAACAAATAATTTAATTTACTTTCATTAAAATCTGGTTTATATTTTAAAAAATATATTTTATAGGAGTATAAAACTATGGATATCAAAGGAACACAGACCGAAAAGAACTTGCAGACCGCTTTTGCAGGCGAATCTCAGGCACGCAATAAGTATACTTATTATGCAAGTCAGGCAAAGAAAGAAGGCTATGAGCAGATTGCTGCAATTTTCCTTGAGACAGCTGATAATGAAAAAGAGCATGCAAAGATGTGGTATAAGCTTCTTAACGGTGGGGTAGGAACTACAGAAGAAAACCTTAAGGCTGCTGCAGACGGCGAAAATTATGAATGGACAGATATGTATGACGGCTTTGCAAAAACAGCACGCGAAGAAGGTTTTGAATATATTGCAAAGCTTTTTGAAGGCGTTGCCGCAATCGAAAAACATCATGAAGAGCGCTACCGAAAGCTTCTTAAAAATATTGAAGATAAAATTGTATTCTCTAGTGATGGAGATGCAATCTGGCAGTGCCGCAACTGCGGTCACATTGTAATTGGAAAGGAAGCTCCAAAGGTTTGCCCTGTTTGTGCACATCCACAGGCATATTTCCAGATTGAGGCTCAGAATTATTAATATTACCCGGCATTGTCGGACTTGTCCTTGCAATGTCTGACTTATGTCATGTTCGGGCAAGAACTGGACCTCTAAAATAAATCCCCGGTCACAGACCGGGGATTTTCACTTTATTATCGGGCTTGACCCGACAAGCTTTTTCGTTTTAGTTATACTCGTAAGCGTATTCATACATTCCGGTAAGTTCGTTTACGGTTGTTCCGAATTTTTCTGCAACATTATATTCAGAAACCTTGTTTACATTACCGTTTTCATCATATTTTAAGAGAGTTCTTTTTATTACCTGCTTATCTGCATTATAGGTTGTAATCTCATTAAGAGTGCCGCTTGCTCCGTATCTGAAAACAAGCTGAGTCTGGTTTTCGGTATCAGCATCCAGTTTTGCAAGAGAATCAATAGCTCCTGATTCTGTATAATTATAAGTAGTTTTTTCGCTGAGTGAACCATCCGGGTTATATTCATTTATAGAAATAAGGCGGTTTGATTCGTCATACTTATAAATTATCTTCCAGAAGAGAGCTCCTTCGCCGTCATAGCTAGATTCATCTGTAAGAAGTTCATTTTCGTAAGTATAGATAGTGCGGGCGCGGAGGTTTCCTTTTCTGTCAAATTCAGATGCATCAACTTTCAGGCCGTTTTTATAGGCAAATGTACCTTTCCAGATAACTTCGCCGTCTGCGCTTGTGCAAAGCTGTTCTACAAGATTTCCGGCAGTATCATAGGTAGAAGCAATTGTATTGATAACTGCATCTTTTGGTGAAAGCTCAGAAGAAGAGATTTCTTTACCGTTTGCATCAAAGTTGTGGGTTAGTTTTGAACTTGGAGTTCTATAAAGGCTTCCGAAACGCGAAGCAATTGAGAATTCTGTTTCAGTATAGTTTTTTACAGAACCTGTGATTGGAACATAATTAAATATGTCTGTTGCAAAGAGAGAAATGCTTACAGCTGTAGTGAGGGCGAGTGCAAGAAGTTTTTTCATAAATCCTCCAGGGTATATTATTAGTTCATTTATTTGCTAATGCAATATAAATATTTTATACTATTATCGGTCAAAAGTAAAAATAAATTAAGAGGATAGTGCCCGCTTCTAAGAGGATAGATGCTCAGGTCAAGCACGAACATGACATCCTGCTTTTTGGCGGACATGGCCGGGCTTGACCGAATTCTAAAGTTATTGGCTGACATGGCGAACTCTTAAGTCATTGCCGGGCATGAACCGACAATCTGCATGAGGAAAAATATGACAAACGAACAATGGAAAGTGTTTTGTAATTTTAAGGAGTCACTTCAAAAAAAGATACAGGAATGGGCGGAATCAGCTCCTGAGCTTGCAGAATTACAGCGTAAGGCAGCTGTTCTTGCAAAGACGCCTGAGTATCCTTTTGAAACTACAGTAGTATATAACCGTGCTTTAGATGATATTACCAGAGATGACGAAATTAAGCTGATTGTTATTGGTGATAATCCGGGAAAAGACGAGCAGCTCGCAAAAAATAACCGCTATCTCGTGGGACAGGCCGGAAAGATTGCAGAAGGCTACTTTAGGCGGAATCCTGAGCTTGGAGTAGATTTTCGCCGTAATGTGATAATTCTGAATAAAACACCTGTTCATAGTGCAAAAACTGTACAGTTGAAAACTATTGCAAAACAGGGCGGTGAAAAGATAGCAAAGCTTATACAGGAATCTCAGCTCTGGATGGCAGAACAAACCGCAGCTTTGCATGCGGCGCTTGGTACAGAACTCTGGCTTGTAGGATATTCAGAACTTAAAGAGGGCGGACTTTTCTGCCGTTATCGCGATGCCTTAAAAAACGCCTGCGACCGGGAAGCGTGGGAGAATGTATTTGTTTTTCAGCATTTTTCAATGAACCGTTTTACAATTGACCTGGCAGATTATGTTAAGGCAAATAAAAAAGAAAATGCCCCGCTGGAATCAAACATTCACGAGCTGGGCATTCTTCACAGAAAAGAAATTTTTGGAGAATAAAAGCTTATTTTTCTGATTTAGCGGATTCAACAGACTCTACTGCTTTATCTGATTCAGAAGTTTCATCTGCAACTGTATTGGCTTGTTCAGCTTCTTTTCGCTGCTTAATCAGTATTGCACGGTTTGTGTAATGAACAAAACTGAAGAAGAGAATTACAAAGGCAGCCGATTCAAGCAGTAATGCCATGCCACGCATTGCACCAAGGAAGTAAGAGATTACAACAGAACCGCAGAGCAGGAACTGCAGAAAGCACAAAAGAAATAGGGCACTCTTTTTTGAATAGCCCATATTTAAGAGCTTATGATGCAGATGTGCACGATCGGCAGACATAATTGGACGTCTGTCGCGGATTCGTCGCCAGATGGCTGCAATCGTATCGAAAACAGGAAAAGCTGTAATTACAATCATAATCAATAGCTTGTTGTATTCAAAAATAGTGCTTGAATCAAAAAGCGGGAATACAGAAATCATAAAGCCCAGAAACTGAGAACCTGCATCGCCCATAAAAAGCTTTGCCGGTGGCCAGTTAAAGCATAGAAATCCGAAGATTGAAGCAGCAAGCATAAAGCAGAGAACTGCTTCTGAGTTTCCAGTGAGTTTATAAAGAATTCCGAGGGTAATTACTGTAGAAATAGAAAAACTTCCGCAAAGACCATCCAGGCCGTCAATCAGATTGTAAGCATTGATTACACCAAGAATCCAGCCGAAGGTAAGAACAATACTGACAGGATACGGAAGAACCCAGGCAAAAATCTGCTTGAATCTGAAGCCGTTTGAAACGACAATTGAAACTGCAATCAGCTGAACAATGAGTTTTGCAATTGCGGGCAGCGTACATAAATCATCAACAAGTGCAAAAGCAAAAATAATTGAACAGGCAATGAGAAGTGGAAGAACCTTGTTTAGATTTTCTGCTTTTGTCAGAACAAGGTATATGCAGGAAGCAATCAAAAAAGAAAAAAACATTCCGATTCCACCAAGGCGCGGAATATTACCTGAGTGAATCTTTCTGGAATTCTGATAATCATAAAGGCCGAATTTTTTACAGAAAAAAATGATTACCGGCATTGAGAATAGAGACAAAATTCCTGATAGAACAATATACAAACTTTGTGACATATATAAAAAAAATTATATAGTAAAGTGAATTAAAGTCAAGTGAGACAGAACAACAGAACTTTCGAATTCAGGGCTTCCGCATTATAAAAGATTTACGTAATCTTGGCGCGAGGGAGCGGGGCGTGGTACAAAAACACTCTTTTTGTGGCTGCCGCGTAAGCGGCAGGTGTAATAGTTTCTATACCACAAAAAGCGTGTAGCGCATTATTGCGCGGTTTTGTACCACGAAGCCGCGACCGGAAGCCATGTTTTCTCAAATTCGTTTTATAACGCGGAAGCCCTGGTTCCGCATTATTGCGCAGTTTTGTATCACGAAGTCGCGAACGGTAGCCGTGGACAGAATAAGACGAAAAAAAGAAATCAGGTTGTTAGATAAGAATTGATGTGATAAAATTACTTATATGAAAGTAGTAATAATAGGTGCCGGCATATCAGGACTTTCAGCCGGAGTTTATGCAGCAAGAGCAGGTTTTGACGTTACGATTCTGGAACAGCATAATATTCCCGGTGGACTTTCTACAAGCTGGAGCCGTAAAGGATATTATTTTGAAGGCGGAATGCACTGGCTTACAGGTTCAAGTCCAAAAATGCCTCTGAATAAGGTATGGCTGGAAACTGGTGCACTGCAGGAAAATAATCCTATAGAGCTTCGTGATCCTCTTTATAATGTTATTGATGAAAATGGAAAGGTTTTAAGTCTTTACCGTTTTTTACCGCAAATGGAAAAGGCTCTTATCGAATATGCACCTGAAGACCGAAGCGCAATAAAAAAGATGTGCCGTGCAATAAAGGATTTTACCAACTTTCATATGCCTGTATTAGATACTCGCGGTTGTAAATGCAGAACTCCGGTTAAAATTAATCCGGGAGAATTTATAAAAATGCTTCCTGCAATTATGCGTGTGCCGGGGCTTATAAAAATAAGTTATATGGAATATGTTTCCAGATTTAAAAATAAAAATCTGCGTCATCTTTTAAGCAGCGTAATCGGTTATCGTTATAATGCTCTTTCATTTATTTATACACTCGGTTCCTTTGCAAGCGGAGATTGTGGATATCCGGCTGGAGGCTCTGTGCGCATGGCAAATAATATGCTGGAAACTTATCAAAAACTGGGTGGAAAAATTCTGTTTCGGACAAAAGCTGAAAATATTAATATAGAAGATTATGAAGTGCGGGGTGTTACTGTAAGTGATGGCAGGGGAGGTGAACAGCGGGAGTTAGAAGCTGACGCTGTGATTGTAACTCAGGATGCACGTGCGGCTGTAGACAGCCTTTTTGATACTATGATTGATGAGCCCTGGGTAAATACTATGCGCCATGAAGCTGTTACTGAACAGAATATTTTTATTGGTCTTGGTGTAAAGGCTGATTTATCGCATTTGCCTTATTGCTGTGTTTTTCCGCTAAAAAAGCCTTTTGAATATGCGGGCTGTAAATGGACGGAGTTTCGTATTTATAATTATGCAGCGTATAAAGAACATGCGCCGGAAGGTTGTACAGCACTTACCTGTCTTTTGATTGGTGAAAGCTATGGATTCTGGAAGGCTGCTAAGGCTGATGGAACCTATAAAGATAAAAAGAAAGAACTTGGCGAACTTTTTGTAAAGCAGCTTGCGGAGTTTATTCCTGAAGTTGAAAGTGCGCTTGAAGTGATTGATGTGGCAACTCCCTGCACCTATGAACGCTACACCGGCTCTTATGAAGGCAGCTGGATGAGTGTATGGCAGAAGGGCGGTAAGCAGAGAAATTATCCGCAGACCCTGGATACTGTGTTCGGCGTATATTTTGCAGGTCAGCGAATTCAAATGCCGGGCGGCTTACCGATTGCGGTTTATACAGGCCGACAGGCAGTTCAATATCTCTGCCGCGACTTCGGCGAAGAATTTGTTTAAGCTGTGAGCAGAATGTTTGACAACATCGCGCGCAATATCCGGTGTTATCGCGAACTCAATATATGTCGTTATTGCGAGTGCAATATCTGACGTCATTGCGAGCGCAGCGAAGCAATCCACATCAATAGACTGTCACGTTTCTTTGCTCATCGCAATGACATTTTTTTCATTATCTCGAGACTAAGCCGAAACAATCCATAATTTCTTGAAAATCCTCTAAAATGTGATAAAATATTCTTATTGGTAAAAGTTTTTTGAAGAGAGTTGAAAAACTATACCCCCAAAAAAGGAGTGATTTTTATGGGAAAGAAAGTTAGCGTACTTAGCTACTTGTATCTTTGTGGAATGGCATTGGTTGCTATTGGTTTCTTCTGTCCGATGTTTAACGGATTGTTTGGAGCTTCAGCTAATGGTCTTGATTTTATCAAAAATGCGAAAGAAGGCGGATTTGTTGCAATCGGTTCTATTTTGATTATTGCTGGAGCAATTGCTGGTATTGCAGCATGCTTTGTTCCACAGCTCAAGGGTCTTAAATTGATTTTTGCTCTTTGTGTTCTTGCTGGTGCTGTTGTGCTTGTAATCGGATTTATGACAAGTGGCGGAATATATAAAGCAATTGGAAAACAGCTTTTGAAGAGAGCAACATTTGGTTTCTACCTTGTTGTTGTAGGAATTGTTGCAGCTGTTGTTGGAGCTCTTCAGAAATAAGTCTAAAATTGAGTCGTCATTGTGAGGAGCCCGTTAGGGCGACGTGGCAATCTATGTAGCATGGGTTGCCTCGCTGCGTGGTTCCTGAGCCTGTCGAAGGGCGCAATGACATCAGAGTTTTATAATCAAAGCACCGGATTTTTCGTCCTTAGGGAGGGAGTCCGGTGTTTTTGTTTTAACGCTGATGAGGTCGCCGGACTGTGGTCGGAAAGGCGGTTTTGGAAGACGGGTGTTGTTTTCATCCGGCAGAGTGACGAGTACAAGACCGTATTGCGAGCAGCCGTAGTAGCCGCACATATAGTTTGGCAGACGCAGCTTGTCTGAGGTGATGCGGATGTTGGTTGTGTTGGTGGTTGAGTAGCCCGAAGGGCGTATCGAAACCTTATAAGATGGGGAATCCGTTAAAAAACGAGCCGATAGGGTCGTTTTAGGATTGTCCATTTCTTTTTCCACCGCCATAAAGCTCAGTGTAGCTCTCTCCTTCGGAAGCTTTGCGGCAAGAGAAAGTTTTTGTAAGCGTGCCGGAGCATCTTCTGTGCTGAAGGCGAAGTTACACCATTTATTCTTACTTCCTGTGTATGCTTTAAAACCGCTCATCGGGCAGTCGCCTGCGTGTGGGCATGGAGCTGCAATTGTGCGGCCGTCTTTTATGTAACGGGTACGCAGCAGGCTGAGGGTGCGGGCTGCCTTTGGAACGCCGGGTTCTACAAGGATTATTCCGGCATCTTTTTCTGTATAGCGTTGTAACTGTTCGTAATATTTTTTTGTCTGGAATTCAGGCGGCATATCGCTGGCTTGGTCTAATTCATTAAACATATTTGCACAGGTAAGGAAGCCTGCTTTTTCTCTGATAGGAGTGCCGAAAGGACCTTTTACGCGGATAATCTGCCAGGGCTGTACGGCGTTGCCGGATGTTGCCGAGGTGCGTGCTGCAATAGAAAGATAAATGTCTTCGCCAAGTGCAAGAGAATTAGCTGAGACGTCGAGACAGTACCAGGTAAGGTTAAGTTTTCGAAGTTCGGGGCGGGCAAGCCAGAGTGCTGTAACCACAGTGAGAGGACCGCTTCCAAGGTCAAGACAGGTACAGTCAGCTGTCGGGAAAACTGAATCCGGCAGATTTGCAAAAAGCCGTGTCAGACGTACGAGGTTCCACCAGGTATAGTAGCGCACATAAGAACTCAGCTGAATATTGTCGTTCATGTAGCCAAGACGGCGGCTGGCGCGGTCGTCGGTCAGCTGATGAGAAAGGTCACGGATATGCTCCGGCAATTGCTGCAACTGACGCGAGTTGAGCGGCCGCACTCCCTGAATTATTTCATCGAAGGAGTTGAGGATTGCAACAGTCTCGCGGGTAAGTGAGCTTGTGTCGAAGAGAGAAGTATGGATTGCTTCGTCGCTGCGCTCCTCGCAATGACGGGGTTTTGATTTTTGTGTCATAAAATTTCCTGTATAGTCGGTGGTTGAGTGGCCGCGTAGCGGTGTATGCATAGTGCGCGTAGCGCACTAGATAATAATTACCTTGAATGCAAACGACACGAAGTGTCGTATCGAAACCACCGTGAATCACTGTTCATAAGGTGATTTCGATACGGCTTCGCCTACTCAATCACCGGGGAATCTCCGGCAAATTTCATATATAACTCAGTTAATATCTGCCGGCATTCGCGGATCTGGTTGATCAGGTCGGCGTTGTTTTGGACGGCCTGGGCTTCTTCGATTATCTGGCGGCCGGCACCTTCGGCGGTGAACTTTTTTTCGGTAATCAGATATTTGAGGCGGAGAATGAGGTCTACCTCGCGCTGAGAGTAGAGACGGCGGCCGGACATGTCTTTTCGCGGGGTGAAACCCGGAACGACTTCTTCCCAATAGCGGAGAACGTGGGCTTTTACGCCTGTTAAGTCTTCGATTTGTCCGATTGTGTACATTTACTCTCCTGTGATGGTGGTTTCGATACACTCGCTTCGCGAGCACTCAACCACCGGTGATTGAGTGGCCGCGTAGCGGCTGTATCGAAACCACCTTATGAGCCGAAAATGCCGGTGATTTCGATACGCCCTTCAGGCTACTCAATCACCGGATTTCTTCTTATCTCTCTCTATCTTCCCACTTGGTGCGGCTGCCTTTGAACTCTACCTGAACCGGAATCTGGTCGTAACCGAGGTCTTCGCGGATTCGGTTCTTCAGATATGTAACATAAGGCTCCGGTACAACCTCCGGTCTTGTTGCAAAAATTATGAAGGAAACCGGGTTCACGCTTGCCTGAGTCATATAGCGGATTTTGAAGTGGGCAGTTTTACTTGCCGGTGGCGGATAGCGCTCCAGCCAGTCCTGCAGGGCATTATTCAACGATGCAGTTCCAATTTTCTTTGTCAGCTGGCCATACATATCAATTGCGGTATTCAAAAGGTCTTTTATACCTTTTCCCTCAAGGGCGCTGAGCGGAAGAATAGGAGCAAAGTCCATGTGGGCAAACATGATGTTCATCCATTCGCGAACAGATTTTACAGCCTTATTGTCTTTTTCTTCGCGCAAATCCCATTTATTCAAAACAAAGATGATTCCGCGGCCCTTTTCAAAAGCCAGGGAACAGATTTTTTTGTCCTGTTCAGCAAGACCTTCTACTGCATCAATCATCAAAAAGACAACATCGCATTCGTCCAGAGTTTTGATGGCGCGGTTTACGGAATAGTATTCAACATCATCATGAACCTTAGCCTTACGGCGGATTCCGGCAGTATCCAGAACCTTAAAGCGGCGGCCAGCATATTCAAACTCGCCTTCAACAACGTCGCGGGTAGTTCCGGCGTAGTCACAAACGATGGAGTTTTCGCTGTGTGTAAGGCGGTTGCTTAATGTAGATTTTCCTGTATTTGGTTTTCCGAGTATTGCGATTTTGATAGGGCGGTCGCTCGAAAGTACCTGAACCTTGCTGAAGTCGCAGCGGCTGGTTATTGCGTCTGCCAGCTCACTGATGTGGTCGCCGTGCTCTGCAGAAATCAGCATGAGCTCGTTAAAACCGTACTTTGCGTAGTTCCAGGCCTCGGCTTCGTTTTTGCCGCCTTCGGTTTTGTTTACGGCCGCAATCATCTTATTCCAGTAAGGGCGCATTTTGATGATAAACTCTTCATCTTCGCCTGTAATTTCTGTGGCGTCGAGCAGCAAGATAACTACATCGGCACGGTCAATCATATCAAGGGAGCGCTCAACTACGTAGTCGTCCAGCTCGGCTTCTTTTGTGCCTATGTCGCGGGTAAGCTTGTAACCGCCGGTATCAACAAGATGAACTGGTTTTCCGTTTATGATTGCAGTTGCTTCAACCGGGTCGCGTGTAACACCTGGCTGGTCGTTTACAATAGCCACGCGGTGATGCAAAAAGCGGTTGAAGAGGGTAGATTTTCCAACGTTAGGGCGGCCGGCAATTACAACGAGAGGAAGGCCGTCGTATTCAGCATCTTCCGGGTCTGTGTCGCCGGTTGCGGTTACAGTGCCGTCCGGGGCCACGGTGATTCCGTTTACTGCGCCGGGCGTAATAAAATCAGCTTCCTCGGCGCGAGCCTTTTCTGCGGCTTTCTGTCTTTTTTCTTCCAGAACTTCTTCTTTTGGACGGGAGAAGTCGGGTTTATTTTTTTTCTTTGCCATGTTTTCCTTTTCTGTCACCCCGAACTCGTTTCGGGGTCTCTTTTGATAGATCCTGAAACAAGTTCAGGATGACAATCTTTTTATAAGTTATTCAAATGTTTAGCCGAAATTGCTTCGAGCTCTTCAATCGTAAATCTTGAAAGCAGTTCCTTTGTGCTTGAAATCAGCTTTGGGCTCATACTCAAATTGCGGATTCCCATTCCGGCCAGTACCATAACGCTGTCCTGACGGCCTGCCATTTCACCGCAAACTGCAAGCGGCACGTTGTTTTCCTTGGCAGAACGAACAGTCATTTCAATCAATCGCAAAACTGCAAGGCTGAACTCGTTGTAAAGTCCGCTTACATGAGGATTTTCGCGGTCAATTCCAAGCGTATACTGAGTAAGGTCGTTTGTACCAAGACTGAAGAAGTCGCTAACCTTGGAGAGGCAATCACTAATAAGTGCCGCCGCTGCCGTCTCAATCATAATTCCGACTGGGGTATCAGCCTGGTAAGGAATCTTTTCGGCATCGAGCTCCTGCTTTACAGCATTTACTAATTCAAGGCACTCTTTAACCTGATCCACACTGGTAATCAGCGGGAACATAATTTCAAGGTTGCCGTAAACACTGGCGCGGTAAAGAGCTCTCAGCTGGGTCTTCAAAATATTAGGGTACTCAAGACTAAGGCGAACCGCACGCAGACCCATCAGAGGGTTCTTTTCTTCGATGTTCGGAAGGTCAACAGAGTTAATCAGCTTGTCACCACCGGCATCCAGAGTTCGGATTGTAACCGGCTTATCACCCATCATCTGCAAAACTGATTTATAAGCTTCGAACTGAGTCTGCTCACTGAAGGAGCGGGCAGCAGCATTCAAAGAAGCGCCACTCTGTGCCATGTAGAGGAACTCAGTTCTGAAAAGTCCGATTCCATCAGCACCTTCCGCCAGAGCAACTTCGGCCTCTTCCGGAGTACCGATGTTTGCATAAAGCTTAAAACGGGTGCCGTCTTTAGTTTCGGCCGGCTTATTAAGGAAGGAGCGCAGGCTGAGCTTACGCTGATATTCTTCGCGGATTTTTCCTTTATATTCTTCTATTGTATTACGATCCGGGCTTACAAGAATTTCAGCCGATTTACCGTCGATAATTACTGTTTCGCCGTTGCGAACCTTTTTACTGATTTCTTCAAGGCCGACAACTGTTGGAATGCCGTAGTTTCGGGCAAGAATTACCACGTGTGAAGAAACTCCGCCTTCGCTCAGGGCAAGGCCGGCAATCTTTCTCTTGCTCAGGATGATTGTGTCGGCAGAGCTTAAAGAAGTTGCCATAATCACAGAGCCATCTGGAACCGTGTTGATATCAAAAGGATGAATATCCAGCATTTCGTCGAGAACGCGGCCAAAGACGTCGGTAATATCCTGGGCGCGTTCCGAAAGGTAGTAGTTACCGGCCTGACGCAGCTTTGCTGCATACTCTTCTGCCTTAAACTGAACAGTATATTCTATATTAAAGAGTTCTTTTTCAAAAAACTCGCGCGTTTCCTGCTTAAAAACCGGGTCTTCGAGCATGAGAATGTAGGTCTCAAAAACCTCGCGCTGTGCTCGGTCTCGTTCACTGGTTTTAGAAAGTGAATCCAGATGCTCCGAGAGCTCGAGCGTAACGGTCTGAACGGCAGCCTCAAAACGGCCCCAGCCTTTATTAATCTGATCAATGTTGATGTGATGCTGCGGAATTGCACGCTTTACCGGGTCTGGAATTACAAAAGCTGTTCCTATACCGATTCCGTCGGCCGCAGGGATTCCGAGAAATACTTCCATAAATTTGAATTATACAGAAAATGTGATTATATTTAAAGATATGGAAATGATGGCTATTTATCAGCTGCCGTTCAGGCAGGCTTTTTTGATTTTTATTATGTTCAGCGTTGTGGGCTGGATTTCGGAAGTACTTTATGTTGGAATTTTTCATGAGCACAAATTTGTAAACCGCGGATTTTTGCACGGGCCGCTTTGTCCTGTTTACGGCTTTGGCGGTGTTGTGATTCTGCTGCTGCCGGCTTCGCTTTACACAACCTGGGTACCGCTTTTCTTTTCTTCTATGATTATGTGTACGGCTGTGGAATATTTTGTCAGCTGGATTATGGAGAAGATGTTTCATGCCCGCTGGTGGGATTATTCACACTACAAGTTTAACATTAAGGGGCGCGTTTGCCTCTTGAACTCTGTGCTCTTTGGCTTTATGGGGCTTGGAGTGATTCATTTTGTTTACCCGCAGATGTTGCGCTTTTTGGACTGGCTTGGAGATTTTGTAATTATGGTTTCCAGCGACATGATTGGTGCCGCACTTGCAGTTGATTTGGTTGCCACTGTACGTAAGCTCGTGGACTTCAGTGCTACAATGGAAAAACTCAAAACCTTTGGTGAGAGCTTGCGCGACCACTATGGTAACGAGACCTGGTTCCGCAGTGAAAGCTTTGAGGCAATGCTGGCTTCTGTAAAGGAACATGCTGAATCAGACAAAGACAAGATAAGCCAGAGCCTGCTCGAAAAAATTGAGCGCTTCCAGACTGCCCGCAACAAGGCCGCCGAAAGCTTTATGGCTCACTTCCCGACAATGAAGAGTATTCAGTATAAGGATGAGCTTGAGCATTTGAAGAGCCGCGTGAAGGCGAGAGTAAAATCAAAATTCAAAAAATAACTGTCACCCCGAACTTGTTTCGGGGTCTTTTGTATATAGATCCTGAAACAAGTTCAGGATGACGTTTTATAAGTCAGGGTTACGGTTTGCAAGCGTGTGATGACGGTTTGCAAGCGTGTGATGACGGTTTACAAGTGTGTGATGACGGTTTTTTCTTGACTTCTCTTTGTGTTTCTACTTATAATAACATAATATTAAAAACTTAGGAGTTTATTATGGAATCGCAGAATCGCGAGAATCTTGGCAGCCGTCTGGGCTTTTTGCTTTTGTCGGCTGGTTGTGCTATTGGTTTGGGAAATGTTTTCCGATTTCCTTACATCACAGGACAGTATGGCGGTGCGGCCTTTGTTCTGATTTACCTGGTTTTCCTTGTAATTCTTGGATTGCCGGTTATGATTTGTGAATTTGCTGTTGGACGTGCTTCTCAAAAGAGTATGTCGGCTGCATTCCAGACCCTCGAGCCTGAAAAGTCTAAATGGCACTGGTATAGCGGCCCTGCAATTGCCGGCAACTACCTTCTTATGATGTATTATACAGTAATTTCCGGCTGGTTCCTTAAATATTTCTTTGGGATGGTTGGCGGAAAATACGTTGGACTTAACCCGGATCAGGTTGTTGACGCTTTCCAGGGAACTGTTGGAAGTGCTTCTACCCTCCTCATCTGGATGGCAGTTGTAATTATTCTTGGCTTTGGAGTTTGCTTCCTTGGACTTCAGAAGGGTGTTGAGCGCATCACAAAAATCATGATGAGCGCCCTTTTTGTAATTATGATTGGCCTTGCAATTTATGTTGCCTTCCTCCCTGGAGCTGGTGCCGGCTATAAATTCTACCTTATGCCAGATTTCAAGGCCCTGATTGCCGGAAACGGTGAAGGCGGACATGGCCTTTGGGATACCATTTATGCTGCCATGGGCCAGGCCTTCTTTACCTTGAGTCTTGGAATTGGTTCCATGGAAATCTTCGGTTCCTACATTGGTAAAGAGCACTCACTTACAGGCGAAGCTGCCCGCGTTATCGGGCTGGATACCTTTGTTGCCATCTGTGGTGGACTCATCATCTTCCCTGCTTGTGCAGCCTTTGGTGTTAAGCCTGGTGTTGGTGCCGGCATTGCCTTTACTTCACTTCCAAACGTATTCAACTCTATGGGCCCTGTTGCTGGCCGCATCGTTGGTGCTTTCTTCTTCTTGTTTATGTCATTTGCTGCTTTGTCTACAGTAATTGCCGTATTCGAGAACATCGTTGCCTTCCCAATGGATAAGTTTGGCTGGAGCCGCCGCAAGTCTGTTCTCATCAATTTCTGTGCTATGCTCGTGCTCGCTACACCAGCGGCTCTTGGTATGAACGTTTGGTCTGGAGTTCACTTCGGTGCTCACATCGGCTCAATCGACGCTCTGGAAGACTTCATTGTAAGCCAGAACCTCCTGCCACTGGGATCTATGCTATTCCTCCTCTTCTGTACTATTAAGAAGGGCTGGGGCTGGGACGGCTTTATTGCAGAAGCAGATGCCGGTGATGGAATTAAGTTCCCTAAGAACAAGGTAGTTCAGTTCTACCTGCGCTACATTGCACCGCTTATTATTCTGGTAGTATTTATTGCCGGATACTTTGATATCTTCGGAAAAAAATAAAGCGCCTTGCCGCGACGGGATAATTCAAATGGGGATGACCAAAAAGTTTACATCTTAGTGTCATTCCGAACTTGTTTCGGAATCTATAGAACTAGATATAGTGTAGATGCTGAAACAAGTTCAGCATGACAATACTTTTTGGACAGCCCCAACAAAATTTGTCTTTTTTTATAAAATATATTATATTTCTTATAGAAGGGGATTAGGGTGACGTATATTTTCGTCATCCAAATCTCCTTTTTCCTTTAAAAATAAAAATCAAAAAAATACAAAAGTCTATCTCAAAAAGTGCCGAAGTAATAAAATGGAGAGTTTTATTGCGGATGGGAAATTACATGTGTTTTGGTAAGTGGAAAAGGCGGGCAGTTATTGCTCTCTGCCTGAGTGGTATTATTTCAATTTTCTCATGTGAGGTAGGTTTGGGAACCGCTGTCGATGTTGCTGCCCCGACGGTAGGAATCACATATCCTCCGGAAAATGCCGTAATCCGCGATACTTTTATTGCAGCTGGTGAATGTAATGATGATATGAAGATTTCCAGCGTTGAAGTTTCTGTAATTCATCCTGAATCTAATACGACTTACGGACCTTATGAGGCAGAGGTTAGTGAAGACGGAACTACGTGGTCTGTAAGACTTAATGCCTTTAATGCAATTAATTCAGAAAGTTCTTTTGACAATTATAAACAGTGGGAATACCCGGACGGTAACTATCTTATTAGTGCCGTTGCGTATGATACGGAAAATAAAGAGTCTCCGATTGCAACAAGTCCTGTTTCCATAGATAACACGGCTCCAATTTTGATTGTAAGTAAGCCGATTGCTATTGGTTCTGAAGCTGCAACGATTTATGGAAGTTCTTTTAAGCTTTCGGGAGATATTGCAGAAGAGCATGGCACTTCAAAGCTTACGCTTTATTACAGACCCTATGATAATAACACTAACTCTTTTACAGGAACTGTAAACCATCTTGAAATTACAAATTCTGATGAATTAAACGCAATGTCTTCCAGCAATCCGCTGGTTATTGCGCAGTTTGAAAAAAACGGAAACCTTACAGAACAGCACTCAAGATATGTTCAGCTTTATGGCGGCACTGCAGATGATGTAGACAGATATTATTACTGCGGTTTTCAGCTTGAAGATACTGCCAGACTTTATCAGAATCCTGGCGATAGCGGTAGTGGAGAAGGAAATAAGACCCAGGAGTATTATCTTCTTGGAAAAGATTTTCAGGATAATCTTGCAGTAAACTATTCTCTTACCGCTCAGAAATTAATGAATATCTTACGAGGTTTGTCAGACGATTATTCAGCCGGTGAAATTTCTTCTATTAAAGATATTCTTTCCAGAACAGGAAACTTTGCTTCATCTTCTGCTTTGGTTAGTGGTGTTGATGATGCTTCTGCGCAAAGCCAGTCATCAAAAATCAGTTTAAACCCACATAATAATCCAACCTGGTCTTTGGGTGAGTATGGCGTACCAAATGAAAATAATCAGTTTAATCCATATATTGCAGGCAGCTCTCTGGTTCTTACGGTAAATGCTGGGCGTGATGCAAGCTTTCCGGATCCAAAAACTGTTACTGTAGATTTGTATGATTTGGGTGAAACCGATTCTTCTCTCGACGGTAAAACTCCAATTCATCTGATTGGTCCGGAAGGAATAGTTGCTAAATCCTGGGATGAAAGTGCAGATGATTCAACAAAAAATTATACCTTTGTTTTTGATGTAGATTCTATTTATGAAAAAGATCATCTTTATCAGATGGTTGTAAATGGTTCAGACCGTAATAAAACAAACCTTGAACCAAAAAATGGCGGCCGCTATATTTTCAGATTTGCGGCAAGCAACAGTATTCCAAAAGTAACAATTACTGAACCTCGTGATGAAATAACCTACGGAACTGAAGTAAATACAAATGGTGTAATAATCAAAGGTATTATTAATACAGATGCGGTTTCACTTCATCCGGAAACCAAGGTTTATGTTTCTCGTCTGGATATTTCTGATGTTAAGAATGTAATTCCTGTGGATTTGTCTGTTGGAAATTTTGATACTACAGTTCTAAGTGTAACAGAAGATCCTGAAGTTCATCATAAATATTACTTTGAAATAAAGCTTACTGCAAAATCAGGTTTTACTTTTGTTCCGGCAACCGAAAGCAAGTATTTTTATCTTGCAACTGTACAGGCTAAGGATAGAAATGGAGTAACCGGAGAAAAAATCTTAAAATTCTATGTAGATAATAAGAGTCCGGATTTATTTATAAATACTCCTGTGCCGGTGACTGGAACTGCTTCTGATGGAACAGCCGTCGTTAATGGAAATATTACAATCAGCGGTACTGCTTCTGACAGCGGAATTCAGGGAAGCGGTTTAAAATCATTAAGTTATAGAATCCTCGAAGGTTCTGATGCGGCCGCCGTTGTAAAAAGAGAGGGTACCCTTCCTCTTAATGAATCATGGAGTTTTGAGCTTCCTACTCAGGAGCTTATAAACCCGGATCAGTCTGTTACAAGTGCAACCCGTTATACAATCGAGGTAACGGCAGCTGATATTTTTGACAACGTAAAGACAGTAACAAAATCAATTGATGTAAATCAGTCTACAGATAGACCTTCAGTCAGCTTCTCAAATGCAGATGAAACTGTAACGGCTGCTCCTGAGGCTGCAAATATAAACATGTTTGGTACTTTAAGCAATAACAAGCTTTATGCAACCTTTACAGATGATGACGGTCTTTCTTTAGTGAAGGTTGAATATCAGAAAGTGTCTCCTGAGCCCGGGGTTAGAACTGAGCTTACTCCGGCAACTGCGCTGACTGCGGGAGCAAAATCTTATAATGCTGAATATACTTTGCCGGCAGAGCAGGGCGAATATCGGATTTATGTTGAAGTAAGAGATAATAAAGGTGAAACAAATAATTTCATTGCATCGGAAAATTTCTATATCACAATTGATAACGGAGCTCCTGGCTTTGGGAATGTGACTGTTTCGCCGGAGAAGAGCTCGGCTGGTTACTACCAGGGAAGTAAAGCTGCAAATCCGGCACAAAATCAAGAAGCTCAGCCAAAGTATATTACCGTAAGCGGTGCTATTACAGACGGAAATGGTCTGCATCCTGTATATGGCTTTACAGTTAAGCACTACAAAAAAATTACTCAAGGCGAACATGCAGGCGAATGGGAAGATACAGATGAGATTCCTGTTGATCCGGCTAATCCGATTATAAAGCCTGCTTCAAATATTACTGCCGCTCCGGCTATTACACCTGCAACTTCTGCAACCTTTACAGATAACATAACACTTGCGTCTACAGACGGCGAGTATAAAGTTGTATACACCGCAAAAGACAAATACCTCCAGACTTCAACTTATTCTTTTGAATATAAGGTTGATGTTACAACTCCTGCGATTGAAGGCTCACAGATTGGTTCGTGTCAGATTACAGGCTCGGATATGAGAGAAACAATCGGCTGGATTAAAGAAAACAATGTAAATATTCTGACCTGGGTAAATGATGCCGGTTCTGGAATTGCTTCAGTTTCTTATTCTCTTGATAATGGTACAACCTGGCAGGATATGACCCATTCTGTTTCGGAAGATATTCCACAAGCTGATGGTTCAAAAAAAGAAAAATGGATTGCAAGCGTTCAGTTTATTGATGGTGCAGAAAAATCTCTTAAACTACGTGTTAAAGATTCTGTAGGAAATGAAACAAATCAATCAATTACAATAAAGGTTGATAGAACAAGGCCTGTTCTCGATGTTAAGTGGTATCAGCTTTCAGATGGAACTACAGCAAGTTCATATTTCGATCCGTCTGGAATTGCCTATGTTAATAGTGCTAATGGAAAAGATTTGATTATCTATGCCAACTATACAGATACAAGCGATACTTACCAAACTGATAATAGTGGTATAAATGCACCTGAATTTAAGATTGGCTCTAATACGGTTACTCTTTCTTCAATAACATATTATAAGAAAGCGTTTACTGAGAAGGATTCTGACCATCTGAATGCTGTAATGTCAACTGAAAATACGCTTTTATATGATTCGGCTAATCCGGTAAATGCAAATCAGATAAAGTCATTTAAAGCCGTAATTCCACATTCAGCATTTGCAAATGCAGCAGTTACTGTTTCTGGTAGTGACAGAGCCGGTAATGAAATAGAAAATAATCACAGGACTATTATAACTCTTGTAAATGATACTGAGCCGCCAACAATAGGAACTCCAAATATCAGCACTTATAAGGCTTCTGACGGAACTTATTATTTACGAAGAGTTGAAGGAGAAAAGCTTACTATAAGCGGAACTTCTACAGATGAGCAGAGTAATATTGATAAGACTGTCATAACAATTACAGGACAGCAGCATTCTACTACGGATACAAGAGAGTCTACTAACACTGCCTGGTCTTTTGATGATATAGATTTGAACGGCTGGGATGAAAGCTCTGTTTCTATAGTTGTTACTGCTTACGATAGGGCAGGAAACTCAACTTCATTACCAGCGATTACTCTGAAATTTGATGAAAATAAGCCTGCTGTTCTTACAGGTGTTCCAGATCGCTACCCGACAGGTTATAATTCTTCAAATTCAAATCTGCCGGAAGCATCAGATCCAGATGATGTCTCTAACCCGTATATTTCTGATTACACTTTGCGCGGCACACCTGCCTGGAAATATAAAAACATTACAATTGGAACCGGAACTTCTAAAGGAAAGTATGGTGATACTACTTATGGAAGAGAGTCTTCAATAGAACTTGGAATAACATATATTGGTGAAGAGGGAGGAAGCGGAGTTTCAAAGATTGAATATAAAATGCTTGCTTCTGATGTTGTGCCAGATTCTTTAAAAGATACAAAAACCGGAAATGTTGCAGAATTACCATCAGAAATATCAGAGTCAGTTTGGACTAAGACCGGTGAGTTTGCTGTAACCACAGGTACATACAAACATTCTGAATATAATTCTACAAATGAAAGATATGAAGAAACAGGAGATCCAATTAACTGCTTTAAGGGCTCTGCTACAATTGCGGGCTTTAAGAGTACAACAGACGGAACTCCAAACCTTCTTTATGTAAGGGCAACAGATAATTGTGGAAATGAAAGTGACTGGTTTGTTCTTTTGATTCAGATGGATAACGAGACTCCGGTAATTTCTACAGATACAACAAATCCAATTTCTCTGCTTACAAACGGCAAGAGCACTTTGCCAACACTAAAAGGTACTGTTTCAGAAGGCGATAATAGCTCCGGCTTAAAGGCAATTCGTGTTCTCATAGACGGAAAGCTTGTAATTGACGGAAACTTTACATGGACTCCAAAAGCCTTTACACCAAATTATAATTCAGCTAAAGATGCACCATTAACGAGTGTTGAAGTAACAAAACTCGATGACACAACCTGGCCAGAAGATTCTTCTACAAACTGGACGGGCTGGAGCTCAGCTGAGAATCAGATTTTCAACGAAGCCTGGAAGGTTAAATTCGTAAATGATTACGGAACATTAACTTATTGCGGATATACAGACGAAACAAAAGCTCATAGGTGTTCGTTCAAGGATGCTGCGGCTTATGCAACCTGGGAGCTTACTCTTACTCCTCAGGTAGGCTCATGGTTTAGTGAAAATAAAAGTCAGATTTCTCTGGAAGTAGAAGACTGGGCAGATGATTCTGCAGGAAACGGAAACAAAGCAAATGTTCAGATTTGTACATTTGATATTGATTTGCAAAATCCTTCTGTTTCTATTTCCAGTCCTGTTGGTGACAGCACGGGTCCATTGAACGGAAAGCAATTTATTAAGGGCTCGGTTACTGAAAATCATACAGCAGAAAAAGTAAAGATTTATTATTCAACAGCTGCTACTCCTCCACGTTATCTTAGCGACTGGACTGCGCTTGAAGTTGAAGGTGAAGCTGTAGAGTTGACAGAAAACCTTTACAGCTTTAATGCCGTAGAATACAATTTTAATAATTTTATTGCACAGAATGCATCAAGTGGAACCGTTCATATTTTAGCATATGTTACAGATAAGGCTGGTAATGCTAACGTTTATGATCCTGCCGATCCAGATGATCCAGATGATTTAGGTGTTGCGGCCGATCAGATAGTTGATGGAGCTAATCGTGGAAAGGCTTATGAGACTTACACAGTTGATAAGAATTCCGACCGACCGGTAGTTAAAATTACAAATGCCTCAATTACAACAAATACTCAAGGCTCTCCTTTGCAGCTGAATTCATCAACAGTTTATTTTACTGTTTCTGATGATGATGGAGTTGATAAAGTTGAGTATCGTATTTCAAATGAAGATGTAGTTTCATGGAGAGAAATAACTCTTTCTGCTTCCGGGGATGCATCTATAACATTTAGTAAGGATGGAGAGCATAAACTGGAGTTCCGTGTAAAAGATAAAGAAAATTCTTACTGGTTTGATTGTGATTCAGACCACAAGATTTATCTTAAAGATTCGGCATCTCCTTCTAACACTTACGATACAGATCCTGCGTTCTACGTAAGGGTAGAAACAAAGCTTCCAAAACTGACACGAAAGGGTATTCAGTTCCTTTCACAGGCACAATATGATGCGCTTGTGGAGGAGGGAACAGAACCTAATGCAACCGACCCAGACGCCGCCGGCTACACACCATGGGAAAATGGAAATCTTTATAGCTATGTTGTAGGCGGTGATGACAGAAAATACCTTAGAATAAAGGTTAAGGCAAGTGATGAAGGTACTGGAATTCACAACGTAAGAGTTACTGCGAATCTTGCAGGTGAGACTATAGAGCAGCTTGAGTCTTCTACGGCAACAGATCCGACAACAGATCCAGATACTGACACTACTGACATTTATACACTTATCATCCCTTGTACTAAAGCGGGAGTTGAAAGAGAGAATATCAATCTTGTTGCGACTATAACTGCAGAAGATTGTACAAATGGAACTTCCGGCAAAACACGCTCTGAGTCTATTGCTTTTAAGGCAGATACAAAGGCTCCTGATATTATTATTTCATCTCCGGAACAGGCTAATTGGGCAGACTCTGAAACATATTTGAGTGGTACTGTTATTGCCGAAGGCCAGATTTCGGAAAGTGCAAAACGCTATTATGCAATTTCTCCAATTGCGGCTTCGCCAGACAGCTATACAGCTTCAACGGCTTTCAGTTACGTAAAGCTTAACAGCAGTAATAATGAGGTTTCTGTAAATCTTCCGACAACAGATAAATCGGGTTCTGAAATCACTCCAGGAACTCCTTTGTATGAGCTTTGCCGCTATCAGCCAATGAACCCGAATAATCCAGATGAAATGCTCATGAGCTTCTATCTTCCATTTGATGGAAATACAGACAGCTCAAGTCTTGGTAGTCATTCAAATACTTTGAATACCTGGATTACAAACCTTGGTATTACAACAGCCCGTGATTTGAAAAGTCCGCGTAATCCTTTTGATGATGCAGTTAAATTATATCTGCATATTAAGGCAGTGGATTCTGCTGGAAACTCTAGTGAACAACATTATCCAATAATTCTTGAACCATTAGGAAGCCGCCCGAATGTAACTGTCGGATATCCTTCTGCTGCTCAGGCTGGTGGAACCAACAGACTTACACTTGGAGGTTCTCCATCTATAATTGGAACTGCAACAGGAACAAATGCTGTAGATTTTGTATGGCTTCAGGTAGATTGTAACTCAGATGGTAATTGGACCGCTGAAGATTTTAATATACTCAAGGAACTTAAAGATTCAGAAGACAAGTCTCTTTATGAGCTTGGCAGAATGGACTCAAAACAGATTGTAACTGCAATTGAGGCTGGAAGTGATATAGATTTGTATGCAATTCGAGTTTCACTTTCTGGTTTGAACTGGGTACAGCAGATTAACCGTGGCGGGGAGTTGAATCAGTCTGAGGGTGCTGCTTCTACAAAAGATGTAACTATCTGGGTTTATTCTACAGATGTTACAGGTTTAATAAGTGCAGTAGAACAGCGTAATCTTACTATAGACAGCCAGGCGCCGGTAATTAATGCAGATATTCAGCTGGTAAAATGGAATGCCGGTTATAATGCAAGTACTGGTGTATCGGTAGCATCGGATGGTACAGTTTCGTTTGTAAACGGAGCAGTTAGTGCCGTTCAGTCATATAACGACAACGAAAGAATTAAAGGCAAATGGTGTGTCGTTGGAAAAGTTACAGATGAAAGTGGAATCAAAACTGTTTCGTACAAAGTTAATGGTGGTACGTTAGTAAATGCAATCACTGACTCTCAAGAAGTTTATACAGGAACCGGAGCAAATGAAGGCGTTTATGTAAAAAGCTTTGCAGGTGTTACTGGAAATAATTATGTTTTCTGTTTGCCGGTTGGTGAAACTACAGAAGACGCTGTAGGCCAGTATTCTGTAGAGTTTACTGCAACAGAAAATGAAGATTCAAATCCTAAATCTGCGGAAAGAACCTTTGTTGTTCACTATGATAATAAGGCTCCTGTTATTGAAACTGAGCTCTCAGGTTATTCAAGCGATGCTATTTCTGCGGACAATCCTCTTACAATTACAAACAGTAATGGTGTATTTACTTTTGGTGGAAAAGCTAAAGAAGATAAGGTTGGTACAATTGATCAGACTGGAATAGAAAGAATTGTTTTCTACTTTACAAGAAATATTACGGGGCAGGAAACAAAGCTTTTTGACCCGATGATTCGAAGCGGCAGAACTGGAAATGCGGTTGATTATTCTGCATTGTCACCTGAACAGGGACTGTATTGGAAATCTCTGACCGTTAATACTTCCGGTCACACAATTACAGTTTCAGGTGGAGCTGCTTCGGGGGCTTTCAATAATATTCACAAAGGCGGTCTTGTAAAGATATATGATGTTGTTTACCGAATTGCAGATGTTAATGCTGCTTCGGGAACTATTTCACTTTCTGAAAATGAAAATCTTATAACTGCAACTGGAATTACTGCTAAGCTTGCAATTGCAAATGTAGTTGATAATGCTACACGAGAAGGCGAAGGTACATCTCAGATAAGTGCAGATTATGGTTACGGTTATTATTCTAACGGAACTTATGATGACGGTGACCTTTTGATAGAAAGCTTAATTCAGGAAGGAACAACTTATACCTGGGAAGCAAATATAAATTCAAAGAATATCAGCGATGGCCCGGTAACTCTTCATTATGTAATTTTTGATAAGGCTGGTAACTTTACTGCCGAGCAGACTTTTGCCTGTTTTGTTAAGAACAATCAGCCTCGTTTAGCAGGTGTAACTCTTGGTACCGATCAGGATGGAAACGGTACTGTAGCTGATTCAGAAATGATTAGTTCATACTCAGGAGTTTATGCACGGGGATATAATGGAAAAAATAAGGTAAGTACTTTTACAGTGCCTTCAAATGCTAAAAATGAAAGTGCTTCGGCAGTTCTTAAAATAAAGGGTAAGACTGTTATTAAACCTGAAATTGTCGGAGGTAACGGAACAATCGGTTATACCTATTCCGTTGCTAAACGTAAGCTTGCTGCTGGTGTAGATGCTCGTGATGGTTGGGATACGCCTTACAAGACTCCTGTAACAAGTTCAAATATCAGAACTCTGGGAACTGGAACGGCAGATGATGATGAGCATACTGTTTCTCTTGAAGCAAGCGGTGGAATTGTAATAGATGTCAGGGACTTCCTTCAGAACGAAATTGTAGACGGCGTAAATCAGAAGTTTGCCTTTACAATCTGGGATTCAACTCCGGGCAGCAGTTACGGACAGAACAGTCAGAGTGCAGTTTTGAATGTAATTATGGATGTTGCATTGAATGACGAAATTCCTGCAAAGAACAAGATTGTTCCATTCTACTGGAAAGATTCTGAGAACAATTCTCTTTTAGACGACAGCAGGGAAAAAGGTCATATAGAACTCAGTAAGGATTTGCCGGCTGACTTTACGGCAGGCGGAACTGGAATTAATTCGCGAAATCCAAAAGTTTCAGGAGCAATCAAGCTTGAAGGTATTGCTCAGGATGATACCTTACTCAGAACTCTTAAGGTTTATATTGATGATACGGAATATCAGATTGCAAGTTATTCTGAAGGAACCTGGACTCCTGGCTCTACCTCGTTAAGTACAAACGGCTGGAGTTCAGAAATTCGCGAAGCAACTTATGCAGAATTTATTGCAGCCGGATTTATTACAGAAGAGGATATTCCTTTTGATAAAGAAGAAAACGACAGTGTTCCTTATACAAGTCAGGAATTTGGACATGTTGTTTACTGGACAATGAATATTGATACCCAGGCTTTGAATATCAGGCCAAAAACTGGAATTGAGATTTCGGCTTCTGCGCAGGATATTGGAAGACCATATCTTGAAGGAAGTGGTGACACTGCAACTGTAAACTATGCTCCAAACGACTTTAAGTTTAATGGTGACAGCGATGCAACACTTGAGGCAGTTTTGCAGACAGGTGGAAACAATGGCAGCGCTGCTCATACTTGTAAGTATACAATTGATGTAGTTCCGTATATCACAAAGATAATTACCAGACTTTCTAAGAAGTCTACAAAGGATGATACTTCTGAATATGACAGAACTGCACTTGGACATTACCCTGTTGCAAGCACAGAAACAATTAAGATAGAAGGCTTTAATCTTACAGGCAGCAGTTCTTCGACAATTAAGTTTACCTCAAATGATGATAATGCTGCTGAAGTTACTTATACAGCTGCGGTTGCAGAAAACGGGTTTGCTATTCCTGCAAATGCGAAGTCTGGTAAACTTAGCATTGTGGTTGATGGTGTTGAATCATTAAATAACAGCAACAACAATGACGCAAGAGGAAGCTATACTAAGGCTAAACCAGCTATTGAAGACTTTGGAGAAGATGATACTCATGAAATATTCAATAACTTTTACAACTGCAAGCCTAACGAAACTAATAACTACATTCTTACAGATGATGTAGAGCTTGATATCTGGGAATTCAATTCAAAATGTGCTGTTGCAAATCCTGCAGGCCGTGTTGATGAACCTATTCTTAAGATTAATCCTAAGACAGGGATTATGGGGTTTGCTTTCCTCAGTGGTTCAATGTATTTTGCAGCCCCTAGTGGCCAATATAATTCTTATACAGATTTAGGCGGAACTGGAAGTACTGGAGATTTCCGTTCGACTGCAGCCCTTACTTATGACTATAGAGGCTGGTCATACTTTATGGAAGCCGGTGGTAATGAAGGTGACCGTGTAAGATTCCGTGTTAGAGATGTCGGTGGAAATGAGAAATGGGCTTTAAACTTTGAATTTATTAATCAGACAGGAACTCGTGCTTCAGATAACACTGGAAGTAATGTCAATTTGCGTTACAAGGTAAGAAGTCCTTCTATTGCAACTTCTCCTGCTACAGATTCTAATGGAACAGCTAATGCTAATCTTTATATGGCATATTATGACAGTTATAACGATGAAATCCGCTTTATGAGTGGAGAGGGCAATGCTGCTAAGAATTTATTTACTGCCAGAGCCAGAGCAAATTATACCTGTAAAAATACTCAGGTAATTGCAACTGATGCAACTAAAAATCTACCTTCTGGAGCTGCTTATCAGTATACAGGCAATCCTCTTGGTGGCGCTGGTGAATTTGTATGTATTGATGTAATTCCTGCAGGTACTACCGTTAATGGTGCAGAACTTGCAAAGGATGTTGTAGTTATTGTCTGGTACGAAACTGCAACAGGCAATCTCTTGTATTCATATAATACAAATCCAAGAGATATTTCATGGAGAAGTGCTAATACTTCAATTAATGAACATTACCGTGGTTTGAACAGCCAGAACTGGGCACCTGCAAAGAAAATCTTTACGGGCTGTGGTCAGTACTGTAAGGTTGCGGTAGACGGTAAAGGAGGAATTCATATTGCAGGTTATGATGCTACTTCTGGTGATTTGCGTTATGCATATTTATCTTCGTATGGCGCAGCATCTTCTTACAACGAAGATACAATGTCATATATAGTTGATTCTTCTGGAAATGCAGGTGCACATCTTACTCTTGATGTAGCTCTGGTTGATGGAAATCCTCTTCCATATATTTCATATATTGGAGCAAATATTCCAAAGCTTGCATATCTGAAGGAGCCGCTTACAAGTACAAGTCTTGCGGCCGGAACTTCAAGCGATATGTTTACAGGGGCTTGGGAAGTTACTTATATTCCTACAACAAGGAATGTTCCGGATATGGATGCCAAGAAATTAAATAATAATCTTGACAACCGAATTAATGTTGCAGTCTGGAAGAAAACGGAAGGCGGCATAAACGGCATTCTGGATAATTCTGTTACCGAAACAACAACTTATCCTACAGCAGCCGACAAAACTAGTGGAAGATGCTGGGGTAATGGAACAGCCAATCCAGTTCTGGCATATTCAATATTATACGATACTGCAAACGACAGTATCGAATCTGCACAAAAGAGATAAGGAGGTAAAGCATGATGAAAAAGACATTTTTGAAATCACTAACTGTTTTATCAGCCTCCTTTATTCTTTTACTTACAGGCTCATGTTCAGTTGGTCTTGGTTCTGCGGTAGATACAGATGCACCTACGATAGATATTTCTTATCCTCCTAAAAATGCAATTATCCGTGAATCTTTTATTGCATCTGGACTTTGTGATGATGATATTGGTCTTGATTATATTGAAGTTACTGTTACAAATACAGAAACAAGAAAGGTATACGGTCCTTATGAAGCAACACTTAGCGAAGATGAAGACAGCTGGAGTATAGAACTTAACCAGAGGGCAGAAGGAGAATTTGATGTCTATAATGCCTATATGCAGTGGGAATATCCAGACGGCTATTATATTATTTCTGCTATAGCCTACGATAAGAGCGGAAGAGTTTCTCAGGAAACTTCGCTTCCTGTAAGCATAGATAATACGGCGCCTGTTCTGCTTGTAAGTAAACCTCTTGCGGTAGGTACAGAAAACGCTTCGACTTACGGCCGTAATCTCAATATCATTGGTGATATTTCTGAAGAGCATGAAACAACAAAGCTTACTCTCAACTATAAAGAGTTTAATGAAAACGCAAATTCCTTTGTAGATTCAGAAGTGCGTACTCTTGAAATAAGCGGTTTTGGAACAATGTCTTCTGATAATCCTCTTACAATCGCAAAATTTGATGAGAGTACGGCAGAAGCAGCTTCTTCCATTCTTACAAATAACTATAGAACAATTTATGGTCAGGCTGTTGATGTAAGACAGTCTAATCAGAAAAACTACTATTGTGGTTTCCTTCTTGAAGATAATGCAAGAGTTTACAGAACGTCAGGTGATTCTGGAGTAGAGCCTGGAAACCAGACAACTCAGTATTATATTTTAAGCGATGTTTATAATGAAGCTCTGTTTAGTGATTCAACTTATTCTTTGAATGCGCGAAACTTAATGCTTCTTTTAAACGGTCAGTCTTCTTATTCCGGGGAGCAGATTTCTTCAATTGTGAATATTCTTAAAGAAACCGGAAACTCAGCTTCAAGTACAGAGCTTGAATCAGATAAATCTTCAAAATTTTCGATAGACCCAAAAAATAATCCTCTCTGGTCAATTACTAATTTTAATTTTCATGACGGTACTTTTGGTGAATATGACCTTGGCGCGGCTATTCCTCTTGTATTAAAGGTTGGCGGCGATGGTATTGAAATAGACAAGAGTTCGCTGGCAGTTGAACTTTATCATCTTGGTTATGATGAAACTCCGGGTGAAATTACTGCTGACACTCCACATCTTACACTTATAAGAAAAGGCGAGTATACAGAAGACCTGTTACGAGAACGTGTAAATCAGCCTGATGCTTTGCTTGCTTTTACTTCTACAGATATTGGAATTAAGATTAATCATTTTTATGAATTCGTAGTAACCGGTAATGATGTTTCTGGAAACTCAATTGAAAGTGAAAATGGTTTAAGATTTGGTTTTAAACGAAAATCAACTTATACAGATCCTAGATTTATATTTACCAGCGATTCTGAAAGCTTTGAAGAAAATGCATTTTATAGTGGTGCGCAAATAAATAATTCTGGAATTACAATTAAGGGTTCAATTATTACCGGTCATGAAGAAGTAGAAATTGAATCACCAGAAAAAATCCGTATTTCTGGAATAAGCATTACAGACACTTTTGATTCCTCAAGAGTGGTTCTGGCAAGCGACAGTGATAATTCGGCAGAAGTAAAATACAGATATGAAATCACAAATCTTATAAAAACTTATGATGGCGATGAAGCAAATGGAAAAACTTACAGCTTTACTGCAAGAATTTATCCAAAGGATAATACTTCTGTTCTTGCACCGCTAACTCCGTCTGCTTATAAATATAAGGTTGGTTTTATTGCAGAAGACAGCCTGCATGCCAAGAACGAAGTAAATGAATTTGAATTCAAGGTAGATAATAAGAATCCTGAACTCCCGGTAAGCGATATTGTAATTACGCCGGTTGTAAATCAGAATGGAACGAATTATGTAAATGGAATTGTAATCGTCTCGGGTAGTGTTTCTGATACTGGCAGCGGATTTAACAATCTGAAGTGGAAAATTAATGATGGAGCTGAGACTACAGTTTCTGATGCAGGTTCAACCTGGAGATTCTCTGTAGATACTACTCAGTATCCTGATAATACTTCTCCTTCTTTAACTTTTATCGTAACAGATAATGTTGGAAACAGAAGTACAGCGACATATCCGATTAATATTAATCAGGCTACAGATAATCCTGTAATCAGCTTTACAAATAATATAGATGCCGAAGGTAAAGACGTTATATTTACAAATAACAATAAGGTTCTTGTGGGAAGCGTGACAGATGATGATGGTCTTGCAGCGGTGGTTGCAACTCTTGATGGCACTGCTGTAGACGCAGGAACTGTGACTGCTGGAAGTACTTCTCACGGTCTCAAGATTACTCTGCCAGAAACAGAAGGAGAATATGATATTTCTGTAACGGCTACCGACAGTCCTACAAGACATTTAAACAGCTCAACTTCGCCTGCTGCAAAAAATACTGTAAGCAATGTAAGAGTAAAAGTAGATAACGGTGCCCCAGAATTAACAATAACTTCTTCTAACAATTCTACAGCGGCAACGTACTATCAGAATGCCCAGACTGTAACAGGAACTGTAAAAGACGGAAGTGGCGTAGTAACAATTACAAGAGTAATTAAGAAAATTGAGAACGGCAGTGAAACTCCAGTTGGCGAACCTGCAGTTATAACAGCTGGCACTGGAACTGCCGACGAAATCAAAGCTCAGATAATTGCCGGTACTGCGGCGTGGACAGACAATGCAGACAGTATTAATCAAATTGTTAATCAAAGCGGAACTTATAAAATCGTTTATACTGCAAAAGATAAGTATGCGGCTCAGTATGAAGGTCATACAACATCAAAAGAAATAATTTATTCTATAGATAAAGAAAGACCTGTAATCAGTTCGGTAAAACTCTATGGAAACGCAATTACCGGCTGGATTAACCAGAACTCTGGTACCTTTACCGTAGAAACTGGAGACGGCCTCATTGGTTCAGGAGTAGTTTCGGTTGCCTATACGACAACAGATCCTGCAGCCTCAACAACTGACCCTGAAGCGCCTGCTCCGGTCTGGGTAAATTTGTCTGATATTGAAAATGGCTGGGAATCTTTTATTGCCTTTGAAGCTTCTTCCACAATAAAGCATTTGTGGTTCCAGGCAACAGATAGAGCCGGAAATAAATCTGAAATAGAGCATGTTCAGTTGCAGATGGATGTAAATCCACCGACACTTACTGCTTCTGGAATAAGTGGAAATAAATATGTAAACAAACAGAGTCCTGTAGAATTTACAGTAAACTTCTATGACGGCAGCAATGAAAGTGGAATCCCGGCGCTGGATCAGAATCCTCTTAAAATCAAGATAGGTGATACAGAATTACCGCCTCAAGCCTTTATTGTTAGCCCTTCTGCGACAGAAAATAATTATAATGTCTCAATAGCAGGAGCCTCTCTGGCTTCTGGTGCACTTACAATAACAGGAACAGATGTCGCAACAAACAAAACAGAACTTGTTTTGTGTACTTTGATTGTTGATGTTAAAGCACCGGATATAAACGGTCTTACTCTTACAATGGAGAATGAAACACCAGTTTATAAAAAGGCAGCCGATGAAACAAATGCAACGGATACCTATTATATCAATCGCAGTTCGAACAAAAGATCAAAGCTTACAATAAGTGGAACTGCAACAGATGATTATCTGTTTGAAAAAATAGAACTTTTGATTGCGGGACAGGGGCTGACAACGCCAATCAGTTTGAATTCAACTTCTTCTACATGGCAATTTGCTGACTTGGATTTACGTACTGCACAGACATCTTCAAGTGTTACTCTTATAGTTTACGATAAAGCAGGTAATATTAAAGAGAAGTGTTTTGACATTAGATATGATGAAAGTGGACCATCGAAAAGAAGTATAAAATCTGGTACTGGCGGCTATAATGAAAAAAGATACGGAAAGCTTACTGCCATTGATTTTGCAACAACTTATAGAGATGCAGATAGTGGACTTGCAAAGCTTGAATACAGACTTTATGATGCTGACAAAACGGAAGCTTATATTGAAGCAAATTTAGTTTCAAGTTATACAGAAGACCAGCTGACAGCTCAATTGACTGCGTTAAAAAACTTGCTTAAAGATAAAAATAATTTTGACACTTTACCAGATTCTCTTGGTTCCTGGTCTGCGAGTGGCAGCTTTGCTATTGACGAAGTAAATACAGGAACTGATAGAAATGCAACGGCAAGCATTTCTGGCTTTAAGCAGACAAAGGGAAGTAAAACAAATTATCTTCTGTTAAGAGCAACTGATAACTGTGGCAATAAAGGAAGTGTAGAGATTTTTTCTATCAATGTTGATCAGACTGCACCAACTGTAGTTGCCAGCAGTACAGAAAAACTTACTAATGGTACAACACCAATCTATTTGAACGGTGCGGTTTATGATAATGACTCTGGCTTAAAAGCTTTGCGTGTTTATGTGAATGGCACTCTTGCAATTGATGGAAAATATTCCAATAAAACTGCAAATGCTAATAAACCAAATTGGTTTACAGTTGTAAAAAAAGATAAAGACGGTAATACAACAACAAATGATGATAATGCTGTAGAAGTTTCCTTTTCAAATCAATATGGAACATTAACTTATATCGGTTATAAAGATGATACTAGAGCAGAAAAATGCTCATTTAAGAAAAATGCTCCTTATGCAACCTGGACTTTAACTCTTACTCCAAATTCCGGTACCTGGTTTACTAATCTTCCTGAGAATACCGAGCATCATGTTATTGCAATTGCAGCAGAAGACTGGGCAGATGAATGGAAAAATTATACAGGAGAAGGAAATATTCCATCAAATCCTGCAAGAATTGCTCTGCTCAAAAAAGATACAAGACCTCCTAGGGTAGAAAGTATAAGCCCTTCAAACGGAGCCAGAATTAACGGTGAAAATACAATAACCGGAACAACAAGCGACGAAGGCAGTGTTCCGGCAGAGGTCTCTTTGTATTATGCGCCGGTAACATC
The DNA here is from genome assembly GCA_947166355.1 of uncultured Treponema sp. Classification (GTDB taxonomy): domain Bacteria; phylum Spirochaetota; class Spirochaetia; order Treponematales; family Treponemataceae; genus Treponema_D. The sequence continues at coordinate 300,617 of CAMVDX010000001.1, forward strand.
TGAAACTGCTCCAGCAGAAATCAGCGGTTATACACGCCTTAGAACAAAAACTACAGAGGAAGAACCGTCTTCTCCTGATTCGCTTACAGATTATGAACGATTAATTTCAGAGCTTTATAATTACAGCTTTACACAAAATTTCTTTGACGAACGCTTTATTTCAGCTGATTCTGAAGAAACCAGCAAAGATGTCTGGATTCTTGTGCACGTAAAAGATGCGGCAGGAAATGAATCTGTATTGAATCCTGTAAAATATACAATCGACCGAAATCAGGACAGACCGACAATTTCGTTTACAGATATAAGCCTGGCAGGAGTAACATCCGTAAACCCTCTAATAATCAAAAGCTCTTCAACTGATATTCATACAGTACCAGTTAGTATAAGTATTTCTGATGATGACGGAGTTGTAACTTCGGCAAAATATAGAACGGTTACAGAAAGCGAAACCGGCGCCTGGACAGATATTTCTTTGACTGGTGGCAGCGGAAGCTTTAATTTGTCAACAGATGGCAGAAAGAACATTGAATTCAAGATTGTAGATAGAAAAGGTGCAGAGTTTACTTCAACCGGCGAAATTACTGGAGGAACCCGCGACTGGAAACGTATTTATATAAAAGATTCGGCTGCAACACCGAATACTTTTGAAGGGGTGCTTCCGGTAATTCTTGATACGTATGAACCAGTTGTTACTTTAACACATATTGGAACTACTCCTGCAGCTGATTTTTCTGCAAAGCTCGGTGGAAAAACAGAAAACATTCTGCTTACATTTACAGCTACAGATAATGGTTCTGGTATAAATGAAGCTGAAGTAAAGGCAATTGTCAAACTTGGTGAAAATACAATTCAAGGTTCTCCATTTCCTGCTACAAACATTGGAACTGGAACTTATACTGTCACAATTCCTTGTAATGCGGGAAGCGGTTCGGTGACAGTTACACTTTTTGCAAAGGATAAGGCAGGCTTTGAAGGAACAACAGAAAGACAGTTTGAACAGGATAATACTCCGGCAGCAATTACAGTAAACACACCTCCATCAGATAAAGATCAGAGTGGTACTCCTGCGGCAACAGGTTCTATAACAGAAGGAGTTAGGCTTTCTTATGCAGTTTCTCCAATTATAGCTTCTCCAAAAACTTATACAGCAGAAACTGCATTCTCATATTCAAAAAAGAACAGCGACACTGGTGTTACAGAAACACAAGTTTTGTCTTCAGAAGGTCTTGCAGAAGTTTGTTCTTATACCGCTTATAATGAGCCAGATACAGAAGTTTCAACTTTTAATATTCCGTTGAATTTAAATGCCTGGCTTGTAGCAATGGGTATTACGACAAATGAAGCTCTGAATGCGGCTACAGATCCTTTTGATGATATTGTAAGGCTTTATCTGCATCTTAAGGCAGAAGATTCTGTTGGTAATGAAAGTGAAACTCAGCATGAAATCTGGGTAGATCCTCAGGGAGACAGACCTAAAGTTTATTTCAGCTATCCTGCCGGGGATAATCCGACACTCGGAGGAGCAATAAATATTATTGGCTCTGTAGAAGGAAAAACTACCAGCTATACAGTTACTATGCAGCTTCTGGATTCTGCTGATACAGAACTGGGGTCTTATACCATTCCTGTTGATGGAACTGTATGGCGACAAAAGATAAATGAATCAGGAGAATTAGATCCAACTGAAGCAGGACAAAAACGTGTAATAAAAATCCGTTTGACGGCGGTGGACTCAGAAGGCCGCACAAGTAGTGTAAAGACTAAAACAATAAATATTGATAATGATATTCCTGTTGTCAATCAGAATATTCAGCTTGTTAAATGGAACGACGGCTATAATGCAGGTAACGGTCTGGCTCTTACGGCTTCTGGCTCTGCCCAGCTTGAAGCAGACGGTTCTGTTAAATTTGCCAGTGGTGCTGTAAAGGCTAGACGTGCTTATTCAGAAGGAATGAGTATTGCCGGTAAGTGGTATGTTGTCGGTTATGTAACAGACTACAGCGGTATCAGCGAAGTTAGAACCGGCGGAGCAAGTGGAACTCTGCTTTCGGGTTCTCTTAATTCAGATGAAGCAATTATTATTCCATATAAAGTAAACAATGGAGAAGAAGTTACAAATTATGTGTTCAGCTTCCCGGCAGGTTCTGCTGTGAATGATGCAGTAGGAGTTTCTGAAGTAACTGTTTTTGCAAAAGATAATGGTACCGGCGATAAGGCAAAATCTGTAACAAAGCTTTTCAGATTGAATTATGACAACAAAAAGCCTCTTGTAATCGATTTACAAAATGGTCTGAAGGTAATGAATGATAACGGTTACTATACCTTTGGTTCAGAAGCTTTTGAAGAAACTATTGGTGGTGCAAATCAGAGTGGTGTTGAACGTATTGCATTCTATTTTACAAGAAATCTGAATGGTCAGAATGTTGCATTAAATACAATGATTCGTTCTGGTAGAACAGGAAATCAAATGCCGGTTTCTGATTTTACCAGGGCAGAAGGCTTGTTATGGCAGTCTGTTGCGGTAAGCAGTGTAAATGAATCTGTCATTACAGTTGGCTCTGTTCCTGTTTATGCTCACAAAGGCGGAATTGTAAAGGTTAATGAAACAATTTATAAGATTACGAATATTTCTGGAACACATGTTACTTTATCTGGTGCTCCTGGTAATGCGGGTGAAGCATTCTTTACTTTTGCCGGAGTTATAGACAGTGAAATCACAGAAGATATTCCAGCCGATGCTGTAAAAATTACCGACGACTACGGTTATGGCTTCCCGGTTTCCAGTCATGATCTTGACGGCGACCTTATTCCTGAAAGCTGCTTAAAATCCGGTACAAAGTGTACCTGGGAAGCAAGCGTAAATTCAAAGAATATGAGTGATGGTCCTGTGATTTTGAACTATGTTGTATTTGATAAAGCAGGAAACTATCATGAACATTCAGCAAATGGAATTGTTCAGAATAATTCTCCTCGTCTTGCAGGTGCATATATTGGAACAGATGAAAACGGAAACAACACTGTAGATGAAAACGAATTCGTTTCTTATCATCAGCTTTATGCAGGCGGTTATAACGGTGTAAGAAAGATTACTGAATTGACCTTACCGGTTGGAGCAACTGCGGCAGAACCTGCCAGTGCAATTAAGATTAAGCGCAAAACTGTTATCAAGCCGGAAATTGTTGGCGGTAACGGAAAGGTAGGTTATACCTATACAGTTTCAAGACGAAACTCAGCTGGAACTGCCTGGGAAGATAGTTACTATTATACCGGAAACATTCCTAAAGACCTTGGTATGGGAACCGGTGACAGTGAAGATATTGTGGATTTGTACACAAATGAAAATGGAGTTGGAATTGTATTAACGGTTGACGACATTCTCAACAATTCAATTAGAGATGAAAACTATCAGAAGTTTGCTTTTACAATCTGGGATTCTACACAGGGGCTTACTTATGGTCTGGACACTCAGAGTGCAGTTCTCAATGTTATTATGGATGTAGCATTGAACGATGTAACACCTGCAACCAATAAGATAATTCCTTTCTATTGGAAAAGTTCAGATGAGAACTCTCTAAAAGATAACAGTAAGGAAAAAGGTCATATAGAACTCAGTAAAGATTTGCCTTCTGAGATAACTTCAAAAACTCCTAAGGCTTCTGGTGCATTTAAGCTCGAAGGAATTGCACAGGATAATTCTCTGCTCAAGTCACTTTCTGTAAAAATTAAGGGAACAGAATATCCGCTTGCATCTTATGCAGATGGTGTATGGACAACAAATAATGGAACCGGCTGGAGTGCAGAAATTAAACAGGCAACTTATGCAGAGCTTAGGGCAGCCGGTTATATTACCGAAAATCCAATTGGAAAACGAGATAAAGATAATGTACCTTATGCAAGTCAGGACTATGGTCATGTTGTTCACTGGGTTATGAACATAGATACAGAAGTTATGGGAATCACTCCGGAAGAAGGAATTGGAATTTCAGTTTCGGCTTTGGATAAGGGAACTCCTTATACTGCAGCAGGAGCCGTTAATAGAAATGCGGCTGGAGCTCTTGTATATACATTAAACAACTTTGATAATAATGGGGATGGTGTTTTACCTGAGCTCTCTGGTGGAAATGATGGTGAGCAGCCTTATACCAGCAGCTACACAATTGATGTGGTTCCATATATCACAATAATAAAGACAAAGCTTTCTGAAAAATCAAAGAAAACAGACTCAACTGAGTTTGACCGTACCGCACTTGGCCATTATCCGGTAGCAGTTGGTGAAACAATCACAATGAGCGGCTTTAATCTTGCCGGCGGTACTGTAAAGTTTACTTCGGCAGACGGCAGCCCGGCAGAAGTTACCTATAATGCCAGCGGTTTTGCTATACCTGCAAATGCTAAGTCTGGTAAAGTAAGCATTGTTGTAGATGACGTTGAATCTTACAACAACAGAAATAACAATAACTCACAGGGAAGCTATGGTGCAGCAATTCCAGCGGCGTCTGCTTATGGAGAAAAGAGAACTTATAATACCTTTATAAACTTCTATAACAGACGTCCTAATACTGCAAATAACTACACTCTTACAGATGATGTAGAATTTGATGTATGGCAGATTAACAGCACTGCCGCAAAGCCTTTTGCAGCAGGAGTTATTAATGATCCGGTTATGAGGATTAATCCGACTAACGGCATAATTGGTTTTGCGTACCAGAGTGGTGAAAGACGCTTTAGTATGGGGCATGGAAATACAAACTCTTACCAGGGTTATCTTGGTGATTATGATAATTTGAGTGCAACTGGCTTTGCCTATGATTCTGAGGGTAATTCTTATGGTGTTGCCCTTGGCGGTGATATAAACGGTTCAAACTCAGTAGCAAAGTTTGCCTTTATGAGCAGTCTGTGGGGTTCTAGCGGTATGGGTGATGATAGAAACAAATTAGGTGATAAACATCAACGCTTTGGGCAGATTGGCCAGATTGGAACCAAAGCAGACCGTACTAAGAATGGTGCACCTAATAATAATCAGACTGATTATGAAGGACAGTATATCGATAAATCTCGTGTATTGAGCCCAAGCATTGCGGTTAGTGGAAGTGGAACGAATGCTACTATCTACCTTGCTTATTATGATCACTTTAATCAGGAAATACGTTTCCGCTGGGCAACTAAGCCAAAAACTGGGGCTAGAGGTTTTGATGGTAAAACTCTAACGACAGCAGATACAAGTGAAACTCTTACAAATGATAACAAGGTTATAGGTAACTACATTGATGATAATTATGGCCAAAAAGAGCTTGGTAGCAATTCTAAACTTAAAGATGGTAATGGAAAATTCTGGTCTATAGATAAATACAATATTATTAATTTCCAGATAATTGCAGAAGAAAAATCTTATACCTATGCAGAGACTACAAATGGAAGCAGCAATAAAGATGATAACTATAAATCCGTAGGTGTAGAACAAACATCTCCAGCACTTGGAATTTCTGGACCTTATGTTGATATAGCTGTGCTTCCCGCAAACTCGGCTGGAAATAGTAACTCTTACGATGTTATTGTTATGGTTTGGTATGATTCAAAGAATAATAAGCTGAAGTATACTTACAACACGGTAGATCTTGCAAGTATTCCTAGAAATTTATTTGAAGGCTCAGCTCATACTCAAGAACACTGGCATGCTGCAAAAACTATTTTCTCACACGCAGGCTACTACTGTAATATAGAAGTTGACGGTACCGGTGGCATTCATATTGCGGCTTATGATAATGATGCTGGAGACATCTGTTATGCACAGCTTTCAAGCTTTGATGCTGCTTATACGGAAAGTACTATGTCTTGTACGGTTGATTCAAACGGCATGGTTGGTTCTAACCTTACTCTGGATGTCGCATACGACAAGTCTGTAGCAGAGGGTGGAATTGCAATTCCTTATATCAGCTACTACGGAAGTATTGGACCAAAGCTTGCTTATCTTACAAGTGAAGGTGCCGCACAGACAAATATGGCTGCCGGTGCATTAAAAGATAAGTTTACAGGCTTCTGGGAAATTACAGAAATTCCTACAACAAGTAACGCTCCAAAAGACCGTGTAAATGTTGCACTCTGGAAGGATAGTAATGGTATAGTAAAAGCTTCAACTTCTACAAAAACAGCACTTGTGCCGGCCGGTACTAACACAACAGCTGCAAATGCCGTAACAATCGGTAACGGAACAATAAACCCTGTAATCGGTTATGAAATCCGCCCAACAAGTGCCGAAGGTTACATGGAAACTGCCCAGAAGAAGTAAGCTTCCGCCGCCGTCATTGCAACAAAGTCCCGTCATGAGAGCTCCCGCAAATTGTCGCGTCACTTGTCAATGCGCCGAAGCCTCCGTCATTGCGAGCCGCAGGCGAAGCAATCCATTACTCATGAACCGCGTGGATTGCCGCGTCGCTTCGCTCCTCGCAATGACGAGTTTCCCGTAAATTGTCGTGTCACTTGTCATTGCGCCGAAGCCTACGTCATTGCGAGCCGCAGGCGAAGCAATCCATTATTCACGAACCGCGTGGATTGCCGCGTCGCTATCGTTCCTCGCAATGACGACTTCTCGCAAATTGCCACCTACGGCAATTTCGCAATGACGAACTCCCGCAAATTGCCGCCTACGGCAGGCCCGCAATGGCGACTTCGTACAAATTACCGCAGCGCTGCGTTTTTTTGTAAAAATAACAAAATTTTAAAAAGTCTTTACAAAACTGTAATTATTAAAGATAATAGTTAATTGCACCGATAATCATATTTGGAAAAAAGTCTTTATTAAAAATCCTTAAAAAAATATTTTTAAAAGTTCAATAATATTTTGTTATTTTTACTCATTTAGTTTTTGGAGAACTGCCTGATGAAGAAGTTTTTAACTTTTTTGTTATCTATATTTATTATTCTCATCATTTCCTGCGAAATAGGACTGGGATCTTCTGTAGATACAGAGGCGCCTGTAATCGAGGTCTCACTGCCTCCCGCAGATGCAGTAATCCGCGACTCCTTTACGCTTTCGGGAATATGGACGGATGATGGTTCGATTGCTGAGGTAACAGTGTCGTTGACGCGGCTTGATTCTGGAGATACCTTTAATTTTGAAGGAGAGGCAGATACTGATGACAGTATTTCTGACGGTGGCGTGTGGAGTGCTTTTATAGATCCTCTTGCAACCGGAATAAAAGACGGAACTTACGAGGCTCTTGTTGCCATTACCGATAATGGTGGTCACACAACAACAATGGCGCGTACTTTTACTATAGATAATACTCCGCCTGTAATGATTCTTCAAAAGCCAAGTACGGTAGTTTCAGAATCAGATACTGCAAACCGGTTTGATACTTTCGGTCAGATTTTTTCTATTGTGGGTCAGGCTTCTGATGATAACTTGATAGATAAAATTAATGTCAGTGTATATTCAAGTCCAGACTGTAGCGAAGCTTCCTTCCTTAAAACAATTACGCTTGATAACGTTCCTCCGACAATCGACCTGGAAGTTGCAAATTTTGAAGAAGGTGTAAACAATGATTATTCAGAAATCTATGGTTACACAACGGTTTCGGGTTATGTTCAGCGTTATTTTAAACTCGAAGTGTATGATACTGCAAAAAAATACAATGCAGACGGCACTATAGATGCAACCGGTAACAAACAGGATTCTTACTATTTATATAAAGATATTTCAGACCTCATAACTGAATACAGGGCAACAGGACTTTATAAAATTCTCAGCGGAAACCGTGCGGCCGAATCCGGTAATGCCTTGCAGAGGCTTGCAGACGATAAGCGCGAGGTTGGAAAATTCCAGCTGAATCCAGATAACAGTCCGACCTTTGTTGTAAGTGCCCGTTCTGCGCTCACTTATGATAAAACTCTGGCCGACATGGACTATCAGCTTACTTCGGGTAACAGCTTTATTGAAGTTCAGATTGACCCGGGCTTAGACAGTACTCCAATTCTTGAAGATACAATTGGACTTTATCTTAAAGAATGTAATGAATACGGAGAGCCTGTTGAATCTTCTCCTAAGGTCTGGCTTATAAGACCAGTGGCTCCCGCAACAGAAGAATTTGTTTCAGATGTCAGCGAAGCGGCTCATTCAGAAGAAAATGCAACCATCACAATTTCCGGCGACTCCTATAAATTTAAAACTACGAATGTAATAAGCAGCCTGAATTATGAAGGCCTCGAAGTAGGTCACTATTACCGCATCTACGTAACCGGTAAAGATAAAAATGACATGACTATCGTTCCGTATTCAAATTCAATTTATGCCTTCCAGCTTGCTTCCAGCGGAAACATAATTGAGCTTAATGCAAAGAGTGACCAGCTTTACATCACTTCTAATCAGAGTGCTAATGCCACCGAGAAAAATTCTCTTAAGATTACTCTGGACTATCAGGGTGGTAGTGCGCCTTACACCTTCTGGGAAGATGGCGTAGATATTACTTCAACTTTGAGTGTTGGTGAAAAGCATACAGAAATTATTCGCAGCCGTGAAATAATTTCAACCTGGCCGGTAACTAAAACTCTTTTAACGTATCAGCTTAAGGGAACCGGCGAATCTGTTTCTACTGTAAAAAATGTTTCTATTATTATTGATAATACTGTGCCTGTAATAAATAACAGTTCTATAAAAGTGGGAACCGACAATTACAATGCTTCGCAGTATTATGACAATCTTTATCTTAAGATTACCGGAACCTGTACAGAAGAGAATCTTGATACGGTTTACTATTATGTTCAGTGGCCGAACCGTGGTGCAGGGCAGGAAGGCTATGCTGTTCCTGTAAATTTAAGTGCAGTTCATGATGGAGAAATCTCTAAATTTAACGGAAACGAATTTGTTTTCCCTGCCGTAGAGTTTAAAGACAATTCTGCAAATCCTACTGATGGAACTGTAATTCCTAATAAGCTTTACATTCAGGCAATGGATAAGTCTGGCAATCTTTCGGAGCGTAAGGAATATACAATCAATGTTGATACTACAGCCCCTGAGCTTTCGGCTTACTGGTCTAAAGTGGGTGAGAACGGTTCCTATAATAATGCAACCGAAACAATTTATGTAAAAGAAGGAGCTAATCTTTTTGTTTACGGAAAATACAAGGACCCTGAAAGCGGTGTAAATGAAATCTCTCTGCCAGAAGGCTTCCCAGCTGGAGCTGAAATCAGATATTCAAATACAGAAATCAGTGCTCCTGGTACTCCATCAGGTTATGGCAATGTAAATACAGTTACTGACTGGCAGCCTTATAATGCTGCAAATAAAAATCTTATCAAATCCTGGCGGCTCCAGTATACTCCGCAGGAAAGTGGTGCTGTTTCTATAACAGGAAGTTCTGTTGCCGGCAGGTCTGCTACAGTAAATGCGTTTACTCTGGTTCTTGATACAGATGCTCCAGAAATCAACAGTATTAATCTTGTAAGTGTTGTGGGAGATACAGCTTCAAATGCTTACCGAGATTCTGACGAACAGTCTGTAAATTATTATGTAAATCCAACCGGTAAAAGCTTTAAGATTACCGGAAACGTAACAGATAACTTTGGCCTCCAGAAAATCAGCTTATATAAAGATTATTATGAGCCGACAACTCCAGATGTAAATCTTCTGAAGTCTGGACTTTGTAATTCTGCGGTTGCGGCAATCGATTCGATATTAACTGGTTCTGCTACAAGTGCATATACTTTCACTATGTCTGATGCCGGATGGGGAACTGAATCTGTGCTTAAGTTAGTTGTAACTGACAAGGCTGGTAACGAAACTGTCAGCGATCTCAATGTTTACTTTGATACTACAGCCCCTGCCGCTCAGCATGAGATAGATGACAGTTCTAAGGATCTGACATTCCGCATTGGAGATGCCGCAAATGAAGCGGGTGATTCTGCTGCCCTCAATACAGATGTCGGCGGAAAGTATTCTAAAGGAACTTATGGTAATGCACTTTCCATGCAGATTCGAGGACTCTTCCCTGACCGTGGTAACGGGACAGACGGAAGTCACGCTTCTGGAATCAACAAGTATTATTATCTGGTATTCCATAATCAGGAAGTTGTAATTGATTCGACTAAGGCTACTGGTGCTACGCCTGTAGAGGGAGTTGCTGGTACTTCTGATGCGGGAAAGCTTTTCTTTAATTCTCTTGATGTGCTCAAGACTTATGTAATAGAGAATAAGACAGGTACCTTTATGCCGTCTGTTCAGACGGAGCAGAAGCGCGTCTATTATAATATTGCGCCGACTGCGGTTCCTGCGACATCGGTAAATACTAACGATAGATTTGACGGAACACCGAAAATTGCGCCGAATGCCTCTGGAGAGTATACTGTTATTCAGAAAAATGATGTGAACTATGTTCAGTTCTACACAGATATCGATTCGAATTATAAGACAACTATAACTGGTTTGGAGGAAGGTAAGAATTATCTTGTAATTGTTGCAGAAGATAATGCAGGAAACTCAAGCGTAGATGTTGCGACTGTCGGTTCAGAGACTTACCCTTGTTATTCTCTGAACGTAGATGTAACTGCTCCAACAATTCCTACAAAGCTTACTCCTACAACCTATACGAATAATGATGGTTCGCAGATTATAATTCAGGGTACTGTTTCTGATAAGTCTAAAACAGGCAATGAAAACGGTTCATCGGGAATTAAAGAAATTGTATTTACGAGAGACGGTGGAACAGGCAGTGCCACATTGTCTAGTTCTGACTTGTATTCTGCTGCGTGTGCTCCTACCACAGCAGATCTTACAGCCGTGCCTGATGACTCTACTCTCAGACACTGGTCTAAAGATATCAGTTCTCTCGTTTCGGGAATGAGCAGTGGAACTGCAATTATTTCTGCAAAGGTAGTTGATGTTGCAGGCTTTGAAACTTCGGTACCTGTAGCTACAGTTATGGTAGATGTTGATCCTCCGGTTGTAAATATTACGTCTCCTGCTGTAGATGCAAAGGTTGGTAATACAACCTTTACAATCAGCGGAACTGCAAACGATGGAACAGGTGCAGGGCTTTCAACAAGAACAGCAGATAAAATGATTCTGTATTATACAAAATCTTCTGCTCTTGTAAATGTAACTCAAGCTCCATTATCAATTACACCGGGTACAGATATTGAGAACAACTGGGTAGTGCTCGCTGACAATATTTCTATAAATGCAATCTGGTCAGCCTCTCCTGCAATTCCAGATACAGTTGCCCCAGACGGAGAAAATACAATTTTGTACTTTACTGCTTCTGTAAAAGATAATGCGGGAAGTGGTAATACAGGTTATGCGGTGCCTCGCAAGGTAACAGTAGACCACAGAAAGCCGACCTTTGTGAGTGGAACAGTAGGAGGCTTAAGTTCTACTTCAGCAAGTCACTGGTTCAATGATAGGACTATTAATATTGCAGGCAGCTTTACAGATACTTATACAAATACCTCTGTAACTCCAAATGTTGTTGAAACAGGTAGTGGAGTAAATACTGTAATATATCAGATTGGTGACGCTGATCCTGTAGAAATTCCTACAACAGACGAAAGTTTTGATAAAAATATTCAGATACCAGCCGATGCTGCGAATCCGGTCAGTCTTAAAATCTGGGCTAAGGATGCGGCCGGTAATGAAATTGAAGCAACAGATACAGATGATTATAAAGTTTATTCAATTAATATAGATACTACAGCACCTTCTTCTGAAATAAACTATTTCAAAAAGGGAAGTGATAGTTTATCTGCTCCATCTGGAACAGTTTACATTAAAACTCTGGGCGCAGACGGTACTACAACAGTTGCAACAACCTTTACTCTTTACGGAACCTGTCAGGACGAAGCAACTGGAAGTGGAATTAAGGCACTTAAGCTTAAAAAAGATGGAGAAGATTTTACTCCGACCAGCCTTTTGTATTCAACAGAAGCAATTACTGGAACAGATGGTAGTGTGCCAAACGATGACACTTACGGCCCATACAGTGAAGCCTCTCCAACAAGCTACAAATCCTGGAAGGCTGTATTTAATGTAACCGCCAGCGGCAGAATTACAGTAGAAGGCGAGGATATTGCCGGAAATAAAAGAACTTCAGTTTCTGCCCTGGATATAACTGTTGATAATACTCCTCCAGAAGTTTCGAATGTAAAACTTAATGTAACAACAGACACATCTGCGGTTACAAATGAAGTCTATTCTGCGACAACAACTTCTGCCGGCACAACAACAAAAACTTACTATTTGAATAACAAAGTTTCTGGAAAGACCTTTACAGTTACAGGTCTTGCAACAGATAACGTGGGCTTGCAGAGTGCTGTGCTCAATATCGTAAACACTGCAAGCCCGGCGGCAACTGCCCTTACAAGCACAGCTGCCAATCCTAACGGAAGCCTGAGTTTTACTGTAGGCGACTGGTCTGGGTCAGAATGGAGTACAGGTGCAACCGCAATAATTACACTTACAGATAAAGCCGGAAACACTGCAACCTCAGAAGCTTTGAATATTTCATTTGATACAGTTGCTCCGCTTGTAGACAGCACAAAGCTTAAGACTCCGACAAAAATTCAGACAGAAAGCTCTCTTTTTAAGTTTGAGGGCGAGGCGGCTTGTGTACATCCGACAGAAACAGACTCTGTTTTCTCTGGTTATGACAAGGTTGATATTGCGTTTACTAATGCACCTGCTTTTGGAGAGACTCTGACAGCTCCATCTGCCGCACAGACAACAGCAAACGTTGCAGCAAACGGTTCATGGTCTTCTACTGTAGAGTTTGGTAATACAGATACCTTTGGAAATATATTTGTTGCTTCTGATGGCACAGCCGTAGAAGGTACAAAATACCTATGGGTACGTGCCTACGATAATGCCGGAAATGTTGGCGACTGGGGTTCTAAAGACTTTGTATATGATACTGCAACTCCAACAATCGAGTTTACTGACACTGTAGATAATGAAACAACAAATATTACAATAAATCCGGTTGAAGATTCTAAGCGAAATCATGGCTTTAAGCTTGAAGTAAATGTACATGATTCTTATGGCGTAGATAAAGTTGAAGTAAAATATGGCTCTACAACTGTTCAGGCAGAAAAAACGGGAGAAACGACTGAGCATGAAACCTGGTCAAAAGAATTTGTTGTAGGTTCATCAAATGACAGTGAAGACAACTATCTTGCAGACGGAGATTATAACTTTGAAATCATCGTAACAGATAAATCTACTAAAACTGCAAAGAAAACAAAACACATTATAGTTGATACAACTCCGCCGACTATCAGTTCAAAGGCTATCGCAGATACATTTACTCATGCCTGCACAATTAATAGCGAGGGAACTGACGTATACTGGTACAGACAGAATCAGATTCCTGTAAATGTTACTACCGGTACAGACCTTTCTGGAATTGTCTCTGTACAGGCTGCAACAGATACTGCATTTACAAATCCTGTAAGCTTAATGCTTTCCGGCAGTTTCTGGACGGGTAGTGTTACCTGCACTTCACAGGGCGCAAATACAATTTATATTAAGGCAACAGATGGAGCAGGTAATTCAAATGAAGTTAATGAAACTAATTCTATAACTGCGTTTGTTGATACGCTTCCTCCGCAAAGTCCTGCATTCCTCGGAATGACAGCTTCTTCGGTTTCAACTCCAGCTTCAGAAATTACTTCTGTGCTCGTAAATAGAACGAGCCCGATTACAGTTTATGCTGCTATAGTTGATGATGGAACTTCTGCTGCTTCAACAGGAATCCGCACAGAGGCTCCGTCTCCGACAGCTCCTGGTGAAAAAGCTTTTGTTCAAAAGGGTATGAGCGGAACTTCGGAACCTGTCGCATTTACAAGTTTACCGGAATCAATTTCAAACGGTATTTCTGCATGGCAGGCAACTCATTCTTACAATGCAGGTGATATAGTCAAGAATGGCAGCAATGTATATATCAGTAAGTCTACACATTCTTCTGCTCCATCCTTTACTGATGATGAGGCTGAATGGAAGCAGGCTGTTATTTGGTCTTATGAAGTTGTTACGGCTGATATGCTCACAGGCGGAATCAACTTTACTGTAAAAGATAAGGCAGGTAATTCTGCTGATTATGTTTTGTTCCAGATGACGGTAGATATTGAACCGCCGACTGTAACTCTTTCTGCCCCAACCGATGCAGATACGTCTCTCACTGGCAGACAGATAAATGGTGTAATCAGTCTGAGCGGAACCGCAAGCGATAACAAAGAGCTTTATGAAGAGGTTGATGATACATCCGCAACAATGAAGCTTTACTATACAACTAATGAGACTCTCGGTACTGCAACTACTGCACCTGCTGATACAGACTTTGAAACTGGAACTGTAACAGCTGCATCGGCAGCTTCTAAGTGGGTAGAAATAAAATCAACCCAGCATGGAAATCCCTGGACGTTCAACAATATTGATACTGCAAAGTTAGACGGTACTAACACTGTTGCTGACAACACGTCTGTTTACTTCATGGCTTCCGCAAAAGATAAGGCCGGCAATACAGGCTATTCATATCAACTTAATGCCGCAAAGCAGAAAGTTGCAAGAGAACCTTGCATTGTAGACCAGGATTCAGACCGCCCGGTAATTTTACTTACAAGTCCTTCTAATATTTCAGACCTGGCTACTGGCTCTGTAAAGTGGGAAAGCCGTACAATAAGCGGTACTGTTTCAGATGATGACGATGTTAGTTATATTGGATATTATCGTGGAACTTCAATCAGTTATGCTGCTTCTGACTATACGCTACTAACTCCTAACAATGGTATCTGGCGTATTGAACTTAGTGATGATGAAACAAATAATCTATTCTTCAAGGTAACTGCCGGAGAAAAAGATTATTTTGCAAATCTTTCAACTACTTATAATCCGGCTGTGATTTATGATGAAGCTGCTCATCGAGGAACATATAAACTAACGGACGGTAGTAATAAATTTGGTTATCGTCCGGCAACGGGAAATACAACACAAGCCAACGCTCTTGCATTAATTATTGATACTACAGCTCCAGATGTTTTGGCTGCAGAATTTACAACAGATGTTAATGTAACTTCTGGTTCAGAAAACTGGAATACGGGAATTGCCTCAAAAACCTTTGGTGGAACTCTAAAGAACAGTTTTAAAATCCGTCAGAGTGCCTGGGATAAAAACGGTGTTAAATCAATGACTGTAAAGGTTGTTGAAATTATAGATGGTGTAGACAGTCCAACTCTCAGATTTAATCAAACCTATGCTGCAAACACTGCTGTTACTTTGGCAGAAAACGCAAATCATCAGGCATATATGCGTTTTACTTCTGGTACGATTTCTACAGAAAACTGGCCTTCTACAGGAGAGGCCGCAGATGGTAGTGTTCATGCATATCGTCTGGAAATCACTATGTTTGATGGAATCAAGTCTGCTGTAACCAAGGTTGATTTGAATGTGGATAATACTCCACCAACAGTTACCTTTACAGGACCGGCTTCGCAGAATATTCAAAGCGGAGGAATTACAGTAAACGGAACATCGACTGAACCGGGAAAAATTTATTACACAGTTTCTACTTATGGAGACCAGACTCACAAACCAAGTGCAATGGCTGCGGCAGGACAGAAACTCACCAGCTGGACTGGTTATACAGTTTCGGCAGATGGTACATCGATAACCCCAAAATCTCCAGACGGAACAATTATAGGAACAGACGGAACAGGAGTTTCAGTTCCAGAATACACACTAATTCCTAATACAACAAATTTAACCTGGAACGTAAGCTTTGACGGAGATACTTCTGATACTCTGCATGCGCATTCTAGTGAACTTAAACATTATGCACAGTCTCTTGGTCTTACTAATGATTTAGATAACTTTACAGATTTAGTTAATTTCTATATCTGGATAAAAGCAGAAGACTCTGTAGGAAATACGGCAGAATACTCTCATCTTGTAAAGCTGGATCCACAGGGAGACCGTCCTGTAGTTGCACTTTCTAATCCTGAAGAACCAGATGATGTAAGGGGGGCCGCAACTGTTGGTGGAACAATAAAACTCTACGGTACAGCCGAAGATTCAAATGGTAGTGTCGATGGCGTATGGATTCAGCTGCTTTCAGCAAAAAATGGTGGGGCCGCTAATGGTTATGGAGCAGTTACGGTATCAGGAAATAATATTACTGCTTTTGCACCAACCGCAAATGACGTAACTTTCTGGTTAACAAATAACTATCCGGTTTATTATATTGCCTCTAATCAGGAGCCTGTAGAATTAAAGCTTGCGTCAAATACAACAAATACTACGGCAACAGTATTTAATTCATCAACTCATATTCCTGCTGATTGTTTTATTAAGGTAAATCTTAATGGTGCTTCATGGAACTTAAAGATTAATAAGGAACACGAATTTGATCTTGAACAGGGAGCCGCAAGTGCAAATGATATGGCAATTCGTGTTTATGCCCGTGATAATGAAAAGAACATGAGTTATCCTGTTACAAGATATTTTAAGGTGGACAGAAACTCTCCTCAGATTACAGATGTTGTCCTTAAGCAGTATGCAACAACAGATACAACGTTTGCTACTCCTCTTGCTTCTCAGGAAGCACGACAGGGAATGTATGTAAAAGGTAAGTGGTATCTTGAGTTTACAGTAACAGATGATGATGCAATTGAATCAATCGATTTCCTCGATAGTAATAGTCATGAAACAACAGAAATGTCTAATGCAACTATAACCAATGTTACTGTAACTGAAGGAGTTAAAAAACAGGTAAGGTATGCATTACCTACAGATACGGCAGGAGTTGGTGTATTCAGGCGAACAATAAAAGCTTCTGATAGTTTACATAACGGCACTTATGAGGTGGAAATTAACTATGATAATGAGGCACCAAAGCTGCTAAAGGATTCTTCAGAAGAATTTGACATTGAATCATCTGTACGTCAAAATCATGGTTTCTATAAATTGTATTCAAAAGTAAGTGATGCAACAAATTCTACAACAGGAACTCCAAGTGGAATTAAGGCTGT
Organism: uncultured Treponema sp.; assembly: GCA_947166355.1. Taxonomy (GTDB): domain Bacteria; phylum Spirochaetota; class Spirochaetia; order Treponematales; family Treponemataceae; genus Treponema_D. The sequence continues at coordinate 317,624 of CAMVDX010000001.1, forward strand.
AGGCTTCTATTTTATGCGTCGTGAGTCTGATACAGAAGGTCTTATTTATGATCCAGTTCAAAGACGTGCTGATCCAATTTCTACAAATGATTTGCAGTATCATGACGGTTTGTACTGGCTGAATGGAAGCATTACCTGTAATGAAGGTGGCAGCATTACCCTAGGAAGTGGTTTGTCGAATAAGCTTTCATATATTCATGCAGGAAGTTACATAAGACTTGATGGTGTAATGTACAAAATTACCTCTGTAAGTGGAACTACAATAACAATAGATGAAAGCCACGGAAATTATACGACCGCACAGATTGCACTTGCTCAGTTTGTTGATAACCGTAAAAGTGAATATGAGGCTTCCTCTACAAAGAACTCAACTACAGGTTATTATACTGACATCAGAAATGATGATGGTGACGGCATGGTTGAAGAGCTTGGTGGAACGAAAGCTGTTTCTTCATGGCAGGGTGCTATTGTTTCACGCAATATTCCGGATGGACCTATAGAGATTCACTATACTGCTTATGATGAATCTATGAACTATGCGTTAGGAGTTGTTGGTAATACATCAAAAACAACTTATGATAGCTATACAACAGCAGAAGCTCTTGATTTACAAAGTAAAACACTGGTTTCTGACGGACAGTATGCTTCTTATGTTTATACATATAATTCAGACTCTCCTGCGTATATCAGCAACAATGCACCTCGTCTTACGGGTGTTACAGTCGCAATTGATTATACAGGAGCTGAAAATTATGATACAGCAACAAAGACTTCTTATTATTTCCAGCAGGATTATATTCGTATAGATGATAACGGTACAATGGAAAAGAAACCTGTTGCTGTAACAAACAGTCTTGAAGTTTCTGAAAAGACAAAAGATTCAAGTGGCAATGTTACTGCTTACAAGGGTGTAAATACAATCAAAGGAAAGACCTGGATTGTTCCAGAAATGGTAGGCGGTAACGGAAAACTCTGGTACTCATATAATGTTTATGGTTCTTCTGCAAATGGTTCAAAGAACACTGCGGACCAGAAGAAAAACAGTGGTACAAATGCAACATATTTTGCAGATGGAAGAGATGATTATGATCAGTACGAAGCTACCTTGTATGGTTCAACATATATCGATTCGCATTCTGCAAGTAAAGTCGGTGCTGACGGAACTACTCGTACTCCTTCGTATATTATTCATGATACATCATTCTTTACCGGCACAGGTGGAACAGGTGACGCAACTGTAACTCAGCCTTTGTGGTTCGATTATACTATTTATGACAGTACGGAAACTTTGTCTACAGAAAACTCTATAGCAGTAAGCTCTCTTACAAACAACCAGAAAGCTACTATAAGCATTGCAATGGCAGTAGAAGTAAACGATGATGTTGCTCCAAATGTTGTGTTCAATGATTTGTATTGGAAGAGTGCTTCCGAAAACAGCGTTTATTGGGAAAACGGTAAAGCAAAAGGACACGTTGAATTAAGAAGCGACCTCATAGACGGTGCAGATAAAATTGGCGGCGTTTATGGAATGGATGATGACAAGGTTTCTGGAATCGTTAAGTTCACCGGTTATGCCTGGGATAACAAGTGTTTGAGCGAACTTAAGTGGGCAATTGTAGAAAATGATACTGCGGCAACAAATGCATATTCTAGTCCAGTTTATAAATTCGGTACAGGAATGCAGAATGGTGCAATCTTTGATACAACTACAGGCAATTGGACAAGTAGTGCAACCCTGGCTGATGATTATTACACATTTGAAGTTTCAAAGCTTGCAGCAGACGGTGCCTACCACGACCAGAACGGTCATAAAGTTAGGTGGACACTCACAGTAGATACTTCTCATATTACAGGTGTAGTTGCTGAAAACCTGCGCGTAATTGTACAGGCAAAAGATACAGCGTCTACAGTTCATTCAAGCGCAATTACAAATGATATTGCCACATCAACCGCAAATCAGCAAACAGACCCTGCGACCTATGACAAAGAAACTTCCCGCCCAACTTATAAAGTTGATGTTGTTCCTTATATTAGTGAAATAGTTACTTCATTGACTTCGCTTAAGAGAAATAATCCTAGCGTTTATACAAGAACAGCAAGAGGTCATTATACTCTTAAGACTGGAGAAACTATAACATTTGAAGGCTTTAATCTTGCAAGTCAAACTTCTCTGCCTATAGATTCATCTACTTCTTCTGGTCAGTTCAATGGCACGGTAAATGGATTAAGAATTATTAATAACATTAATAATAATGATGCAAAGGGTAGTTATACAGGAACAGTAAATCTGACTACAAACCCAACTGGTAGTAAAGAGGTTTATGACAATTACTACAATCGTAAGCCGAATGGAGATAACAATAATCTTCTTACAGATGATATCTATTTTGATATCTGGGAAATTGACAGTAATGCCGCAGTACCTTTTAACAATAAAGGTAAAATAGCTCAGGCAGTTATGAAGGTTAATCCTGTTACAGACCAGCTTGGTTTTGCTTTTGCAAGCAATTCAGGATATTTTAGCATGGCTGGAAAAACTATGGAAGCTCAGGCTAGTGGGGCTTCAAACTGGAATCGGCCAAAGAAAAACGAAGCTTTTATACTAAATTTTAATGAACTACAAAATTATTCTTATGCTTTCTGGTGCGCTGAACTTATGGAATTCCATTCAGTAGGCTTTACATACGATAAATTAGGTCATTCCTATGGAGTTGCCGCAGGTGGTAACGTTAATGCTGGTAATAGCACAGCTGTTGATTTCTTTGATTTATTTACAGATAGATGGGGTAAGGGGCTTGGCGATGTTTCTGGTAACGATGATCATGGTCATCATAAAGCCTCTAAATCTGGTTACAATGCGATACGACTTGAAAAGACTGGTATCATATATAATGGAAACACTATAGATCCTGACAGATTCCATGCGCCTTCGATAGTCACAGCAACTCATTCAGGCTCAGATGATACAAGTGTTTATCTCGCTTATTATGATGCTATTACAGGCGAAATAAGGTTCAGAGCCGGAAATACTGCTAATAAAGAAAATAATAATAGTTTCTTCAGAATAGGAAGTATTTCAAGTAATTATTATACCTTGAGTAGTGCAGGTCTTGATAATAACATTTTAAGTGATGGAAACAGAGTAAAAGTTTATTCCTCAAATGATGATTCAAGTTTTGTTGCCGGTCCTTATATTGTTCAGAATTATGTCCAGAATAGTAAACTACAGCTTGTAGATATAAATGGAACTATAATAAGTGAAGATTATTCTAATCATTACTTAAAACTTGTTCCGGAACAAAGTAAAGGAAATTTTGGTACTTTTGTAGATATGATTGGTACTGGATCCGGAAAAAATAGTGGAATTGTAGCTAATAATTATACTAATGTAGCCGTAATTGCAGGTAATTCAGGAAGAGAAACCTGCGACTATTATTCTTTAGGTGTTGTTCCGGGTGCTACTGCTTCTGCCGATAAAGTATTCCTCATCTGGTATGATGAAAATGAAAGAGCTTTGTTCTATTCTTATGCTTCTGATTTAAGCGACACAAATCTCAAAAATAATAAAACCGCAGCTGGCTGGACTACCAAGGTGCGTGTTTTTGATGCAAATGGAGCTTTTGAAACAGCCGGTGAATACTGTAGGGGTGCTGTTGATGAAAATGGAGGAGTTCATATTGCATCTCTTGATCCATCAACCAGTGATCTGGTATATGCTTATCTTGCAGCTGACAAAGTGACTAATCCTGCTACCAGCGACTTTAAGGCTTGTGTAGTAGATTCAAACGGTATTGTAGGCGACAGCCTTACAATTGATGTTGCTTTTGACGGCGCTCCTTCTGCCGGAGGAAAAGCAATTCCTAGAATCGGATACTACAGTTCTTCTACAAAACGGCCAAAGCTTGCTTATCTCGTAAAAACAGATACAGTAAATCCTGCCGGTGCGGTAGGTGATGCATTTACAGGTTTCTGGGAATGTACTGTAGTTCCTTCATCATATAATCTTGATTTCTCTGATAAGAACCTGATAAATGTCGGAGTTTTCAAGGATTCAAACGGAGTCATAAAATCAAGTGCTACAACACAGCCGTCACAATATGAGAATTATCTAGTATCTAGCGAATCCTTTTATGGTTCACACTGGGGCATTAAGTATGGTAATGGAACAAGTAATGCAGTATTGGGTTACGTTGTAAAGATTAATTCATCATTAATGCACATAGAAACCGCCCAGATGAGATAACCGCCGCCGTGTCACTCCTCGCAATGACGAGCTCCCGCAAATTGCCGTGTCACTGTCATTGCGCCGAAGCCTCCGTCATTGCGAGCCGCAGGCGAAGCAATCCATTACTCACGAACTGTGTGGATTGCCGCGTCGCTGTTGCTCCTCGCAATGACGACTTCTCGCAAATTGCCGTGTCACTGTCATTGCACCGAAACCTCCGTCATTGCGAGCGCAGCGAAGCAATCCATTATTAGCTCGCTTCTGTCATTCCCGCGCTTGACGCGGGAATCTCCGTCATAGAGACCTCCGGGTCAGGCCCGAAGGTGACAGATGCAATGACGTGTACTCAACTATGGTTGCACAACTTCAACATCCGCAACAATTTCTTTAACCTTATCAATTGGCATATTCAGCGATTTTGAAATTAGTTCTATTGAGACACCGTTGGCATAGAAACTACGGGCAGATTCTATGGCTTGTTCACGTGCACCATCACGACGCCAGCATCTGATACAGTTTTCTTCATTATATTCTGTCAGTAATTTCATCTTAACCTCCGCCCTCTGTTCTTTGATGTAGCCTTCAAAAAGATTTTGTTCAATGGCCCAGTCAATAGCTTTATCAATTGCTGCTTCTGTAGTCATTCCTGATTGTTTATTTTCTTTTATCTTGTTTGTAAACTGTGTATAATCGTACAACGATTTGCATTTTTTGTGAAGTGATACGTTATATCCCTTATTAATATTAATTACACGGGCAGTCCATTCAAATCTTCCGCTTTTATCTTCATGCGTAAAAGCATCTGAAAGCTTTAGTTCGTAATCCTCATCCCGTTTCGTATCTCCATTGTAAAACACTATGTAATTAGGGTTAGGTATTTTTATAAGTGTACTACTGATTAATTCTTCTCCTGCATTGATAAGATATTTGTGATACAGCTGGGAAAAATAAAAAAGTCCTCTCAAAGGCATATTTGGATTAGTTGTTCTCTGATGTTCAAAAAGCGTCATTTGTGAATCAACAAGAAAAGAAACGTCGTTGCACATTTTAATGAAAAGAACATTTTCCAGTGTGTTGACTTCCAGCGCATCGGGGTCGGTGTAATTGGTATTATTGAGCGCATTGTAGAGTTCCAGACGCCAACGTTTACTTCGCTCTGAATCCTTGCCGAAGATTGCAACAAAACCCCGTCATTGCGAGCGAAGCAAAGCAAACCACAACAATGGATTGCCGCGTCGCTGTCGCTCCTCGCAATGACGAGTTCCCGCAAATTGCCGCGTCACTGTCATTGCGCCGAAGCCTCCGTCATTGCGAGCCGCAGGCGAAGCAATCCATTACTCACGAACTGTGTGGATTGCCACGTCGCTTTCGCTCCTCGCAATGACGAGCTCCCGCGGGTTGCCGTGACAGTCCGCGGATTCCCGCAGATTGCCGCAACGGTCCGCAGATTGCCACGACGCCCCGCAGATTGCCACGACGCCCCGCGGATTCCCGCAGTGTCCCGCGCTCTTGACACAGCAAACAAAACAAAATGTTATAAACAAAAAATTTGCAATTTTCTAGGAGAATGTTATAATGTATGCTTAGGAATGAGAGGCTTTTAAGATTGTGCCACAAAAAAAAAGGTATTAATCTTAAAGGCCTTTTTTGTCGATAAAAAAGATGTTGAAATCGGCTGATTTATAGTTAGGTTCGTACATAGCGAAAACGTTGTAGCAGCTTTCCGGCTTTCAGCAGGCCATTTGAGAGAGTTAATCGGTATTTTTCTCCAAGCTTTCAGGAGTCTGAAATGAAAAAAAGTTCTTCTCTTCTCTTCTCTTCTCTTCTCTTTATTATTGGAATCTTTTCGGCCTGTGAAATAGGACTCGGTTCAGCAGTCGATACCGAAGCTCCACAAATTGATTTTGCCGAAAATACAATCAGTTCTGGTGCTGTTGTTCGCGATGCTTTTGCGGTTTTTGGAACCTGGGAAGATGATGGTTCTATCGGCAGTGTTACAGCAACCCTGGCTAGCCTTAGTGGTTCCGGTTTTTCAGTAGAAAAAGAAGGAACTTTTGATGACGAAAAGTTAAGCTGGCAGGTCGTTTTTGATCCTGCAGAAGATATAATTCCTGATGGTTCTTATGAGCTTGTTATAATCATAAAGGATACGGCAGAGCATGAATCCAGAATCAGCCGTGCAATAACAATAGATAATACTCCGCCGCTGGTAGTGCTCTCCCGTCCAAGTACAAAAAGTACATCTTCTTCTATAGATTCTTATGGACAGAAATTTACTCTTGAAGGAAAAGCGGCTGATGATAATGATGTCAGTTTAATAGAAGTAAAAGTATATTCAAATCCGGAATGTACCGGCGAGCCGCTAAAAACAATTACGCTTCCAAATGTTCCGCTTACAATTGAATCTGATGTTGCAACCTACAGTAAAGATACTCCAAATGATTATTCTGTGATTTATGGGCATGTAGACGCAAGTGGAATTGCCATAAAGGATGGAACTTCTGCAACCCGCTACTGTCAGCTTGTCGTTTATGATGGAGCAAAGCGTTACCCGGCAGACGGCAGTGCTCAGACAGATTCTGACTTAAAAGGTAACAGCATTGAGTACTATTATTTGAATTCAGACCTCGCTGAACTTTTTACTGATGGTTATAAAATCACCGAGCTCTATCACATCTTAAACGGCAGCTATACCGGCTCTTCCGAGGCCGCAAGAACAATCAGCACTTCAAGTGTTCTGGACAAGCTTAAGAACGAAGCTAATCAAATAAAAACCGGTAAGTTTAAAATTAATCCTGAAAATAGTCCGCAGTTTGTAGTAAGCTCAAGAAATCCTCTCCCGGAAACAGGAATGGATTTTTCAGAATCTACCATTACAAACGGCAACAGTTATCTCGAAGTAGAAATTACTCCGGGTCTCGACGGTCATCTTATTCGCGAAGAAACTGTTGGAATTTATCTTGTTCGCTGTAACAATAATGGAGCTCTTCTTAAAGCTGATGGAACTCCTGCTGCAAATGAAAATGAAGCCAAAAAAATCTGGCTGATTGAAACTGATAAGCATGAACAGCAGGCAGACATCACTATGTCTGGCAGTACATATAAATTTAAAACTAGGTCTCAGCTTGGAACAGAAGCTTTCGCAGACATGGTAATCGGCGAAAATTATTTTATTCGCGTAGTTGGAAAAGATATTCAGGGAAATGATATTTTGAGTGAAGGCCAGTATGGTTTTCAACTCATTACAAGCGGCTTGAATATTGAAGTCGGAATTACAGCTTCTCCTGCCTGGATTTCTACACATCCAAATGCAAATGCCGCAAATAAAACAGTAAACGTAACTCTTGAATATCCTACCGAAAATAAGCCTTTCGATATTTACAGAAGCTCGAATCCAGATGCTCTGGAATCTTCTTCTCCAATTGCAACTGCTTTGAACGGTTCTCCATATACAGACAGCTTTGCAGTAAATGACACGACTCTGCCAATAGACAGTGCTTCAGCAGCAATGCCTACTTCTACAGTTTATTATATTGTGAAGGGAGCAAATGCCGCTCAGTCAAATCCTAAGAATGCTATTTTCAAATATGATAACTGTCCTCCGCAGGTTGCAGTTACCAGCGTTCCTGATGTACTTGCAACTGAACAGTCTACGCTTACCTTCCAGGGAACTGCAACAGACTGGTTCTCGGCTTCTAATCATACAGAGCTTTCCGGCGTTAAAAAAGTTTATGTTCAGGTTTATGATTCTGCTGTTCCTGCAAATTCAACTCCGGCGGCCGGAGAGCAGAATGCAATTACTGCTTCTCTTTCTGATGGCGGCTGGATTTGTCAGATTAGACCTGCTGACTGGCAGGGGGCAAACGGTGCATTTACTGCCAGAGGAAATAAAACTGTAAAAGTGACCGTAGTTGACGGGGTAGGGCTTACCGCAGAGGCAACCGGTACTTTTGTTTACGATACGGCAAGTCCTACAGTTTCACTTAATAATAACTGGTATCAGTTTGCTACTGCTGCAGGCGGTCAGATAACAGATGAAAATGTAATAACAGGCTCTAATGTTACAATTCCTTCAGTTGTAGGAAAGGTAATCAAACTTTCTGGTACAGCCGGTGATGATTACGGATTACAGTCTATTATTATTGAGCAGAAAAAGCTTGGCGGAGAAACTGTAAGATTTGAAATGCCTGCTTCGGCAAGCGCTTCAACAAACTTTGTAACTCCGCATCTTCCATTAAAATCTACGGGAAATCTTGTTACCGGTTCAACTAATGTTTATCAGGGAAGTGAGTTTAGTGCGGCAGACATTGGAAATCCTTCTTCTGTTGACGGAACTTATACCTACATAATTATTGCAAAAGACGTAACCGGAAAAGAGATAAAGAGCGAACAGAAAACAATTACACTGTATACAGCAGCTCCAACAGTCAGCATTACAAATCCGGCAGAAAATGAATGGCAGACATTAAATAATGTCACAATCAGCGGTACTGCTTTGAGTCAGGAGGCAATAGCAGGAGTTTTCTATAAGTTCAGTGCGGCTCAGCCGTCTCTCCCTGAAAATCCTGCAGAAGCAAGCTCATGGACTGGTGCGGGCTGGACAGTTGCAGCCGGTACAAATTCATGGACTAAAACCATGAACATGAACGATGCAACTGCCAACAGTTATGTACTCTGGGTTGGAGTAGTAGACAATGCGGGCAATGCTGCATTGTCAAATTCAAGAGTAATAAATGTTGATGCGTCTGCACCTGTTTTGACGGCAAATTATTATCAAAAAGATTCAGGAAGCCTTCTTGCTGCAAACGGTTCTGTATATGTAAAGAACGGAACCCAAATAACTCTTTACGGAAATTATGAAGACGTTCACAGTGGAGTTAAAAATCTTACTTTCAAGCTGGGGGATGATTCCATTACTCCAGCAGTAACATTTTCTACTGATGTTATAACAACTACAGTAAACATTCCTGCAAATTATGCAGCTTATGACGCTGCTTATTCTACTGCTTATAAATCATGGAAGGCTGTATTCTCTCCTAGCGCAGATGGCAGACTTACCGCAGAAGGTGAAAACTACGCAGGCTTAAAAACACCTGTTACAATCCTTGATATTGCAGTTGATAATACTGCTCCAGTTGTAACAATCAGTACACCGGTTGCAAATGCTAAGGTTGGAGCTACAGGGCTTACAATAAGCGGAACTGCAAATGACGGAACAGGTTCAGGCCTTTCGGGTGAAAATCTCAAAGTTTATTATACAAAATCTGCTTCAAAATCTTCTGAGCTTGCGGCTTCTCTTTCGGGAACAACTCCAGCTTTAATTGTTTCTGGTTCAGATGTCTCAAGTGACTGGGTAGAGCTTGGAACGGCAGCTTCTGGAGCAACCTGGAGCTTTACACTGTCAGAGTTCTCTGGGGCTATTGCTCCAAATAATGAAAATACAGATTTTTATTTCACAGTTTCAGCAAAGGATAATGCCGGAGCAGGAAACATTGGTTATGCTTCCCCTGTTAAAGTAACGGTAGACCGCAAAAAGCCGATACTTTCACAAGGTTCTACAGCTTCTACTCAGTGGTACAATACCAGAACTATTCATCTTGAAGGAAGTTATTCTGACCCTGCGACTGTGACAGCGACTGGTTCAGCAACAGGGAGTGGTGTTAATGAAATTAAGTATACGGTAAATAATGGCTCAGAACAGCAGATTCCAACTACGGACGGAACCTATAACACAAACATAACTATTCCGGGAACCGCCAGCTCAGCTGAAATAAAAATCTGGGCAAAGGATGCCGTTGGCAATTTAATTACTCCAACAGATTCTGGATATCAGTCATTTACTGTAAGAGTTGATGATACTGCTCCGGTGCTTTCTGCAAATTATTATACTAAAGATAATGATACTGCTCTGCTGACGGCAAGCGGTAATGCATATATAAAGAACGGAACCGTAATTACTCTCTACGGAAATTATAAAGATGAAGAGAGTGGAGTTGCAGGCCTTACCTTTAAGCTTGGAGATGATACGCTTATTCCAGATACAGGCAGCTTGAAATATTCTGTCACACCTATTTCTGGAACAAGTTTGCCGACAAATTTTGACGTTTACAATCCTGACAATTCAGTTAATTACCGTTCATGGACTGCAAAATTTACGGCAACTGAAAGTTCAACCGGTAACCTTGTTGTAGAAGGAGCAAATATTGCACAGACTCCAAAAACAATTACGGCTGTAAGTCTGACTTTGGATACTACGCCGCCGGAAGTAATAATCAGTACTCCGGCTGCAAATGCTAAGGTCGGAGCTGCATCGCTTACAATAAGCGGAACTGCAAATGACGGAACTGGTGCAGGGCTTTCAAGCGAGCCGATTAAGCTGTACTACACAAAAACAGAACCTCCTGCTCCAGCTTCTTCAGCTGGCTGGACAGAACTCCCCAATAATATACCAGCCGGCTCAACCTGGTCTTATACAACAACACTTTCAGATTCAGTGACTCCGAATAATGCAAACACTGATATCTGGTTTATGGCTTCTGCAAAAGACAATGCCGGAAGCGGAAATACAGGCTATTCAGTTCCCCGCAAGATTACCGTAGACCGGGTAAATCCAGTTTATGATTCAAGTCAGGCAAGTATCGGTGGAAAAACTCATGCACAGATGATTGCTTCTCCAGCTCCATGGCACACAGAAAGCACTCTAACAATCACTGGTAAGTTTACAGATACAGACGGAAGTGGTGTAGATAAAATTATTGTTCAGCGTGATTCAGCACCGTCTGTTGAAATTCCAACAACAAACGGAAGCTTTACAACAAATATTTCAGGCTTTACTACAGACTCAACCCTTACTATTAAAGCCGTAGATAAGGTTGGGCTTGAAAGTACTCCTCAGACTTACACTGTTAAAGTAGATTCTTCGGCTCCTCTTGTTACTGCAAGCCACTATAAAAAGGGGTCTGGTAACGTTCAAGAGGCTGGTGGAATTATTTATGCTAAGAGCGGAACTCAGATTACTCTTTATGGAAATTATAAAGACTTGCAGAGTGGAGTAAGTGCGCTTAAGTTGTTTAAGAACTATGATGATGAAACAAACAGAACTGAAATTCCTGCTGCAACTGGAACTTCTGCCGGCGTAACATTTACTTATTCAACAACTGAAATTACAGCAGGCGGAACTCCACAAGGAGACTACGGCACATACGATGCAACCTCTGCATCAGATTATAGATCATGGAAGGCAGTATTCAGCACAAGCACAACTGTCAGCGGAAACCTTACTGTAGAGGGCACTAATGTTGCAGGCCTTTCTTCTCATGTTTCTGCATGTAATATTACAATTGATGATGTAGCTCCGGTAATTGATAGCAATAACATAAGACTTAAGCAGATTGATTCAGCAGGCACAACAGATGCATATTTTAAATCTTCAAATTCAAAATATTACATAAATAATACAGCGGCTGGAAAAACCTTTAAGATTACAGGTGTTGTTTCTGATAACAACTATGTTGTAGAAAGCTTGAGCATTTCTGTAACTAACTCAACTGGAGCTCCTCTCACTATATCTCCAATATCAGATGCAAGCGGAACCTTTGAGTTTACATTAAATGGAATATCTGCCTGGACTGAAAATGACGAAGCAACTGCCGTTATCACTGCAACAGATAAAGCCGGAAACGTAACAACTACACAATCAAATCCATTGAGCATTTTATTCGACTCAACTCCTCCAGAAGCAATGCACTGGGCAGATGCTAAGGGTAAGGATATTTACTTCCGAATTGGAAAGGCAGATAACGACAAAATTGATGCCGATACTTGGGAAACATACGATTCAGTTGGCTCAAGCAATGATGTAAGAAATCAGGAAGTTGGCGGTAAATATTCAAACGGAAGCTGGGGCAACAGCAATAAAATAGATATCAGCGGAAACTTCTATGAAAATGCTAGTGGTTCAGGACTTAAGACAATTCATTATGCAATTCTGAATAATCCTCCTTCACAAGTGCAAATTGATACTCTTGAAAATGGTGGCAGTCTTACACCAGGAAGCAATCATGTAGTTGCAGTTGGTACAATTGATCCTCTTGCAACTCCAGAAGTTAAGAACGTTCCATATAATACGGATACTTTAGGAAACAAAGCCGCAAAGCTTGTTGAAAGCAACTTTAAGAAGACAAATCTTTCGGGCTTTAATAGCGATAATAATTATCTTATTCTGGTTGCAGAAGATAATGCCGGTAACCGTGCGGCAGATAAACTAAAAGTTACTCAGAAAACAGGAACCGACGGAACTAACAGTGCTTCTAATAATGCACCTGATTATACTGCTTTGGATAATACAAATACCTGGAACGGTTCAAATAATTACTACAGCATCAAAAAAGATACAGACGCTCCTTCTATTACATCATCACAAACAGAAACCATATATACAGATGGTAATGCTGCTGCTGATGCTATAAGTGTTGGAGGAACTGTAAGTGATGATACAGGCGCCGGAGTTGATAGAGTTACTCTTACAATTTCTGGAATCAGCAATTTCAGTCATACAATTACTTCCAGCGAAATTTCAAATGGTAACTGGTCATATGATATTCCAGCTTCAACCTTTAGTTCTTCTGCCGATGGAACATCTTATCAGATAAAAGCAACGGCAAAAGACCTTGCCGGTGAGGGAAACCTTACTGAAATTACTGCAAGAACAGTTTTTGTTGATAAGAAAGGCCCGGTAATAACAATCAGTACTCCGGCACAAACTGCTAAGGTAGGTGCAACTAACTTTGCAATCAGCGGAAATGCAAATGATGGAAATGGTGCCGGTCTTTCTACTGCTACTGGAAGCATGAAGCTTTATTACACAACTAATGATACTCTTGGCAGTGCAACTACAGCTCCACAATCAATTACTCCGGGTACAGCTCCAGCTGACAGTTGGGTAGAGCTTACAGACGGAGCAATTACTGTAAACACTGATAACACCTGGCAGTCTTCTTCAACAAGTCCATACAGCCTTACTTCAATTTCTACGCCAAATGAAAATACAAACCTCTACTTTATTGTCTCTGCAAAAGACAGCTCTGGAACTGGAAATACAGGATATTCTGTTCCACGTAAAATAACAGTAGACCGCAAGACTCCAGTCTTTGTAAGTGGTACTGCCGGCGGAAGTTCAAATGCTGAAACCTGGCTTAATACAAGAACTATAAATATTTCCGGAAGTTTTAGAGATCCTGCTACTGGTTCTGGTTCAACTGCAATAGCTGGAAGTGGTGTAAGTACCATAAAATATCAGGTTGGTTCTGCCGCAGAACAGTCGCTGCCAACTTCGGATGGAAGTTATGATAAGACTATTTCTCTTGCAAATTCAGTTACACAGGAAACAATTAAGGTCTGGGCAGTAGATGCCGCAGGTAATGAGATTCCTGCAACAGATACAACAAACCGTAAGTCTTATACAATTAAGATAGATACAGCTGCTCCGTCTCTGACTGCAAATTACTACAGAAGAGGCAGTGATACAAGTGTTCCTCTGGCTGCTCCATCTGGAACAATTTATATGAAGAGCCAGACTGGAGGAACAAGCTTTACCCTTTATGGAAATTATACAGATTCAACTGGCGGAAGTGGAATAAAAACGCTTAAGATAAAGAAAGATGGTGTTGAAATTCCTGCCGCTAATCTGACAAGTCTTTTGTATTCAACTGGTGAAATAACAGGAACAAGCGGTTCTGTACCGGCTGACAGTACTTATGGAGCATACAATCCAGACTCAGCAACAAGCTATAAGTCATGGAAGGCTGTGTTCTCTGTAACGGCAGGCGGTAGAATTACTGTAGAAGGGGAAGATATTGCCGGTAATACGGTTTCAGCTTCCGCCCTTGATATAACTATTGATGATACTCCTCCAGAAGTTTCAAACGTAAAACTTAATGTAACAACAGGCACAGGTTCGTCTGCGGTTACAAACGAAGTTTATTCTGCGACAACAACTTCTGCCGGTACAACAACAAAAACTTACTATTTGAATAACACAGTTTCTGGAAAGACCTTTACAGTTACAGGGCTTGCTACAGATAACGTAGGCTTGCAGAGTGCTGTGCTCAATATCGTAAACACTGCAACGAGTCCGGCAACAGCTCTTACAAGTACAGCTTCCAATCCTAATGGAAGCCTGAGTTTTACTGTAGGCAACTGGTCTGGCTGGACTACAGGTGCAGCTGCAACAATTACACTTACAGATAAGGCCGGAAACACTGCAACCTCAGAAGCTTTGAATATTTCATTTGATACAGTTGCTCCGCTTGTAAATAACACAAAGCTTAAGACTCCGACTGCAATTCAGACAGAAAGCTCTCTCTTTAAGTTTGAAGGCGAGGCGGCTTGTGTACATCCGACAGATACAGACACTGTTTTCTCTGGTTATGACAAGGTTGATATTTTATTTACAACATCAGCTTCAGCCCCAGGTGAAAATGCTGCAGCACAGGCAACTGCAAACGTCGCAACAAACGGTTCATGGTCTTCTACTGTAGAGTTTGGTAATACAGATACCTTTGGAAATGTATTTGTTTCTTCTAATGGTACAGCCATAGAAGAAACAAAATACCTCTGGGTACGTGCCTACGATAATGCCGGAAATGTTGGCGGCTGGGTTTCTAAAGATTTTGTATATGATACAAAGACTCCGTCAATCAGCTTTACTCCAACAGCTTCAAATAAAAACCCTGCGGCAGATTCATATAGAAACAGCGGCTTTAAGCTTGAAGTAGATGCTTCAGATACTTACGGAATAGCCTCTGGCGGTGTAACCTTAAGCTATGAAGGACTTTCAACCCCAATCGAATTAACCCAAAATACAGATGGAAAATATGAAAAGGCATTTGTTGTCGGTTCAGCAAATGCAGGTGCTTCAAACTATCTTGCAGACGGAAGCTACAGCTTTACAATAACTGTAGAAGACCTTTCTGGAAAAACAAGCTCTGTTACCAGAAGCTTCTCAATAGATACGACTGCACCGGTAATTGACATGACCAATACTTCAGTTACTAGAGGAGCAGATTATACCGCCTCAAATATAGGCTGGCATAAAACAAATCAGATTCCTGTATCAGTTTCTGTATCAGATTCAGGCGCTGGAATTGGTGCTGTTCAGGTTTCTACAGATACAGGTTTCACAAATCCAACAAACCTCATGCAGTCAGAATCTGGCAGTTGGACTGGAACAATTGTTTGTGGAGCTCAGGGCGCAAATACAATTTACATTAAGGCAACAGATGCTGTAGGAAACGCAACAAATGTCGTTACCGCAAACTCACTTACAGTTTATATTGATACAACACCACCGGCTGATCCAATCTTCCTTGGTATCAGTACAGGTACAGGCGACAGCTTAACGGCTACACCTGCCTCGCAGATTACTTCTGTGCTTGTAAAAAGGACAGTGCCGGTTACGGTTTATGCGGCTCTCATAGATGACGGCGCTTCTTCAAGCTGGACTGGAATCCCGACCACATCAACTGCCGCTGCCTTAAAGCAGAAGGGTAAGAACGGAACATCTGCATATATAGCTTCAAGTGCGGCCCTTCCTTCTGCTATTTCGTCAGCCCTCCCTGATGATATTAAAGATCCTGTTACACATGAAGTCATAAGCGATTATAAGTTCTGGTCTTATGAAATTGCAACTGCTGATATGAAGAGCGGCGGTGTAAACTTTACAGTAAAAGACAACGCTGGAAACGAAGCCGATTATGTTCTCTTCCAGATGACTGTAGATAATACAGCTCCAACTGCAACCTTCAATCCAATTTCAAATCTCAATCTTGAGCGTGCTTCAAACGACACTACAACTTACGTAAACGGAACAATCACTCTCAGCGGTACCGCAAACGACAACCAGAAACTGGATTCCGTAAAGGTTGAATACAAAAAGCAGGGAGCTACCACCTGGACTGATATTCCTGCGGCTTCTACAGATGAGTCTCTTGCAAGCTGGACAAGAACTCTCGACACAACAACGCTCGATGACGAAACAGAATACGACATCCGCGTTTCAGCAACAGACTCTGCCGGTAACTCAACTGACAATTCTGCAACTTCAACTACAGTTGTCGCAAGAACTCAGACCGTCAAAGTTTCTCAGGATACAGACCGCCCAATCATCAAGTTTACAAACCTCGAACTGCCATCAACAATGAGCGCAGATAACACAATCTCTTTCCGAAACGAAGAGCTTTACGGCTTTATAAATGATGATGATGGCGTTCCTTTGAGTCTTTCATATTATTATGGTACTGGAACTCCGGCAGACTCAGACTGGAAAACAACTCCAAATCTTTCATACTCGAGCGGATCATTTACACTTAAGTTTAAGAAAGCTGATAATACTACAAATGATGATGGAACACATCACCTCTACTTTAGAGTAACAGACGCTTCTGGAACTACAGGAAAAGTATTTAAATCTCAAGGCGTAATCTCTTCCGCAACAACAATGCCTGCAATTCCAAAGGTAATTGATAACTCAACATCAAATAAGTACGGTTATATAACAAGAAGCAATACAACACCTGTAACTTACAGTTCTTCAACAACAGTAACTTACCTCACAGTCGATACAACCGACCCATACAGAGGAAACTTAAAGTTCTCAACAAATTATTCTGCAACAACACCAACCTGGCAGGAAAAAACTGATATTACAGCAATTCCGTTTGGTGGAAACAGAAATTCCTTTAAGATTAAGATTCCGGCTTGGGATGTAAACGGTGTAACAATCACAATGACGATAGAAGGCTATACCGGAAATATTACATTCACAGAAACAGCAGAGTCTGCCGGAGATGCAATTTACACAGAGGCTAAATACTGGGTATCGTCTGTAATTACAATTCCTACAACGATGGAAACTGGTGTAAAAGCTTGTGCTATCGATGTATTTGATGGTGTACGACACAACAGAGATGACTTCTCAATTTCTGTTGATAATACAGCACCGGTAATTAATGCGACATCACCAAGTTCTACTCAGTACTCAAGTGGAAACGTAATTGCTTACGGTGAAACAGATTTAACCTACTGGAAGAATACATCTACCACAGATACTCCACGCGAGTATATGTACTATGCACTTTCTCTTGATAATACTACAACTCCAGCCGAAAGTTATGAAGACCGAAATTCTGCAACTGCAATTACAGGCTGGAAAGCTGAGAATGATGCAGACGGACAACGCATCAAGACAGATGACAATGGTTATGTAATAAATGAAACTACCAATGAGCCAGAACTTGAAACTGCAGTTATCAGCTACAAACCTTACTACACCCCAATTCTCGGCGGAGGCTATAACTGGTATGTATATTTTGATGGAAGTTCTTCAACAGCAAGTGAAACTCATGATGCAACCTTCAGAAGCTTCCTTGTTAATTCAGGGGTAACCACACAGGCACTGCTTGATACAACAGATCAGTCTCTCAAGTTCAGAACAAAGGTTAAGGCTTACCTCTGGATTAAGGCAGTTGACCAGGTTGGAAATACAACTGTAATCAAGCATCCAATTCTCATTGACCCACAGGGAGATGCTCCAAGCGTATCAATTGATTATCCGGAAGCAAGCGGAACAACACTTGGTGGTGCAATAACCTTGCGAGGAAGTGCAAATGATACAAAGGGAGCTAACCCTGGTGTGGAATCAGTTTGGGTACAGATTATTTCTTCAATTGAATATGGTTATAACTCTTCTGCAGACGCAAGTCATACAACAGGAACACGAACTGCAGGTGGACTTGTATTTGGAGATACAGTGACTCCAAGTGGTAGCGGCGAAAATATAACCTATTCTCATGCCTATACCCTGACTTCATTTGCTCCAAAAATTAAGGATGTAAGACAGTGGCTTTCAAATGGTTATCATGTTTATAAAGACATCACAACTATAGATAATGCTTCAACTACAACTGTTACAGAAGGTCCAGATGAAGTAACTTCAATTGATGAATCAATTGCTGATACAGCTGATGGTTCTGCATACTACATCAAGGCAAACTTCTCTGGTTCTGCATGGAACCTTAAGATTAATGAACATTCAGAATTCAACCCTGAAACTGGTAAGTTGAATCCGATTGCATACCGTGTATTTGCAAAAGATAATGACGGCAACTTAAGTAGTTACGAACAGCAGCTCAGTGTTTACGATTCAGATAATCCAGTCATCAGTAATGTTTACTTGAGACAGTATTCAAATAATGAGGCAGGAACTGGAACCGTAACAGCATCTCGTGCTTACGAAGATGATATGTGGGTTCGTGGAACCTGGTGGCTTTGCGGAACAGTAAATGATACACAGGGACTTTCAAAACTGGAAGTAGGTCCGTCAGGTGCAAAGGTAGACCAGAATCCTGCAAGAACTGCAAATACAGATGTACCTTTCAAATATAAACTTAACTCGGGAAGTGGAGTAGGGCAGCTTACAATTATTATTGAAGCAGCTGATATTGCAAACGCAGGACAGAATCCTCATACAACAACAAAAGAATGTGCAATCAATTACGATAACACACCTCCGGAATTGCTCGGCTCTACTGCCGCAAGCTTTAACATCAGTTCAGCTGTCCAGAATAGTAATGGCTTCTATACCTTCGGTTCTCAAGTTATGGAAAATCCTGTAAATAATGCCGCTCAGTCTGGATTTGATTATCTTGCCTTCTGGTTTGAACGAGATCTTACTACACAAACCAATCCAAATGCTAAGCACGTAGTTTACGATGTAATGCGTCCAAAAACTCAGACAAGCGGAGATACAGTCGTTAATACCAGCGAAGTAGCCTGGATAGATTTGGCGACAACATTAAGCGAAAGCGAAGCCCGTGGCCTCAAGTGGAAGTCAAAGACGGTAACACGTAATCAGTCTCAACTAGGACATCTTACAATGGCAGGCACAGATGCAAATATCCACGTTGGCGGACTTTGTATGCTTAAGGGCTCTGTCTATATGATAAGCAGCGTTGAAACTACAGGAACAGGTTCATCTGCTGCAACTACAATTGGAATTAATGGTCAGCCCGAATACGAAGCATCACAAACTGCTTACTTCGCAATTGCAAATGTAGTAAATAATACTGTTGAAGCAGGTTCAGGTGCAAAATCAACTGCAGACGGCATGTACGGCTATTATACACAAATGTCTAATGATGACGGCGACCACATGATTGAATCCGTAAGCAAGCAGGGTACAACCTGGGACTGGGAAGCGAACATCAACTCTCAGAACATTGCCGACGGTTCAATTGTTATCCATTACGTAGCATTCGATAAGGCCGGAAACTTTATAACTGGTCAGGTTGATGGTAATGTAGCAAACAATGCACCCCGCCTTGCAAGCCTTGAGGTATGGTCTGACTTTAATGAAAACGGAACAAAAGATGCTGGTGAGTCTGATACAAAGTGGGTAAACGGCAGGGAACGCAAGATAAACGACACCTATGGTACCCGTTCAACCGCTGTTACAGACGAACTCATAGTTTCTGGTAACAACAAAGATTATACAGATGGTGGTTCAGCCTTCATGACAGTTAAGGCTACCACTCGCTTTATCCCAGAGCTTGTAGGTGGTAATGGTGCCTTGTATTACACTTACAAGTATGGATCGGCATCTACTCTTGCAAGTGAAACAAATACTCCAAGCATAGGAGCAAGTTCAATCGGTATAGGTTCTGATGACGGTATTGATGAAGATATTGATAACTCAGGCTACTACGTTGAAGACCAGAACCAGTCCGGCTATATCAGTGGCCGAACAGATTTGTATCCTGCAGGCACAGAAGCTAATGCAAAACACTACATGGAGATTCCAGGAGCAGGAGATACAGGCACATACAGCTTAAACGGAATCGGTAACAGTACCGCAGAATCCGGCCCTACCTGGTTCGAATATACAATCTACGACTCAACCGAAGGTTCAACTGCATGGAGTACAACAAGTCTCAATGCGGCAAACCGCCTGAGCGCAAAATTCCGTGTAGCCTTGAATCTTAAGTATCAGGATACAACAAGGCCAGTAGTAAAGATTCGTCCGTTCTACTGGAACAGCCTTACTGAAAACTCTGTAGATAAGCCGGACAATCCTGCTTCCTTTGCAGACCTCAGAGGCCATATCGAACTCGAAGGTGATTTGCCTACAAGCTTTACAGCAGATGGTTCAGGTATAAACGACCGCGATCCTAAGGTTTCCGGTGTAATCAGAATTGAAGGTTATGCTTTTGATGATATTAAGCTCAAGGAACTTTATGTTCAGATGTCTAACCATACAAATCTTAATGGCACTGGAACTAATGGAGTAAAGGTTGCAAGCTACAACGGAAGCTGGACTACTACATCTCACGCTGCCGATGCAGGCTGGGATTTTACAGCTGCTGATGTTTACTGTAATGGTGATGGACATCTTGTTCGCTGGACGCTTACAGTCGACACTGCTAAGAGATCTTCTCCGGCTCAGACAGAACAAACTGTAGTAGTATATGCAGTTGACGCCCGTGGTTCTTCTGGTACAAATACTTCATTGCATGACGGTTCTACTCAAACTGCTCTTTCTACTTACCGATGGGGTGCCGTTAAAAATCAGGAAAATGCATCATCAACATATTTCAAAGATTTCTGGTGTTACAGAAATGTTGATAATGATATTACAGATTCAGCAATAGTATATAAGAAAGAAAATATGGCTTCTATGACTTATTTCTATAAGATGGATATCGTCCCATACGTCACAAAGGTAGAAACGGGGCTTTCAAGGTATAAGAACTCTAACTGGTCTGTTTATAACAGAACTGCTTTAGGACATTACCCTGTACAGTCTGTAGTAACAAATGCCGGAACTGGAATAAATCTTAAGACGACAACCTCTGAAAATGTAACCTTGTATGGCTTCAACCTTAATCATAGTTCTGCAACCTTCACAAGTGGAAGCAGTACCTTTACAACAGAGGAAACGGGTAATCTTAAGATTACAAATGATACAGATACTGAAACTCAACTTCATACGCTTTCATTTAATGTTGCTGAACTTCAAACTGGCAGACTAAATCTTACAGTAAACGGCATACCTCTTATGAACAACAGCAATAAGAATGAAGCAAAGGGTACAGCAAACGAAGACGGTAACTCAAATGCAAATTACTACAACCTGCAGCCAAACGGTGACACAAATAACATCCAGAATGATGATGTAGAATTTGACGTTTGGGAATTCAACGACCGAGCTGCTGTTCCTATTAATGGTCTTGCAACCGGTATTAATATGGAAGTAAACCAGAAAACAGGAATGTTAAACTATGCATTTGCAAATGGTGGTTTGTATTACAGTATGGGTGGTAATACTGACCGGTCAACTGCATATTCTAATGACAATAGCTACTCATCTATTTATTGGGTTGGAGACTATGATACCTTTGCAGGTCCTTGTGTAGGCTTCCATGTGGACGAATTGGGTTATACCTATTCTGTAGATTCTGGTGGAGATACAAATACTAGTGGTTCTGTTGATAAATGGGATCTTTGGACAAGTCGCTGGGGACGAGGTAGAAGAGGATATAGAGGAACATTAAACGATGATCAAGAAGACGTAAATACATTTAGAGCTCTCCGTCTTGAAGAAATTGGTCTTAAAACAGGAACTGATGCTATGGATTACTCTCTTATGAAGTATCGTTTCCTTTCTCCAGAATTTGCTTCAACTGTAGATACAACGGTTAATTCTACGAATTTGTATTTGGTTTATTATGATGCTCTCTGTAACCAAATCCGCTTTAGAGCGGGTACTTTCTCTGGAACTAATCGTTACCAACAGACAGGAGGCTTCCAGGATCAGTATACAGGCGGAGCTTCAAGTTATTACAATATAAACAACTGTCAGGTCATTGCAAACGGTGATTCAGATCCATTTACAGTAAATGGAGGAACAGTAACAGTTCCTAGTATTTCTGGAAGAGGCGCTGGTCAATATGTTGATGTTGCAGTAGTTAAGAATGATGCTGGAAAAGATGTAGTCTGCGTTGTCTGGTTTGATTCTGTATCCAACTGCTGTAAATTTAGCTATATTACTGATCCAATCACCAATTGGAATAATTTGAAAGGAAATGCAACTGCTAGCAATTGGTCAACACCAAAAACAATTTTTGCCGAAGGAGGAGAATACTGTCACATTGTTGCAGACAAAAATAATCATCTTCATATTGCTGCTTATGCCGGTAATGGAGATGTAATGTATTCATATCTTGATGCATATTCAAGTCTTGATGCAGCAGGTGCAGTCGCTCCTTCTTGTGTAGTTGATGCTTCCGGTACAGTTGGTGAGCATTTGACTTTGGATGTGGCAGTTGTTGGTACTGGAGCTAATGAACATAGCATTCCATATATCGGCTACTTTACTTCAGCAATTAAAATGCCAAAATATGCTTATCTTGTAGATAAAACTACAGGATTTAGTCAAGTTGCAGCAGGTGTTGATACAGATGAACGCTTTACTGGCAATTGGGAAGTTACAGTTGTGCCTTCCCCAAGCCGAATGACAACTAACCGCGAAGACAAGGTAAATATTGGTGTCTGGAAAAATGCGGGTGTTCTTAAGAACTCAACAACAGGAACTAGTACAAGAGGTGGTACTTTGAATGGTTACAGTTCAACCAACTGGAGTAAAACCTTTGGAAACGGTACATCAAATGCCGTATTAGGTTACCAGATTTCTACAAGTACCGGTTCGTGTCTTGAAACTGCCCAGAAGAGGTAGCATAGACCTAGGTGTAGTGTAGAGGCTGAAACAAGTTCAACATGACAATACTTCTCGGCGGAAATGCAACTGTAAACCCGGTAATGTCATACACTGTACTAGGCGATGACAGCCTGCAGTTAGCACAGATGAAGTAGGGGATGTTGCCGGAATTACTTCTTCCCCGTCATTGCGAAGTGCACCGGTTCCGTCCCGTCATTGCGAGGAGCGAAAGCGACGCGGCAATCTATAAACGTGGATTGCTTCGCCTGCGGCTCGCAATGACGACGTAGCTGAATTGCTTCGCTGTGGTTAACAATGGCAGAGGAAATAATAAAGCACTTGCTTTTTTCAACCAAGTGCTTTATATTTAAAAAGAAAGAGGCATTCACAGTTTCTGCGTCTTGCCTCCATTGGGGATCCTAATTTCTTAGGAAATTTGCCCGCTTAGTGGTCAGAACACTCGGCGGGCTATTTTTTTCTTCTGTGCCTTTTTTGTCGTCTGTGACGAAGGCGCTGAACCAAGTCGATAAAAATCGGAATTGCTGAAAACAACAAATCCAGAAATTCATACAAACTCATAGCAGCCTCCAAAATCAAGTAATCTGCTTACATTTCTGCAAACAGTCAGAATCTTGGAGACAAGACCGCCAATAACTGCGAATGCCACTTTATAGTATATATAAAATATATTTTTAATCAATAGATAGCTAAATAATAAAATATTAGCTATAATACAGTCTTGTAAAAACACTTTGCGAGGAGTCCGCGAGGACGACGCGGCAATCTATAACGTAGATTGCTTCGCCTGCGGCTCGCAATGACGACGTAGCTGAATTACTTCGCTGTGGTTAACAATGACAGAGGAAATAATAAAGCACTTGCTTTTTTCAACCAAGTGCTTTATATTTAAAAAAGAAAGAGGCATTCACAGTTTCTGCGTCTTGCCTCCAATGCGTTTTATTCGTCCAATGACGAACGCCCGCTTAGTGGTTGTGTGACACTGGCGGGCTATTTTTTTCTTCTGTGCCTTTTTTGTCGTCTGTGACGAAGGCGCTGTCCAAAAAGTAATGTCATGCTAAACTTATTGGTCATCCCTGGGAATTGCCTGCTTAATCAGAATATTGAGCAGTAATGAAATCAACTTGTTAATTCCGTCAAGGTGGGGTATATTTGAAGTAAGGGACATACTATGATTAATGTATTTATAGATGAATTTACACCATGCCTCAAAGATACTAAAACAGGAGAACTTGTACAGACAGAAGTTCTTCGCGTTTGCCGAAAAACATTCTTAAAAAAATATAATGAAAAGAATGGCTGGTATATTAATTGGGATGAAATTGTTGACGACAATGAAGTTTATGCTTTGGTTGTAGAAGGCTCTGTAGATATTCAAGGTCTTGTTGCACTTCATAGGGATGATAATGCAAAAGCTGTATATATAACATGGATGTGTTCAAGCCCAGAGAATAATCCAAAAATAAATGAAGATGTTAAATACAAGGGAGTCGGCGGACATTTATTTGCTATTGCTGCAAATAAATCTATCGAATGGGGTTATGATGGTATGATGTATGGCTTTGCAGCCAGTGAATATCTACTTAAGCATTATATGGAAATTTTTGAAGCTGAGTTTGTCGGTATACAACATCCCTTTCATTTCTTGATTGATGAGGAACATGCAAAAAAAATAATGGAGGTTTACACTTATGAATGGACAGATGACAAGATATAAGGAAAGTCTTTTAAATACTCCTAAACCAATTCCTTTTAATGAAATAAAAGGCACAATGGATTACCGTGGTCTTTTAGCTTATGCAAAATCAAAAGGGAAAAAAATTTCAGAACTTACTCAAGTAGAAAAAAAGAAGTTTTATACAGAGTAGGATAATAAGCACTAACAAACGTTAGTTAGTAGAAAGCTCTTTTTGCAATTCAAGAATTTGTTCAATGGAGTAGTTAGCAAAATAAGGTTAGAATTGATGGATATACTACTCCTGCGGCTTGCAATGACGACGTAGCAGAATTGTTTCGCCTGCGGCTCGCAATGACAGCTTTTTCGTCATTGCGAGGAGCGAAAGCGACGCGGCAATCCATTATAAACTGAAGCTTTCCGGCAGTAACTGCGCGAGGGTAAAGGTTTTCTGTTTGCCTTTGCCGTTTGCAAGGATAATTTTAAAATCGCGGTCGCAGAACTCTGACAGCACCTGGCGGCAGACACCGCACGGCGGGCAGAAATCCTGAATCTGGACTTTGCCTGCATCATCTTCAGGGCCGCCCACAATTGCAATTGCTTCAAACTCACGGGAACCTTCACTTACCGCCTTAAAGACAGCAGTGCGTTCTGCGCAGTTACTTGGGCCGTAAGCAGCATTTTCAATATTGCAGCCGGTCCAGATTTTTCCAGCTTTATCAAGCAGCGCTGCTCCCACATGAAAATGTGAATAAGGCGCATAAGAGCGCTCCGTCATCTCAATAGCTTTCTTTATCAAATCATCATATTTCATAATTATATTTTAGCACATAATTCTTTTATTTCATTAAAAATCATAGTATATTTATAATAGAAAAAATAATTTGTTCGGAGACTCAGATGATTAAAAATTCTAAGTTCGTTTTTATTGTGGCTGCATTTATTGCAATCAGTTCAAATCTTTTTGGTATGAGTAGGGAAGAAACAATCCCTGCCGGTTCAAAGGGATTTCCCCTTATCAGAATTACCTCAACAGAAAATAATGGTAATAATGATTTTGTTACAAAGCCTGTCGCAAAACATGTCCGCGAATCTCAGATGAGCTGGGGTGATTTTTCAAATAAAGATGCGCCGGAACCGTGGTATGAAAAATGTAATCTTTTTGAAGATGATAAGCTGATTGGCGAGGGGCAGGTAAAGGTAAGAGGAAACTGGACTACTAATTATCCGAAAAAATCTCTCAGAATTAAGTTTGATAAAAAACAGAATATAGCAGGCCTTCATGGCGGTGAAAAGTTTAAAAACTGGGTACTTCTTGCGTCCTTTAAAGATGCTTCGATTTTACGTGATTCAGTCGGCTTGCGAATGTACAGAAAAATGTTTCCCGGATATGCAAGTGACTGTCGTCTTGTAGAGCTTGAAGTAAACGGAGAATACTTTGGTGTTTATCTTCTGGCAGAACAGCAGGAAGCAAAAAGGATAGGACTCACCGAGCCCGAAAAAGATTCTAAAAATACAGATATTGGATATCTTCTTGAGTTTGACAGCTATGCTTATACCGAAGCTCCCGATGAACAGTTCTGGATTAATTATCTGGGACCTGTAAAAGATTATTCCGGTAAAAAGCTTCAAAATATTCAGGCCGGTTATTCAATAAAAAGTGATATCAACGACAGAGCTCAGCATGATTTTATTTCAGATTATATGAACAAGCTCTGGAAAATCTGTTATGAGGCTGTGTACAACAAAAAGTATTACAAGTTTGATTCCAGTTTCAATCTCGTGGCTTACATGCCTGTCGGTATTAATGATGATATCAAATGTCGTAATTGTGTATCCAGCGTAATCAATATTGAATCTCTTGCAGATACTTATATTTTCAACGAGTTAGTTTGTGACCCGGATATTTACCTGACCAGCTTTTTTATGAATATCGATTTTGCTTCGGGTAAGGATAAGCTTCTTTACTTTAATGCTCCCTGGGATTTTGACTCAACTATGGGAAATAAAAACTTCTGTACAGCTGCAAGCTCAAGCGGAAACATTACCGGCCGTAACGATATGTTTGCCGGCAGATGTCAGACTGATGTAAACTGCAGTGAACAGAGAGTTCACGCAAATCCGTGGCTTGTAATCTTTATTAAACAGGCCTGGTTCCAGAAGCTTGTAAAAGAAAGATGGGCAATGATTCCGGCAGACAAGGTTTTATCTGAGCTCCAGAATTATATAGACGAAAATTCTTCGGCCGCTTATCAGCCTGTCTTTGAAGCTAACCGCCAGCTCTGGGGGAACCCGAGCGGCGACTGGGAACTCTGCGAGGCCAGTCAGAAGGCGGCCGCAAAGTCTCAGGCTGCGTCAGCAGAATATTTAAAAAACTGGCTTACAAACCGCTTTAAGGCAGTAAATAAAATCATCAAGGAGTTGAAATAATCATGGCAGACATTACACCGGTAAATCAGGCACTTAATCTTACAGATCAGCTTATTGGAGAACTGGAGCAGGCAGAACGTCAGCTTTCTTCTGCACGTAACTGGGGCTTTGTTGATATTCTTGGAGGCGGTATAATTACCGATCTCATAAAGCATTCAAAGTTGAATAATGCTAAGGCTTCTATGGACCGGGTAAATTATCTGCTTCAGGAACTGAAACGAGTTCTTGGCGGAATCTCTATGCCGGGTGATTATTCAATGAACGTTGGCGGCATTGCAACCTTTGCAGATTTCTTTTTTGACAGCGCCCTTGTTGATGCTTATATGACAGCGAAGATTATGAGCAGCCTCAACGAAGTCCGCAACCTCAAAAACCGCTGTTACGAACTCCGTTCAAGACTGTCGAATTTAAGATAGATTGCCACGTGCTTGAAATTGCATTATCAAGCATCAATCCATATTACGCGAACTGCGCTTGCCTCTGGCAAGGGTTGCAAATGCACCGTACATTGATACATCACGTACCCTTGCCTGCAGTTTGCTTACGCAAACTGCGCTTGCCTCAACGAGTAATAGGCACCGCGTTTTTCCATAAGCTCGGCCGGGCTGCCGCTCTCCACAATTCCTCCCTTATCAATTACAAAAATGCGGTCGGCATTCTGGATTGTTGAAAGGCGGTGGGCAATTACAAAGCTTGTGCGGCCCTTGAGCATCTGGGCAATTCCCTTCTGAACAAGAAGCTCTGTTTTAGTATCAATACTAGAGGTCGCCTCGTCCAGAATCAGAATGCGCGGGTTACTGAGCATGGTACGTGCAAAGGCAACCAGCTGTCTCTGGCCGTTACTGAGTTCTCCACCACGGGCTGTAAGCTTTGTGTCGTAACCGTCCGGCAGTTCGCGGATAAAATCATCTGCGTGAACGGCGCGGCTGGCAGCCAGCATTTCTTCTTCACTCGCATCGAGCTTGCCGTACATAATATTTTCACGGATTGTGCCGCTGAAAATATAATTGTCCTGCGTCATAATTCCCATCTGGGTACGGAGGCTTGCAAGCTCTACATTACGAATGTCTTTTCCGTCAATCAGAATGGCCCCGTCTTTAATATCATAAAAACGGCTCACCAGATTAACTACCGTAGATTTACCGGCACCCGTAGGTCCTACAAGAGCAATTGTCTCGCCCTGAGTCACAGAGAAATCAACATTTTTAAGAACATCTACATCTTCCTTATAACCGAAGGTAACGCCCTTAAAGCAAACATTTCCCTTGATTGCAGGCATCTGCTCTGCATCCTCGCGGCTGGTAACTACCGGCTGCTTATCAATAATTTCAAAAATACGCTCAGCACCGCTGGCCGCATTAATAAACTGGTTGTAAAAATTACTCAGGTTCAGAATTGGCTGCCAGAACATTCCGACGTAGCTTCCAAAGGCAATGTAAGTACCAATGGAAACTCCCTCAATTCCAAGCAGCTTGATTCCTACCATATATAAAGCCATGGTTCCAACGCTCCAGCACAAATCAATCCAGGAACCAAAGCCGTCGCACCAGCGCACAGCACGGAGGAACTCGCGGCGGTCATCCCAAACCAGCTGCTGAAAGGTTTTGTCAGTTTCCTGCTCGGCGCGGAAGCTCTGAATAATCTTAATGCCCGAAAGGTCTTCGTTTATAAAGGCATTCATATTCGAAGACTTCTGTCGTTTTGCCTTCCAGTGCTTTTCTGCCATAATCGAAATCAGAAAAACTCCGCCAATCAAAAAGGGCAGACTGCAGAGGGCGGCCAGAGCCAGCTTCCAGTTTTTAATGAACATAATTACCATTACCGCAATAACCGTAACAAGGTTCGGAATTAAAGTGGTAACGGCATTTTCAATAATGTCTTTGAGCGAGTTCGAGTCACCGATAATTCTCGCAAGAATTTTTCCGGACGGACGCGAGTCAAAAAAGGCCAGATCCAGACTCTGAATGTGGTCGTACAATTCCTGACGCAATTCCTGAATGACCTTGTTACTGGTCTTAGCCATCAAAAGCATACGAAGCTTAATTGCCAGCACCGCAAGAATATTGATGGTCGCTCCAAGAGTCACAACGCGGATCAGACCCGCAACATTACCCGGAATAATATAGCGGTCAATGGCCCTCTCACTCAAAAGCGGATTCACAAGGTCCACCGCCGTACCAAAAGCCATGAGCGCAAAAACTCCCGCAATCCGTTTTTTATATTTGAGCAGGTAGCGGAAAAGCCGCGGCATAGTTTCGAAGTTAGATTTTATAATTTTTTGTTCATCTATGTTATATCCATTCATCTCATAAACTCCAATAAGGTAAAGCTAAAAATTGCTTTCGCAATTTTTTTAACTGCGACGTTTGCGTAGCAAACTCGATTACTTTGCTATAGAACACCGGCCGCCAGCGGCCTTACACATGCTCGTCGATTTTGTAACTGTTCATAATTTTCTCCGTAATGACCGGTGGTTGAGTAGGCGTAGCCGTATCGAAACCACCAGTTCATCGGCTCACAGGTGGTTTCGACACATTCGCTTTGCGAGCACTCAACCACCGCTTTGCCTATTTCTAATACTGACTATCGTAAGTCTCCTTATAAAGCCCACCGAGCGCCAGGAGTTCTTCGTGCGTGCCGCACTCAACAACCCGGCCTTTGTCCAGAACAATAATCTTATCTGCCTTGCGAACCGCGCTGATTCTGTGGGCGATGATGATTTTTGTCATGCCGGAAAGTTCTGCGAGAACTCCCTGAATCTCCTGCTCGGTTTCTGTGTCCAGTGCCGAAGTGGAATCGTCCAGAACGAGTACCGGTGTTTTGCGGGCCAGGGCGCGTGCGATTGTAATGCGCTGCTTCTGTCCGCCGCTAAGGCCAACACCACGCTCACCAATTACGGTGTTCTCTTTTTCTTCCATCTTGTCTACAAACTCAGAAGCGTGCGACTGTTCCAGAGCCGAACGCACCTCAGGCACAGTGATTGTCTCCCGAGCACCAAGTCTGATGTTTCCGTCAATCGTGTCGCTGAACAAAAAGATGTCCTGCATAACACAGGAGATAGACCGGCGCAGGGTAGGCAATGGAAGCTCGCGGATATCAATTCCATCAAGCTTAATGCTGCCGCTTGTAACGTCGTACATGCGCTTAAGCAGGTTGATGATGGTTGTCTTTCCCGAACCTGTTGAACCCATAATTCCCAGAGTCTGGCCGGCCTTGATGTCGAAAGAGACGTCGTCGAGAATCTTACGAGGTTCAGCTTTACCGGTGGTTGAGTAGTCCGAAGGACGTATCGAAACCACCTGTGACCTCGAATTATCAGCAGACTCTGCGGTGGTTTCGACAGGCTCAACCACCGTATTGTCAGAGTTACTGGTGGTTTCGATACACCCGCTTCGCGAGCACTCAACCACCGTATTTTCTGTCTTGTCTCCTGCGACCTCATAGGTTACATGCTCAAAGCTGATGTCCCCGTTGATGTCGAAGGCAGAGAAGAGGGCAGAATTCAGTTCTTCATCTCCCGCAACCTCCGTGCTGTCTGTAATATCCGGCATCTCAGCATAAATCTTGTTCAGACGCTTAACGCTTGCCTTGGCACTTGAAAAACCGTTTGTGAGCCAGCCAAGCATTTCCATAGGCCAGATCATTCCGCCAACGTACTGGGTAAAAGCAATCAGCTCGCCCACGCTCATCTTAGCTCCACCCTGCAGCGGATTTCCCTTCATTACAATAAGGCCACCCAGCAGTAAAGAAATCACAGAAAGGAGCCTTGTAATTGTCTGAATCATCGGATTGTACTTTACGAAAACCCGGCTCAAATCAATGTTCAGTTCATAGAACTTCTGGTTGTGCTTATGGAACTTTGCAATCTCAAAGCCCTCGCGCGCAAAAGCTTTAACCGTACGAACTCCCGCAAGATTTTCTGCCGCAGTATTGTTCATCTCTGAACCTTCCTGCATAACGGCGCCGTACAAATCATCCAGCTGCTTTTCCATCTTAATGGCAATTACGCCAGAACCGATCATTCCTACAATCGGAATCAGGGCCAGCTGCCAGTTTATGCGGATCATAAAAATAATCGTGGTCACCGTGCGGATAAAAACTTCGGCCATCAAAATTCCCATAAAGGCGGCGATATCCCAGATTCGGTCTACGTCGTCCTTTACGCGGCTCATAAGCTCACCGCTGTTTATGCCGTCAAAAAAGTTTGCAGAAAGACTCTGAATCTTCTGAAAAAGATTTATGCGGACTTCGCTCGCAATTTTACTTCCGGCATAGTCGCAGGCATATTCCTTTGTATACTGGAAGATGCAGCGGCCCACTCCTATTCCAAGAATGCCAAGCAGAAGAAAGTTTAATACTTCCATCTTCTTTGCAATCAAAACATCATCAATAATATGCTGAACAATCAGAGGTGCTGCCTGGTCCAGCATTGTGCCCGCGCTCATGGCAAGCAGTGCTATCAGATACAAAAAACTATAGCGTTTAAAATAACGAAATAAATTCAGTTTGTTCATAATTCAAGTTACAAATATTAAGCAGGAACGATTCGGTAACGAGCCGAAAACAATAATACACACGCCGAGGTATCGTGCGGTCGATTTTCGTGAGGTACTTTCCTAAAGGAAAGTTTTAAATTTTAAGTGGGAACTAATTCTCTTTTGTGCGAGGGAGAATCATTCCGCACTTAAAATCAAAATATACAACACTGTTATCCATGGGAGTGACCTCCTTAAAAAGAATTTCAAGAGCGCGCGAGGATACACTGTCATGCTGATCCTGAAACAGGGTCGGAATGACAACGCGGTTTGCACTCATTGTTAATTCCAATCTAGTGGGAAGAAAAAAAATTGTCAAGGGGGATTGCTTGGAATTGCTTGGAATTTTCCACTGAAAGTTAGGAGTTTTAGTTGATTGACTTTTTACAGATATATGATATATTTAAATAAAAGGAACACCGCAGAGGTGTGGCTGTCTCCTTTTGGCATTTGTTAAAAGCCTACTCGGTTTAGCGACACGCGGGTAGGCTTTATTTTTTGCTTTCTACAAGATTACTTGAAGAGAGCGAGTGCATTCTACAAGGAAAAGAGGAAATCTTTAATAATCTGACTAAGCTCTTTCGGTAGCTGTACTTGTGGGGTATGTCCGCAGCCTTCAAGCAGTTCTAGTTTTACTTGAGGAGCCGTGAGGCTCTCAACATAATCTTTTATAAGTCCTACCGGACAGATCCAGTCGCAGGAGCCGGAAATCAGGAGAAGAGGCATCTGGTAATTGTCGGACGCTTCCAGTGCATTGAAATTATTCATATATTCTTCGAGTGGGGAAATCAATTCAATAAAGCGTTTCAGGTTGAACAGCTGCATAAAGTACCAGCGCATGTCGTCAATTCCGGCAATCGGGCTTGTGAGAGCTGCGAAAACTGTATAATCCTTTGTGACTGTCTGAGGATGATATGGACTTACAAGCTTTCGCAGGGTAAAGAGATTTTGCAGACTCATGTCTGTCATAAAGTTTTTGTAGGCGGCTTCGAGTGCTGTAGTGTCATCGCCTCTGGCGAGGGCAATGCTTATAGCGTCTTCATAAGAATAAACCTCTCCGGCATAATTCTTTTCGTTTACGCACTGGCCAACTCCAATATAGGCAGAAACTTTTTCGGGATGAGAAAGCACGTATCTGCTTCCAAGCATTGTGCCGTAGGAATGACCAAGAATGATTACCTGCTTTTGATTAAAGCGCTGGCAGAGATAATCGACAAGGGCATCAAGGTCGTTAAGCTGCTTATCAAAAGTGAGGCTTTTGTTGTCCGGATCTTTTTTCGCATTCGGATAGTATGAACGGCCGCCACCCCTCTCATCCCAGCAGACGATTGTAAAGTCATGCGTAAGTAAATCCTGCCAGCAGTAATCAACGTAAGTAGTTGGAGCTCCGGGCCCGCCGTGCAGCGAAATGATAATCGGGTTTTCTTTTGATTTGCCTGCGATGGTGATGTATTCTTTCTGGTCTGTCAGCTGAAGATAAAGCTGCTCGTTTACACCATCTTTATAGCTGACAGCTCTCTTAATCTGATTGATGTTTCTGCCGGCAATGAAGAAGGTGAAGGCTCCGCAGACAAGAACTGCGAGAATAATACCAAGTCCCTTAAGGATTCCAAGCGTGATTCTTGCGACAGGCTTTCTTTTTGCGGGTGCTTCATAAACTTCTTTTTTGTGCTGCACGTGAATGCCAATGTGTCCAATGCCCAGAATGTAAGAGCCGACTAACATCAAAATATTTCCGCCGTAGATTCCGAGCAGGAAAAATGCGATGACGGGCAGAGTAGCACCGGCGACCGGAATGCCAAGAATACCACGGTAAAAATCCTTCATAGTCTTTTCGCTTTTGAAATAGCGGATCCAGTAAATCTCATAAAGGATCATGCACAAAAACGAAATCACAAGCACAGTCAGCCAGAAGTTCCAGCCCTTGAAGTTGAAGTCAGAAAAAATAAGGGCGACAGGCGTTACAATAAACTCGCCGCTTCTCTCGAGAGCCAGTAAAAATTTGTTTTCATTTGCGGCATATTTTTCGTAATCCTTTGGTTGATTTTTAGTCCAGATAAAGTTTGGAATCAGCAGCATCAGCAGCCAGATGAGTCCGATGTAAGAAAAGCCGAAGGTCATTTGTATTCATCCTCTCTTTTTGATTTAGTACTGTAATACTATTATAACACATAATAGCGGTAAAAGTGTTATCAGCAAAAATGAATCACAGCTGCTTCCCTCTGATTTTAGCAACATTTCTATTCATCAATTTTCTGCCAAAGTGTACATATGCGAAGTTCTTTGTTTTGCTCCAGGTTTGCGGATGTTTTTCAAAAAATGAATCAGGATCATCAAATACTCCATAGTCCTTTACTACAGATTCTTTTTGCACAAAGGTGTCGCTGCCTTTCCAGTTCAGGTCCAGGTTTTTGAGCTCTGGAACGGAAATGGCATATCTGGCAAAGGAGCCGCTTATATCACTATATTTTTCTTTAACAGATTTCAAATAAGCTTCGTCAGTAATTACTCCTTCAAGAGCTATCCACTTGTCATTATACAATACTTCAACCCAGGTATGCACAACAGTTGCTGGTGCAAGAATAGAAATAATTCCAGATGTTGCTCCTCTTTGAAAAGCCTTGCTGACTTCCGAACCATGTAATCTGCAGAAAATACCGGTTGCTCGAAAAAGTGTCATAAGAAGTGTTGCCTTTGTATTACATTGTCCATAGCCATCTGCAAGAATTTCTTCGGCAGTTAATGTATCAGAGCGGTTATATCCGAATAAGATTTTATTTCTTACAAAATCATAAATGGCGCCGATTCTCTTATATTCATCTAATTCTTTCCACTTATGATTTTCAATAAGCTTCCTGATAGTGGCTGCATCATAATTAAGCATTCTTGTTTTTCTGGTGAATTTGTTTTCCATAATCAAACCTTCCTTTTAGCTAAGATGATTTGATTATACAAATGGACTGTTTAATAAACTTTCAAAAATTCGCTATTTTTTACAGTATTTCTTGCAGGCAGTCCCATCATTTTTTTTACTGTAAAAGCAAAGTGAGACGGCGAATCAAAGTCTGCTTCCATTGCGGCGTCTGTTATACTTTTTCCTTTCAGAATTTTTTCAAAGGCTCTTTCAAGCTGATGAAGAGACAGATACTTTTTAAGCGGGATTCCAACCTCTTCTGAAAACAAATGTGAAAGCCGGCTTGGGGAGAGACAAAGTTTGTCTGCATATTCCTCTATAGAATGATCATCGCAGCTACAGTGAGCCAGCATATCAAGTAGCTTTACTATCCTGCCATCTAAGCTGTTTTTTGACTGGTTCCATCCAAAACATTCAGAAATTGCAGTCATAAGTTTTTCGTATGATTCTTTGGAAAAGTTTTCAATCATCGGAGCAAGGCATGTTCTTATCCGGACGGTCTGATTTTCTCCAGGAATATAATAATCTTTATCTCCAAGCAGAGTATTTAATGCTATTCCGAAGGATGAAACTGGCTCTATAACTGAAGTAAAGCAAATTTGATTTTCTGTATTAAATGAATGTTTTATATTTTTATTTACCAGTATACAGGAGGTTTCTATCTTTTTGCCTTTTACTTTAATATTTAATGAATCTTTTAGGCAGACAAAAAACTGCATCATCCCATGACTATGAGATGATGCGTCCATAGAATCAGTCAACATCGAAATCTTATCAAGGTCCCAGTATATTCGGTTCATTACTTCTTTGTTGTTTTTTTAGTAGTGACTTTTGGGCTTGGTGATTTTTTTGAAGACTTTACTGAGGTCTTTTTTGTGGCTGGCTTAGTTGAAGACTTTGCTGTCGCAGAGGCCTTAGCGCTTGTCGGCTTTTTCGAGGCTTTCGCAGACTTGGCTGCCTTTTCAGCAGGCTTCTTAGTGGCTGCCTTTTCAGCCTTCTTGGAAGTCTTAGTTGTGGTCTTCGAACCAGGAGACTTTGTTGTCTTCTTTACCACAAGCTTCGGTTCAAACTCCTTGAGCATAAGCTCGCACTTGTAGGCGGCTTTTGTTTTAGCGGCGGTCAGGAGCTTGTTGAACTTCTGGATGTTTGCGAAGTCTGCGGCTTTTCCGGCCAGGGCAAGCAGCAGAATTGTCTTATTCAAAGAGTCGTCACTGAGTTCTTTGTTGAACCAGCGGATATTGTCAAAGCTGTTAGTTCCAGACAAAAGTCCGCACCAGCGGCTCTGCATCAAAAGCTTTGTTACTTCGAATGCGGCTGCCTTTGAATCTTTTTTGATTGCGGCAGGGCTTGTGGCTGTTGCCAGAACAAAGAGCTTTGTAAGATCCCATCTCTCGTCCTTGTCTGTAAGCTTTTCTTCGCGCAGGTATTCGTTGAACTTGCGGCCAAAAGCGAACTCAAGGGCGCAGCCCTTTTCTGCAAGCGAACCACAGAGAGCCCAGCATAAAAGTTGTTTCTCGAGGCCTGCATCTGCGCCTTCCATGAGACTTGCGAAGGCACTTGCGTCTGCTGCCTTCAACAAAGCTTTCTGCAAATCTGCAGGTTGTTTTGTCTTTTTGAGATTATGTATTGCAACCAGCTTCTTGAGACGGCTTGTAATCTCTGTCGCTTCTTTTGCGGCGTCGAGTTTTACGTCCTTGCCCGCAAACTTAGAAGAAGTCTTTATAAAGGCTGTAAGCTCCTTCTTTGCGGCAGTCATTATGTCTGTTACTTTTTTCGCAGTGAGGGTGGCCGGCTTTTTGGCAGCGGTTTTCGGTGATTTTGAAGACTTCTTTGATTGTGAAGTTTCCACCTCTGCAACAGCGGCACTTTCCGCCTCATTCTTATCCTTTATCTTCTCATAACCAAAAGCTTCAAAGAGAGGTGAAATTACCTTTTCGGCATATGCGTGCAAATCAGCATAGAGGTCTTTATAAATCAATTCCTGCCATGCGGTTTCAATGTCCTCGCAGCCACGGCCGTTTAAGAAGTCGCACAAAATCTTGTATCGGTGATCAGCCTGATCGCTCACCTGATGAACGTTGAGGTAAACCTGATATTCAAAGCCGTTGAGCATTACAAAGAGACCTTTTTCGCAAACCTCGCTGGACTTGCGGATAAACCAGAGGCGGCTTCTGTGCTCCTGGAAGATACAGTATTTGTCGTCCTCGGCGGTAAGGTTAAGTCCTTCGGAGATGCTGCGCGATTTCATCACAACTTCGTCACCGTTTCCAGTTTTTACTGCATAAGGATCAGACTGTTTTATCCAGCCGGCTGCGCGGTCGTATTTGTTGTTGTAGAAAACTACCGCTCGTTCGTCACCGGCTCCGTTAGAGTAGGCAAACACGTTCTCGTTTACATGGCCGTCTTCCCAGAGGTCGTAGAAAAGGAAGTTGTCTACGCCGGAGAAAAGGTAACGTTTTTTCATCAGCGGGAAGATGTCGTGCCAGTGGCGGTCTACCAGATACTGACTCGGCTTTTCGTCCTTGTAGGCCTTGGTGTATTCCATTCCGTATTTTTCGGTAAAGCCTTCAATCTGGCCGTGACCAAACATAGGAAGACCCGGCATTGTAATCATCAGAGTGCAGACACCAAAATATTTGTCGCCGTCGCCAAACTGGGCAATGGCAGTTTCCTCATCCGGATTGTTCATAAAGTTTACATAACGCTTAAGAACCTGCGGATCAAAGGTAATTGTATTTTTTATAGTCTCGCGGTATTTCTGATTTTCCTCTTTTTTGAGCATGTTCATAAAGGCCGAATTGTAAACGCGGTGCATGCCCAAAGTTCGTACGAAATATCCTTCCATCATCCAGAAAGCTTCGGCCAGCAGCAAGGTGTCCGGGCATTCAGCGGCAACCCGGTCTACAACCTCGCGCCAGAACTCGTTCGGAATTGCGTCATTGAACTGCTGAGTGCTGAGCCCGGTCTCCGACCTTGTTGCAATATCTCCTCCATGTCCCGGCTCCGGATACCAGAGGCGGCGGATAGATTTTTTTGCCAGAACCATAGCTGCATCAAAACGTATGATAGGGAAGTTCTGGGCAACATGCAGAATCTCCTGCATAACAGCCTCGCGGGCAGTAGGATTCAAAAAGTCAATCTGAGCAGTGTCGTTCCAGGGCAGGCCGGTTCCATCGTTTCCGTGGTAGATGTAGCGGGTGTCGCCAGTCTGATTATCAACACGCTTGAAAACTACCGAACAGTCGTCCTTGCTGTAGTAGTGGTCTTCCAGGAAGAGCGACACTCTGCCATCCTGCGAAAGGTTTTCGCCGTTGAAAGTATACTGAGGGAAAGGATTATCGCGGCGCTGAATAAAATAATCCGGGTGATTGATAACCCAGTCGCCGTCCATACCGGTGTGGTTAGGCACCATATCAGATGCCAGCCGGATTCCCCTCTGCCAGCAGCGCTGACGCAGATTTGCCAGTGCATCCCAGCCGCCAATATTCGAAGCAATGTTATAATCATAAAGAGAGTAGGCAGAAGCGGCCGCCTCAGGGTTACCGCAAATCTGTTTGATGCGGCGGCTGGCCTTAGAACGCTCCCAAAGACCAATCAGCCAGAGTCCGGTAAAGCCCTCGTCCCGCAGCTTATCAAGCTCAGCATCCGGAATCTGGTCCAGTCTAGTAATAGGGTATCCGTACTGTTTTGTAAGCTGATCCAGCCAGACAAGAACAGTCTTTGCAATCAGGATAACCTTTGGCATCCACTCGCTGTCGGCGGAGAATCGCTCATATTCGTTCATCAGGTTTTCAAAGCTGTAAGGCTGCATGTCCGGAAGGTCGCCGCCACCAAAGCCATGCCAGGCAGCTTTTTCTTCTTCGGAAATTGTATCCATGCCGGCAAGAATGCGCTTGAGCCATTCGCCGAGGAAGGTGTCCCAGTATTTCTGCAGATATTCAAGCTGACCGCGAAGACTATCAGGTGCATAAACCTGAGGCTCGCGAAGCAGTGTAATCAAATCATGATTAAAAGGACCAAAGACCGGCTGGCCTACAGCGTATTTCTGAATAGACTTCCAACTCTTAGCGTACAGTTTGTTTTTAGCCAGCTCCTTATCAGAAAACATAATCATAAAAGGCTGGAAAGCCTTGTTCTCATTTGCAAGGTGAAGCAGAATCAGCTCTTCCAGAGTCTGAGCTCTGTTAGTACGTTCAACGCCGGTACCCGCATCAAGCTCAGTGCCCGCAAGATAATCAGCCGCAGAAATCTTTTCCTTATAAACCGCAACCGGCGGAAACTCACGGATAAAATCCAGAAGCAGTCCGTCCACAGTCTCCCGTCCAAACTCCTTGTCCAGCGAGGCCAGCAGGTCGTCCATAAAGGTCAGTACCTTGTCGCGGCGGTAAAGCATACACACATAATGAAGAATCTCATCAATCAGACCCATGGCGTTGAGCTGGCCGGCCGACAATTTCTTGTTTTCCTCTCCGCGGCTCTCAAACACATTGTTAATCAAAAGCTGAAAGGCGCGCACATTCCGCATATTCGCAAAAACCACGTTTCCGCTCGAAGCAAAAAGCCCGCCGTCAAAATTGCAAAGGTCTCGTATTTTCTTAGAAATATGAAATTCGTTGTGTGAAATCTTCATTTTGTACTCCAACTTTTAGTTTATAAGTAAGGAGGGGGAAGTCTCCCCCTCGCTCGCACTTCGTTGCTCGCTACCCCTTCTAACGGGGGCTCCGCCCCCGTAACGCCCCTGGCAAAGCAGCGAACTTCTAAGAGTTATGTATAATTAATAAATTATACCACGGTTTTTCTATTTATGCGAATAATATAGAAAGGGATATCGATGAAAAATAAATAATGGAAAATATAAGATTATTATAGTTGAGTCTTAATTTTTTGTAATATCTTTCAATAATTCCAGAATATATTTTGCCTGATTAGGAGAGAGCTTTTTCAGATAGTATTCAAAATCCTGCTTATCAAAAGTGTTTCGAGTTTCTTCGTCAAAGAAAACTGATGGAGAGATTTTCAGATATTCACAGATATTTATAAAGGAAGGAATTGTTGTCGTTGCTTTTCCGCTTTCAATTTTATTGATATAACTTTCGTTCTGCCCAAGTGCAAGACTCATTTCTCTGGCAGAAACCTGCTTTTCATTACGTAAAGTCCGTAGTCTGTCTCTAAAAAACTTTTCGTCAATCATAAAGAATCCTTCCTGTATGACATAATACGCTATACTTATGCTTGATTTAGGGTATAATATACTTTATTATTATTAAACAAAGTATGTTATACCATAACAGTGTGATTTAATGGTATTTTGTGCTGTATGGAGGGAATAATGGATAAAAAGTCTATTGCACAATTAGCCTTTGAATACTTTCTTCTAAACAAGAATTATTCGGAAGTATCAGAAAATGGAAATGATAGTACCGTTTATGATTATTCTAATAGGATTGTTCGCATTTGTAAGCAGGAAGAATATCACTCTTTAGATGAATTTTTACCAAGTTTAAGAGATCTTATAACAGAGATTGATAATGGGGTTGATAAAACAAAGAAAGGAACCTTTATTGATAAAAATGATAAGTCAGTGTTAAGAAAATTTTATGAATTCATATTAACTATTAGTTAGCAAACAGAGGTGGAATGAAAATGAAAAAAATATGTTCAATATTATTTTTTCTTTTATTTATATTACCATGTAGTGCTGAGATAAAGTTTAGAATAGATAACTATCGTGATTTTCAAGTAAAAATTAATTGGAGTACTAAATATACTTCGGGTCCTGATAATTCAAATTGGGCAAAAAAGAAATGGCCAGAAGGAGTTATTTCTGGGATTGAGTATGTTTATTTAGTAACCCCCAAAGAATGTAATGATAAAGGACGAGTGTCTATAGAAAAACTAACTTATGACAATGGGTATCAGTATCATAATATGATATATATTTGGGCTTATTATCCAGATGATGATGAATGGGTAAAATTAGATTCTTATGGATATTATTTTAATGATAATTCATGGTATTACGATTTTGAAAAATGGCGAATGGTTTCTGATAAATATTTAACATATGATGAAAGATAAAAAATGATAACAAAAGATGGGAGTAATAATATGAAGAAGAAATTATTAGTTTTGATTTTAGTTTTAAATTCTATTACATTATTAAGTGCGAATAGTCCAAAGTGGTATTCTGATCCTGTGAACCAATATGAAGGTTTGGCAGCTGCTACCTATGCAAGTTCTGATGATACATTGAATTTAAACAATGTTCATGAGATAGCCAGAAAAGTATCGGGTATAGATATGACATGTTATCAAGGACCATATAAAAAAATATCAAAGGAAGATTCTTTTCTCATTTTATCAGCATTAGGAGAATGGGATTATAGTATCGGTGAAATATATAATGTAATTGTGTATTATAAATCAGGAATAACGCTTTTTGTTACTGTAAGGGTTAAAAAAGAAAAATTTGATTATGTTGCATCTTGTTTTAAGTTAGCTTCAATACGTTAACATGTTATGAACAGAAAAAAAAGTGTTATTCTTGTCAATGTATTATTAATTTGTGCTACAACGCTATTTTCCGATTCCTTCCTAAATATCATCCAGGATCTTGCAAAACAAACTGCTTGTATCGGCACATATTCCGCAAATCAGGCGGGTGGGGGCTGGTATGATGATCCTCATGATTATTATACACCACAGATGTTAGCTGAACGATTCAAGAAAATGTCTGGAGAACGGACTAGGACTCAAACTTTTTATGGCGTTTGCTTTGATTATGCGCAGGCAGCCTGGGATGATATCAGAGTTTATCAATCTTCTTACAATAAAGCAGGAATGAAAGATTCTCAATGGTATATTGCTGCTGTTGATGATAATCCAAATTATATTACTTTGTATGACCCTGTTTCTCAAGAAAAATCTGACAGGAAGCTGAATGGAGTTTATCTGAAAAGAAATTCTTCCTATACAATTCAGGCCCACGGTAATGCGACTCACCATGCCTGGTTATGGATTCAGCATCAGAATGGAAACTGGTATTGGATTGATCCGACTTGGACTGATAATACTGGTTTTGTTTATTATGGAATCATTTCAAATGGCAGGGAAGTTCAATATACTCCAAACAACAAATACTGTGTTCGGAATTCTCCCGTTTTTCAAACTCCACAAGAACCAAAATATCAGGCTGTTCCTGCTGTAAAGCCAAATCCTGTTTCCCAACAAGGAACCGCACCTGCACCAAGCCCAGCTCCAACTCCTACACCAGAAACAATTCCAGATCCAATTCCGTCGCCATATAGAAGACCTCCACTATTTAGAAAGGAAGCCGGAAAAAGTAGAAGACATACAGGAAATTATACTGGGCTTATTGAACTAGGATATCATAGATCAACGAATAATTTGATGGATTTTAATAATTCTTTATATCTTTCAGTGAGTTTAGGTGACGGAAACTATGCAGATATTGTGGGCCATTTGCAGTTAGACTATTTTAGTGATTCAGAAAAGAAAGATTTGCTTATTGGATATAATCCAGGTTTTCAATTTACAAACTGGTTTTCACTATATGCCGGCGGTGGAATTGGAAGGGATTTCTCAACAAAAAAATTTGCCTGGAAAGTAAATGGAGGGGCAAGATTTATTATTAATCGAGTTTCAATTAGAGGTGATTTTACATGGCTCGGTGACAATAAATTCTTGATTGGTATTTACGCTGGATATTTATTTGATGTAGGATTTGTTTATTAAATCTTCACAGATATTACATTGAAATCCTGGAGCATTTTTTTGCCTCCAAATTGTAGTATCTGTAAAAATCTCTGAGCGGTGCCCTGTGGAACATTGCGACCGGACTCCCAGGCTTCTACGGTTTTTGGAGAAACGCCAAGAACAAAGGCAAAGTTTTTCTGAGTCAGATTTAAATCTTCTCGAATCTTTTTGATTTCTTTATCGTGGAATGTGGGAAGTTCTGCAATGCTGATACTTACTTTTCGAGCTTTTGAAGTATTGCCCTTTGCATATTCAAGGCTTTCAGAGAGACCTGCCATTATGCTATTGAACTCTTTATTTTCCTTCATTTTGAGCCTCCTTTTTATCAAGATATATCACTCTGGCTCCGCCGCTTTTTCCCCGGCCATCCAGAGCCCAGCGTAGTTTTCTGACTCTAATCCCAGGGATTTCCAGACACTGTCAAATTCTCTGGTTATGATGAATTCTCTAGTCATGGTTATAATATATACCCTACTGAATAGGGTGTCAAGAAAATCGTGGAATTTTCTGAGATTGATTGTTTATCGGTTGTCGGATGTACTCCTTGATTTTGCTTTTCACATATCTATAATAATTGTATAAGCAGTAGCTAACAATCATAAATAGAGGACAAAAATGGAAACCACCATCAAAATTACATACCGAAAACTAACCGAGGCCGACCTGCCGACCTTTATTCAAATGCGTATCACCCAACTGCGCGAAGAAGGGGCAAAAGAGGATTTTGACCTGATGCCGGCCCTTAAAGATTATTATAGACGTCACCTTGCGGACGGGACTTTTGTTTCCTGGCTGGCTTTGGACGGCGATAAGATTATTGGTACCAGCGGAATGTCTTTTGTGGAAAAGCCGCCGTATTTTGGCTGTCCGTCTGGAAGAATGGGGCTGCTTTCGAGTATGTTTACAAATCCTGATTACCGCCGCAAGGGAATTGCAAAAGAACTGCTTCACCGGGTTGTGGACGAAGCCCGTGCTTACGGTTGCGGCACGGTTCAGATTACGGCTTCAGATATGGGAGTAAAACTTTATACGGCCTACGGCTTTGTTCACAACGGAAACTTTATGCAGTATAAGCTGTAGGATTTAAATCTGATTTTTACTTTTTAAGGTCGCGCTTGTTTTTGTACATTGCCTTGTCGGCGCGATCAAAAATCTCGGTAACCAGACTGTCTTTTTCTGGAGTAAATTCAGCCATTCCGGAAGCAAGAACTGGGCCTGATTTTGCTTTCAGATTTTCCCAAACCTGATCCTGGAGAGTTTTCATCAGGGACACTCGGTTGGTATAATCATCACCTCTCAGGAATATAACAAACTCATCGCCGCCAACTCTGAAAACAGGACTATGATCAAAGATATTACACAAAAGCTTTGCAGACTGTTTGATATATTCATCACCTGCAACATGACCTTGTGAATCATTGATTTTCTTAAGGTCATTGGTATCACAAACAACAAGGCCAAAAGGCAGATAATCCATTCCGTTGTCGATATTTGACTGAACAGATTTTTCCAGCTCAGTATAGGCAGTCTTATTTTTTACGCCAGTCAGTTCATCACGGCGGGCAAGTTCCTTTTCTGTATTGAGTGCTTTAAGATGCTGCTTTTCTTTTTTGACTTCGTCATTAATATTTTCAATGCCAATAATATAGTGAGTTTCATCAGCTGTTTTTTGTACAGTCATTCTGACATAATGAGTTTTCTTGAAGGCTACAATCCGGTAATCGTGGTGGCAGCTCTTCTGATTCATGAGTTTACAGGTTAAATTTTCTTTG
The DNA here is from genome assembly GCA_947166355.1 of uncultured Treponema sp. Lineage (GTDB taxonomy): Bacteria > Spirochaetota > Spirochaetia > Treponematales > Treponemataceae > Treponema_D. The sequence goes on from CAMVDX010000001.1 coordinate 361,738, forward strand.
TTCACAAAGTCGAGCACAGAGTCGAGGTCGTTTTTATGAACAATATTTGTAATATCAACTTTGGAATCGGCAAAGAAATCATCACCCGCTCTCTGAATCTCAACTTCACCATAAATGTTTCTGCATTCATAACTGATGTAACTTGAGTCTTTTATATCAACATAATAAATAACGTCATAATTTACGGCCAGAATTTCTGCAAGCTGAGTGAAGGTGACCTGCTTTTTCTGATTTTCAAGCCGCATGTTTTCGGCTGTTATTTCATTCTCAATATCTTTTTCACTTATAATAAAATGCTTGCCATCCGGAGCATGCATCATTGTAAACTGAAAATGTCTCTGCTTCCCATTAATCAAAAGTCTATATTTATAGGAATAGAATTTTTTCTCTTCCAGATTTTTAAGCATTGTCTCTTTGCGATAAAGATTCCTTGCAAATTCTCTGTCATCAGGATGTACAAATCTTTCAACATTCAGTCTGGTTTCTTCGTAAAAATCACGACCTGCAACTGGAACCTGCATAGCGGCATATTTTTCACTTTTTGAAAATTCCTGGAAAGCCCCTGTTTCTATATTGATGTAATAAATGGCTTCGTAATTTTCTGCAAGTCTTGTTGCAATGTTATCGTATATTTCTTTTTCCTTTCTTTCGCCCTCTTCAACATAGGAATGAATTACACAGATTCCGATTATGAGGCCCAGTGCATAAGAAGGGTAGTCATCATTAAATATCTGGAAAAGCAGAAATAATTCCATTACAAGACAGGTGAGCCCGACAGCTGCATAACGCAACTTTTCACCACCTATTGATTTATGTGCTATAAACAGCAGATATGAGGATGTCAGCAGGTAAAGAATAATCTGTAAAATGAAAGCAATATTTCGGCCGGGTTCAATAATGTATTCATGCTTTTCATTAAATGAGAAAATAAATGGATGAAAGAAATTAATTATCAGATAAATAAGTGCCAGGACAAACAAAATCCACACTGAATGGAGCAGCACCTTACTCTTGCGGTCATGCCTGTACAGATAGGCTACAATATAGCGCATCCAGGTAAGCATGGTAAGGAACATAAAAAAGAAGTAAAAAAGACAATCAATATATAAGAGCGGGAACAAAGCGTCTATATTATGATTCTCGTACAAGAGCCCCCAGCCAATATCGGCGATAAAATAGCAGTTTGAAGCAATCAGAAAAATATTGTAGCGGAATGTTACCTTTTGTTCGCTTATAGATTCACCAGAACGGCCTCTTAGATTTTTTAGCGAGTCCCGGTTTATTATGAGATTAAGTATTAATGCTAATGCACTTATGATTGCGTAGAACATGCGCTTATCTGTCTATTATAACATAGGATTTATGAAAATCATAGAAAAAAAGGGGATGAACAATAAGTTTACATCCTAGTGTCATTCCGAACTTGTTTCGGAATCTATAGAACCAGATGTAGTGTAGATGCTGAAACAAGTTCAGCATGACAATACTATTTGGACAGCCCCTTTACAAGCTATCTTTCAGTTACTGCCTTAATGTTTTCAATCAATGCTGTGTTTTTGCAGAGGTCTTCAAGCGTGCACGGCAGGCGGTAAGTCCAGTTGAACTCTGTAACGGTTCCCGGCACGTTGATTCGCTCGTCGCTAGCCTTGTCCAGCCAGAGCGACTTGTCCATGTACAGGAAGTCCTGAAGCGGCGGAATGAACCACTGACTTGCTGAAGTGGCGGAAGCCTTAAGAAGCTTTTGGGCGAGTTCTGGTGAGAACTCGGTTTTTGCAACGGCTTCAGCTTTTGCTTCAATTTCTTCGCGAGGTGCAGTAAACAAAGGCCCATCCTCAGCGCCTGTTTCAATTCCAAAGCATTCAGCATTTGCCATAACAAAAGCTTTTACGCTTTCTTTTTCATCTTCCCACCACTGGCGCAAAGTGCTTGAGTCGTGCACCGAAGTTGTGGTAACCGAAAGTGGCGTGTAGTCTGCAAAAGGCACATAAGGCTGACCGGCCTCGGCCCATTCGCGGCACCAGCGCACAACGCGGAGTCCAAGGATTTTGTGAGCGTCCATAGTCTTTGGCACGCATTCAATTCCAACACCAAGGTCTTCGCCGCAAGGAATCATCTTTACAGCCTTTGTGATTGCTTCAAAAATCTCATCGGCCTGCTTTTTCCAGAGCTTTTCGTTTTTCTTGTTCAGTTCGTCGAAGCACTCTGTAAGCGCAGTCTTTTCCTTTTCATTCAGACTGCCCCAGGAAGTTGACTGCCCGTAAGTCCAGAGAGGAACATATTTGTTTTTCGCAATTTCAATCAGGGTGCGGTTGCTCCAGTAATCAATAAGAGTCTGCTTTACCCGACCGATTGCTTCCGGTGCGCAGAGCTCGCTCAAATCAGCCTGGTCAATCATCTTAGAACCGGTAACAGCCGGCGCAAATCTCCATAGCTCCTCGCCATTAATCTTGTCGCAGAAAATTGCAAGAATCTGGTGAGCCTTATCGTGATTCCATGTAATGTCTTCAATTGCGCTTGTCGGGATATGAGGCTGACTAAGCCAGCGGATTCTGTCATCATCAAAGCCAAGCTCGTAAAGCTCAGTCTTTTTAATAGAAGCGTAAGGCTCTGTGTGGCCATTAAGTGCATTCAAATCAGCTTCAGGAATTGCCCAGATTCGGAAGAAGCCCAGAATATGGTCCAGTCTGTAAGCATCATAATATTTCGAAGCATTCTTCAGACGGTCCTTCCACCAGCCGTAATCAGCTTCCTTAAGATTTTTCCAGTTGTAAGTAGGGAAGCCCCAGTTCTGGCCGGTCGGGTTGTCTCCGTCTGCAGGTGCACCCGCACGCAAATCCTGATTAAAAACTTCAGGGTAAGCCCAGGCATCACAAGAATCCTCGTTCATCAAAATTGGCATGTCGCCCTTGAGCAGAATGCCGGCTGCCTTCACATATTCAACAGCCCCGCGGAACTGCGCATCAGCAACCATCTGGCACCAGGCATAAAAAAGATGCTCCTTCTTAAAAGCCTTTTTATTCCAGAGGGCAGTAATTTCTTCTTTAGTCTTAAGGCGGTCTGTATCAAGCCAGCTTTTCCAGCTGGCCTGCATGTAATTCCATTTGAGATTTTTATAAACTGCATAATCCTTTACCCAGCCGTTTGCGCGAATCCACTTAGAAAGTTCAGCTCCAGTCTCGCCTGTCTTACCCTCATCAGTAGAATCATAAAGCATTTTGAGCAGGGCGTTTTTGCCGTTTAAAATCGCGTCGTAGTTATAACGCAGCGCGTATTTCTGGCCCTTGATAAAATCATCATAAGCCTTCTTAAACTTTGCGTCACTCTTGTAAAGTGCGTCAAAGCCCGGCACCTCGCTGAGCCGGATATAAATCGGATGCAGTGCAAAAGCCGAAAGCCCGCTGTAAGGCGAACTCTGAGTTCCAGTATCATTTACCGGCAAAAGCTGAATAATCGAAATCCCCGCCGCCTTGCAAAAATCAGCAAAAGGCTTAAGGTCACCAAACTCACCAATAACCGAATTGTCTTTAGTATAAAGGGCACCAAGCGGAACCGCTACGCCCGTCAATCTCTTTTTCATAGCCCGCATATTATAGCACAATTTTTGGAAAAAGAATTAGAAAATATCAAGAATTTTAAGAAAGGAGGGGAAAGCCTTCCCCTGTCTTCAGCCCGCTTCGCGGTCTTTCGCCACCCCTTCTCCTAAGGGGGTAATTGCCAGGCACAGATACGATATTTGCACCATACACTTCTATCCTATTATCTGAGTCACCCCCTTAAGAACCCCTTGAAAATCTCAGTGAAAATCCCATCGTTCCGATAAATCCCATAAAACTCGAAATCGGCAATTTTATCGGAACAGTTGATAATTTTATCGGAAAATCTTACCCTTGACGGCTAATCCGAATTAGCCTATAATTAAGCTAACTTCAATTAGCCAAATCGGCTGGTTCAGGAATCAAAATGAATACAAAAGAAAAAATAATTAATGAAGCGCTAACTCTTTTTTCAGAAAAGGGATATGCAAATGTTTTTGTTGGAGAAATTGCCCAGAAGGTTGGAATAAAAGCTCCTTCACTTTATAAGCATTTCAAAAACAAACGGGCGATTTTTGATGGAATTATCGAAGAAATGCAGAAGCAGTTTATGAAAACTGCGGAGCAGCTTGGTATCAACGGTTCCAATGCCAAGGCAGATGGCGACACTTATACAAAAATATCAGAAGAAGCTTCCATCAAAATTGGTTTAGGGCTCTTTCAATTTTATCTTCATGATGAATACAATCAGCGTTTTCGCAAAATGCTTACTATAGAGCAGTTTCATGATAAAGAACTGGCTGCCCTTTATACAAAGCAGTATGTGGACGATCCTTTATCTTATCAGGGAATAATGATGGGGATGATGGTTTCTGCCGGTGCTTTTAAGACGGACAACGTAGATATCATGACACTTCAGTTTTATGCTCCCTTTTATCTGCTTTTGACTTTATGCGACAGAGAGCCAGAGCGGGAAGAGGAAGCCACTAAGATATTGATTGCGCATATCAAACAGTTTAATCAATTATACAGGAGATGAAAATGAATAAAACAATTTCAAAAATCGGAGCCCTGCTGGTAATTATTTCGGTGGCGCTCTTTGCGCTTTTTATGCCTTTCTCCAGCTTCTGGAGTTATTTTGTCTGCATGATTCTGGCCTTCAGTTATCTGATTATGGCAGCAGGTCTTCACAGCGAAAGTGACAAGGAGCATAAAGTTGCCGCAAATGCAGGTTTGCTTTTTGCCGCAGTTTATGCCGTGCTGATTCTGCTTGTGTATTATGCACAGACAACAAGCGTCCGCCTGTCAGAGCTCAATCGCCAGGCCACTCTTCTGCTTGATTATTCTTACGGAGGACTTTTATTCTTTTATGATTTACTCGGCTATGGAATGATGGCGCTTTCAACTTTCTTTTTCGGGCTGGCAATGAAAGCAGAAACAAAGGTAGATAAGTGGCTCAAATGGCTTATGATAATTCACGGAGTATTTTTCTTAAGCTGCTTTATAATGCCGCTGACCGGAGTTTTTAGTTTCATGGCAGAAGGTCACTCCAGCCATGGCGGAATACTTGCCCTCGAAATCTGGTGCGCTTATTTTCTTCCGATTGGAGTTTTAGCCTTTATACATTTTAATTCTCAAAATCTTCGCGGGTGAGCCCGCAGGTGAACTCTCCCGAAGTAATTCCTGTTTTCGGATAAGTGCGGGTCCCCTTATCATCAATCAGTTTCATACCGATTTTCTTCATAACATTGAAGGAAGCGGCATTTTTGCAGTCGCATTGAGCCAACACCCGCGATATTTCCAGGTTAGAAAAGGCAAAGTTTACAAGGGCTCTTGCTGCTTCACTTGCAAAACCGCGCCCTCTGTAATTCTTGTTCAAAATCCAGCCGAGAGTGGCATAGGAGTGGTCTTCACTGTGGCTAAGGTCGCAGTCGCAGCCACCGATAATCTTTCCTTCATAAATAATCACAAATTCAAAATCTTCCTGTTCCGGGCTTTCCCATTCTACAGAATATTTTTTTACAAAATTAAGGGTCTCTTCAAAAGTGTCATTAGGCAGCCAGAACATCATCGTAATGCTTTTGTCACCGGCATATTCGTGAACCTCTTTTTCATCTCCCAGACGAACCGGGCGCAGAGTGAGGCGGGGAGTTTTTAATTCTAAATCAAGGGAAAAGTTTTTCATAATTCTTTTCTACCACTTATCACAATAAATTACCACTTGTCGCCAAAAACATTACAAGACTGGTTCCCTGCTTTATACTCCGAATCATGAAAAGATTAATAACACTTTTAAGCATGGACGCAATTAATTGCTGGGTTGGATTTGCAGAAGAAAGAGTAAAAGCTGATTTTGCAGATTTTAATTATAGAACCGTTCCTTTACGGGAGGAGGTAAAAGGTCTTTTGACTACTTTTCAAAATCTAGTCCTGTACTTACAATAAGATACAGAACCTTCAGAAAATAAACGATTAAACAGGAGGCTATTTTGATAACACAAATCAAAATTGAGAAATGCGATAAGCCTTACTGCGTAATTCATACAGATGTGGAAACTGACGGTATAAAAAACATTGCAGAAAAAATCAGCCGTATGGATGAAACTGGTTGTACTGCCATGCTTACCGGCTGGGACGGGGATTATTGCATTCAGGTAAAGCAGAACGAGATTTTCAGAATTTACAGTATGGACAAAAAGGTTTATCTGGAAACTGAAAAAGAAAATCTGCTTTTGAAGCTGCGTCTTTATGAGTTTGAAGAGCTTGCTCAAAACTGCGGCTGGACAGATTTCATAAGGATTTCGAACACGGATATTGTAAACTTTTCAAAGGTAACAAAACTCGATTTGTCACTGACTGGAATTGTCCGCGTGAATTTTACCAATGGAAAAGCTGCAATAGTTTCAAGAAGATATATGAGTAAAATCAAAAAGGAACTTCTCAATATGAAGCACCGCTAAAGATGTCATCTTGGACTAAAAGAAGTCATTTCGAACTAAAAGATGTCATCCCGAACTAAAAGAAGTCATCCCGAACTTGATTCGGGATCTATAAGGAGATTTATCATGAAAGAATTTTTCAAAAGAGCAATAATGGGTTTTGTTTATGGAGTTTTTATTGGCCAGACAATTTTGATTCTAGAATCACTTGCCGGCGGTAATGGAAATTTTTATCCGGTTTCTGCTTATCTGCTGCAACACTCAAGTTCACAGATGGCGGCTGTTATCATACAGTATTTTCTTACAGGAATAATTGGAATAAGTTTTGCTACCACCACCCTGATTTTTGAAATTGACAGCTGGAGTATTACTGCGCAGACAGCCCTCCATTTTGCAATCACTTCTGTTGTTATGTATGTTTCTGGCTTTCTCTGCGGCTGGTTCCCTCACACCGTCAGAAGCACAATAATCTGGTTTGCAATCTTTATCGTGATTTATGTGATTATGTGGATAAGCTTTATGCTCTACTTCAAAAAACAGACAAAAAAAATTAACGAGGCATTGTAAAAAAACTTAATCCGGGCTTGAAATAATTGGCATGCCCGGATTAAAACTTTTATGTCATGCTCGGGCTTGAATTGATATGTCATGCTCGGGCTTGACCCGGGCATCTATCTAATAACCTCGTACAAATCCCGCCCCATCAATTTTTCAAAATATTTCTTGAGTTCAAAGTTCTTGTTCCATTTGCCTTGCGGGTAGTAGCCGTAACGCTCTTTTACATCATTCATGCGCTCTTCCATGTTTTGAGTTCCGTCGGCGCCGCAGGTAGAATCCAGCAGCTGAATCAGGCGGTCGTAATCGTCGTATTCGGTGGCGGCGAGCAGCGTTTTGAGCTCGTCGTATTGTTCCGGTGAGATGTCGATTTTTCCAATGTAGTCGTCAATTACGTGCAGATTAAAGGAGTGTGTGAGGCAGATTTTTGCAAGCTGGTCATAACCCAGGTTTTTCAAAAAGTGATAGCCGTCGTAAACGTGTGCCATGTAAGTGTACCCCATCTGGCGGCCAATGTCGTGAAGAAGTCCGCAGGTGTAGGCGAAGTCGGGATTGAGGATGTGTGTTTTGCTGCCGTGAGCTGCGGGATTTACCGTGATATTTACCGCGGCCTTTTCAATTACCGCCCGCGCAATTTTCTCTGCCGCCCGAGCGACCGCATAGGAGTGTTCGCGCCACGGCCCCGGATTTTTTGCGACACACTTTTCCAGTAATGACTCTGCGAAAGCCCGCGGAATATTTTCTTCCTGGCCACAGAGCTTTTCCATGGCAAGAGTCTCGCGGGCAATCATATCCAGCTTTGCGGCATTGTCAGATTTAAAATGCAGATTAGTCTGGATTGCTTCGTTCACAGTTACAAATCTTAGTTCAAAGCCATCATCTTTTTCGTAATCATCAAGCTTCTGCTTTTTGATAAGAGGCTTGCCGTCCACCCCAGTTTTTACACTACAAAAATAATGAAATGAATCCTGGATAAAAATTGTTTTTGGAAACATCTCTGACTGCATGATGCGTCTAACAAGACCAGCTTCTTTTATGCTATCAGAAATCACTTCGAGGCCGGTTTCTTCTGCAACCTCACGAATTAGGGCTGCAGTTTTTTCTTCTCCCTCGTGAATGCCGCCACCCGGGAATTTGTAGTAGGCAAGATTTTTTGCATAGACGAGGGCGATTTTGTCATTCGGGGAAAGCGGTGTGGTTTCGGAGTTTCCAGAAGAGTCGGTGGAGTCTGAAGAGCCTGTCGAGTTTTGGAAATTCTGTTTTTCAGACTCCACTACAATAATAGCCCTGGCCGAAGGTCTGGAAGATGTAGGCCAGTTTGCTTCGTAGTTTTTATAATCAGTTGTAAAAAGTGTTTTCATACATTTATGCTAACTAACGATAGTTACTTAAAAACCAAAGATGCAGAAACGTATTGCATCAACGAGCCCATGACTTACCATTGCAGAAGTAAGATCCCTCTTTCTCTGAAGTAGAGCAAAAGGAAGTCCAAAGATTACGCAGAGTAAAAGGGAGCTTATCAAATCATAATGATGAGCCAGAGTGTGTGGAACAATCATCATAAACCACATTGTAAAAAGCTGGAACTTTGTCGGCTTACGGAAAAGATATACACAGAAAGCCATAAAGACTGCACGGCAAGCCATCTCTTCAAAAATTGCAGGACTCAGACAGATTGTAAGACGCTGCCAGGTAATTGCAAAGTTTTCTGTAGAGTGAGTTTTTGATAAAAAGAAATTGATTACTGCAAGCACCGCCGCAGAAGCAAGTGCAATAGCAAGGCTTATAAGAAGCTCCTGATAGGAAGGACGCTTGCCAGAAGTGCGAATCAGATAATAAGGCTTGGCCTTGCTGCCTCCAATTTTTTCCATTACTGCAAAAACAGCTAGAGAAGAAAGAAGAGTCGGCAAGCCTGCCAGTAAGCCCTGGTGAACTACGACCATTATATTTATCTGAACTGCAAGATAGCAAAGCGAAACTGCAATTCCGAAAATAAGGGAAATCAAAATATATTTTACAGAAGGCAGCTTTAATCTTATAAGAAGATAGATAGCAAGCGCTGAACTCCAGATTGCGGTGAAGGTAAAAAAGTTTTTTGTTGCAATTATATAGATGAAAAAATATGCTGCGAACTCTACCCAGAGCCCGATTAATCCTAATCTGATTTTAATTTTTTCCTGCATTTGAAAATCTCCTTTCTTAGTCTTTTAGTACTTCTGAAAGCCAGCCGGTTACACCTTTTGGAAGTCTTGGCTCCATAGGCGTGCCGTCATCAAACATAAGGTTACAGTGCATTGCGTTTATAATGCAGTGCTGACCCATTTCGAATCCAAAATTGATTGAAGCAATTCCGTGGTCACCGTTGTAAACCCAGTCCGGAGTAAAAATAAAACAGTGCTTCATTTTCTGCATTCGCGGAATCAGCGGTGTAACATTTTTTTCAAAATCATTAATCTCATCACGCTTTCCGATTGCGAAAAAGAGATGAACATCATTTTTATCATATAAATCAAAAAGCTCCGGCCCCGGGATTTCGGGCGCTCCCATTGGAATTACAATGTTGAAGAAGTCCGGAAAATCATAAGTAACGCGCAAGGTCATAGAGCCGCCGCTGGAATTTCCAAGAATTGCTTTTTTACTGATGCCGCCGTTTTGCTCTGTGTGTTTTTTGATAAAGGCGCAAACGACATCGTAAACTTTTTTAGTTTCAATTTCATTCCAGTTGCCGCGGCAATAACCATCTGCATCCCGATATTCAGGTGCAAGGGGAACTAAAATATAAGCGCCGCCGAGAGCCTTTTGATAATCATCTTTAGAATAAAATTCTGCACCGGCATAATTTATACAGACATTGCCTTCCAGTGCATTTGTAGTTCCGTGCATAACAACAAGCAGAGGGTAAGCTTTACCTTTTTCGTAACCATGCTCGGTGGGGTCGTAAAAATAATAACCAAGGCCGGAATCGTCAGCATCGTAATCTTTGTGAAAGCGGTCAAAGTATTCGCCCACTTTATAAGTCGGTGCGTAAGAAATAAAGCTTCCTTGTGGAATCTGGTTTGCCCATGGCGGGGTTGGTTTGTCTGACATTTTTTTACCTCTTTTCGTACAGAGTACAAGAAATTACGGATAAAAGTAACTCCAGAATGTTTTTTATACGTAAAAAAGTGTAGGAATTTTACAAATTGTCAGAATAATTTTATTTGTTACGGCTAAAAATCAAAATCAAGTGTAGTTTAGCCGTAAAATTTCTTGTAAAAAAAAAATTTTGTCAGTTTTTGTATGAAAATTGCCAGTCAATTTACGGCTAAAACCATTTAATTTGTTTATTTTAGCCGTAAAAGAGATTATTTTTTATTTCGTAAAACAGAATAGGAAGGAATATTTACGGCTAAATCCTTGCCTTTTATAATTTTTAGCCGTAGTGTCAGAGTTCTTTTATAAATCGAAGCTGCTTTTTATCATCAATATAGCCCTGGGCGCGGTAAAACTCGTGAGCCTGCTTTCGGCTTTCACCAGAATTAAGGCGCATGCTGCTCGCCCCATTTTCGCGGGCCCATTCTTCTGCTCGCTTGAGCAAAGCAGAGCCGATTCCCTGCCTTCTGAAATCCGCATCTACCGCAATTCCCAGAATGTTTGCCATAGTTGGGAAGTAGAGTACGTTATATTTTTCTACGTGGATTACGCCTGCGATGTGGGACGGCTTGATTTCAGAAGAGCCGTCATAGGAGCCGTCGAGTGAATCGGTACATTCTGCATTTGCCTCAGCAACAAAAACAGCTTCCCGCGAATTATCCAGTCCCGCAAACTGTTTTTCAACAATCTCCAGCGTACATTCTTCGTAACCCAGATCCTTGCGGAAAAGTTCATTCATTGCGGGAATGTCGCTGGCGGCGGCCTGTCGGATTTTTACTTTTTTCATTGTATTTTCCTTTTATAATTTATGCTGGCAGTGCCAGATCGGCGTTGCAAGTTTATTACTAAACGGCTGCGGTCGGCGGAAATCCGGCAGCCAGCTTGTGTCATCTGTAAGCTCCTGGTAGAAAAGGTATTCGAAGTCGTAGGCTTCTATCAGGTCGCGGATGTCGGCGTCTTCTTCGGTGGTGACGAGACGGTTTTCAATTGATGCCAGAGCGGCGGTGCGGGCTGCGAGCCGGTCGGGGCTTTCATCGAAAGGCACCGGAGTGTATTGATTCATGAGGCTGATGATGGCGTGGCCGTCGGCATTTTCCTTGAGCCAGGCAAGAACATCTGCGGTTTCGGCAAAGTGGCCTGGCATAAAGAGGTGGCGCACAATTACTCCGGACAGCATTTTATCCCGCGGCTGACCCGGCTCTGCCCACTCTGCAGGTTTTGCATTCGGCGGCTCAGGAATCTCAGCAATGTCCAAAGGATTATTTTCTATCATCCATTTGATTGCGGTAGTGGAGACTTCGGGGTAGTCTGGTGCGGAAAAAAGTTTCTTTGAAAAAGCGCTGTCCAGAGTTTTCAAATCCGGAAGCCAGATTGTAACAAGCCCCTTCAAAAGCTCCAGCATTTCGACAGATTCATAAGCAGAAGAGTTCCAGCAGAAGGGAATAGTTACTCCGGCATCTCGGGCTGCGCGTAAGAACTCGGCTATTCGTGGAATATGATGACTTCCCGTAACAAGATTTATATTTTCTGCTCCGGCGGCCTGCAGACGCAGACAGATGTCCGTAAACTCGGCGCAGTCAACAGCCCGGCCAAATCCATCTTGACTAATCTGATAGTTCTGACAGAAGGCACAGCGCAGAGTACAGCCGGTAAAAAAGATAGTCCCGCTTCCGCCGAAAACTGTTACAAGAGGTTCTTCGCCAAAGTGAAGGCCCGCAAAGGCAATGCGGAGGTCTGCCGGTTCGCGGCAAAAGCCGAGTGAACTGCGGTGGTTGAGTAGGTCAGAGACCGTATCGAAACCACATTTCTGAGAGTCTGCGGTGGTTTCGATACGCCCTTGCGGGCACTCAACCACCGTACTTGCCGTACGATCGACTCCGCATTTTCTCGGGCATTGGCGGCACTGTCTGTAGAACTCGATTGTTTCCATTAATACGCGCCCTTGCTCACTAGAATTTTCATCAAATCCTGAAGCACACCAACGTCAAGGTCTTCTGCTTCAAAGTTTACAAGGCGGCCAAATTCTTCCCAGTCTGAATCACTAACCAGCTCCTGATATTCATCACTGTTTTCAAGGAAGGCAAGATAAGCCGCAAGCCGGTTCTGGTTTTCTTCGTTCGGCTCCCAGGTCAAATCCGCCGCTCTGTAAATATATTCGTTTTCCCAATATTCAAAAATAGAATCCGCAAGTTCACCAACGGCAGCGGCATTTCGTTCAAAAAGTCTGCGCAAGTCATTTTTCACTCGTTCGTAACTGCTTTTCCCGCCGTTGTTCTGACGGTCGTGTTTGAGAGTCTTTTGCATATCAGAAAGAAATTTATTAATATCAGTCATGTTTTTGAGTATATCAATTTAGGAGGGGAAAGTCTTCCCCTGCGTCCGAGCCTCCTCACTCTGGTGGTTTCGATACGGCTTCGCCTACTCAACCACCGGCGTTGCGGTGTCTCGGACTACCCCTTCTAACGGGGCTGCCGCCCCGTAACGCCCCGCTAACTTGCGCCAGACTTTTTATAATGCGGAAGCCCTGTGAGCGAAACGTAGCAATCTATAATAATCCATGACATACATCTGAATTGTTGTTATAATCACTCCATGTTTTCAGATACACATTTTCATTTTAAAATGATGACAACCGAGCGCGGAGTGGACGGCGTAGAGGTCTTGTCTGCTATGGCGGCTCGTAACTGTTTTTTCGGACTTGATATAGGAACTCACTGTGATGATTTAGCAGAGCGGCAGGCTTGCGTTGAACGGGCTGTGGCCGGGATGGCGGATAGTGCTATGGCTGCCCGGGCACGCGATTTTATGTATTTTAGCGCGGGAATCTGGCCGGATGTAGATGCAATTCATGACCGAGAAAATCAGGTGAAGCTTTTGCGGCAGTCTATTGATGTGGCTGCTTCAGGCGGAGACCATGATACTCTTCACCGCCGTGTTGTTGCACTAGGTGAGTGCGGACTCGATCATCACTGGAACCCGGAAGGTGCAGACGGCCGCTGTGAGAATGATTTTGATGAAGCAACTTACCGCGGCGAGCGGGAAATGTTTGAGGCTCAGCTTGAGCTTGCTCGTGAACTTAAACTTCCGGTAATTGTGCACAGCCGTGACGCTTTTGAAGACTCCCTCGAATGTATCAAAAACATCGGCTACGATAATGGAATCATTCACTGCTACAGCTACGGAATTGATGAAGCTCGTGCCTTTCTTGACCGAGGCTGGTATATAGCTTTTGGCGGAGCAATTACTTATAACAAAAAAGCAAAGCTTGAAGCAATTAAAGAGCTTTTGAAGTTTGTTCCTGCTGACCGCTTTTTGTGTGAAACAGATGCACCTTACCTTGCGCCGGTGCCATTGCGCGGCACTGTAAATACTCCGGTAAATGTTGAGCATGTTTATAATTTTGCGGCGGAGGTTCGGGGAGTATCGCCGGAAGAACTAAGTAATCTTGTGGATGAGAATATAAAGAAATTGTTTAGAATTTAACCGGTGGTTGAGTGGCGCGAAGCGTTGTATGCATCGTGCGCGCAAGCGCACTAGAAAATAATTTCCTTGAATGCAAACGACACGAAGTGTCGTATCGAAACCACCTGGAAATAGAACATTTCCGAGGTCTGCGGTGCTTTCGATACAGCCTTCGGCTTACTCAACCACCGAGCACCGATTGTTTTTCTTCTTCAGTCATTTCCCGCCACTGTCCGGGTTCAAGGTCTTCTGGCAGCGTCAGGCTGCCGATTGCAATTCTTTCTAATTCAAGTACCTCATTTTCCAGGGTGCGGAAAATCCGGCGGACTTCGTGGAACTTTCCTTCGAGCACGGTGATTTTACAAACATCAGATGATTCAAAAATCAGACTGGCTGGCAGGGCTTTCTGCTCGGCATATTTTTTTTCGGGAGGGAGGACCAGGCCGGTGGCGGCGCGGCTTATATAGAATTTCTGATTTTCTGGAGAGACCGGCACTGCAAGTTTTGCCCGATAGGTTTTTGATATGGTGGTTTCGGTACGCCCGCTTTGCGGGCACTCAACCACCGAGCCGGAAGTAATCCTGTTTGAAAATTTTCCGTCGTTAGTCAGTAATAACAGCCCGCTTGTGTCGCAGTCAAGTCTGCCAACCGTATGCATGCGGCAGCCGCGCGGAGCTCCGTTTACCAGCTTTTGCAGTTCCGGCGTTAAAAGCTCATAAACAGTTTTATGAGAATCCGAAGCCGCAGAACACACATAACCGCAGGGTTTATTCATTATGAGGTAATAGTACTGTGAAGGTTTTGTGCATTTTCTCACAGCTGGACTCCGCGGGCAAATCTTTCGCTTATTTCTTTTGCAAGGCCGCAGTATTTCTTTCCCAGAAAACTCCGTCGCTATAGCCCTGAATTGATTTATCAGTTTCTGCAAGCTCAAGTCTTTTTTCTGCAAGCAGACAGTATTCTTCGCTAAGTTCTATTCCGCACCAGTGGCGTCCAAGCTTTTTTGCAGTAACGCTTGCAGTTCCGCTTCCGAGGAAAGGATCAAAAACAACATCACCCGGTTTAGAAGAAGCCAGAATCAGTTTTGCATAAAGCTTTTCGGGTTTCTGGGTCGGATGGTCTGTGTTTTCCGGCATAGACCAGAAGGGCACGCTTATATCATCCCAAAAATTAGAAGGGCATGTTAGACGAAACTTACCGTCTTCGCTGTCATCCCAGTCCTTAGGCTTTCCGCCGGCTCCTCCTTCTCTGTAAGGTGCAATTACCCGGCGTTTAATTTTTACGGCTTCTAAATCAAAATAATAATCGTCAGGATTTTTTACAGCAAACCAGATATCTTCCATTCCATTTTTCCAGTTAGCTTTTGCACCGCGGCCTTTTTCTCGCTGCCAGGTAATACGATTTAAAATCGTAAGCTCCTGTTCAAGCACCCGCTGCAAGGCGGAAGTACATTTCCAGTCACCGCACATATAAAGTGAGCCGTTCGGTTTAAGCTTACGGCAGACTAGAGGAAACCACGACATCAAGTAATCTTCATAGGCAGAATCTTTTCGTTCGTTAAAAATCTTACCGCCGAAATTTTTTGTAAGATTATATGGCGGGTCAATAATTATAAGGTCGGCAAATTCATCTGGAAGATACGGGAGGGCTGCAAGTAAATCAGAATTTATTGTGCGGTCGAGGACTGCGGTCATTTCGACAGGCTCAATGGCCGCCCCCGCAGGGACCGTAACAAGTCGTTCACGCAGCCTGTCTCTTTCGCTGTCATCCAGTGTAATTGTCCTGTTTCTTCCAGCACGGATTTTTTCTTCCATAATTTATTTTTCTTTACTTCAATATAAAATTCATAAAAACAGGATTATGATCCGAGTTCTCAAAATCCTCATCAATAACATTAATAGACAATTTCTCAATGTTAGGCGAAATAATAAATCCATCGATTACGTGATACTGCCAGTTATGCGCAGCCGCATCAGCGTCATTATAAGGACGAGCATTCGCCCGACATGTCGGCTTAGAATCATCAAAAACAAACTGCCAGCCGTCATCAAGCATATCCTTATCAAGCTGCCCCGGAAGCCAGCCGTCAGTCCATACAGGACCAAAACTGTCAGAACCTGGAAACCTCTGATTAAAGTCGCCGCCGGCAATTACATAATTCCCCTTTGCATATTCCGCATCAATAAATTCTTTAAGAGCCTTAGTCTGTGCAATTTTTCCTTCACCGCTGTCAAAGGCTTCAAGATGAAAGTTTGCAAGTACAAGCTCGCGGCCAGAATCACCGCCATTTTCATAAACAGGAATGCGGCTTATAATCATACATCTTTTTAGATTTGCAATGCGAATCGGCCACTTAAAAGGCACCGGCAAAGAAACTCTCTGCGCACCGGAAGTCTCAAAAGAAGTAAAGGTTGCAACCCCGCTTCCCATTTTTCCAATCGTTGGCAGCGGAAACGGAACATAAATACATTTATAGTTGTATGCAAATGCACCAGCTTTTCCGGTAAAGCTTTTTATTGCTTCATACTGATTAATATTCCAGGTACGTTTTGATTTAATATCAATTTCCTGTGTAAAAAGAATGTCAGAAGGATGAGAACCAATTGTACTTCTGATTCCCTTGAAATATTTTTCAACTACAGCTTTAGAATCAGGACGGACTTTTGTTCCTCCATCCATAAAAAAATCTTCGTCTTTACCGAGCCCCGCATAACCAATATTCCAGCTTAAAATCGAATAAGCTTTGCCGGGAATCAGCATTTCTTTTCCACTTGTAAAAGGAACGTTTTCAACAGGCTTTGGTCTGTATTCTACAATAGTCAAAAAAAGAATAAAAAGAATTGCAAATAAAATAACGGCACCAATTACAGCGGCCGGAATAATCAAAAAAAGCTTTCGTTTCATAATGATTAATTATATCACAAAAAACTTGCATTATAGAATGAAAAAATGGTTATTTTTTTTACAATCTTAAAAAATAGGTATATAATAAAAAAATGGTATTAAAAGTAATCTATCTTTGTTTGTTCTTTCTTTCATTTCTCGAACTGACTCTTTTTTATGAAATTACTTCAAATAAAATAAATAAACACTATCTTCTTTTATATTTCACGACAATAGTTTCCAATTTCGGTTATGCTATGTCCATTTTTGCAACCTCGCTGGAAGCTGCAATGTGTGGAGATTTACTTTCATATATCGGCAGCATATTTACAATCTATTTTATGCTCGTTGTCGTTGTAGATATGTGTAACAAAAGATTTTTTATTCCACTGAGAGTTTCACTGCTTGTTTCGGCAATTGTCATAAGCATACTGATTGCAACAACTCGCGACACAAATCTGTTTTTCAGTCAGCCGTATATCGTTCAGGAGCACGGCCTTACTATCGTAAAATATAAGCTTGGGCCTGGAATGATTTATTACATCTTCTATCTTGCTACAATTAACATTTCTGCAATGGTGATGGTAGTTACTACAATTTTCAGCAAGAAACGGGTTTCGAAAAGGACTCTTCAGTTTCTTTTACTGACGCTGATTATCGGAACGCTATTTTATGTGATTCCGCTTGCGCTTGGAGTAACTATAAATTTTATGCCGTTCATCTATGTTTTAATGGAATCCTTTTTTATCTATGTTTCGACAAGGGCAAATACCTACGACATCTCAAACAATTTAATGAATGTCTACAAAACCCGCGGAGGTTACGGTTACATTGCCTTTGATAAACGAAAGCATCTGCTCGGCTGTGATGAATTTGCACTTAAGATTTTACCTGATTTAGAAAAGATTCCAATTGATTCAACAATTCCTGCTTCTTATACAGATGTAATTCAGAAATTACATTATAAAGATCCATCATGGGATTGGGATGAAAACTGTAACAAAGACTTTGTTATTCTTGCGGAAGAAAAAACGGCTATAGGTACTATTCATCATATTTCCGCTAACTCTTCTACAGGAAATTATATCGGCTATCTGATTGAGCTGCGTGACGATACGGAACAGCATCAATATATAAAAGGAATCAATTCCTATAATAAGGAGCTCACTCGCCTCGTCACTGAGAAAACTCGTCAGATCACAGACATGCAGGATTCTATTATCAAAGGCATGGCAATTATGATTGAAAGCCGCGACAACAGTACCGGAGATCATATTCTGCGTACGAGCGACTGTATTCAGATTTTTGCTGATGAGCTTTTGAAACACAAAGAGATTTCGCAGATTACGCCGGAATTCTGCAAGCTTCTTGTAAAGGCTGCCCCTATGCATGATTTGGGAAAAATCTCTGTTGATGATTCTATTTTGAGAAAACCAGGAAAGTTTACGCCAGAAGAATACGAGATTATGAAATGTCATGCAGCTGAGGGAGCAAAGATTGTTAAAAAAATCCTCAATGAAACTACAGACCAGAGTTTTAAATGTATTGCTATAAATATAGCTCATTATCATCATGAAAAATGGAACGGTGAGGGGTATCCGGAACATCTACAGGGAAATGCTATTCCTCTGGAAGCAAGAATTATGGCGCTTGCTGATGTTTTTGATGCGCTAGTAAGTAAACGCTGTTATAAAGAAGCAAAATCTTTTGATGAAGCTTTTGAGATTATAAAGAAAGATCTCGGAAAACACTTTGATCCTGTAATCGGAAAGATTTTTATAGACTGCCGCCCGCAGCTGGAAAAATATTATAGTTCAACGTTACGGGATTAAGGTAGTCACACGGGTTTTTGTCACACGGATAATCACACGGATTTTACACGGATTAAGGGTGTCACACGGATTCGATTTTGCTACGCAAAATCATAAATAAAATAGAAAAATGAAATTACGTAGTAATTTCGAATCCGTGTGACAATTATTTTATTTCAAGTTTACCATTGATTTGTCATAATCTGTTGGTGGTACATATCCCATCAATGTCATCAATGTTGCAGGCCATGAGCTGATTCCAAGACCATCATTCAACTTAGTATTGTCGTACTCGCCCTTGTATTCTGGGTCGTAGATAATACCAGGAACTGGGTTCAAAGAGTGAGAAGTCTTTGCCTTTGGTTCGCCGTCTCCATCCTTCTTTACGCTGCCGTCTTTTGCGTGCTCGTACATATCGTCTGAGTTTCCGTGGTCAGCAGTAAGACAGAGAATACCGCCGGCTTCATCAATTGCAGCCTTAAGGCGGCCCAGCTGAAGGTCCATACCTTCCATAGAACAAACTACAGCATTGAATACACCAGTGTGTCCAACCATATCTCCGTTAGGGTAGTTCAAGCGGATGTGGTCATACTTACCGCTCTTAATTGCTTCGATAACTTTATCAGTAATTTCTGCACACTTCATCCAAGGACGCTGTTCAAATGGAACTACGTCTGAAGGAACTTCAATATAGTCTTCGAGCTTTTCGTCAAACTTACCCTGCTTGTTTCCGTTGAAGAAGTAAGTTACGTGACCGTACTTCTGTGTTTCAGAAATTGCAAGAAGTTTAACGCCAGTCTTTGTAAGATATTCACCCATTGTGCGGTCAATGCTTGGTGGATTTACAAGGTACTGAGCTGGAACATGAGCGTCTCCGTCATATTCCATCATTCCGGCATACTCAACAGCTGGAACGCGAACACGGTCAAATGGCAGGTCGCCGCCCTTTGGAGTTTCAAAAGCGCGTGTCATTTCAAGGGCACGGTCACCGCGGAAGTTGAAGTAGATAACTGAGTCGCCGTCTTCAATAGTTCCAACAGGCTTTCCGTCTTTAGCAATTACAAACTCGTGCATATCCTGGTCAAGAACGCCTGGAATTTCAGCGCGGTATGTTTCAATGGCCTTAGTTGCAGATTCAAACTTACGGCCTTCACCAAGAACATGAGCCTTCCATCCGCGTTCTACCATAGACCAGTCTGCATTGTAGCGGTCCATAGTCATATACATACGTCCACCACCGCTTGCAATCTGATAGTCTACGCCGGCAAATCCAGCGAGGAATTCTTCAAGCGGAGTAATATAGTTCAATGCAGAAGTTGGGTCAACGTCACGACCGTCAAGCAAAGCATGAACACGGAGCTTTTTAACTCCGTCCTTAGAAGCCTGAGTAATCATAGCCTTAAGGTGGTCAATATGAGAGTGAACGTTTCCGTCAGAAACCAATCCGATAAAGTGAAGGGTAGAGCCCTTATCATTTACATTCTTAATAAGCTTCTTCCAGGTGTCAGCAGCGAACATAGAACCGTTTGCAATTGATTCACCTACAAGCTTAGCACCCTGAGCAAAAACGCGGCCACAGCCCATAGCATTGTGACCAACCTCAGAGTTACCCATATCATCATCACTAGGAAGACCAACAGCAGTTCCGTGAGCCTTAAGCTTAGTGTGAGGGCAGTTAGCAGTAAACCAGTCCAGGTACTTC
Organism: uncultured Treponema sp.; assembly: GCA_947166355.1. GTDB lineage: Bacteria > Spirochaetota > Spirochaetia > Treponematales > Treponemataceae > Treponema_D. The sequence continues at coordinate 381,755 of CAMVDX010000001.1, forward strand.
ATCTTAGAAGCCTTAACTGCATCTCCCTCTTCATACTTACCATATCCAACGCCGTCCATAATTACGAGGACAACAGGACCACGACGACCCTTCCAGTTAGGGTTCTTTTCCAATGCATGCATTGTGTCTGCCATTTGTATTGCTCCTATAAAATTATTTCAAATTAAACAATTGTTACTATAATAATGAAAAAAAAGATGTTTTACAACGTGGGCAAAAAAAAATCCTGAAAGCCGAAACCTTCAGGATTAAGTGGAGAATAGGGGGCTCGAACCCCTGACCCTCGGCTTGCAAAGCCGATGCTCTAAGCCAACTGAGCTAATTCCCCAGATGTTTGTATATTATAGTATTTTAAAATTTTGTGCAATATGTTTGTTGCGAATATGAATTATATGCCTTATAATATAATATTATTATAGGAGATGCTTTATGAGTGATGGATTGGATCCAGAAATTGCTGCACTTTTAGCTCAGGCAGGCAACAGCGAGGGGAGTGAGGCTTCTGTTGAACAATCAGATGCAGGTTCTTTTGAGTCTTTTGATCCACTTTCAGACGGCGGTTCTGCGGAACCTTCTGCTAATTCAGGAAAATCAGCTTCTGGCAGTAGAGGTGTACATGATGTTGATTTGAGCCGTCATCAATTTGAACCGATAGAAAAATTTGTCAATGATACTCCATCTGAAGTTTTTAATGATACAAAATATTACAAAACCGTACTTACTGGAGAAAATCAGTCAGCACAGCGTGTACATCAGGTGCTTTCAAAATATCTTACCTGTCAGGATCCTAAGGATCGTGCAGTTTACCGTCAGCAGATTGTAACTGCGTACTGGGAGCTTTTGCGCGGTATGGTGGGTAAGATGGGAAATCCAGATACTCCGATGCCAAAGAAAATGCTGGTACGTTTTGGAGTTCTTCTTCCGTCTCTTTTCCGTCAGGAATCAAAAGATTTCTTTTCTAAAGTCTTTTTTGAAAACCGCGAAAATGAACCTATCATGTATATGGATGAATGGTTCAAGGAAATTGCTGCAGGCCGGATGGGTAACTCCGCAACTGATGAAAAAAAGCAGGTGAAGACAGCAAATATGACTCCGGATCAGGCTGCTTCGGCAGAGCAGTCCCGTCTTATGCAGCTGCAGTCTAAGAACTCGGGAAAGCTTCAGAGTGCAGAAAATATTCTTGGAATCAAAGAAAATGAACGCCGTATGCTCGAAGGAGAGCTTCAGCGTAATATAACTGATTTGTGTCAGCATAATCCTGTTCTTGGACTTGAAAATCATACAGCTGGTTATACTGATCAGCAGAGAAGGCTTTTACCGGAAATTACAGATATTCTTCATCGTCTTTCAAAAAATGACAAGGAACTGTCTAAAGTTCTTGAAGAATTTAAGGAAGCAAAGGCTACCTACGATAATGTACAGGATAAAATTAATAGTAACGGTGGAGGCGCTGCACTTGCAACGAATGATACAGAAGCTGTTAAGATTGAGTTTGAAACGGTACGCCAGATGGCCAAGATGACTGTTGGTCGCCGTGGAAATCAATTCCCACTTTTTACAAGAGAATTTTATCACTGTACAGAAAAAGGAACTGGTACCCGCGAAAATGTAATTGATGTTCTTCGCTGGATTGAAAGTCTTGATCCAGGTGTATTCCATCGAATTCACAAAAATATTCCAAACCGCATTGTTCCTTATGTTCTGCTGGTTCCAACTTACGGAGATCGTGGTTTCTGCTGGGAACCTTTTGACCGCTATAACCGTGTAACAAGTCGTGGTCGTATTGTAGTTCCAATGTATCCAAAAGATTTGAAGATTGCTGTTCTTACTGCCGTTGCAGATTTGCGCTGGCAGGTTGCAAAGGAAAAGGCTTCTTACTACTGGATGGAAGAGGGCTTGACCGGACAGTACTATCAGCATTTTGATCAGATGAAGCTGAAGGGAGATGTAAAGGAATTCTTTATAGAAGACTATATTCTCTGGATGACTAAGGAAGCAACTGGTGTTCAGAGACTTGATAAAGATGTCCGCGGAATCTTCTGGCGAAATATGCCGTTCCCTAAGGAACTCAAGGAAGACCTCCGAAAGCGTTCTCTTGTATATGATGAGCTTTGTAAGAAAGACGCTAACCGCGAGATGAGTGACGGATATTGATGCCTGATAATGAAATGACAGGCATCAAAACGAGTGAGTCAAGGCCTTGAGCGAAGCGTGCCTTGACCACTCGTATATCACGGAAATTTTTGGGGTTTCACAATTTAACGGTTATTATTCCCCACTCAAAGCTACAACCGGGTCCAGCTTAGCGGCTCTGCTGGCCGGGTTCAGACCAAAGAAGATTCCTACAAATACTGAGAATACAAATGAGATTATGCAGGCATTTGTGTTGATAATCAGTGCGTTAGACTGTACGTATTCCACTGCAAGGCTTACACCAATTCCGACAATTATTCCCATTATTCCGCCCAGTAAAGTTATACTTGCAGATTCAATCAAAAACTGCTGACGTATATCTGCGGGGCTCGCTCCGAGTGCTTTACGGATTCCGATTTCCTGACGGCGTTCAGTTACCGTTACAATCATAATGTTCATAATTCCAATGCCGCCTACAAGCAATGATATTGCCGCAATTGCACTGAGCATTACACTTATTGTGCTTGTAATCTTACTCATCTGCTCAAGCATAGACTGCATGCTCATTACGTTTACAGCATATTCATTACCGGTTTTATTTGTGTAGTAAGTTTTGATATCATTAACAAGCTCTACAGCCTTTTCTTTAGAAGTAGCCTGAACCATAACAGATGCAGCTGTAGGATTCGGAAGAATCTTCTTAGCATAAAAACCGCGTGGAATAAATGCGGCTCCGTTTTCCATGCCTGTTGTCTGCTCTTTTAAAACGCCAATTACTTCAAAGCAGAATCTTGTATTGCTCGCAATAAGAATAACCTGTTTACCAACGGCATCTCCGGCCGGAAAATAATTTTCTGCGGTGTCATGATTCAGAATTATTTTTTGAGTTCCTTCCTCGTTATCTGTTACAGTAAAGAAGCTTCCTTTTTCGAGCTCAAGATTATACATTTCAAGATAGCCTGTTTCGATGGCAGAGCAGTTTACTGAGGAAGAAGTTTCTCCGTAAGACATAGTTGCATTCAAAGAATTTTTATACCAGATTTTTTTGATGTTGCGTACGTTGTCAAATAAATCAGTTCTTGCTGATTCATTAAAGCTGACAGAAGAAGAGCTTCCGCGGCGGCTCATAAAGCCAGTGCTTACACTTACTACATCAAGTCCTGCAGAACCAAAGGTATTTTCAATCTGTTTTGTTGAGCTGCTTCCCATACTGGTAATTACAATAACAGAAGCAACTCCAATGATTACGCCCAGTAAAGAGAGAAAGGTTCGGGTTTTATTACTCTTAAAATTTTTGAATGCGTTTATAAAATCTTCTAACATAAGGTCTCCCATAATGTGGATTGCCACGTCGCTACGCTCCTCGCAATGACGTGAATGCCGCGTCGCTGCGCTCCTCGCAATGGCGGAGCAATTACCTCGTCATTGCGAGCGAATGCGAAGCAATCCTATTTAACTATCTGGCCATCCAGAATGCGGATGCAGCGTTTTGTAGAATCACCGATTCTCGGATCATGTGTTACTATGATAATGGTTGTATTGTTTTCACTGTTGATTTTACGAAACATCTCCATTACCTGTTTTCCAGTTTCTGTGTCGAGAGCTCCTGTTGGTTCATCAGCAAGCAGAATCTTTGGTCTGGTTACCATGGCGCGGGCAATCGCAACACGCTGCTTCTGACCACCGGAAAGCTCGTGAGGTCTGTGATGAATGCGTTCTGAAAGTCCCACGGCTTCAAGTGCGGTCTTTGCCATATCATAACGAAGGCTTCTCTCAATTTTCTGATATTTCAACGGCAGCATTACGTTTTCAATTACATTCATTGAAGTAATAAGATGATATTGCTGAAATACAAAACCGATTGTCTGATTTCTCAAAACAGAAAGTTCTTTTTCGTTCATCTTTGCCGTTTCTCGACCGTTTATTTTTACAACTCCCGAAGTAGGGCGGTCAAGGCAGCCAATCATATTCATACAGGTAGATTTTCCAGAGCCCGAAGGTCCCATGATAGAAACAAATTCTCCCTGTTCGATATCAAAGCTTACGCCTCGTAAAGCACGCACCTCGTTATCGCCCATGATGTAGGTTCTTACTACATCACGTAAACTAACTACGTTTTCCATAAGCTGCCTGCCTTAACGTCCTGGAAAGCCACCGGCTGGTGCTGAGCCACCGCCACTTCGGCCGCTACCACTACCTCGACTGCTGCTTCCTGAATTATTTCTGTTACGATTCTGTCCGGAAGTTTTTGGCGTTGTCTGCTGAATAAGCACTTCGCCGCCCTCAAGACCTTCGAGAACTTTTACATATTCGTTTCCGTAAGGCTGAACTTTAACAGACTTTTTCTGTTCTCCACGTGCAAGTACGACAAAAGGTTCCTTGTTTTCGTAGCCGATTGCATAGCGGGAAACAACAATATATTCTTCTGTAGGGCTGATTTCGATTTTTCCTGTGAAAGAAAAGTATGGAAGGATCTCGGACGGGTAATCATCAATACGAAGATTTACCTTTACGATAGTTGCTCCCCGCGAAGTAACCGAACCGATTGCTGGCCAGCCGGTTACGTAGCCTTCAACGGTACCTTTGCTGTAAGCAGGGAAGGTGAATAAAACCTTCTGCCCAATAGCAAGCTTTGAAACATCAGTTTCTGTAACTTCAACTTCTGCAGTAAGATAGTCTGTATTAACAAGAGTTCCGATTTTATCTTTAGCGGCCAGTGAATCACCGACGGCAACCTTAAGGTCTGCAATAATTCCGTCAAAGGTGGCAATAACCTTACGGTCATTTACTTTCTGCTCTAAAGTTGCGCGTTCGGTTTCCAGAAGCTTAAGCTCACGCTCAGAGGCAGTAAGGCGTTTTGTTGCCATGTTATAATCCTGTTTTTCGAGATTGTAAATCTGTTCAGAATCATCAAGCTGAATGATGATATCGCCCTTCTTTACTTTGTCGCCTTTCTTTACATAAACAGCAGTTACAGTTCCGGCACTAAGAGCCTGTAGAGTCTGCTCCTGGGCAGCCGCAATAGTTCCAGATATTTCAATTACATTTTCATAGGTTTCTTTATTTGCCGTATAGAAAACCTTCTCGTTGCGTTTTGAGCCTAATATTGATTTAAGAACTACAAGTCCAATGCCAATTACAACAAGAACCGCCACACAAATAATGATTATCTTAATTTTCTTTTTCATACTTTTCCTGCCTTAGAATTCGAATTTCTCGTTCACGAAGTTTGAAATTACGTCGTCGTTATAAATTATCAAATCTATAAGATTTGAAACCTTCTTAATAATGTTGCTGTTAAGGTTATTTCTGGAAGAAAGATAATTTGTTTCGCTGGTATAGCCCTGACTGTAAAGCTGTGCCATATCACGTTCGAGGTCTTCATACATAGTAAGATTTTTTTCAGCAGTTTCTTTTTCCCAGAGAAGAGATTCAAGCTTTTGCTGAAGTTCCACAACTTTTGTTTCATAATTTGATTCAGCTGATTCAATGGCTAAAAGCTCCTGTTCTTCGGTAAGTTCATTCTGCTGTTTTGTAATGCTGTTTTTGCGGAAGGTGTTCGGAGTTAATGTTGCACTTAAGGTAAAGGTTGGAGAGTTCGAAGATTTACCCGAGTTTCCGCTTGCTCCTGAAGTACCAGAAGTATTGTCCGAGTTCTTACTGCTGCCGGTTCCCGAAAGCGGCATACTCATCCCAACGCCTACCGTCAAGCCGCCGATAGAGCCATTTAAGCCGGCATCTACAGTATCAGTTTTAGTAGATGAATTATCGAAGGTGTAGCCTGCATTTGCAGAAAGACTGTAATTCTTTTTAGCACTGCGTTCCATAGAATTGATAGTATGAGACCAGTTTGTACTTTCGATTTCGGAGTAAAGTTCTTTATCGAGCGAGGTTACATCAACAGGTTCAATCGCTTCGATGTCTGACGGAACAAGACTCATAAGATCAACATTTTCATCAAGCTGAATGTCGTAACCGCACTTTTTATAAAAGACTACGCTGTCATAAATAAAAGTACGGATGGCGCTCTGGACATCACGTTCATCAGACATAACCTTGAGCTCGGCCTGTCTATAAGTAGAAGAGTTTGTTGAATACCCCTGAATTTTTTTAGCTTCAAAATCTAAAGAATCAGAATAATATTTTTCCTGCTTTGAGATGATGGAGCTGATTGAAGAAAGAAGTTTTTTGAGTTCAGTATAAAATTCTTTTTCTGCAGCAATTGCACGCTTCTGAATTTTTCTTTCTGCTTCTACAACATTTCGCTCGGCCTTGAGCCTTGTAATTTTATTTGTAAGCATAGCAGATGAAATAATATCTACGCCAAGTGAAAGAGAAGTGTCGCTTATCTTTGTATCTGATTTGTCAGAACTGATGTTTGTCTGACCAGTAAGACTCAGGTTTGAAGCCTGCGGAAGTTTTGCCTTTACAGATGGTTTTGCAGAAAGCTTACTTCCATCTTCACTTACCTGAAGTGTCATCGTTCCGCTCGAAAGTGTAACATCAAAGCCGCTGTCGATTTTTGTTGATTTGTAAGACAGTGCAGCTTTTTTTGCATTAATTGTGAGATTTCTTAATTCTGAATCATTTTCTACATACGAAAGAAGTAGAGTTGTCGTATCCGGAATTGAGAGCTTAGTCGCTTCCTTATTCTGCTGTGCAAAAACGAGTCCTGCAAGTAGATAAAGCGAAGATAAAAAAATAAGGTGTTTCTTTTTCATATTATCCTCAGTTTACACTATATAAACGGAAAAAAACTACAAAAGAAACATCTATAAAGGAAAAATAAGAAAAGTCTTAAGGTTAGATTGCCACGAATGACGGACACAGCGTCATTGCGAGCGCGAAGCGCGTGGCAATCCATTTTATTAAATATGACTCAAAATACCAATAATATCTGCGCCGGCCGCAAAGGTTCCGATTGTACTTCCAATAGATGAAAGAATGAATACCAGAAGGGCGCGGAGAATACGGTTTTTGTAAAAGCCCTTAATGCTTACATCATCCTGAAGAGTTTCCATATCACTTACCTTTGGCTTACATACAATTGCCTGAACAATAGCAGTACAAAAGCCAATCCCGATAAAAGGGCAAAGCGAAGTAAATGGTGCTCCAAGGAATCCGACAAGAATAGCAAGAGGATGTCCGCAGGCAACGGCTGTAAGAATTGCGGCTGGAACTGCGTTATAAAGAAACCAGGTAGAAAGCATTTGAGTTCCTGCATGAACTCCGCCATATACAAAGCCTGCAATAATAAGTCCAATGATACAAAGCGGAATAAGCCAGCCGATGATTTTTAAAACCGGACTGCTCTTAGGTAAAACAGAAATGTCTTCAGTATCGGCATTTGCAGAGCCCGCCGCAAGCTTTTCGAGCCAGGCCTGTACTCCCGGCAGGTGTCCTGCGCCAAGAACTGCAACAATATTACTTCCCGGTGCCGACCAGATTTTTGATGCAAGATAGCGGTCGCGTTCATCAATCAAAACTTCCTTGATGACAGGCATGTACTCTGCAAGCTCAGACATCATGGAATCCATTTCGTTACGTTCCTTGAGCTTTTCTATTTCTTCAGGAGCAATCTGTTCTTTTTCAAAGGCACTTGCAAGAAGGGTAGCAAACAGCTTGCCTTTTCCCCAGAACGAGTTTTTACCCCAGGCACGTTTTAAGGTGATTTGAATAGGACGGTCTACGAGTTCGCAATGAACACCGAGCTCATTAGCCGCATCCATCGCCGCGAGCATCTCGTCACCAGGTTTAACACCGGCATTCAAGCCCATACGGCGCTGGTAAGACGCAAGAATAAGGTTTGCAAGAAGCATAAAACCTTCCTTGCGCTTAAAAACCTTTACCAGGTCAAGCTGACTGTATCTGTCTGCCTCCTGAATGGAAGCAGCTCTTTTTTCATCAAGCTCAACTGCCACACAGTCGGGCTTAAGTTCATTTATTGATTGTTTTACTTCTTCAACACTTTCTTTAGAAACATGAGCTGTACCTACGAGGGTAATTTTGCGCCCTCCAAGTTCCAGCTGAATCTGAGTCTTACTCATTGCAATCCCCACTCTGCAATCCTGTATTCAAAGAACATAGGAGCCTTTAAATTTGTGACTTTGGCATAATACTCTTTTGCAAGTTCATCTGCCTTGTTCAATTCATAATAAAGTCCCATGTAGAATAACATTTTACCGCGGTTATTGCTATTAGTTTCTTTTGTGATTTTTTGAGTAAGATTAGATTCTGCATTCTTGTTGTAATTATCATTGTAAAAACGAACAAGTGCATATTCTGTAGAATTTGAATCGAGTTTTTTGAGCTGAGCTGAAAGCACTTTTTTTGCTTCCAGAGGTTTATTCAGCCTAAACCAGCAGGCCGCTATCATCAGAGAGTAAGCATAGCTTGGGCTGTATTCATAGGTTTTGGTAAAGTATTTTATTGCGTTTTCATAGTTCTTTGCGCGATATTCAAGAATTGCAGTAGACTCATAAGCATAAAAATACTTCGGATTTGTTTCGATTACTTTATGATAATATTCGAGGGCTTCATCCCATTTTTCTAAATCATCATAATTACCCGCAAGATAAGCATAGGCAAGGAAGTAAGATGGATCTAACTCAGCCGCTTTTTTCCAGGCATTTGCCGCATCATCAAATTTTCCCTGATAGCGAAGATAAGTTCCATAGTCCATCCAGTAATCATAGTTATTCGGGTCGTGTTTTAATGCTTCCTGAACAAATTTAGTCGCACGGAGGTAATTTTCCTCTTCGTAGGCAAGCTTTCCCATGTAGGCGAGGGCAGCGGCATTTTCCGGTTCCAGATTAAGAATCTGCTGAAAGGTTTCGCCGGCAGTTTTAATATCATCAGTGTAGTAGCTCATCTGAGCGTAACCGAAAAGTGCATCAGTGTTTTCTGGTTCGCCTTTGAGTGCCTTTTTGTAGGATTCACGCGCCAGCTTGTATTTTTTGTTTACGGCATACTCTTCTGCCTTCTGAATGTTTACAGATGCATTATACGGATCTGCTGCAAGAATGCGTTCAGATGTCTCTTTATAGGCCTTTTTGTCACCCTTTGCCTGATTACATAATGAAATCAGTTCCAGCGCATCCATGTTTTCAGGTTGAATTACAAGAACTTCTTCTGCTGTTGCGATTGCGTTATCATACTGTGTATCTGAGTAATAAAGTGCTCCAAGCAGATTTTTGAGTTCAATATCATCTTTTAATGATAAAGGAATGCTTCCAAAATGAGCGATTGCGCCCTTTATATCTCCTTTTTCAAGCAGAATCTGAAGTTGTTTTGCAAATTTTACATTTGGAGGATCTTCCGGTTCCTTTTTTTCAGGTTCTTTTTTAGTTTCTGTTTTAGTAACTTCCTTTTGAGGTATTTCTTCTGCTGCTGGAGTTGAAACACAACCTGTAAACCCTGCTAAAGTGGTAAGAATTGCGCCTGCGGCAAGAATCAGTAAAATCTTTGACTTAATCATTTTTACTTTCCTTTATATAGTTGAAATTAACCGAATCATTGGCTAAACTATTAATACAATGAGCATTCGGATATTAAAAAAAGCATTAGGACTGCTTATTGTCGATATCGTTATAATCATCGGCATTTTTGTCCTGCAATTTAGAACAGATTCCAATATTATCAAAAAAATCGGAAATCTTCAGATTACTCTTGCCGGAGCAGAGGGAGAAGACGGTTCTTCTGTTTACAAAAATAAGCTTCGCGTTTCTTATAACGGTATTAACTTTTTCTGTGATGATCAGAATCCCGCTGTAATTAAAAAAGACGGAAATCAGTTAGCGCTTACCCTTATAGACTGCGAGCAGCCGGATGATCTTTCATTTACAATAAAATTTACAGAAGGAGTAAAGGTTACATTTGAACTTGCATCTTTAGAGTCAGATTCTTCTCTGGCAGTAGTTACTGAGTTCCCTTCAGAAGTTTCGTCATTCCTTTTACCATATAATTATTCTGCAAATATGAGGCTTCAGAAATCCGAAGCAGACCATATAATTCTTGATGCAAAAAGAACTTCCTGGGAGCTTTCAGCTTATTCTCTTGATGCAGGTTATTCTGAATTCAATAAACGTGAATATGTTGCAACTTATGCCGTTTATGATGAAAATCAGAAATTTACCTTTGATTCTATCATTGACCTGCCGATTGCAAGTGCAGATGAATACAGCAGAAATATCAGTCTCTTTAAGAAAAATCTCATTGCAACTTATGATTCAAATAATGTTACAGATAATATTACTGAGCAGGTTGCTGTTTCTTATATTGCCGCTATGGCAGAAAATGGAAATTACAGCCGTGCACTTGAAAATGTACCTGATAATGTTAAGAAGAGCCGCCAGAGAACTTATTTGTCTGCGCCATACTTCAATACGCTTGAAGATATGAATGCAAGCCTTGAAAAAACTATAAAAGATTATGAGCGCCGCATTTCAGACAGTGCTGACCGCGATAACTTAGACCTCTTTATAGATCCTAACCTTGCAGACTTCATTTATATCTATCCTGGACAGAATACTGTTATCAAGCTCCTGCAAAAGGCGTCTACAGCAGATGTTGAAACGCTTTCTATTGCACAGATTACCGGAATTCTTCGCGTTTATGTTGAGCTTACAAAGCTTAAGCCGGCTTATGCTTCTGTACTTGAACCTATTCTCGAAGGTTGTGTTCAGAGAATTACAGATTCCTGCAAGTTTGAAGGCAATATTCTTACAATCTCGGAAAATGATACCTTCCTTTCTGTAGTTCAGGCTGTAGAAACTGGTATTTCTCTGCTTCGTTACGGTACTGCTGTTCATGATGACACTTTGCGTAAGGCCGGTTATGCGCTTGTAAACTCTTATCTTTCTGAAAGTACTTCATTTGATTTGAGAACTCTGAGTAACCTTTATCCTATCCTTGCTTATGATAATATTTACTATCCTCATCTTGAAAAGATTTCTGAGTCAAACGGTATAATCTGGGCCTGGACTTGTGCTAAGAGCATTTACTGTAAGCGTGACAGTGAAGAAATTAACCTTACAATTGACTTCCCTGAGGGCGATACTCATTACCTGATTATTAAGGGAATTCCTCAGTTCAATACAATTTATATCTATGATATGGCATTCCGAACTGATCCTCGCTTCGAAACTTATAATTCTTCTGGTTATGTATATAAGAAGAATACGGAAACGTTATTGCTTAAATCTCGCCATAAGAAGCAGATGGAATCAATTCGTCTGGTTTATAGAGAAAATAAGCCGGAGCCCGCTCCTGTAGTAACAGAGCCTAAGCCTAGTCCAGCGCCTGCCCCTGTAGAAACCGTTGTGCCTGTAGAAACAGCCGCACCGGCAATAACACCTGCCGCTCCTGCTGGTGATGTGGAAAACTCTTTTGAAGCCCCTTCTGTAGAATAGATTGCTTCGTCGCAAAAGCTCCTCGCAATGACGTGAAGTTTCGTCAGCGAGAAGTTTTCTCGCAATTGCGTGAGTCAATATTGCGAGAGGTCTCTTGGCAATGACACGAGGCATTATTGCGAGCCGTCTCTTAGCAATTGCGTGAAGTTTCGTCAGCGAGAAGTTTTCTCGCAATTACGTGAGTCAATACTGCGAGAGGTCTTTTAGCAATTGCGCGATGTTTCGTCATTGCGAGCCGTGGCGAAGCAATCCATTAAAACATTAAATTTCTTCGATGTAATCTTTAGAATCTGTTCTCTTAAGTACAATCAGTGTAATATCATCTGTAAGTGAAGCATTCCCAATAAAGTCATACATCGCATCCATAATACGATTCATAATCATTATTGCGCTTTCTGCATGATAAGTTTTGACAATATTGATAATAGATTCCTTTGAGAATTCTACTCCGTTTTTATTCATTGCATCTGTAATTCCGTCTGTAAAACAGATGAAAATATCGTCTTTTGAAGCCCTTACATTTATAGGCGGGAAGGAAACATCCAGACCTTCTACACCAATAATGCCATACTGTTTTTCATCCACAGCCTTAAGTTCTACAACCTTGTCTTCTTCTGCGACATACATAAGCGGATACGGGTGCCCGGCATTTGCAAATTCTACGCTGCATACATCTTTTGAATTAAAATCGCTGAAGCGGAACAGAAGACCTGTAATATAATTTTCTACATCAACCTTTTCCTTTATATATGAATTGTTGATGTCTACAAGCACGTTTGAAAGCGGTTCTTCCTGACTTCTTCCTATAATAAAATGCTGACTGATTATTCCCTTTGCAAGAATAGTCATAAGGCCTGCAGGAATTCCGTGTCCTGAAACATCAAAAATTCCAAGTCCGTCAAGAATAGGGCCGGTAAAGTAATAGTCGTAGAGGTCTCCAGAAACATTGTTGTCGAGTGCAGTATATGAGATAGAAAGCTCCCAGCCTTTGAAAGAGCGGTTTTTTACCGGCAGAAAGTTTTTCTGAACATGAGCAACAGTTTCCAGTCCTTTTGAAAGGACGAAATTTGCTTCTGAAAGCTCCTTTGTTCGCATGGCAACAACTTCTTCCAGATGGGTATTAAATTCAGAAAGCTTTGTATTGAGTTCAGTATTATGCATATACATGCTTCCAAAGCGTAGAAGAAGTGAACCAAGGAAGATCCACAAGGTAACCTGCCAGCCGTAAACTGTAAAGAATGGAAGATTAGGATTTAGTTCACACAATTTGAAAATAATATCAAGTAAAACACCCAGTAAAACAGGCGAGAAGCCTACGAGCAGATAGATTGTATTCCTTCGGGTAGTTTTATTAATAAGTGATTTTATGAGGAGCGGAATGCTGAAAATAAATTGTGAGCCGCCGAAAACAACAACGGCCGGTATAAACGAATGTAGCGCTTTTGAGGTTCTGAGTGAAAATGCCCAGATTATAGGTATAATAAGCAATACCAGTCTTATGATGATTACAGGCTTTGAATCCCTGTGTTTTAGGAATGCAATTATGAAGGAATTTGCGAAATATACGGTTGTAAAGGCTCCTCCATAAAAAAAGTATTTTATCATCAAATTATATGAGAGCCATTCGGGTTTTGCCCAGGAAAGTTCTGGAATAATGAACGGAGTCAGAAAGTGTATTGTATAGAAATTCAATAATGCAAAGAAAAGATATACATTTTTGTTTTCATAGCTCTTCATTACAAAGTACAGAAAGAGATACATGAAGAATATAATCAGCATTACAGAAGAAAATGATACAAGAATTTTTGAGAAAAAGAAGGTAGAGGTTTCACTTGCTGTAAAAATAACCGGCTTTTCACTTAAAAAGATTTTAGGTGAGATGGCTCCAAATGCGTCAGGCCATATCTTAATAAATACTGTATTTACGCCGTTTTGATTCAAGTCTGTTGCTGTGAACATGAAATACTGTGCTGTAAAACCTGCACTGTTTGCAACCGGTGGAAATTCACCGTATTGTCTTATACCTTCATTATTCAGAAACAGAAGGTCGGCTCCTCGTATATAGCCGATAAAAAGACCTAAATCCTTGTTTTTAAGTTCTTCAGGAATTATAAACTGGATTTTCAGCCATATGAAGTTTTCATCTTTTGTAGTCAGCTTATTAAGATTTTTCATTTCTTCTTTGCTCAATGGCTTAAAATCCATCTGGCGTGGAAAAACATCTGCCGGGGTAAATTCGGGAGGAGTTTCCATATAACTGACAAAATTAGAAAGATCGTATCGTATTGTTTTGTGCGATGCTCTGCAAGATGAGAAAATCAGACTTGTAAAAATAAGGATGATAAACGCCGTATTATAATTCTTCTTCATCTTAATTTAATAGTATACAGTAATATACAGAAAAAAGCGATAAATTTTTATTATTTTGATAATTACGGCCAGGGCTTCCGCAATATAAAAGATTTACGTTAAAAGCGTTCTGCCTTTTTATTGCCTTTTTTATAAGCTGCGGCACCACCACTTTTGCGTGAAGAAGAACGTTCTGTCTGTGTGTGAACGTTCGGTCTGTTTCCTTTTGCGTTCAGGCGGCCGCGAGGGGCTTTTTCTGATTTTGAAGAGTCTCGTCTACCACGGGCAGGGCGGTCACTACGATCACTGCGTGAGGAATGCTCTCGCTCATCGCGGTCGGTAAAGGCTGCTTTACGGGTACGGCGTGAACCACGGTCTTCTTCCTTATCATCATAATGCATATGAGGAATCTTGCGGTTAGACTTTGAAAGCTCAATAGCCTTACGTGCAGAGGCAACCGGCAGGCTTACAAGTGAGAACTGCTGTGCTACATCGATGTCGTCTACAAGACGGCCAGGAATATGAAGCAGTTCGCTAAAGTAGTCTGCGATTTCGCGGGCATGGTAGCCGTCGCGTTTTCCAAGAGAGATAAAAATGCGTTTCTGGTCTCCGCGTGGTGCGCTGGATTTTGTATTGATTTTTCCGTAATGCTTGCTAGAGAGCTGATCGCCATATATTATGGAAAGAACTCCGGCTAAAACCTGCTGCGGATCCTGATTTTCGCAAAGGGCTGCGGCGAGGTCGGTAAAGGTTTGGGTGAGGAGCTCGGTACGAACGGTGGTTGATGGTGTTTCACCGGTGGTTGAGTAAGCCGAAGGCTGTATCGAAACCACCTTGCTCTGAGTAAAAAGCTTTTCCTTGAGTTCTGCGATAACTCGTTCGTTTTTTACAGCGAGAACTTCTTTTACTTCTGGAATCTTTCCTTCTTCGAAATCACTCTTGGTTGCTTTCTTTATGTTCTTAGAAAGGAAGCCAAGCTTGCGGCGTTCTTCGGGTCTTACAAAAGTAACGGCAATACCTTCTGTTCCGGCGCGGCCTGTACGACCAATACGGTGAACATAAGTTGCTGTATCAAATGGAAGAGAGTAGTTTACAACGTGGCTTACACCTTTAATATCAATACCGCGTGCCGCAACGTCTGTCGCAACGAGAATGCGGGTCTTTTTCATGCGGAAGCGTTCGAGAACTTTTTCACGCTGATTCTGCATGATGTCGCCGTGAAGGGCTGCTGCTTCGTAACCGCGGAGGTCAAGCTCACGGGTAACACGGTCTGCATCAGACTTAGTCATTGTAAAAACAAGACCATAGAAATCCGGTGAGATGTCTATGAGGCGCACAAGGGCTTCAATCTTTTCGCTTTCCTTTACAACCCAGTATTTCTGGTCTATGAGGAGTGCTTCATCGATAACCTTTTCCTCTTCAATAATATCGTACTCGCCCATAAAATCGCCGGCAATCTTTAAGATTGGGGCTGGCATAGTTGCGCTGAAAAGGAGAATGCGGCAGTCCGGGTTTGCGTGACGGAAAATCTCTTCGATATCGTCAATAAAGCCCATATCCAGCATTTCATCTCCTTCATCAAGAATGAAGTATTTGATTTTGCTGAGGTCCAGGGTTTTGCGTTCAATGTGATCTTTAATACGGCCAGGAGTTCCTACGACTACCTCGCAGCCCCGTTTAAGATCTTTAATCTGATTTGCATATGATGCACCGCCGTAAAGTACAGTTGTGCGCGGGTAAGCCTCAGTTGCAAAAGACTGCATCTCGGTGCAGGTTTGAACGGCAAGCTCACGTGTCGGCTCAAGAATCAAAGCCTCTACATGGTCAGATTTGCCACGAACATTCTGAATGATTGGAAGTCCAAAAGCGGCAGTTTTTCCGGTACCTGTTCTGGCGCGGGCAATCAGGTTTGTATCGCCGGTAAGCAGGCGCGGAATAGCAAGCACCTGAATAGGTGAAGGTGTAACAAAGCCCTTTTTCTCAACGGCTTTCAAGGTGTATTCATCAAGTCCTAAATCTTCAAAAGTAACAGTGTCGGGAGTATCATTATCTGAGTTTTCGTTTTCGAGAGTCTGTTCAATCTGTGAGTCGATGGTTTCTACAGGTTCAACCACCTGATTTTCAGTGTATAATTTATCCATAATAATTCGTCTAATATACAGTAAATTGCAAAGTTAAGCAACAAATGTCAAAGTTTGCAATGAACTATTCAATCCTCCGGGGTCTTTTATAAATACCACAAAACAAACGGTGATTTATAAAATCTAATGGGCGCGAGCGGAGGCAGAAGCGAGCCGCATCTTTACGTATTTGCAGACTTGCATAAAAAGAATCCGAGGACTTTCGGAACGAAAGCCGCAGGATTCTTACAGAAAAACGTAAAGCCAGCGGTTTCGCTTATGACGCAGCGGAAGCCCATTAGATTTTATAGAGTGGGCTCTATATTTGAATTTTTCTTAATTTTGTGATATATTATAAATATATGGCAACTAAATTTAAGATTAACCAGAAGGTTGTTTACCCGAGTCAGGGTGTTGGAATTGTAAAGGAAGTTTTTGAGAAGACTTTTAAGGAACAGACAGTCCTTTACTATAAGATTTATATTGAAGCCTCTGACATGGTTGTTATGGTTCCGGTGGAGAATGCCGAGAATCTTGGAATCCGACAGATTGTTTCGGCTAAAGAAGCTCAGGAAGCATTGAATCTTCTTTCAGATGATTTTGAACCGATTACTTCAGATTGGAAACTCCGTTATCAGATGAATCTTGATCTGCTTAAAAAAGGTACTGTTAAAGATATTGCGACAATTGTTCGCTGTCTTTATAACAGAAGTAAGGTTAAGGAACTTCCTATTCTTGAACGCAAGCTTTATGATTCTGCAAAGAAGCTTCTGGAAGATGAAATTGCATTCGCTCTCGGAAAGTCTGCAAAAGAGATTGAAGCTGAAATCCATACAAAGCTCGAACCTCCTGGAGCTGCTCCAAAAATCAAGCATACTATGATTCTTGATGATGACGAAGATGATGATTTGATGGATGACATTTCTGAAGGAAATAACAGACGCGGCTCAGATGATTCTGATGATGAAGATGATTCAGCAGATGATATGGGTGCGGATGAAGATTTTGATGATGAGGATGATTCATTCTAAAATTGCGATTATAATTACTGCGGCTGGTTCTTCTACGAGAATCGGTGGCGGTATAAAAAAAGAATACCTTCCTTATAAGAACGGCACAGTCCTTTCGGTCTGTGCTGAAACTTTTTTAAATGCCTGTTGTGACCTCTTTGAGATAACTGATTTTATTGTTACCTGTCCGGTGGGGGGAGTTGAGAAATGTCGGGAAGCACTTGGTTATGCGGATTGCCACGCTGCTTCGCAGCTCGCAATGACGGGGGAGGGCACGCAGCGTACAAGGGCAGACGCGGTCTCGCAGTATGACTTGACGATTGTGGAAGGGGCTGATACCCGGCAGAAGTCAGTTTACAATGGTCTGCTTGCTGTAAAAGGAAATCCTGATATAGTTTTAATTCATGATGGGGCACGACCTTTTGTAACAAAAGAGCTGATAGTTGACGCTGTTCAAGCTGCCCTTGAATACGGGGCTTCTGTTCCAGGCATTACACCAACCGATACACAAAAAGAAATTGACGGGGACGGTTTTATTGTCCGTCATCTGGTTAGAAGCTCACTTACTGCCGTTCAGACGCCACAGTGTTTTGATTTTAAGAAGTTATTTGAAGCTCACAAAAATGCAAGAAATGATGGCCGTGAATACACCGACGATACCGAAATCTGGGGACAGTATTGCGGTCGTGTTCGTGTTATAAAAGGTGATGTAAATAATATTAAAATTACATATCCGGCGGATTTAGAGAAAATAGATTATCGAGTCAAGCCCGATAATGACATGTCCGCCGATGATGGTATGTCTGCAAAGCGATGTCATTCTGAACTTGTTTCAGGATCTGAGAATGAGATTCCGAATCAAGTTCGGAATGACATTTCAGCCGAGAATGACATTGATTCTGAGGAGGATCCGGATGATTCGAGTTGGGCTTGGTTATGATTTACACCGCCTTATAGAAGGCCGCCGCCTGATTCTTGGCGGTGTTGTTTTTGATTTTGAAAAAGGTGAGGACGGACATTCAGACGGCGACGTACTTCTTCATGCTGTAACAGATGCACTGCTTGGCGCTGCAGGGCTTGGAGATATAGGTTCATATTTTCCTCCCGAAGATGCAAAGTGGAAGGATGCAGATTCTGCAGAGCTTCTGCGTGCAGTATGGAAAGATGTTCAGGCTGCCGGCTGGTCTCTTGTGAACCTCGATTGTGTTATAAAGCTTGAACGGCCTAAATTTTTACAAAAGCGCCGCGATGTAATTCTAAGCATTGCCCGCATACTCGGCGTGGAAGAAACTCAAATCTTTGTTAAAGCAAAAACCGGCGAGAAGCTCCCGCCGGTTGGAACATCTGAGGCCGTTGAGGCTCAGGTGGTGTGCCTGCTCGAAAAATAAGGTGGTTTCGATACGCCCTTTGGGCTACTCAACCACCGGACTTCTTTACTCAGGAAGTTGTAAAATCAAATCAACTTCATTTTCTGTAAGGTTCAGACGTTTTGCAATATCAGAAATTGTCCAGCCCTGACGTTTAAGCTGTCTTACGCTGTCATTAATTTGCGGGTTAATGGCATTACCTTTTTTATTAGGTGATTTTGCTCTTTCCTGCTGTGTAATTTTGTTGAGAACTTCAAACTTCTTATCCACATCGCGGTTAAGAGTATCCAGGTTAAGCTGAACCTTTGTAATACCAGTTGTAACAGAATTCAGTGATTCAATTTTCTTGTCAGTATCAGCAATAATTGCGTCCAGATTTTCGAGGCGGCCGATTGCATCTGTAATCTTAGGACCATTCTGCAAAATCTTATCTACGTTAGCCTGAACTTCCTTAATCTCCTGAGGGAGAGAAACTGCCTGACGGTTACAGTTTGTAAGACGCTGTTCAAGATCCTTAAGCTTTTCAAACTGAGAATCTACATCAGTTTTAATACGGTTTACAACTTCATCTTTTTTCTCAAGACGTTCGTACTGCTCAGAAACATACTGAAGGCGGTCGTTATAATTGCGGACCGTAACCTCCATAGCCTGAAGGTCGTCCTTAGTAGTATTCAGCGACATGATTCGTTCATCAATTGTATTTGAAAGAGCCATCATTTTACCGAACTGCTGCTCAAGTCCAATTACCCGGTTTTTCTGAGCTTCAATTCCGGCAAGCTGGCGGTTAATCTCTTCGTTAATTTTGAGAATTGAAGTGTATTGAACATTCATTTTGTCAGCAGCATCAGAATATCCCTTGAGTTTAGTAAAGGCAGAGTTGAGTTCCTGTACATTTGCTTCGAGCTGACGGCGCTGTTTATCTGCGGTTTCGTAACTCTGAATATTTGCCTGAACCTCCTGCAGTTCCTTTTCAATCTCACCAAGGCGGGTCTGAATAAGATTTGCATTATCCTGCATCTTGAGAGTAAAGCTTGACTGATTTGCAGCGTTGCGGTCTTCTGCTTCTTTAATAGTTTTCTTAAAGTTTTCTGCGCTTTCGGTTGCGGCCGCATTCTGCTGTTCAAGACGCTTCTTAGCTTCTTCAAGCATCTGCTTGTACATACCGTTCATCTGGTTCAAAATGCCGGCAGATTTTTCTTCATAAGCTTTGATTGAAGCGTCAGTTTTATTCTGAAGGTCAGAAATTTTATCGTTTAATTCATTATGCTGATTCTGAACAGTTGCGGCATAATCATTCATATTCTGCAAGAGCTTCTGGCTTTCTTCTGCAATACGGTCATCAGCAGTAGACTTGAATTTTGAAAGATCATCAGAGAAGATTTTTTCTGAATCATCAAGCTGATTTTTGAGCTGCTGCTTCCAGGTGTTGAATTCTGAAAGAGCCGCATCGATAGAAGAGGTTCCGGTTTCCTGACGGGTTTTGATAGAGTTTTCAAAAAGCTTAAGGTCGCCCAGAAGCTCTTCCTGAAGCTTTGAAAGGGTAGATTGTACGAGTTCTTTATTCGTTTCAATTTCTTTTTTGAGAGCAGCTTCAGAGGTCTTGGTAAGCGAGTTGATGGAATTATCAGTATCGTTCTTAAACTTATTGATAAAATCCTGAATGTCTGTGATAGAGTTCTGCATGTCAATCTTTGTCTGTTCAATAGAAGCAGAAACCTTACTGTACTGTTCAGAAGCTCTTGTTTGAAGATTTTCAATTCCACCCTTAAAGTCTTCGAGGTATTTTGCTTCAACCTTATGACGTGAATCCTCGTAAGTATTTGAAATTGAAGTGAGTTTAGAATCAAGGTCGTGTTTCCATTCTGCAAGGTCGGAATCAATCTGATTGCTCTTAGTAGAAAGAGTCTGATTAAACTCAGATTCAAATTCCTGAAGCTTTGCACTCATGCTGCCGGTTGCAGTTTCTTTGAGGCTGTCGAGAGAACGGTTGATTTCGCTGATTTTCTGTTCGATTTCTGCGGAATCTTCTTTGATTGTATTGCTGAATTCTTCGTGCTTCTGTTTCTGGCTTGTCGTAAAGCCGTCGAACTCGCGGAGTACACGATTCTGAACTTCAGACATTGCGGCTTTAAGGCTCTTTTCAAGAGTATCAATGTCGCTTTCTGAAAGCTGAATCTGTGACAGCTTGTATTCGATATCTTTTTTATAAGCATTAAGCTGCTTGTCGACATTTTCGAGGATATTAAGATGTTTAACTTCGCTCTCGCTGACGGCCTTGCGCACAGAATCTGTAATAATTTTTGTAAGACTTTCGAGGCGGGCATTTGTTTCGTTCTGGAAATTTTCAAGACGAGTATTTGTATCACTCTGGAAGGAGTCGAGACGAGAAGAAGTTTCATTTTTAAAGCTGTCAAGCTGATGGTCGGTATCATTCTTAAAGCTTTCCAGTTGATTTTCTGTTGCATTCTGGAGCTGGCCGATTTTTGCAGAGGTATTAGAGGCAATGCTTTCGAGCTGATTGTCAGACTTATTTTGCAGAGCTTCGATTTTAGAAGAAGTTTCAGCAGATAGAGTTTGAAACTGTTTGTCGGCAGAATTCTGAAGGTTTTCAATCTTAGAAGCTGTTTCGTCAGAAATAGACTGAATCTGTTTGTTTGCAGAACTCTGGAGGGTTTCAATTTTAGAAGTCGTTTCATCCGAAATAGACTGGATCTTTCTGTCGGCAGAATTCTGAAGAGCTTGGATTTTAGAAGCGGTTTCGTCAGAAATTGTCTGAATCTGTTTATCTGCCGCGTTCTGAAGGCCTTCAATTTTTGAAGCAGTATCTTCAGAAATCGTCTGGAACTGACGGTTAGCCGAGTTCTGAATATTTTCAATCTGATTTGCAGTCGCTTTACGGAGCTGTTCAATTTTCTGAATTGTTTCAGTTTGAGCTGATTCAAGACTAGAAGTCATTAAGCTGATTTTTTCTTCAAGCTCAGGCTGTAATGTAGCGGCTTTGCGCTCAGCCTCATCACACTGAGTCTTAATGTTCTGAACTGAAGCTTCTGCCTCCTGAACAGAGGTCGAGGCTTCCTGTGCAACACGGTTAAGAGTTTCAGAAAGAGAATTCTGCATTTCAGAAATTTCTGTCTGAAGCTTTGCCGAACGTTCATTACAGAGACGGAGATTTGTTTCAACATCATTACGCAGATTTTCAATTCTGGCTTTATAATCATCTTCTGTATTAGAAAGTTCTTCTATGCGGTTTCCAAATACATTCTGAAGGGCATTAATCTGCTGTGAATATTCATCCTGAAGGCCTTCAAAGCGGCCAAGATATTCTTCCTTGATTTTTGTGTATTCGCCATTGTAAAAATCATTGAGAGACTGAATGCTCTGAGCCTGTTCTGCCTTAAGGTCGTTGAGAAGTCTGTCGTTTGTGCTTTGAGATTCATTGATTGCAGAAGTAAAATCTTCAATAAGTCTTTGATGCTCTTCTGCAAATTTTTTGTGTTCTTCTACAAAGAGTTTATTGAACTCATTGATTTTTGTATTGTTTGTGGCAGTTGCGTTGTCAAAAGCTGCGGCATACTGTTCCTGGAATTTCTTGTAATCGGCGTCAAATTTTTCTGTGAAAGCAGTATAGTTTCCGTCATGCTTTTTCTGAATGCTTTCAATCTGTTTTGCATATTCAGCTTCAAGCTTGTTGTTGTCTTCATTAAAGCGGGCGAGGGTTTTTGCAATAAGACCATCGTTTCGGCCGCCGATTGATTCGAGCTGTTGTGCATATTTTTGTGTAATAGCATCAACCTTTTCTGCAAACGCACCAGACACCTGTTCGATTTTTTCATTGAACTTTGTATTGATTTTAACGAGATTTTCTTTTGCTTCAGTAATCAGCTTGCTTTCGGAATCTTTATAAGCAGAAATAGATTCAGCAGTTTTTGTATTGAACATAGTTGAGAGCTCAGAAGACTTAGAATTGAGCTCTTCATGAATAACCTTTGTGCGGTTTGTAATGTCATTTCTGATTTCGAGCATTTTCTTTTCGAGCTCGCTCTGAAGTTCCGAGGTCTGAGCGCTAAGCTCCTTGAGATAATTATCAGAACGCTGCTGAGCCTGTTCGCTAAGGTGTTCAAACGCGGTATTCTCGAGTTTTTCAGCCTTTGCAGCTGCATCGTTGTAAGAATTCTGAATGTTTTGTTTGATTTCAGAAAGTGCAGCTTCTGCTTCATTCTGAGATGCTTTAATTTCTGCAGCAAGCTTTGAGGCATAGTTTTCATAATTTTCCAGAAGCTTAGTTCCAACAGCCTTAAGCTGCTCTGCATTTTGAGCAGAAAAATCCTTTGAAATTTCCGGAATCTTTTTTTCGAGCAAGCCTACCTGCTGCTGCTGTTTTGAAAGCTTTCCATTAATTGTGTCTATAATGCCGCTTTCCTTGTGAAGTCGTTCAAGATTTTCTTCTACCTGTGCAGTCATAGTGTTGAGTTCATCAAGTACCTTTGCATAATTGTCAATCTGAGTCTTAATGTTTTTTACAGATTCAATGCTCTGACCAAAGGTTTGAATCTTCATGTTAAATTCATCATTCTGCTGTTTAAGAAGCTTTACGGCTGCATTTGCCTGAGACTGCTGTGCGTTAAAATCTGCAATGATGGTGTTGAACTTTGACTGAATTTCCTTGTAGAGTTTTAAAAGATCTTCCTGCCGCTTGTTTGCATATTTATTTATTCTTTCAAGCGGATCCTGATTTTTGTTAAGACCTCTGAAATATAAAGCTATTCCAAGAGAAATAACAGTAGAAACGAGAATCGCAATTACAATATCCATTTTTAATCCCCACCCAATTTTTTATTTTCAGTCTGATTTTGAATCAGAGTATTTTTCTTTATTTGTATTATTAAAGAACAGATTCGAAATCTGTCCGTAATGCCAGAATGTAAAATCAGCAATTTTAGATTTTTTACCAAACCAGCCTGAATGCGGAAGAATAAGCCAGGCCGTTTTCATTCCTATATTGTGAGCACCTTCAATGTCGTATTTATGATTATTGCCAACGTACAGAATCTGTTCCGGAGGCAGATTAAATTCCTTTGCAAGTTTGAGAAATGGAGTTGAATCCGGTTTTAGGGCTCCTGCTTCTTCTGAACCCAGAACAACATCGCAGATTTCCTTTACACCCCAGATTGAACCCTTCTGCTCCGGTGGAAAATCCGAAAGTAAGCCGATTTTATAGCCGTTAGCTTTAAGCTCTTTTATGAATTCAACCGAGCCCCGGCAAGGCTTAATATTTACAAAATATTTCTCAAGTCCTTTATAAACAATTTTTTCGAGGCGCTGCTGGGCTTCTTCCTGTGAACAGTTAAGCTTTTTTGCCATGTGAGAGGCCTGCAGCTTTACAAATTCCGGTGTTGCAGCAGTTCTGTGCATAATGTTGCGGACAAGACCATATTTGAGAAAGAAAAAAGAATGAAATATGAAGTACGGAAAAATGCGCAGATTGAATTTCCACGCTCTGTAAAGAGTTCCGTCTATATCAAAAGCTACTGCTTTTATATTGCTAATATCAACATTATTCACCTTTCCATTGTATCATATAATAGAAAAAACGTCATTATAAAATTTTGTGTCCGGCAGTATCGGTTGTATTGGTTGTATCGGAAAGGTCCTGCCCGGTTGCAGCGGCATAATCAATGAGCCAGTGACGGATACAGTCCTGCCAGTTTGCCGAATATTTGCTTTCAAGAAGAGTTCTGTCATACATATAGTAAAAATGCTCAAGAATCTCGTGACGAACCTCTGCTGAAATTTCTGTAGAATCCTTAAAAAGCTCATCAATAAAATCAGCCGCATTCTGAGCAGAAAAGAAAGATTTACTCATAGTAGACGAAAGCATATAAAGAGCAAGCGGAACGCAGTTTACGCTGTGCTGTTTAATAAAAAGAACGCTTTCTACAATCTGGACTGCATGATTTTTTATTTCAGTAAGATATTCTTCCGCATCTTTCTGATTTATTATTCCTGTTTTAAAACACTGTCTGAACCAGGCATGAGTACCCGCAGAAACTGCCACGTGAATGCTTGGAACGCAGAGAAGGTGAGGGTCAAAAAAATGAATCGTCCTGAAGTTATGAGATTTATAATACTTTGGGCGAGAAGTGGTAGTCATGCAGAAACGGTAAATCGTTGCGGCATTTTTATAAATCATTGTAAGGTATTTGAGGTAAAGACACAGATACGGAGCAGCCTTTTTTATGCCAAGCTGATTTTTAAGCATATCCATCGGCTTTACAAAAAAAGGAACAAATTCAAGATACGCCTTTACCTCATTCGGCAAAAACGGAATTTTTTCATCAATATCAGTTTCGACATTTATTACAGGCCGCTTTGTGATGTGAAGCTTCTGTCCCATCTGAAGCAGGAAAAAGTCTTTTATAATTGTAAAAATTAATTTCCAGGCATAGCTTGCAGTGTACGGGCAGGTTGTGAGGTAAAAAAACGGAGCAACAACCGAGTATTTGCGGATTGGCTTGTGAGTCTGATTTTTTGTTTTTTTCATAACTGTCCCTCCTCGTGAAGGGAATCCAGTCGTGAAAGCCGGGCCTTATCCGGTTCAATGCACAGATTTTTTTCCTGAGTCGGAAGTACAAGCCCCTTTGGGCCATTTTTTGCACGGCGAAGATATTTTACATGAGTGTAATAAAGATCTGTTTTGCCGGCGTTGCGTGCTTTAGAATAATAAACGGCGAGGTTAGCGGCATCTAACAGAATGTCCAGTGGAACAGTTTTTCCTTTTCGTGCTTTTATAAAAACGTAGCCTCCCGGAAAGTCGCGTACATGAAGCCAGAGGTCGTCGCCGCGAACATGATGGCGGAGCAGCTCGTCGTTTTCATTTGCGTCGCGGCCAACAAGAATGTACCATCCGTTTACAGTATAGTCGAGTCCCGGATGATTTTTTTTCTGCTGCTGCTTTGGCATTGTATCACGGCGGAGCAGCTGTTCAATCTTTACAGGATTCTTTTCATTTTTTATTTCTTCATAAAGCGAGTCCAGTTTTTCAAGCTGCTTTTTTGCAATTTCAATATCGTGCTCAAGCTCTTCAGTTCCAGAAACAGCCTTCTTATATTTTTTATAATATTCAGCCGCATTTTCCTGCGCAGATTTTTTCGGGTCAATCATAAGACGGATTTTCTTTCCCGTTTCATAATCCTCGCATTCCAGAAAATTACTTGAGCCGTCAATCATATAACCAAAGCTTAAAATCAAATCGCCCTGATGCTTGAGCTTGCCCGCGTTCTTAAACGATTCAAGCTTAGCCTGCAGATTATGCAGCGCAGACTCTTTTTTCGAGCGTGCCGAGTTGTACCATTTTTCAGCCTTTTCCAGCAGAGACTCTCGCGAGAGGTTATCCGAATGCTCCGAGTACCACCAGTCAATATATGAGTTAAAGGATTCAAAGGAGGGGGAAGTCACCCCCTCGCTCCCAAGTCCTCGCTCCGCTGCGGTCTTGTCCGCTACCCCTTCTAACGGGGGCTCCGCCCCCGTAACGCCCCCGGCTTCACAGTGGGGCCATTCCCTCACCGGGAACCGCACCAATGCGTCCGTCGCCTTTTCCTCGTCCGTGGCGGGTTCTGTAAATTTTTCTCCTTTTACTTCGCCACGCTCCGGCCTTCTGAACATCGGTTCAAGAATAGTTCCTTCAGTGTCGCAGAGCAAAACATTTGCCGCATTGTTCCACAGCTTTATGTAAAGAATATAATTTTCTTCGATTTCTTCCGGTCCGTTCTGTGCTTCAATTTCTTCTTTTGAAAGCACCGGCTTTTTTATAAGTGAAATATGAACATAATCCTTATTAGACTGTTTTTCCTGAACAAGCCGGCTGAGTTCCATTTTAATTACACGTTCAAAGCCAATCTGTCCTACCGAGTTAATGCGGCAGCCTTTAATCCGCGCCCTGAGAAATTCCATAAAACGCAGAGGCTTATCATTTTTTGTTATTTTTCGGCGGGTCTCATTAATGCGCACAGAATTCTGAGCCGTACAAACCAAAACCGTTTTGGCACAGCCTTCCTTGTAAGTATAAAAAGCAAGAGTATCAAATCCTGGTTGAATTATATCCTGAATAAAAGCTCCTTCAAGCATGAGCTCGTTCAGAATCAAATTAATTTCATTGCAGTTAAGAGACATTTTGCTTATTATAGTTGAAATTTATTCCTTCAACAACCGAATTTTGAACTTGTGTCTCAGTGTTTTCTATTGTTGAAAAGTTTGAGGCAATGGGACGCAGGCAAAATGAAAAAGGGGGTCCCTGGGTTGCGTAAAAATCAAGCGAAGCGAGATTTTTTAAGCATGGGACCCTGGGGGATTACTTTTTCAGTTTTGCCGTCGCTGGGACCCGCTGACTCAAACTTTTCAACCACGGAAAAATCTCTTGACACAACTTCGAAAATTTGGAAAATGAAGGTTATGAAATTTAACTCTTTGGTCAAAGTCGTATCAGTCCTCGTCGTACAGGTTACAAGATAACCGGGAGTGAATGATATATTTTGGCTGAAGCAAAAATATAAGAAAGAAGCTCTCCGGTAAGGGGAGCTTCTTTTATTTTATACGCAGGAGATTTATAATGAAACACACTGGCGCACAAATCATTGTTAAGTTACTGGAAATGTATGGTATTGAAACCGTAGCAGGAATTCCTGGAGGTTCTATTCTTCCTCTCTATGACGAACTCAACCGCTCTTCAATCCGACACGTCCTTGTGCGCCACGAGCAGGCTGCCGGATTCATTGCTCAGGGAATGGCACGTTCTACCGGTAAGCCGGCTGTTTGTCTTGCAACTTCAGGTCCTGGAGCTATGAATCTTCTTACTGCAATTGCAGATGCCCGCGCAGATTCTATTCCAATTATCGCAATTACGGGCCAGGTAAACACAAGTCTTATTGGTACCGATGCCTTCCAGGAAGCAGACACCTTTGGACTTTCCTTTCCTATTACTAAGCATTCGATTTTTATTAAAACTCCTTATGATTTACTTGAGGCAATTCCTAAAGCTTTTGAGATTGCCACAAGCGGCCGTCCGGGACCTGTTTTAATTGATGTTCCACGCGATGTTCAGCTAAAAGAATGCGATTTTGACACCTGGCCTGACATCAAAAAAATCCGCCTGCATGATATCCGTTTCCACACTCCGATTGATGAATATTCAGAAAAAATGGGAAAAATCACGGATCAGCTGGCTGGTGCAAAGCGACCTGTTTTGTATCTTGGAGGTGGCTGTAATTCAGAAGAAGCTGCCGGCGGAATTAAGGCTTTTTTGCAGAATTACAGACTTCCTGTAGTAACAAGTCTTATGGGGCTCGGCTGTGTTCCAGAGAGCTCTGAATGCTTTATCGGAATGGTTGGTATGCACGGAAGTCATGCCGCTAACGTTGCAATGCACGATGCAGACCTTGTAATTGCGGCCGGCGTTCGTTTTGATGACCGTGCAACCGGTGTAGTTTCCAAGTTCTGTCCGGAGGCAAAAATCATTCATATTGATATTGATGCTGCAGAAGTTGATAAGATTCTGGAATCAAACATTTCTGTAGTTGCAGATGTTGAGTCAGTTTTCCCGGTTATTGCACAGCTTGTCAGTGAAAAGAAAATCACGAGCGATGAAAACTGGCTTAAAAAGATTAATAAGATAAAGAAGGAATGCCACTCGGTTGAATGCGGCCGCCCGAAAGGCGAAAAGCTTGCAAATCCGCGTGAGATAATTTCTAAAATACCAGAGTTGGCGGCGGCCGCCGGTCTTGCTTCAGACGGTTTAATTGCCACAACCGACGTAGGTCAGCACCAGATGTGGGCTGCACAGTATTACCCGGTTGAGCGCCCGCGAAGTTTCCTTACTTCCGGAAGCCTCGGTACAATGGGCTTTGGACTTCCGGCTGCTATTGGTGCGGCCATAGCTAATCCCGACAAGCGCATAGTCTGCTTCTCTGGCGACGGTTCAATTATGATGAACGTTCAGGAAATGGCAACACTTGCCGAACTGAACCTGCCTGTAACAATTATCGTATTCCAGAATGGAACTCTCGGAATGGTTTACCAGCAGCAGAAATTCCTTTTTGACAAGAATTACAGCGCTTCTGTTTTCGGCCGCTCTCCAGACCTCTTGTCTATTGCCAGCGGTTTTGGAATTGAAGCAATTGATGCCGACAGTGATGCCGAGTGGTATAAAAAAGCTTTTGATAACAAGCGCCAGAATAAGCCTTGCTTTGTACGCATCAGTGTAGACAGCGAAGAAAACGTACTGCCGTTTGTACCTGGCGGAAAGGCTAATATTGATTCGATTCGTGATTAATGGATTGCTTCGCTTTGCTCGCAATGACATGTTTTCGTCATTGCGAGACTCATTGCGAGACTCACCGAGACAATAACATAATCTACGTCATTGCGAAGCTTACCGAAGCTATGTCATACTTTTCGTCATTGCGAGGCCGAAGGCCGAAGCAATCCATAATTATTTTTCAATAGTAAAGAAAGCGATCTCGCTTTTCCACTCGAATATTGTTCGGTCGCACGCAGCCAGCAGCAGATTTACAATTTTCTGCAGCTCTGAGTTTCCTGCTGCGCTGCACATTTTTGCTCCGTAAGCCGAGTTCTCCGGACTGAACCATTTTTCAATTTCACCCGGAGTTATTCTTCGTTTTTCGGTGAGCACCTGAGACGCAACGCGCACGGTAAAGCCACGTTTGCGGAAAAGGTTTGCGATGTAAATGCCATCCCATGAGAACAAAGGATTTTCTCTGTCGCCAAAGAACTCTTGTTCTGCCGCTTCCATTTTATCAAGCGTTTCCTTAAAAGGACCAAGGCTTTCCGGCGAGAGTACCTGCCTGCGTATAAGCTCGCTGATATGCTGCCCGTGACACGGAATTTTCTGCGAAATTACAACCTTCCAGCCGGAGGCAAGCGGACATTCATAAGCAAAATCTTCATCAGCTTTTTCTTCGCCCTTGTCTATATCAGAATAAGGAACGGCCGGTCTGTCACTTTCATCTGCATCCTTCTGCGGAGTCATAATACCCGCCAGAGAATCTGCCAGTGCAATAATC
Organism: uncultured Treponema sp.; assembly: GCA_947166355.1. Lineage (GTDB taxonomy): Bacteria > Spirochaetota > Spirochaetia > Treponematales > Treponemataceae > Treponema_D. The sequence goes on from CAMVDX010000001.1 coordinate 411,219, forward strand.
GAAGGTTCGCTTGCAAACGGGTCTGTAAAGAATAAACGGTCAAAAACAGCACCGTTATACTGGAACTTTACGAGAATATTATAAAAATCTTTTTGAGTAAGAAAATCAGTGGAAATAGAAGAGCCGCGGTACTGAAGAATAGGGCGGTCCAGACTTCCGAGGGTGCGGCCATACTGCTCGAGTATCTGCATTCCTTTTTCGCTTCGGCAGACACCACAGGTAACACCCTCTGGAGTTTTGCGGGCAATATCCCAGAGTAAAAGTCCGTTATCAGCATTCCAGATAAGCGAGCGGTGATGTCTCAGCAATTCTGCCATAGAAATCATTGTGTCACGGATTCCAAGAAGGACCTCGGCGCGATTAGAATCAAGCCGCTGTCGCCAGAAGCGGTCTGCACGGTCTAGTACAACTTCCTTTGCAGGATCCTTTGGGCTGAAGGTAAGATTTTCCTCAGACTTTACGGTTCCGCTCTTAAAATGCTCGTTTATCCACCATTCTGAAATAGGATTTTCGCCGAACTCTGATTTTTCGCTGCCGTCTTCCGAAGTTCCTGTACCCGGCTTTTTAGCACTAAATACATTTATAGAACCTGTTTCTTCAGGAGAGGATGCCAGTTCATCTGTCGTATATTGTTCATGACTCTGAGTTTTTTCAAGAATTGCCGCAATCTGAAGCTCACGACGCGAAAGAACTCCTTCTCTTATGGTAGCCTCGTATCCCTGCGTGCTTGGTGTATAAAATACCCGGCCGCTTAAAGTATCCGGCAGATACTGCTGTGCAACCCAATGGTCGCGGTAAGCATGAGGGTAGAGATAGCCTGCTCCGTGGCCAAAGCCTTCTGCATCACGGCTGTTGTCTTTAAGATGATTTGGAACTTCTGCATCTTCTTTTTCAACTGCAGCCAGCGCATCAAAAAAGGCCATACTGCTGTTAGATTTTGGCGCAGTTGCAAGATATAAAGCCGCATGTGCAAGAAAATAACGACCTTCGGGCATGCCAACGCGGTCAAAGGCTTCTGCACACGAGTTTACAACAGAAATTGCATTCGGATCTGCAAGACCAGTGTCTTCGCAGGCAGAAATAAGCATGCGGCGGAAAATGAAATGCGGGTCTTCGCCTGCCGCAACCATTCGGGCAAGCCAATAGCAGGCGGCATCCGGGTCGCGCCCGCGCAGACTTTTTATAAAGGCAGAAATAATATCATAGTGATAGTCACCGTCGCGGTCGTAAAGAACCACCTTTTTCTGAATAGACTCTTCGGCGGCTTCTTTACTTATATAAATCTTAGTGCCGTAAGCCGGAACCGGAGGCTCTGCGTAAGGCGACCATTTTTCTGGAGTTGTTTCAATTGCAAGTTCAAGAGCATTCAAAAGGGAGCGTGCATCTCCGTTTGCAGTTTCAATCAGATGTTCAAGAGCACCTTCTTCAAACTCAACCTTCCAGTGTCCATAACCGCGCTCTACATCGCTCAAAGCCTGATGAGCGGCCTTCTCAAGGTCATTATACGTAAGAGGTTTTAGCTGGAATACGCGCGAACGCGAAACCAGAGCCTTATTTACTTCAAAAAAAGGATTTTCAGTAGTTGCACCAATTAAAATGATTGTACCGTTTTCAACCCAGGGAAGAAGGGCATCCTGCTGGCTTTTATTCCAGCGGTGAACTTCGTCTACAAAGAGAATTGTGCGGCGACTGTAAAGATTATAATAATCTTCTGCCTGTTTAATAGAGTCTCTGATATTCTGAACACCGGTAAGCACGGCATTTAGTGTAATAAAGTTTGATTTTGTATGATTTGCAATAACGCGGGCGAGGGTAGTTTTTCCGCTTCCCGGAGGTCCGTAAAAAATTACCGAAGTAAGCTGATCTGCCGCAATGGCGCGGCGAAGCAGTCGGCCTTTTCCGACAATATGATCCTGACCGATATATTCATCGAGATTTCGAGGCCGCATGCGTGCAGCCAGAGGTTCTTGAGTAAGTTTAATATGTTCGAACAAAGAGTTTTCAGCCATATCTCTCCTTCGATTTTAGGCGGCTCGCATAGTCTCGCCGCTGAGCCGTTTTCTCGATGAGCCTAAAACGACCCGCTGTCGCAGCTCGTTTTTTAACGGCTCTTCGATTCCAGGCTTATTCTCGGTTCCAGTTTCCTCTTCCCGGATAGTATGACCACAAACCTACGTTTTCATATACACCGTTGTGGCTAAAGAATGTTACGCTTGCATAAATAGCACTTTCTGTTTCATTTTTCTGCGGTGTTGCATTTATCATAGAGAGTACAAGGTATCCATCTGTAATCTGGAAATCTGCATTTGTTGTAAAGTCAGAAAAAGAAGTTTCCGGCTCTCCATTTGTTATCTTTATCTTTCTGATTCCACCACCACCGCCACCAGCTAAAATATCACCTAAGCCCAGGAGAATAGAATCAGCGCAAGGCATAATTGCAGAAACCTTAGCACCAATGTCATCTATCAGCACTTTTTTATTGTCATCTGTCAAACAAACAAGTGTATGCTTGCTTTCAGAATTATTATATTCATAATAATAAAGGCGCTGTGCTTCATTTGTGTAAGTTTCATCGGTATAAACAGTTTTTGAAGTAAAGAATCTGATGGCTCCTTTATAAAAGGCTGCAGAATAGATTCTTCCGCTATCTTTTGCAGCAGCTTCTGTTGAATCCTGTGCATTTGCTATTGAAAGTCTTACAGGAACATCAGTACCTTTAAGCTCATAATAATTATATTCTTCAGAATCTGAGTTGTAGGTACAAAAATAAGCATGTCTATGAGCGGCCATAGGAGTATTAGTCTGGAAGAAGTTGAATTTTGTTTCTACAATTCCTGTGTATATATCATAGGAAACTGGAAAATAGTCTGTTGCAAGTTTGTCTGTAATGTTTACCCACTCACCATCAGAAGAAAGTGAACCGTCATCAATTGCAATCTTTTTTCCCCAGATATTGATTTTTGAAGGAAGAGTTGTGCCTTCTGACCCGGTCGTTCTGAATTCGGCTGAAACAATATAAACTGTATCTGATGACGAAAGAACGGTCAGTAACTGCTGTCCATCTATAGAAGTATCATCAAAATTGGACTTTGGAAGATTAAAGGGAAGAGAATATGTACTCCAGCTTCCGTGAGCTTCATTTTCTGCATCTTTATATCGAAGACCGTCATCTGCCGAAACCATCAGAAATTCCTTGCCGCCTACTGTGTAGCGTGTGATAGCAGCTATGTTTCCAGATACGGTAGGCTTTTCTGGTTTTACGTCCTTTCTCAAATCATGAAAAATCGGATCCCAGCAGCTTGTAAACATCAGGGAAAGGGAAAATATGCAGCATATTGAAAGTGATTTTATTATTCGTTTCATTGTTCAGTTCCTGTCTGTTAAAAGTGATACCTTATGCTTAAATCAACCGAGGTAAATAAGCCGTGGTCATTTTTTTCGTTATCAATTTTCCACCAGTCTACAAAAGCTAACTGTGGAATCCAGTATGAATGAGAAGAAAGTCCGAAAGACCAGGATTCAGAATATCGGTAGAAGGCTCCGGCTGTAAATTTAAATGCCAGAGAAGGAAAATGTGTGCTTCTCTGGCAGGTGGTAGAGGCAAATCCTATGTTCAACATGAGAGGAAATTCAAATTTTCCAAAAACCGGCTGATACAGTACACCAAATGTAACAGGAACTGTAATAACCGGCTTTTTTCCTACAGAAAGATTGTAGCCAAGTATTACATCTCCACCAACAGCAAAAGTTTCATTCATAAAACGATAGTATCCGACTGAGGCGATTACACCTGGATACAGTTTACCTTTAAAATTTAATGGAAAAGTTGCTCCTAAATCAATTTTAAGAAACTGGTCTCCTGCTCCGTTTTGTGTATAAACATATCCGTCATCGTATTCTTCATCATCTTCAAAATAGTCATCTGCAAAAACCGAGGCAGACAACAAAAGAATGACAGATAATAGTGAAATAAAGCGTTTCATATTGCGACCTTTTTTTTATTTCAGTATATTTTGTTACTATAAGAATATACTGTTTTTATGGCAGTTTATCAATAAAACAGAAAGGAGCGTTGAAGGTTACATGAGCGCAGTTGTTATAGATGGAAAACAGGTTGCGGCAGATGTCAGAGCTGAAGTTGCGGCAAAGGTTGCAGAATTAAAAACTAAGGGTGTTGCCCCTTGTCTTGCAGTTATTTTAGTTGGCGAGAATCCTGCCAGTGTAAGTTATGTTACCGGAAAGCAGAAGGCTCTGGCAGAAGTTGGTATGGTAGATCGTTCTGTTCATTTACCTGAGAGCACCACAGAAGAGGAACTGCTTAAATTGATTGATGAACTAAATGCCGATGACAGCGTTCATGGAATTCTTGTTCAGCTGCCACTTCCAAAGCATATTAATGAAGAAAAAGTGATTATGGCTATCTCTCCTGAAAAGGATGTAGACGGCTTTCACCCTGTAAGCGTTGGAAATCTTATGATTGGCCGCCCTGGCTTTCTTCCTTGTACACCGCATGGAATTATTGTTCTTCTTAAAAAGGCCGGAATTGAGACCAGCGGAAAGCATGCAGTTGTAATCGGACGCTCTAATATAGTAGGAAAACCTGTTTCAATTCTTCTTGCCCGTAAAGATACAAACTGTACCGTAACAATGTGTCATACCGGAACTAAAAATATGGCAGAAATTACACGCCAGGCTGATATTATTGTTGTTGCAAGCGGTCATCCACACACTCTTACTGCGGATATGGTAAAGGACGGCGCAGTTGTAATTGATGTAGGAGTAAACCGCATCCCTGATTCAACTAAAAAATCCGGTTTCCGCTTGATTGGTGACTGTGATTTTGATGATTTGAAGGAAAAAACTTCTTTCATTACACCTGTTCCAGGAGGAGTAGGACCTATGACGATTGCCATGCTTATGCAGAATACGCTGGAAAGTGCAGAACGCCGAATAAAATAGTGGCATTTCGAACGCTACGCATATTCACACGCACTTGCTGCGAATATGTGTGTCGGAATCTCAGTGTCAGATAATAGATGCTGAAGCAAGTTCAGCATGACAGGAAAAGAAAAATGATAGATGTTCAAAGTGAAGAAGATACCCGTGCTGTGCCCCTGCAAAAGGTAGGAGTAAAAGGTGTAAAGTATCCGGTAACGGTGCTGGATAAAACTTCAAAAAAACAGCAGACAACGGCTACTGTAGATTTATATGTAAATCTTCCTCATAATTACAAAGGGACGCACATGTCTCGCTTTATAGAAGTGTTTCATAAATATCATGAAGATATTTCTATGCATCATTTTCTTGATATGCTTGAAGAAATGCGGACAAAACTTACTGCACAGAAAGCATTTGGCTGTATAGAATTTCCATATTTTATAGAAAAGAAAGCTCCTGTAAGTGGAGCTGCCGGAATAATGCAGTATATTTGTTCTTATGACGGTGAGGTTAGCGAAGACGGTAGCCGCAAATTCTATGTTTCCATAAAAGTACCGATTGCAACACTTTGTCCGTGCAGTAAAGCCATAAGTGAGTATGGAGCTCACAATCAGCGGGGATTTGTAAGCGTACGACTTCTTTATAAAGCGTTTTTCTGGATAGAAGATGTAATTTCCATGATAGAAAATTGTGCTTCAACTCCGCTTTATACTCTTTTAAAACGTAAAGATGAAAAATATGTTACTGAAAATGCATACGATAATCCGTGTTTTGTAGAGGATGTTGTTCGTGAAGTATATTTAGGTCTCAAAAAATATGGTTTTGAATGGTTTACGGTAGAAGCCGAAACAGAAGAAAGTATTCATAATCATAATGCCTACGCTTTTGCCGAATATTCGGAATAGTCTTATGAATCGCCTTGTCGTTGTGTTTCTTGCAATGACGGGGAGAACAATATAACAATCCATAATTCAGAAAAAAACTCGTTAAAAAGAGAACCGCCGTAAACTTACCCAGTAAGTAAACGGCGGTTTCTATAACGTACGCATAAATAACTAAAACCTATACATTTTTGAAATACGTATTTTGTTTTTAAATCATTTTTAAATAATTTTTTAACTTTTTAATTTTTGTAATCATTTTTAACTTGTTATTTTTAACTTTAGGTAACTTTACATCACCTATAATCATAGTAATATGACTAAGGTAATATGTCAAGAAAAAAAGAAAAAAAAGTAAAAAAAAATGCAAAAAAAATGGTATTTTTAGCGAAATTTACGCAAATTAACACAAGAATATGTCAAAAAAGAGGATTTTAAAATATTACTACAGTCATATTTGGGAAATTTTGAGAAAAATATAGGTAGGCATAGAGATTTTAACGTGTAAAAGGGATAAAGGGGAGTTTAATCAGCTTTTCGTACAGAATCACGTACAATTACGTTTCCATGAACTACTTTTTTTCCAGTGTGGTAGCCAGGATTTTCGAGTTTGAGGACAATACTTTCTGCTGCAAGCTGAGCCATAGTGTTGTAATTTACGCTGTAAGTTGTGAGCTTTGGAATTCCGATATCTGCAAAAATACCGTCATCAAAAGCAGCTACAGAAATATCTTTTGGAATGCTATATTCAAGACCTTCAAGGTTGTGAATCAGTTTATAGGCGGTTCTACAGTCATTGCAGATAAATGCGTCAGGCATTTTATCTGGCAGAATTAGACTTATTTCTTCACCGTAATCATTTACATCAGGAATAAGGAATTCTTTCTGTACATCTAAGCCACGGTGCAGAAGGGATTTTGTAATACCAAGATAACGATCCATTACCATTTCTGCAAACTGAATGTTACCTACGAATCCAATGCTTCTGCACCCCTGATCTATAAGATAATTTGCAAGGGTAAATCCGGCATAAAGACTGTCTGTAACAATACCACCACCATTTTCATCATCATAAATATGTGCAAGGAAGAGGTAAGGCTTTTTTGTTTCCTTAAGAATCTGAATATATTCCTTGCTCATCTGGCCAAGGATTATAAAAGCACTGACTTTGTTGTCTTTTAGGATTTTTGGAAGAATCAGAAGATGCTCTGTATCATCAGAGATAATCTCTGTTATTCCGTAGTAATTAAGCTGTGTAAGATTAGAAATAAGTGTCTGCTGAAGAGACATATATGTTGTATTGGCATTCATACTGCGTTCTGCAATCAGAATGCCTATATTATGTGAGGCTCCGTCATCATTGTTTGAAGGTTGAGTTTTTTTATAGCCAAGCTCCTCGGCTTTTGCAAGAATCTTAGCCCTTAAATCTTCACTCACTCCATCTTTACCTGATAACGCTTTTGAAACAGACATAACTGTAATATCAAGTTCGTCTGCAATATCTTTCATTGTTACAAGGTTTCTCATTAACTTTATTATATATCAAAAATAAAGTTAATGCAAAGGTATTAACTACATATTTATAAAATATCATTTTTTTTGTATACTTATACTGTATGAAGACGTATTTTTTTGAAACTTATGGCTGCGAAATGAATATTGCAGAATCAGCCGCAGTAGAACAGCTTTTTATAGCACGTGGCTGGAAGCGTTCTGAGTCTGCACAGACAGCAGATGTTGCAGTTATTAATACCTGTTCAATCCGCGAGACCGCCGAAAACAGAATTCTTGGAAGACTCGGCTGGTTTAACGGACTCAAAGCTGTGAGGGAATGTAAGCTTGGAGCCAAAACTAAAATGCTTGAAGAAGCAGTTGAATATGTAAAGGATGGATCTAAGCCTTTGACTCTTGTTGTTATGGGCTGCATGGCAGAGCGTCTTCTTAAGTCTTTTCAAAAAGACTATCCTTTTATTGATTATGTCGTTGGAACTTATGCGAAGCATCATTTTTCAGAAATTATAACTGCTGTAGAAGAGGGGAGAAAGCCTTTTCAGATTGATGATTCAGAAAAGTATCGTTTTGCCGCATTATCTGCCGAGCCAGGGGCTTTTTCAACCTTTGTTCCTATTATGCACGGCTGCAATAACTTTTGCACCTATTGTATTGTTCCTTATGTACGTGGCCGAGAGCTCAGCCGCCCTGTAAACGAGATTTTGAATGAAATTGATTTACTCGGTAAAATGAATGTGCGCGAAATTACTTTGATTGGCCAGAATGTAAACAGTTATCATAGTGATGATGATGTAAACTTTGCAGGATTGCTTCAGAAAATTGCAGACCATCTTCGCGAAACTTCTTCTCCAATCAAATGGGTGCGCTTTATGTCGTCACATCCAAAGGATTTTTCTGATGATGTAATTGATGTAATTGCCCGCGAGATGGTTATCTGCCGGCATATCCATCTTCCTGTTCAAAACGGTTCTACGGCTGTTTTAAAAGCAATGAACCGCCGTTATACACGCGAGCAGTATCTGGAGCTTGTAGAGCGAATCAAAGAGCGAATTCCTGAAGTATCTCTTACAACTGATATTATGATGGGCTTTCCGGGTGAAACAGAAGCTGATGTAGAAGATACCCTTGATTTAATGCGCAGGGTAAAATATGAATCTGCAATGATGTACTATTATAATCCGCGCGAGGGAACTCCGGCTGCAAAAATGGAGCAGATTCCTGTTGAAATCCGTAAAGAGCGGCTTCAGCGCGTAATTGATCTGCAGCTTGAGCATACTCAGGAGCAGATGAGTAAGCGTGTCGGCAGCACGGTAATGGTTCTGGTAGAAGGTGTGAGTCGTGATGATAAATCTGAACTTCTTGGTCAGACAGAACAGCACGAAAAAATTGCATTTAAGGCGCCGGCCAGCATGATTGGCAGCTTTGTAAATGTAAAGATAACAGAACTCAGCGGAAATACCTTCCGCGGAGAGTTGGAATAATCGTCATTGCGAGAAGTGCAATAGAGATTCGCCATTGCGTGCCGCTTAAAAAGCCCGTCATTGCGAGATGCACAATACAGTCTCGTCATTGCGAGCAGCTTAAAAAACTCGCCATTGCGAGATGCACAATATAGTTTCGTCATTGCGAGGAGCGCAGCGACGTGGCAATCCATAATAACAGGAGTTGTTAATGATAGTAAGTTTAATTCTTATTGTATTACTTGTAGTTTTCATGGCCTTTTTTATCGGCATGAATCTTAGCAATGTCTGTACCTTCTGGTTTTTTAAGACTTATACGAATTTGCCGGTTTCTATTCTTGCGTTAATAGCATTTGGCGCTGGAATTGTATTTGCACTTTTGTTTATCTTTGTTGCAAAAATGAGGGCACCCGCAAGTGATGCAGAAGTTCGTGCACAGAAAAGACTTGAAAAGAAAGCAAAGGCAGAAGAAAGACTTCGCCAGGCTAAAGAAAAACAAGCTGAAAAACAGGCTGCCAAAGATGCAAAGAAACAAAAAGGCGAAATACAGGTAAATCAATAAAATGGATTGCTTCGCTGTGCTCGTAATGACGATGCGTTGGAGATTGCAATGTGCAAGAACAACGTCATTGCACGTTGTGAAAACACTCGTCATTGCGATGTGCCTAAAAGACCCGTCATTGCGAGGAGCCCGAAGGGCGACGTGGCAATACGAACGGTCAAGGCACGCTATCGCTTAAAGCCTTGACTCGTTCGTTTTGAGGGGTGACTTTCAGTATCACCCCTCAATCCATATTAACAATCCTTCGCTTTTTACCGATATAATATATATGAAGAAAATAATTTCAATTGTACTTTGTGTTTTTCTCTGCACTTCAATTTTTGCTGCAGATTTAACAGCTTCATTTATAACGTCAGAAGCTGCAAAAAAAGATTCCGTTGATGAATCTGTCACATATCTAAAAACTCAGATTTCTAAAATGACCGTGCCAGCTGAAAAAAGAGCTGCCTGGATTTTTCTTGCTTCTCTTCAGGAACAAATGGCTTTATATGATGATGCCCAGAAATCTTATGCACAGGCAGCCGCAATTTCAGCAGGAGATGCGGCCGGAATGCCTAAGAAGACCAATGAACAAATTGTACTGGATGCGGTACGATGTGCATTGAGCTCGGGTGATTATGCAACTGCCGACAGTTATTTGAACTCAGCAGTCCGAAATTCTAAAAATCAGACAGTACAGGCATATATAAAGCTATACAGCCAGTGGAGTGCTCTCTGCAAGGCAGAGGATGTTGCCGGCATTCAGGAACCTGTTGTAATGCTTCAGGCATATCTTAAAGTTGATTCAATGAATGCAGTAAAGCCTGCCGTTCTGCTTACTTTGTGGTATGTAACCGGCGATACATCTTATTCTCAGCAAATTACAAAGTTGTATCCTAATTCAATAGAAGCTTCCATAGTAAAGGGTGATGCGCAACTGCTTCCAACTCCGTTCTGGTTCTTTGTGCCAAAAAGCGGCGAGGCAGAACAGGGCACCGGCAGCATTGCAATGCCGGAAGAACCAAAGCAGACCGCCGCAGAAAAAGCTGCCACAGCTGCTGAAGCCAGCGTTGCTCCTGCCAGATTCACAAAATGGCAGCTTGGTCTTTTCCGTACAGAAAGCAATGCCAAACTCCTTGCCGATGAAGTAAAAGCAAAAGGCTTTGACTCATACATCACCACCGAAACCCGTGCCAGCGGCACAACCTATTACATTGTTCTTGTCCGCGAAGACAAGACCGGCAATGTTGCTGATCGCCTCCGCAGTTCCGGCTATGATTGCTACGGAGTTGAATAAAGGTCATTAAGCGCTCGGCTCATACTTAAAATCACCTTACCAACGCTGTCCCGTCTGATTCCCGAATAGTTTACTACGAAGCTTTCAGCTGCGGACAGCTTTTTTTTATCATAAAAATATTCTGACAGAAGAAAAATATTAATTCCTTCCTGACGCCATCTTTTTTGAATTTCCCTTGCTGTCTGAGAGGGATTTTTTATTTCTGGTCTTATAGTCAAAAGAAAATGCAGACCCGAGTCTTCTTCGTGAATCGAAAACACTTTTGAAAGTTCTGAGTTTTCAATTGCAGTAATCAGATTGTTTCTAAGACTTCTGTAATAATTTTTCATTCTGTTGATGTGTTTTTCGTAATGACCTTCTTCAATAAAACGGGCCAGAGTAAATTGTTCAAAACTTGAAACCTGACAGGAATAAAAGCCGAGCTTCTTTGAAAAATCTATTGCAAGGGACTGTGGCAAAATCATATAACTGATTCTAAATGAAGGAGACAAGGTTTTTGAAAAAGTATTGATGTAAATTACACGATCTTGCTGGTCAATGCTTTGAAGGGTAGGTAAAGGTTTTCCTGTAAATCTAAATTCGCTGTCATAATCATCTTCTATTATAAAATGATTTTTACATGAATAAGCCCAGTCTAAAAGTTCTGTGCGCCGCTTAAAGTTCATTATTACGCCGCTTGGAAAGTGATGAGACGGGGATACATGAACTACGTTTGCATTGATTTTTTGCAGTTCTTCAACAATAATTCCGTGTTCATCAATATTTACCGGCTGGCATTTAGTTCCATTAAGTTTAAATATTTCTGCTGCTTTGTGATAGCCCGGATTTTCTACAGCAAAAACATCATCACGTCCTAAAAACTGTACCAGCATTGAATACAAAGATTCTGTTCCGGCTCCTATAATCACCTGATTTTCGCTGATGTCCATGTTTCTGAATGCTTTAAGATGATGACAGATTGCCCTCCTTAATTCCAGAGTTCCAAAAACATCTGTTCGTTTTAAAAGTTTTTCATTTTCAGAAGAGAGAACCTGCCTCATTGTACGCGACCAGAGACTAAATGGAGATGTTCCGGGAAGGGCTGCGTTACTTGTAAAATCGGCAAAGTAAGTCTGGTTTGTAATCTGACTGGAAACTTGGCCGGAAAGTTGGATGTGAGCCGGGTTTTCTTTTTCTTCTGAATGTCTAACTGTCTTTTTCAAATGCCTTGCAATATCAGAAACAAAGAATCCCTTTTTTTCTATAGAAAAAATATAGCCTTCATCAATAAGTTGAGAATATGCATTTTGAACTGTAATTACGCTTATTCCAAGATGCTGGCTCAGGGCTCTTTTTGAAGGAAGTTTTTCTTTTTCAGAAAGAAGTCCTTCTTGAATCTGCTTCTTTATAGAGTTGTAGAGAAAATCGGTAAGTGTTTGATCTCCTCGTTTTTCAAAATCCAAAGTTATCATAAATCTGATTATATAAAACTTAATGTAAATTGAATATATCTATAATATCAGATTGACGCTAGTATAATTTTATAAATTAAGCCGGCTGTCTGACTAGTCTTACAGGTTATCCATCCAGACCTTAAGGTAGTCAGTGTTTCCGGTAATTTTTGAGGTAATAAAAATGGATAAAAGACTTTTAACAATTCAGGACATTTCTTGTGTTGGACAGTGCTCTCTTACAGTTGCACTTCCTGTAATTTCTGCATGTGGAATTGAAACTGCAATTCTTCCAAGCTCTGTTCTTTCAAATCATACAGCAGGATATTCTGGCTGGACTTTTCACGACCTTACAGATGATATGCCAAAAATTCTTGAACGCTGGCTCACAGAAAAAGTAAGCTTTGATGCTTTTTATACAGGTTATGTTTCTAAGGCTCAGATTCCATACATTCTTGAAATAATGGAAAAAAGTGCCCGAAAAGGTGCCCTTCGTATTGTTGACCCTGTAATGGCTGATAATGGAAAACTCTACACAGGCTTTGATGAAGATTTCCCACAGGAAATGAAAAAACTGATTAATGGAGCCGATGTGATTATGCCAAATCTTACAGAGGCAGCTTTTCTTCTTAATCAGCCTTATGTTGCAGAAGGTTATGATAAAGCCTTTATTGAAAAGATGTCGCGTGACCTTGCAGCTCTTGGTGCAAAAAATGTAATTGTGACAGGTGTAAGTTTTGAAAAGGATAAACTTGGTGTTGCTGTTTATGACGGAAATAAGGTTGAATATTACTTTAATGAAAAGCAGCCTGTAAGTTCTCATGGAACTGGTGACCTTTATGCTTCTGTTGTAGCGGGAGCCTTGCTGCGTGGTAAAAATCTGCTTGAAGCTGCAAGCCTTGGAGCTGATGTTGTTGTAGAAGCAATCAAACTTACTGCAGGAGATAAAGAACACTGGTATGGTGTAAAGTTTGAACAGGCTCTGCCATATCTTATTAAACGTTTGTAAATGCAAATAGGCTCCTTATGTGTTGTTACATTCAGTTTTTTTATGTAAACTGTAAATGAAAAATCAGAATGAAACAAAATACACAGGAGACCGCACTATGGCAAAAACATTTGATGATAAAAAAATAATCTACACAATGGACCGCGTTACACGTTCTTACGGAACTAAGGTGGTTCTTAAAGATATCAGCATTTCCTATTACTATGGTGCGAAAATCGGCGTTGTAGGACCTAACGGTTCTGGTAAATCTTCTCTTTTTAAGATTCTTGCAGGAAAAGATACAGACTTCGCCGGTGAAACTTCTCTTGCTCCCGGCTACACAATCGGCTACCTTGAACAGGAGCCAGAACTCGAAGCCGGTAAAACTGTTATGGAAATTGTAAAGGAAGGTGTAAAACCAATTACAGACCTTCTTGCAGAATTCGATAAAATCAACGAAGCCTTTGGCGACCCGGATGCAGATTTTGATAAGCTCTGTGCCCGCCAGGGTGAGGTTCAGGAAAAACTTGATGCCCTCGATGCCTGGAACCTGGACAATAATCTTGAGCTTGCTATGGACGCTCTCCGCTGTCCTCCCGCAGACCAGGTTGTAGATGTACTTTCTGGAGGTGAGCGCCGCCGTGTTGCTCTCTGCCGTCTTCTTCTTCAGAAGCCTGATATTCTCCTCCTCGACGAACCTACAAACCATCTTGACGCAGAAACTGTAGCATGGCTTGAAAAACACCTTCACGACTATCCTGGAACTGTAATTGCCGTAACTCACGACCGCTACTTCCTCGACCAGGTTGCAGGCTGGATCCTCGAGCTTGACCGCGGTGAAGGCTATCCTTTCAAGGGTAACTACTCAAGCTGGCTTGAACAGAAAAATGCCCGCCTTGCTCAGGAAAATAAAAATGAATCTGCACGCCAGAAGGAAATTCAGCGCGAGCTTGAATGGATTCACATGGGTGCCAAGGGACGTCAGGCAAAGCATAAGGAGCACATTACCCGCTATAATGAGCTTATGGCTCAGGAAAGCAAAAAGCAGCTTAAGGATACTCAGATTTCTATTCCAGCCGGCCCGCGACTTGGCGGTCAGGTAATTGATATTGAAAATCTTACAAAGTCTTTTGGCGACAAGCTCTTGTTCGAAAACTTGAATGTTCATATTCCAGCAGGTGCCATTGTTGGTATTGTCGGTCCAAACGGTGCGGGTAAAACAACACTTTTCAAGATGATTGTTGATGCAGCTGGTTTGGAAGGCGGAGAAAAGCCAGATTCTGGAGAAATTAAAGTTGGTCAGACAGTAAAGCTTGTATACGTAGACCAGATGAGAAGCGGTCTTGATATGAATAAGACTGTTTACGAAACCCTTGGCGGTGGCGGAGACCTTGTAAAACTCGGCGCTGTAGACGAAAAAGGCAGGGCTCTCGAAGGCGGTGTTCGCGAAGTAAACGCTCACGCTTACTGCGGCTGGTTCAACTTTAACGGTCCGGATCAGAATAAAAAGGTAAGCGTTCTTTCCGGTGGAGAACGTAACCGACTCAACCTTGGTATGATGCTCAAGGAAAGCGGAAACGTTCTTTTGTTCGACGAACCTACAAACGACCTGGATGTAGAAACTGTCCGAGCTCTCGAAGAAGCTCTTGAAGACTTTGCAGGTTGTGCCCTTGTAGTCAGCCATGACCGCTGGTTCCTGGACCGTATCTGTACACATATTCTGGCCTTTGAAAATAACTCAGAAGTTCGCTTCTTTGAAGGAAACTGGTCTGAATATGCTGAATGGAAGCTCAAGGAATTTGGTGAAGACGCCGGAGTTCCAAAGCGTACAGTTTACAGAAAACTCAGTAGATAGATTGCCACGTCGCTACGCTCCTCGCAATGACGCCAATTGCCACGTCATTAAGAGTCCTTTTTATGTCATTGCGAGCGCAGCGAAGCAATCCATTAATTAATCCATAATAATACAATAATCAGAGATATTTCCGACTGTTAAAATCTTCATATACTTGCTAATATTATGATGAGGTAGGTATATGAAGATTTTTTTTTATAAAAAACTCCCGGTTGCAGCCTTAATTCTGCTTGTTATAGCATTTTCTTCTTGCAAAAAAAGCAATTCTGTTAAATCAGTAGAATCTACAATGGCAGAAGCCTTTATGAGTGCACAGAATTCAAAAAAATCTTCTGTTTCAAATAAAGGTAATACCGAAACTGCCGCAGTCTCAGAGCAAAATAACGTTTCTCCATTGCAGAGAATCAGTTTTAATCGTGATGGGGCTGTAGTTGATAATGGCAGTGTGCTTTTTAATGAATGTAAAGCCATTGATATTGTCCGCGACATGAAAAATGGCTGGAATCTTGGAAATACTTTTGATGCAACTGGTGGTGCAGGACTAAAATCTGAAACCAGCTGGGGACAGCCTAAAACTACCCGTGAAATGATAGACGGACTTGCAGATTCGGGAATAAAAACAATAAGAATTCCTGTTTCCTGGGCGCATCACATTGCTGACAGTAAATATACAATTTCGCCTGCCTGGATGAGTCGTGTAAAGGAGGTTGTTGATTGGGCGATTGATGACGGAATGTATGTTGTACTAAATATACATCATGATAATTATCAGAAAGATTCAAAGATGCCTGCTCTTGCGGGATTTTATCCTACAGATGAAAATTTTGAGAATTCAGCTGATTTTGTCTGTAACATCTGGGCGCAGATAGCGCTTGCATTTAATAATGGTTATGATGAACATCTTGTTTTTGAAGTAATGAATGAGCCTCGGCTTGCAGGAACAGGAGAGGAGTGGTGGTATAATGCTGCTTCTCCAAAGTCTCAGAAAGCAATGAATAATCTTAATAAACTTAATCAAGCTATTCTTGATGTGATTCGTGCAAGCGATGGAAATAACAAAAGTCGTCTTGTTGCATTCCCTTCATTACAAGCATCTCCAGATTCTGCTCTTGCAAATACCTTTAAAATGCCACAGGATTATGATGGAAGCAAGCATCGTCTGATTGTTTCTGTTCACATGTATACACCTTATAATTTTGCAATGGAATCACCTGGAATTTCTGAATATTCTGATAAAGTTAAAAATGAATTTACAAGTATGTTCAAAAAACTGAATGACCGCTTTATTTCAAACGGTTATGCAGTGTATATAGGAGAATATGGCGCTACAAATAAAAATAATTTGCAGGACAGAATTATGTGGTTTCATGATTTTATAAAGGAATCAAAAGTTTATGGAATGCCATGCTTTCTCTGGGATAATGGAGTTTGGAAAGTAGAAGGTGATAAATATGATGAACATTATGGTTATTATAATCGTATGGAACAAACCTGGTATTTTCCTGAAATATTAGAGGCAATAATTGCCGAATCAAAATAAAATGGCCACAAGGCCTGTATAGGAGCACTAAATGAGCTTTAGAAAAGATTTTGTATGGGGAGCAGCAACAGCATCTTATCAGATTGAAGGAGCATGGAATGAGGACGGAAAGTCTCTTTCAATTTGGGATGAATTTACACATCGTGGTGGAAAAATTGAAGACCACTCTACTGGAGACATTGCCTGTGACCATTATCACCGCTATAAGGAAGATGTAAAGCTCATGGCCGAGCTTGGCTTAAAAGCATACCGTTTTTCTATTGCATGGACAAGAATCCTTCCTGATGGAAGGGGCAAGGTGAATGAAAAGGGACTTGAGTTCTACAGCAAACTTGTTGATGAACTTTTGAAATATAACATTACACCTTATGTAACTCTATATCACTGGGATTTGCCTTATTGTCTTCATCTTAAAGGCGGCTGGAAAAATCCAGAAAGTCCTTTGTGGTTTGAGGAATATACAAAGGCTGTCGTTAAGTGCTTTGGAGACCGTGTAAAGCATTATATCACTTTTAATGAACCTTCTGTTTTTATGGGCTGTGGTTGTGCACTTGGAGAGCATGCTCCGGGAGAAAAGCTTGGCACAAGTGATCTTCTTCATATGGGACACAATATTCATCTTGCTCACGGAAGGGCAGTGAAGGTTATAAGAGAACTTGCTCCTTCTGCTGAGGTTGGAATTACTCTTGCAAGCCTTCCTGCAATTCCTTTTGAAAAAAAGGACGAAGAAGCTTCTTATGAGAGTCATTTTTCTATTAGCCGTGAATTCTTTTTCTGGTCTGATGCTTACTGGGCAGATCCTATTGTTTTCGGTCACTATCCGGAAAAGTTGTTACAAGAGACAAAAGATATTTTCCCTGCTTTTACTGATGAAGATATGAAGCTGATTAGTCAGAAAATTGATTTTATTGGAATCAATATTTATCAGGGGCATTATGTAGGGGACTATAAAAGACTTCCTGGAACTCCACATACAGAAATTGGCTGGGATGTATTTGATTCTGCTTTGGAATGGGGTGTTAAGCACTTTACAAAGCGTTATAAGCTTCCTATCTACATTACAGAAAACGGCCTTTCCTGCCACGACTGGGAAAGCCTTGATGGAAAGGTTCATGATCCAAACCGCATAGACTTTTTACACCGCTACCTGCGTGGCCTTAAGACTGCAGCAGAGGCAGGCTGTGATGTACGCGGGTATTTCCAGTGGTCTTTTATGGATAATTTTGAATGGGCTAAGGGCTATAATCCTCGTTTTGGAATGGTCTTCTGTGATTATGCGACACAAAAGCGTATTACAAAGGATTCCGCTTATTGGTATAAAGAAGTGATTGAAACAAACGGAGAAAACTTATAAATAGATTGCTTCGTCGCCCTTCGGGCTCCTCGCAATGACGGAATGTTGCGGATACGTAGCGTTCGTTCCTTGCAATGACGGGGATTGCGGACACGGTGCATTCTGTCCTCAATTCACCGTCATTGCGAGCCGCTGAAAGGATGCTGTAGTGATAACGTCATTGCGAGCCGCTGAAAGGATGCCGCAGTGATAACGTCATTGCGAGCCGAAGGCGTGGCAATCCATTATAAATATTTCTTCATTTCTTCACTTACAGGAATTCTGTTCTGAGCGCAGCTGGTTGTGAATTCCATAAAGTTTTCTTTTTCAGATTCATACGGTTTCCATTCTGGCAGCGGTTGACCATTAAGATCGAGGCCATTAGGATTTCCGCATTTTATAAAATTACACAGATAATCACAAATCTGACGCGCTACATCATAATGAACCCCGGAGAAAGGTCTCCAGCACTTTGCAAGTGTCTCAAAGAAGAACCACAAATCAACTGAATGAAATTTTCCCGGATGATCCCAACCTGGAATAGGCACATCAAACTTGTAGAAATAGTTTTCAAGCTTCATGTTTTTTTCATCTTCAAGCTTCTGAAGTTTTCTGATTCCAAGTTCAACAGTATTAATTCCATTTGCAACAAATTCATCTGTTGTAAAGCCAGTCAGAACAGGTACAGGTGTACAATTTCCGTCCTTTACAAGATCCAGAATATTTCCGCGGTTAAATTTTTCATCCCAGGTAGGAATCCAGCTTTCTACAGATTTCTGAAAGCCACCCCATTCTTCCCATTTCCTGCGAAGTTCTTCTGTTGAAAGTTTTCGCATTTCTGCAAGAGAATTACAACCACAGAACTTAAAGAAATTTTCTCCAATTTTTTCTGTTTCTGAAACCGGGCGGTTAGGGAAGAGATTTATATAAGGATTTAGGAAAAGTCCGCTTTCTACAACTGCACGCTTAAAATATTTACGGCTTTCCGGATTACCTATATGACAAAGAACACTACCACCACCGGCAGACTGTCCTCCGATTGTAATATTATCTTTATCGCCGCCAAAAGCTTCGATATTTTCATAAACCCATTTTAAACCGGCCTGCTGATCTTGAAGTCCGGCATTTGTTGGTGCATCAGGATATTCTTTTGTAAGTTCAGGGTGACAGGTAAAACCAAAGAGATTTACGCGATAATTCACCGTAACAACAACAATTCCGCGTCGGGCAATACGTTCGCCGTCAAATTCCATTTCTGCCGTGTGCCCAACCTGCCAGCCTCCACCGAAAATCCAGAAATAAACAGGAAGCTTTTCATTACCTGTTTTAGCCGGGGTCCATATATTTAGATAAAGACAATCTTCGCTTACAGGAATATCAGGATCTACAGACCATTCCCGCGAATATACATCTTCTGGAGGAGGATTCCTGTTAGGTGAGGGTTGAACAGGAATTGGAGGAAATTTATAACATTGTTTTATTCCTTCCCAAGGTTCTGCCTTCTGAGGTGGAGCAAAGCGAAGTTCTCCTACAGGCGGTTTTGCAAAAGGAACACTTTTAAAAGCTGTAATACGAGGATCTGCAGCAGGAATACCTTCTACTAATCCTTGTTTAGTTTTTACGATTCGTAACATAGTTTTTTTCTCCTAAAAAAAGACCGGAGGTTTCGATACGATGCTTCGCATCACTCAACCACCGGTCTTTCGTAAACGGTGGTTGAGTGCTCGCGAAGCGAGTGTATCGAAACCACCTTAAGATTTGTTATTATTTTTATTATTGCCTACTCTTTTACACCACCGATTGTCATACCTACTACGAAGTATTTCTGTACGAACGGATATACAACGAGGATAGGCAATGTTGCAACTACAGTAATTGAAGAACGAATAGTTACAGGTGTTACCATTGCACTTGCAGCACCAGAAGATGCAGCAACCGCCATAGCGTTAGCATCGGCAGCAGAGTTACTCTGATTCTGACTTGCCTGAAGATAAGACATCAATACATACTGCAATGAATGAAGACTTACTTTTGGAGAACAATACAGGTATGTATCGAACCAGCTGTTCCATGCACCTACAGCAACGAAAAGACATGTCATAGCGATAGATGGAACAATCAGAGGCATGATAATGCTCATAAAGATTTTGAATTCATTTGCACCATCAATGCGGGCAGACTCAACAAAGCTGTCTGGAAGACCATTAATATAAGTTCTTACAAGAATAAAGTTGAATACATCAACGAGACAAGGAATGATATAAACTGCAAACTTATTCAAAAGATGAAGCTTTTTAATAAGCATGTAGCCAGGAATCAAACCTGCGTTGATATACATAGAAATTACGATAATTGCTGTAAGAGGCTTTCTGATAACGAATTCCTTGCGGCTGAGTGCATAAGCAAGCATAGAAGTACAGAATACATTCAAAACAGTCTGAACAATTGTTCGTGTTACAGAAATAAGTCCAGCATGGAAAATCTGGTCTGTAACAAACAAAGCCTTATAGTTCTGCCATGTAAACTTTCTTGGCCAGAATTTAATTCCACCAATGAGAGAGTCAAGACCATCATTGAAAGAAATAGCTACAGTATTCCAGAATGGGTATACTGTTGCTATAACTACAAAGCCGAGCGTAAGGAAGATAATAATATCAAAAATGATATTTCCAATCTGTGTGTTGCGTTTTGCCGCAGCATACTGTTTACTTGTCATTAACGTTTTTTCATTATCTGTCATATCAAACGCTCCTCTCCACTCTTCTTTGCAATCCAGTTAGCAAGAAGAAGAAGAATGATATTTACTGCATTCTTAAAGATACCGGCAGCAGTTGCCAGTGAGAAGTTGAACAGTTTGAAACCATACTTCAATACATACAAGTCGATAGTAGAAGCAACTTCCTGGTTCATACCATTCTGAAGGAAGAATGGCATTTCAAAGTTTGCATCAAGAATATGACCTGCAGACATAATCATCATAATAATGATTGTAGGCTTGATTCCTGGCAATGTAATATGCCAGATTTTTCGGAGACGACCGCAACCGTCAATCTGTGCAGCTTCGTACAAACATGGGTCTATAGCGGTCATTGCACCAAGGTAAACGATTGTATTCCAACCTACTTCCTTCCAAACGTAAGTCCAACCAATAATGTGCCAGAAGTATCTTGGAGTAGCAAGCCATTTTACAGGCTCTTTTACAAGGTGTAAAGCCATCAATATATTATTTAATGTTCCGTCTTCAATATTAAGTACATTCGCAACCAAACCCGTTACAATAACCCATGAAAGGAAGTGCGGGAGATACGAAACTGTCTGAACGAATCGTTTTACACCAATGTAGCGTACCTCGTTCATAAATACAGCAAGGATAATTGCAGTTATATAACCAAGAGCCGTAGAAATAAGGCTCATTCCAACGGTATTTCTTAAAGAAAGTAAGAATTCTTTAGATTTAAAAAGGTCACCAAACCATTTAAAGCCTACCCAAGACTGTTGAAAGAAAGTTCTAGCCGGTTTGTAATTCTGGAAGGCCATTGTCCAACCCCAAAGAGGGATGTATCTGAACAAGATAATGTATAAAACAAATGGAACAGACATGGCAATAAGCATTTTCTGCTTGCCTAGCAGCTTCCTTTTGCTAATTTTATTTGCCAATTCTGGATTAATTACAGCATTGACATTTTTTTTATTTTTCATAAAAAGCACCCGTTTAATAATATTAAAAAAGTCCACAGATAAACCGTGGACTTTTTTTTTAGACAGGAGAACGTATAATATTCTCCTGTCACTGGTTAGATTTTGACACTCAGTGCCAGAAAACTAACTAGTCCTTTTTATTTTTCACCACCAAATACTTCTACACGGTGGTCAAGCTGCTGCTGCATGAACTGGTTGTAAACCTTTGTGAGAGGCTGCATCAACTTAACATATTCATCCCATGTCTTGTCGAAGTCTTCTGGCTTGCCCATGATCATCATTGGCAGGTACTTTCTCTGGATTGTTTCGAATCCAGTCATAGCAACTGCTGCATCATGCTCAAGACCATCGTTTTCTGGAGATGGGTTACACTGCCACATTGGGTACCAACCTGTGTTCTGTGGTGGGTTAGGATCTACGAATTCAGCGTATGAGCTAACACCATAAGCCTTCCAGAGGTCAAGGTCAACCTGCTTCTGTGAAAGAGCATATTCCCATGGAAGATCATCCATAGTACGTGTGTATCCAGACTTCATAGTTCCTTCAAGTTTTGGAGCTTCTTCACGCCAGAGCAAAGCATAGTGCTTCTGGTTGTAGTTTGGATCCTTCTGCTGGTCGCGCATAGCCTGTGTGCGGTATGCAGCTCCCTTAGTTCCTGTCTTAGAACCGTCTTTATCGATGAGGTAGTCTTCACCTTCGAATCCCCAGTAAAGAACTTTCTGGTTTTCTTCTTCAAGCATCTTGTCCATGAATTCGAGGATCTGCTTTGTCTTGTCTTTTGAACACTTTACAGTGATACCATAACCTCTCTGGAGGTTAGGAAGTGAGCGGTCACGGTAGTGAGGCTTAATAGATTCATCGAATGTTACAGGAAGTGGTGCGTAAGTTCTTTCATCTTTTCCTGCTGTCCAGAGTGCGTTTTCAGCGTTATCACCCATGAACTGCCATCCCTGAATGAACATACCAAGTACACGACCCTGAGAAATCTTAGCATAGTACTGGTCACGGTTATCTGTGAATGAAGCAGCGTCAATCAATCCTCTCTGATAGTAACCGTTAGCGAGCTTGAACCATCTCTTAGCGTTTGCATCAGTGAAGATATCATAGTAAACGTACTTCTTTCCTTCTTTTACAACGTGTCCGTTACCATCGTTAGGGTTTCCACCGAGGAACTGTGGTGGGTTCCAGAGGTTGAATGCTTCCCAGTCAGCTGTGATGATGCTGAAAGGAATTGTCTTTGCACCGTCGATTGTTGGATATTTCTTAGCATATTTTTCGAGGAGGTCGAAATACTGATCAATTGTCTTAATTGTTGGGTATCCGTATTCCTTAAGAACTGCTTTCTGAATCCACCAACCATTCTGGTTGTAATATGTATCAGATGGAACTCCATCGATTACACCATAGTTAGGAAGAGAGTAGATGTGCTCTTTAATGATGTTACCCTTAGAATCCTTTTCAGAATCCTGGTCAATCATCTGCTTCCAAGCTGAAGCATAGTGCTTCTTGATATTTGGAGCATATTTTTCGATGAGCGGCTTAAGGTCCTGAAGACAACCTGCTCCCTGGAACTTCTCTGAGTCTACTTCTACGAGATCAGGAAGGTCACCTGATGCGATAAGTACACCAATCTTCTGGTCCTTATCACCTACCAAAATGTCCCAAGAGAATGTTACACCGAAATTCTCTTCAATCCACTTGTAGGTTTTGTTGTCTGCAGGTGGCTGGTTTCTCTGCTGAATTGTAAATACAGAGATGTTCAAATTCTTTGCTTTCTTTGTTTTTTTTGCAGCAAAGAGAGATGTTGTCAATGCAGCTGCCATCAACAACACTACGACTGTTTTTTTCATAAAGTCCTCCATTTATGATTACTTTTTTTTTACAAAATTGATTGTAAAACGTTTTATTAATAATAAATCTCTTATTTTTTGAAAAAAACACTTATAGTATCATAATATTTATAAAAAAGTCTTAAAAATTATTGAATTCTAAGAATTTTCATAGTACTATATCAGTATGGAAAATGTTCATGGGGTTAGACGGCAACCGGTTGCCGTGAATTTTATATCTCAAAATAACTATTCAGAAGAGCCTTTTCGCCAGATAGAATATGAAATTCTGGTTATAGAAAAGGGGGAAGGGCTGTTTTGTATAGGAAATTCGGTTGTTGAAGTAGCAGCCGGGGACTATATTTTCATAAATCCTCTTGAAGAACACTATTTTAAGCGTGATTATACCAGCTCTTTATTCAGATGCCATAGAATTCTGTTTGATATTTCAGCATTGGGAGCTGTTGAAGATCCATGCCGAAGTTTTTTTGAAGGAATCAGATTGTGCCGGTTCTTAAAAATGCCCGTAACACTTATGCAGAGGCTTAATAATGTTGCTTTAATGAATAAGAACTCGGACGGCATGGAGGTAATTCTGCGTTCCATTCTGCTGGATTGCATAGCCTATTCAATTGAAACGAGACAATATGAGCGTTTTTCTGAACTTCGCGGTAAGGAAAAAAGAAATATTTCTGCAATTGACAATGCGCTGCATTATATTCGCGAGAATTACAGTGAAACCGTAAACCTGGGGGATATTCTGAAACTGACTAATTATAGCAAAAGTCATTTTATCAGGCTTTTTAAGGAAAGCACAGGAATGAATGTTTCGGAGTATATCAATAAATACAGAATCGAAAAGGCTTGTCTGGATTTGATTTATACAAATAATAATATTACAGAAATTGCTACGGCGAACGGATTTAATAATATTCAGTATTTTTCAAGAAAATTTAAGGAATATATGAACTGTACGCCGAAGCAGTATCAGAAGAAGAGGAAAAAACTGACGGAGAGATGAGATGTTGTCGTCATTGCGAGAAAAGCAAAGTTGCAATGGATTGCTTCGTCGCCCTGTGGGCTCCTCGCAATGACGAGTAGCGATTGTAATATCGCCAGGAGCTTTGCAATGACAAGAAGCGATTGCAAAGTTGGCAGGAGCTTTGCAATGACGAGTAGCGATTGCAAAGCTGCCAGGGGCCTCGCAATGACGATACTCGCGGAATCCCCTGCAATGACGTATTGGGGTTACTCCAGGGTAAAGCCCTTAAACTGGTGTGTACCGCCGCCGACAAACTTAAAGTAGAGTTCGCCGATTCCATCTGGAAGGCTTATGTCTGCTGTAAAGGTTTCCCAGATATTTGACCCGATTGGGTTGATTACTCCAAGAACTGGGCCATCCCACTTTGTACGAACTTCGTATTTGCCGTAAACATAGCCGCGGGTTGTTACCGAAATCTTTTTCACATCCTTAAAATCAAAGAATTTAAAGCCAAGGGTATAACCGTTCTGCATGTTTGCAACATAACCTTCTTCCTGGTCTCCGTCTTTGCCGTCCTGGGTAATTCTTGGATGACGGATATCCACAATGAAGTTCTTTTCATCAGGATTAAAGATATTGCAGGCAATGTAAGCAGGGTAGAAGCCTTTTCCTTCGAGAGGACCGTTGTTTAAGCCACAGGAGGTAATCTGAACCTGAGGAATTGAGCCGTCTGCAAGCACCTGCATTTTTTCTGCACAGCCCTGGCGGTTAAACCAGTTTCCGTTTGTGTGACGGTGGTAGAAAATGTAATACTGGCCGTTAATGAGTTCAAAGCCGCCGTGATTGTTGGCTCCAAAGCAGGTTGGCATATCGGCAGGTTTATAGGAATCAATATGCATATCAACATTACTTACGATAACGCCGCCGTATTTAAACATATCTGTCGGATTTTTACTTGTAGCATAGCAGAGTTCATGCATAACCTGTGAGGAATAAACAAAATAATAGGTGTCTCCAATCTTTCTGATTGACGGGGCCTCGAAAAAGGCATGGCCTTTAAAGCCTTCCCAGTTTTCGGTAGAGGACAGGGCGTATGGAAAAGAGCCTCCGGCAAGCTTCTGCTGTTCCAGGGCTGCGGCGCAGGCTTCTTTTTCCGGCAGGGTATAGCAGTCGCCCGGAACAATAACTGCTGGCTCTTCTTCGATTGTAAGCATATCAGATCCGAGTACTGTTGCCATGGCGCCGATTCTATCTTTCATATGATTTCCGCAGAAACCTGTGTAGAGGTAGGTTTTATTGCCTTCTGTGAGAACTGCCGGGTCAAACTGAGGCATATCACCCTTGCGGTCGCCAAGTCTTGTTCCGTCTTTGTAGTGAACATGGCCGTAGAACTTGTATTTTCCGGCTGGAGTATCGCATACTGCAACTGAAACAAAGCCTACCTTGTCGTAAACGTAGTAGAGGTAATAGCGGCCATCCGGTCCCTGTGTAACATCCGGTGCATAAAGACACATGTGGCCGTCTGCATTCATTTCTTCTGAGGTTTTAGGATAGATTACTCCTTCGTAGCGCCAGGCGGTCAAATCTGTAACCGGGGCAGAGTAACATACGTAGTCTCCCTGGCAGAATACCCAGCCGTTAAAGAAATCGTGCGAGCCGTAAACATAAACGCGGTCGCCGAATACGTGTGGTTCTCCGTCCGGAACATGTTCCCAGGACGGCATGTAAGGATTAAAGATTTGTTTTTTCATAGCGGTTATATCCTCCAAAAAAATAACCGATAAACGGGCATGTCAAGGCTTTAAGCGAAGCGTGCCTTGACGTGCCCGTTTATCACTTTGATGTTCCAAAGATTTTTGCAAAATTATAAAAGCCCAGATTCCAGATTCCGAAGTCATGCCCCCCGTGCTGTTCCTGCCAGCGGAAATTTTCCTGTTCTTTTAGCGTGTCCGTAAGCCGTGGCAGCAGCTTTGCAGCGGCGGAATGAGCTTTATAGGCTATAGAATCTTCAGTACCACAAATATTATAAAAGTAATTTACAGGAAGCTCCGGGTGACTTGTGAGAGCAGAAGAAACTCGAGCTGCATCGTAAGATGTAGGTGCTGCAGAAAAGGCGCCGAAATAGCTTATGAGGTCAAGACATTCGCAGATTCCTATATTTATTGTCTGCATTCCACCCATTGAAAGACCTGCCATTGCGCGGTGATCCCGGTCTGGATAAGTTTGATAGTGTGAATCTATGTATGGAATTAAATCATTTCTTAGTTCTTTACCGAATTCATAGAATGCCAGATAATTATTGTCGGGATTTCCATCAAAGCCTGAGCGGCCATTAGGTGTTACTATGATAAACGGCTGAATGTCTCCCTTAACAGTAAGATTATCCATCATCTTTTTTACAAGAGAATTTTCATCTTTCATGCCCCATTCATTTTCGTCTCCACCGATTCCATGCATAAGGTATAGAACCTTGTATTTTTTTGATGAATCTGATTTGTCGTAACCTGCTGGCAGATAGACATTAGCCTTTTTTTCATTCTGGCTTCCGTCACCGAAATATCTTTTTGACAGATAGGTTATATGTTCGATTGTACCGCCGTTTTCGACTTTTACGCGATAGGCTTCCGGGATACGGTCGAGCTGTTCTTTTGTGATGGTTTGAGTTTCAAGTTTGATTGCTTTAGAAATAGGACTTGCTTCTACAGGAAAACTGTTTTTTTTCTTACAGGAAATTAAGAGTGATGGAAGAATGAGTATTAACAATGGTAGTGTTTTTTTCATAATGCTTGAGAACTCCTGCTAAATGATAGTATATAACTGACTCGATAACATAAGATGTTTTTCGTAAATTCTTGATATTTTTAGTTAAACGTTTTACATTAGACTGTATAAACTCTATAATGAAATTATGAAAAGTGCAAGAGTGTTTATACGAATAAATGGACTGGTACGAATAAATGGATTGCTTCGTCGCTGTGCTTCTCGCAATGACGTAGGTGGATATATTGCTGGTGCTTCTCGCAATAATGTACGTTTCGAGCCTGAAGTAATACGTCGCTGCGAGCCTGTAGCAAACCGTCATTGCGAGCCCGAAGGGCGAAGCAATCTGTTTTGTATACTAAAACTATTTCTATTGATTGGAGGATTTTTTTTTATGTCTTGTTCAAAAGAAGAAATGATTTCTGTAACTCCTGTTACTGAGATGCAGAAGCTTATGGCAGAAAAGGCTTTTAAGATGCCGGGAGAAAATAACCCGATTATGGCTCATAAATATGGCGCCGATCCTGCTGTTCTTGAATACAATGATACTCTTTATGTTTATTCTACAAATGATATGCAGCAGCTGGAATTCTCTAAAGGTAAAATAGATAACGCATATAATAAAATTACATCTCTCAATGTGTTTTGTACTAAGGATATGGTAAACTGGACAGACTGTGGAGAGATTTCTGTAGCCGGAAGAAACAATACAACTGGTGCTGCCCGCTGGGCAAGTAACTCCTGGGCTCCGGCTATTGCGTATAAAAAGATTGACGGAAAAGATAAGTTCTTCCTATATTTTGCAGACAGCGCAAATGGAATTGGTGTGCTTACCGCAGATTCTCCTGTTGGTCCGTTTACAGACCCGCTTGGTGAGGCTTTGATTTCGCGAAAGACTCCAACCTGCGAAAAGATTAACTGGCTTTTTGATCCGGCTGTAATTGTTGATGAAAATGGAAATGGTTACCTCTATTTTGGCGGTGGACATGATCCTGATAAATATGAACATCCGAAGAATGCGCGTTGTGTTGCACTGGCTGATGATATGATTCATATTGTCGGAGAGCCTCAGATGATTGATGCGCCTTTCCTTTTTGAAGATTCCGGAATTAATAAGATTGGAGACACCTGGTATTATACTTATTGTACAAACTGGGCAGACCGCAAAGATACAAAAGATCCTGATAAAATGCCTATTGCAGTTATCGGTTATATGACTTCAAAAAATCCACTGGGACCTTTTGAATACAGGGGCTATACGCTTGAGAATCCTGGTACTGTTTTTGGTGCCTGGGGAAATAACCACCACTGGATTTTCAGCTTCCGCGGAAAGTGGTATATCGCTTATCATACTCAGGTTCTTGAGAAGACTGTTGGCTGCGAGAAGGGCGGTTACCGCAATGTATTTATAGATAACTTTGAAATAAATGCAGACGGCTCTCTTCCAAATCAGAAGATGACTAAGAAGGGCGTTGAGCAGCTGTGTAACTTTAGACTTGGTGAAGAAGTGCCTGCTGCAACCTTTGCTTCTTCCCGCAATGTGGCTGTAACTAACAAACAGTCGTTAGTTTCTGTAAAGGACGGTGCTTACGTTTGTATTAAGGGCGTTGAGTTTACAGGAAAAGAAAGTGAGTTTTCAGCAGCTTGCGTGCCTGTAGATGGAAAAGAAATTAAAGTTCAGCTCGATAACTTTGGCGGTAACGGTACAGAAATTGCAGAGGTGAAGCTTGGAAAGAAGTCTGTGGTGTCTGCAAAAATCACCGCAACCAGCGGAGTTCATGATTTGTATATAATCTTGCCGGAAGGGTGTGAGCTTGTAAGCTGGGTGATTAAATAATAAAAAGGATTGCTTCGTCGCTGTGCTCCTCGCAATGACGGGTAAGGAATGTTCGTCATTGCGAGCCGAAGGCGAAGCAATCCATTCCACACTCATTTGATATTATAGAAGAAAATCACTATAATATGCTCCTATGAGTAACGAAAATCAGAATAACAATCAGAATGAAAAGAGAGATCCACTGCTCTGTCATTGGGCAGATCAGATGGCTAACCAGATTATCCGTGAGAAGGGAGATCTGGATTTATACACCTGTGCTTCAGGTATTACACCTTCTGGAACAGTTCACCTTGGAAACTTCCGCGAAATTATTACAGTTGACCTTGTAGTTCGCGCCCTCCGCGACCGCGGTAAGAAGGTTCGCTTTATTTATTCCTGGGATGATTACGATGTATTCCGTAAAGTTCCTGCTAACATGCCTGACCCTGAAATCCTTGAAAAATATCTTCGCTATCCAATTACAGAAGTACCTGATACTACCGGCCGTAACGAAAACTATGCGCGCCATCACGAGGTTGATATTGAAACTCAGCTTCCACGTGTTGGTATTCAGCCGGAGTTCCTTTATCAGGCTAGCCGCTACCGTGCAAACCGCTATGCAGAAGGTATGAAAAAGGCTATGCAGAACCGCGATGTAATTAAGGAATGTCTCAATGAATACCGCGATGATGCTCACAAAATGAAGCCAGAGGACGTTTACTGGCCTGTAGCAATTTTCTGCGGAAAGTGTCAGAAGGATACAACAGAAATCCTCGATTATGATGGCGAATATGGAATCACTTATAAGTGCGAATGCGGTCATACAGAAACTGCAGATATCCGAACCTTTAAGGGGGCAAAGCTCGGCTGGCGTGTAGACTGGCCAATGCGCTGGAACGAAGAAAAGGTAGTATTCGAGCCGGGTGGAAAAGACCATATCAGCCCTGGTGGAAGCTACGATACTGCAAAGCTTGTTTCTAAGAGAATCTACAACTGGGATGCTCCTGTTACAATGCGCTATGACTTCGTAAACCTTAAAGGTGTTCCTGGAAAAATGTCTTCATCAAAGGGTAAGGTTATCGCTTTGCCAGATGCTCTGGACGTTTACCAGGCAGAAGTTCTTCGTTATCTTTTTGCGGGAACAAGACCTAACACAGAATTTGCAATCAGCTTTGATATGGACGTTCTCAAGGTTTATGAGGACTACGACAAGACAGAGCGTATTGTTTACGGTGTAGATAAGGCTAAGTCTGATGATCACTTTAATAAGGAAAAGCGCATTTATATGCTGAGTCAGATTGACGGAAAGATTCCGGAAACAATGCCATATCAGATTACAATCCGTCAGCTTACAACATTGCTCCAGATTTATTCTGGTGATATTGATGCTGTAATCAAGGCTCTCGGTGATGTAAAACCTGAACAGGAAGAAAGATTGCGCCGCCGAATTGAATGTGCATGGTTCTGGGTAAAGCACTCAGCTCCAGACTGCGCTCCGGATTTCTGCTTTGAACTCCGCAACGACGGCAGCAAGGCAGACCTCTCAGGCGACCTGCTTACAGCAGTTAAGCGAGTTCGCGATGAAGTTCTTCCAAAGCTCGATACCTTCCAGCTGGATAAGGAATGTCAGCAGGCTATGTATGACATTGCTACAGAAATGGGGCTTGAGTCAAAGGCTTTGTTTACTGCACTTTACAATGCGCTTATCAACAAAGATCAGGGACCTCGCCTTGGAAGTTTCTTCCGTATTATTGGAAAAGAAAAGCTTGAGAAGATTTTGAGTGTATATTAGTGGATTGCCACGTCGCTGTGATTTGTCATTGCGAGCAAAGCAATTCATCTAATTATACGCAAGATTATTACTTGATTATCACTTGAATATTTAAAATCCTATGATAAAATATATGTCATAGGATTTTTTTATTTATGAAACTTAATTCAAAATTTTCGTTTATTATCATTTTTACAATTGTTCAGTCTTTAATTCTTACCTTGTTTTCCATCATGAATCTTAAACGTGTTCAGAGCGTAAAAGATTATCAGAATATGGAGACAAAAACAGAAGCTCAGTTAAGTTCTATAATCGATTATCTTGAAAAAATGGATTACTGGGATTTCGATATAGAAACCGCATATACTTCATTTGAGACACAGAAAAAAGATATATCAGATTCTTTTAACTTTCTTTTTGAAAATCCTATAATTGATCAGTTCCCGGAATCTTTTACTGCAAATCTTAAACAGGTAAAGCTTACCTGGTTATTAATTGAAGAAGGTCTTAAGCCTATTGAAGATATTCTTCAAAGAATGGAAGAGATGCCTCTTAATCCCGGTGTAAAAGCAAATGTAAAGAGTTTTGGTGTTCGTGAAACGGCAAGCTTATATGAAGAAGATGAACAGGCGTTAGAGCTGTTGAATATGACAGAAGAAGCTCATCAGCAGCTGAGAAAAACCAGACTTCTTTATGTTCAGCTTATGACTTTGAATCAAAAGTCTTCTTCGATGATCGATGAGATAATAGAAGAAATGGAAGACAGTTTCTTGCTGATAACAATTGTATTTGCCGTAATCACAACAATAATTCTTTCTATATTAATTTTAATTGTAACGACAAAGGTTTCGAAACGAATTGTAAGAGTTAAGAATATGACAACAACTCTTGCCGAAAAAGATTTTACTGTCAGCATCAATCCTGAAGGCAGTGAAGAGATGAAACTTTTGATGAACAATATTAATAACATGGTTAAGCAGATAAATGAATTCTTCCTGCTGGTAAAATCTACTGCTAAGAAAGCTCTGATTGCAGAATCTTCCATTAATAAGTCTGCTGGAAGTACGGCTGAAGCTTCTACTATTATTGATGGAAGTATTGATGATATTAATAAAAAATTCTCTGATACTGTTGCGATAATTAATAGTACAATCGGTGTAATTGCAGAAATGAATGTTCATGTTGATACTCTGGTTCAGAGTAATTCTGTACAGACTGCTGCAATTGAGAATAGTAATACTGCCGTTAGCGAAGTTGTAAAAACTCTTGAATATATCAATAAAATGGCAGAAGAGCGCGTAAAGAGTGCAGAAGAAATGCACACTTATGTTGCTGACGGTGATGAAAAAATTAGTGCTACAAATGAGATTTTAAATAAGGTTGCACAACAGCTCGATGAAGTTTACGAGGTTGTAACTATCATCAATAACGTTGCAGAGCAGACAAATCTTCTTTCTATGAATGCTGCTATTGAGTCTGCTCATGCAGGAGAAGCCGGAAAGGGCTTTGGTGTTGTTGCTGAAGAAATCCGTTCGCTTGCGGAGGAAACTGCAGAAAATGCAGATAAGATTTCTAAGGTTGTAAATACGATTGTTGATGCTGTAGAAAATGCAAATAAATCGAGTCAGTCTGCATTTGAAGCTTTTGAAAAAGTAAGTTCGCATACTGATGAAATTGTAAAATCCCTTCAGGAAATTACCGGCGGTATTGGAAAGATTGATAATCAGATGCAGGAAATCAAACTGCGCAGTGATGAAACTTCAAGTGCGGCAGATGAGATGAACCGCTACTGTGGTGAGCTTGCAGATAAGCAGAAGCAGGTTTCCTTTAAGGTTGATAACATGAACGACGTTTTCTTTACTGCAATCAGTTCGCTTCATAAAATCAAGGAAGAAACTTCAGATATCGTACATAAGATGAAAAACGTTACAAAAGCAAGTGATGAAAATGTACGAAACCTTACCGAGCTTGAAAATGTACTTGAAGAATTTAAGACAAAGGAAGAAGCGGAAAATTCTGCTGCTGAAAATGAAAACTCTGAGTTTACAGAAGGTCTGACTGCCGAAGATGATGTCGAGAAGATTGAAGAGGCTGAAGAAATCGTTGAGAATCAGGAAGAGAAGACTTTTTCAAGTCCAACACTTGCAGAGATAGATGCTAAATTGAATGAGCTTGGTATGGCGGGCGGCTTTGGAATGACAAAAGACGTGCTTGCTGCAACTGAAGTTGTAGAAATTGAAGAAATTAAAGATTAGCAATTATTTGATTAGAATTAAAAGTAGTGAAACCAGATAGGGCAGTGAAATCAAAAATGAAGATGGAATGCCTGTAATATAATTCTGAATGTTTGCAGAAAGAAGATCTGCAAGACAGAATATGATAACCGCTGCCACAATGCGCAGCGGCTTTTTTTTGCCTAAGAATACTGCAGCAAGAGCCATCCAGCCGCGGCCGCTTGAGATGTTTGGAACAAAAGAGCAAAGTCTGAGTGTAAGGAGTGTCCCGGCGAGGGAGCCGTAGAGTGCGGCAAGACACCAGGAAAGAGTTCTGATGGTTCCAGGATTTACTCCCTTTGCCTGAAGAACATCCGCATCGCTCCCCGCAACCCGAATGTAAAGTCCGCAGCGGCTGTACTTCAGAAAAATCACTGCGAGCGCAGAAAACACCGCGGTTATACATAACGCCGCAGCCCGCGCCGCTCCCGCCGAAAACCGGTAGACGTCGGCCGCGAGAACTCCGCGAGTTCCAAAGCACAGCCAGGAAAGCCAGGAAGTCATTGCGCCAAAAAGAAGGTTCACGGCGATTGCGGCAATAAACCGATTGGCTCGCCACTTTTCGACAACTACAGAACACAGCAGCGTAATTGTTACCGAGCAGAGACACGAGAGCACTGTTCCGTATACCGGCGAGCCGGTCGCCACTGTAAATGCATAGTTCAGAAAAGCAGAAAATGAAACAAGGCCGTCTAAATAGAGCGCAAGGCAGCCGGCATATTCGCTGAAAAGAGCGCCAAGCGAACAGAGAATTAATGGACATGAATAGGCAAGTGCAGAAAGAACTGAAATCATTAGCGGTTCCACCTGTTGTGGATTTGAGAATCACGGAGATTGCGAATATTCCGGAAACCCTGAAAATCCCGGAAATCCCGCTGAATCCGCTGAGCTCCCGGAGTCCTGTTCGTAACTATCGGAAACGCAATTACAAACAGTATTACTGCCTGAATCAGGCTGCTTATATCAAAGCCGAAATTATTATAAAGGGCATAGCGGTTTGCATAGGTTGTTACAAAGCCCATAAAAAGTGACGATGGAATCAGTAGCAATGGATTTGCGTTTGCAATCAGAGCTGCGGTAAGTGCGTTCCAGCCCATGCCGGAGTAAAAGCCCTGATGACAGGTAAAGTAAGTTCCAAGGATTGCGGCCGCTCCGGCAAGTCCGTGGAGGCCGCCGGAAAGTAAGGCGGAACTAAGAGAAAGCTTTGGGTTCTCGTAACCTGCGAAACTGGAGAACTCTGGAGATATGCCGAGTACGCAGATTTTTCTTCCCCAGGCTGTTCGTTTTAAGAGTAACCAGCAGGCTGCACAAAGAGCAAGGGCAATTATGAACGAGGCGTTAAGCGGCGATGGCGGAAGTAAACTTTGGAGCCGGGTTCCCTGCGGGATAAACGGAGTTGCCAGAAGATTTTCACTCTGACTTCTTGCGGGGCCACTGATAAGTCCGTCAATAAAAGGAATTATGGCGGCAGAGGCTATATACGAAGTAAATAAGAAGTCGGCGTTCCGGAGATTTTTGAGGATAGCGGAGAGAGCGGCCATTAAGGCGGAACTCGCAAAGGCGGCACAAAGTGCCAGGAGCACGGCAAGTATAGCAGAAGGGCTGAGTGTTTCAAGAAGTCCGCCTGCATTGACTGTTCCGGCTGATGCAAGGCTTGTGAGTATAACGGCACTTACAAAGCCTCCGAGATAAATCTGGCCTTCTCCTCCTAAATTAAAATCACCAGATTTTATGGAAATTACTGCACCGTTTCCGGCAATCATATAAAGTGCGGAAAGATTTAATGCTGAGCCCAAATAATAAACGTTCATGCTTCCTTTCCTATTATGATTTTTGTACCGTTTTTTGCAAGCCCTTCCAGACGGGAATAAAGCCGTTCTGTTGCTTCAACATCAAGACCGTGTGTCGGATCAAAAAGATATAACTGTCTGGGATTCTCTGCAATTTCACGCTCAAGAATCAGGCGTTGAAGCATTCCGCCGGAAAGACACGATGCCTTTTCATATAGTTTTATGTTTACCTCGGCCTTTTTCAAGAGAGAGCTGGCATAAGCTTCAAGTGCCTTTTGCTTTTCTCCTGTATGATAAGTTGTGCAAAGCTGAAATACAGTAAGATTCGGATTAGAGGCGCGGAAGGTTCTATCCGAAGGAATGTATCCGATAAATTGTTTTTCTGAGTTTTGAGATGATGTATTTATCTTAGTCGCTTCTGTCATTATCGGGTTTAACCAGATAATTTTTCTCATAAGCATAACTTCTTCTTCGGAGATGTTTTTTTCTTCAATAAAATCAGGCTTTGTCACAGTTTTTGTAAGTCCAAACAGCTTTTGTTTTATATCAGCTTCTGTAAGCTTAGAGGCAGGAGTTGTTTCCAGTATTTCTCCATCTTTTAATAGAATGATTTCATCAGATTTTTCTACTGCTTCCTTAAAACTATGTGTAATCATTACAATAGCGATTCCACTTTGTGCAAGCTCACGTAAGGTTTCTGATTTGAGTTCCGGCGG
Source organism: uncultured Treponema sp. (assembly GCA_947166355.1). Classification (GTDB taxonomy): domain Bacteria; phylum Spirochaetota; class Spirochaetia; order Treponematales; family Treponemataceae; genus Treponema_D. The sequence goes on from CAMVDX010000001.1 coordinate 446,630, forward strand.
TTCGTCCAGAATTAAAACAGATGGCTTTTTGAGAAGGGCACCCATAAGTGAAACCGTAAACTGTTCTTCAGATGAAAGTTTGTTGATAAGCTCATCGGGCCTTTTTTCAGGAAGCCACTTTTTCATAATAGCTGGAATTTGAGATACCTGATTTTTATTTATGCCGATTAAAAGGTTTTCGCGTATAGAAACTGACGAAACCAGAAGCGGGCGCTGGTGAACACAGACTATACCATTTCTGATAGCATCGCCGGGATTTTTGATTTTAAGAAGATTGCCGTTAAGCTCAAGCGAGCCGGCTGTTGGCAGTATGTCACCGCAGAGCACACGAGCCAGAGTAGATTTTCCAGCGCCGTTCTCACCAAGCAGGGAATAGATTTTACCTGATTCAAAGTTCAGCGACACGCCGGAGAGAACGGTTTTATATGAATACTTTACGCATATATCTTTTAAGCTAAGCATGTTTTCCATAATAGATTGCCACGTCGCCCGATGGGCTCCTCGCAATGACGTTAATTAGTTATTCATCGCTAAGGTTCTCGCAATGACGTCGCGAGGGACAGCTACGTTGCCTATCGGCTCCTCGCAATGACGCGCGATGGAATGCAGTGTCACCGCGTCATTGCGAGCGAAGCGAAGCAATCCATTTTTTATTTAATTTCTGTCTTGCCTGAGCGAATATCATCAAGCAGACTCTTCATTTTTTCGCGAACATCAGCCGGTACTGTCTGTATATACAGCGGGTCATCCTGAACAAAATCTACAAAGCCTTCTTTAATTCCAACCATCTTTGCGGTTCCCCATGGAGTCTTTCCTTCGAGGAATTCTTTGGTTACGTTATAAGACATTTTTTTCTGTTCCATAACACTTGACGAAATAATTGTCCCCGGTGCCTTTGAAAAGCCGTTGTCATCAAACCAGGTAATATAGATTCCATTGTTTATGGCAGAAGTAATTACGCCCTGCGAAGCGCCTCCGCAGATAGGAAGAATTACGTCTACTCCGATTTTAGCAACGGCATCTGCAAGCTCTGCTCCCTTTGTTGCATCATACCAGTTTCCGACAATTCTGAATTCGACTGTAGAGCTGCCTTCTGCGGCCTGTGCTCCTTTTTCAAAATAAGGATAGATGATGTTGTTCATTACAGGATATTCCTGTGCGGCAATCAGAGCAAGCTTGTGTGATTTAGACATCAAGCCACCGATATAGCCTGTGATGTAAGACTGCTCATACTGATTGTAGCAGACTGTATGAATGTTCTGATTTCCTTCTTTCGTTGCATCAAGCAAAATAAATTTCTGAGCGGGGAACTGCTTCAAAATCGGCTCGACTAAATCAGGAAGAGAAGGGTTAGAAGAAATGATTACATCATATTTCTGTTCTGCACAGAGGGCGGTAATTTTTGGCCCCCATTCAGCCTGATTAGTTCCGGCTTCCATTACAAAAAGGTCAATTTTTGATTCATCTGAAAGTGTCTGATTTTTTTCTTCGACTGCGGCCTTAATGCCCTGGGCTAGCATATTATAGGTTGGACTGTCATCAATGATGCCTGGTACAAAAACTGCAACGGCAGTTTTATCTGTCTTTTTTGCGCATCCAGAAAAAAGGATTGCGGCTAAAATAGTTGTAAATAAAAGTATCTTTTTCATGGGGAATATAATAGTTTTATATAAAACCAATGTCAATAGTAATCGCAGAAATCTTTGTATTGTAGATTGCTTCGCACTCCGTGCTCGCAATGACGACAGGCGACGTGGTAAACTATTGCAACGTCATTGCTGGGAGCGACAGGCGACGTGGTAAACTATTGCAACGTCATTGTTGGGAGCGACAGGCGACGCGGTAAACTATTGCAACGTCATTGCTGGGAGCGACAGGTGACGTGGCAAACTATTGCAACGTCATTGCGAGGAGCGACAGGTGACGCGGTAAACTATTGCAACGTCATTGCGAGGAGCGATAGCGACGTGGCAATCAATTAATTAAATAAAATTACTATTAATTCTTAAAAGGCTCTGGAAAAAAAGTTCTTTTTCTTCTTCGGTAAAACCTTTATAAAAAGTATCAAGCAAGTCTTTAGAAAGTTCCATTGCAATTGTGTTAAATTGTTTTCCTTTCTCTGTCAGAAAAATAATGCGGCTGCGTTTGTCAGCAGGATCAGGGCTTCCGGTAATAAAGCCTTCAGCTTCAAGCTTGCGCACAAGGACTGTTGTGGTGGATTTGTCCCGGTTAATTTTTTTTGCGAGGTCACCCATTGTCATTTTTTCATTTACGCTTAACTGAAATAGAATGTTTCCGTGTGAAGAAGCAAAGTCTGGAAAACCGCGTTCCTTTAATTTTGCAGTCAGAAAATCTGCCGTTATAGAATGAATATGTGAAAGCAATGAAATTGAAGAATTTACGTCCATATCAATATTTTACCATGAAAACTTCTTGTATTTAATAGTAATAATTGTTAAATTTTAAATATGTTTGGATTTATCTTAAAAAAGAATTTTTGTGATGGTTGGGATAACCTGTTTTCAGTAGTAATGGCAAATCTTGTATTTCTTTTTACAGGAATTGGACTTGTCCTTTTGAATGCACTTGCATCCAAGATTGATGTTTTATGGCTGATTTGTATAGCCTTAAGCTTTGCAATTCTTTCTGTTTTGATGTTTGCTTACAGCGAGTGTGCGGCACATATAGCAAATTTTGAAGGAATCCATCTGCTGGATTTTTTTAAGGCAATTCCTGGCGCTCTCAAGGATGGAATTCTTTTTGGACTTATGAATGCAGCTGTGTTCTTCGTATCAAGTTTTTCTATCAGATATTATCTTTTTGAGACTGGTACACTGCTGGGCTTTGCTCTTGGTAGTGCAATTTTCTGGGTAGTCTTTTTCTACGTTCTTGCAATGCAGTGGTTTATTCCTATTCGTGCGCTTATGCACAATAACTTCAAAAAGTGCTTTAAGAAAAGCTTTATTATTCTTTTTGATAATACAGGTTTTTCGCTTGTGATGGGTGTTTATAATCTTATTCTGATTGTACTTTCGGTTGTATGCATCGGATTTTTTCCTTCAATGACAGGTCTTTTAATAGCCAATACAAATGCTCTTAGAGTTCTTCTATATAAATATGATTATCTTGAAGAACACCCGGAACTGACGACTAAAAAACAGCGTCATCAGATTCCTTGGGATGACCTGCTCACCGAAGACCGTAATATTCTGGGACCACGTCCAATCCGCAGTTTCCTTTTTCCATGGAAAGACGATCAGCGGCAGGATTTTTAGAAAAAAGATTCCCGTTTCAAGCACGGGAATGAAAAAGGCGTGCACGGGAATGACATCGTAAAAAATGTAATTGACGTGCACGACATCGTGAATATTACATTATCGGGTTCTGCCCGACAAACTATTTTTCAAACGGTGTAAGAGGGTAGGTTTTTCCGTTTGAGCAGATAAGAACAAACTCTTTTGCATCTTCTCCCTGAGCGCTGCTTCCTGCAGAGCGATTGCTGTAAATGCTTCTCTGAGCAACATAGAAGGTTACATCTTCATCAAGATCGAAGTGACCTGTTTCATCATAATCCCATTCATGCAGCTTGTATCTCTGTCTGAAAGTGAAGAAAATCTGGTAACTTCCTCCTGGTAAATCTTCAATTGTGTCACGTTCACCGGCATAAATTGCACAGTTGTAATCTGAATTAGCATATGTGCAGTGATCATTGCGTTTTACGCACCAGTCTGTAATCGGAACACTGGTATTATTATAACAGGTGATGTCATAATCAGGTTCAACATTTACGTCTGCATGTACAACCAGACAGCTTGAAAAGAGGGCTGTGGTAATAAGAGTGAGTGTAAGTAAAAGTAATTTTTTCATAAAAATCTCCCATTGTATTTGTTAATTTAACACCTGAGAGGGCTGGAAAATACACTTTTTTTTTGAAAAAAAGACCCCGAAACAAGTTCGGGGTGACATGATGCCGAATAAGTCAGCGTGACATGTAAAACCAGGTGTCATTGTCCGGCTTGACCGGACAATCTTTTTACTTTGACATCAGCAAAGTTTTTGCATCGAGGTTTACTTTTCCTTCGCCATTTTTGAGAATTGCGAGTGAAAGTGCCTTGCCTTCTGCTGCGAGGTGTGCAACAGTTGCGAAGTTTTCGAGCTTATCTGCTTCGAGAGTGTCTTTGAGGTCTGCAGCTTCATTAGTAAAGCTGAACCATGCAGTCATTTTTTCTGATTTGATGAAATCTGCAAAGCATTTTATGTCTGAAGCAGAAGCCTTCTTCATATCAAGACCATCAACTACAATAGTGCTGATTTTGATTCCTCCATCTTTCATTGCCTTGAGTGTATTTACAACCTTAGGCAGAGTGAAAGTTTCCTGATTGAAGTTCAAAATAGTGCGGTTTCTAACGATTTCCTCGTTTACATCATCAAGATTAAGACTCTTTTTCTTTGCGATTTCTGCAAGAACACTTGAATACCAGGCAATTACGTTAGAAGACTGCTGGTCGAAAGAAACGTGAACAAGAGCTTTGTCATTGAGAAGGCTGTCAATTCCGAACTGAACGAGAATAGATGTTTTACCAAGTCCTTTTTTTGCAGTTATAAGTCCCATTTCACCGTCTTTCAAACCTGCGTTTGTTACGTCGAAATATCTCACTGGGCTGTGAGCAATTAAATCTTTTTTATCCATAGTTAGACCTCCTGAGGTGCATAATATTTTTAAATCAGATATCTGATTACTTAGTCTATTCTAAACTGTGAATTGATATAAAGCAAGGAAAAAAATGGATTGAGGCTTGATAATGCATTTTCAAGCCTCAAAACGAATGAGTCAAGGCTTTAAGCGATAGCGTGCCTTGACCATTCGTATTGCTTCGCTGCGCTCGTGGTCGCAATGACGATGTTTGAGGATAAAAAAAACGGTGGTTGAGTGCTTCGCGAAGCGAAGTGTATCGAAACCACCGTTTCATGTATGCTGGTGGTTTCGATACGCCCTATGGGCTACTCAACCACCGTCTTTTACAGCTTATTTCTTACCAGCTTCTTTTTCTGCCTTGTGCTTAGCGATGAGTTCATCAGCAACAGCATTAGGAACTTTACCGTACTTGAGGAATTCCATTGTGAATTCACCCTTACCCTGAGTTGAAGAACGGAGGATAGTAGAGAATCCGAACATTTCTGAAAGTGGAACTTCTGCGTTTACAGTAGATGTGTTGTTTTCATCAGTTGAATCAACAATTACACCACGGCGCTGGTTGATAAGACCGAACAAGTTACCCTGGAACTCTGTAGGTGCAGTCATCTGTACCTTCATGATTGGTTCGAGGATTACAGGCTTAGCCTTCATGTAACCTTCGCGGAAAGCACCAATAGCAGCAATCTGGAATGCGTTATCGTTAGAGTCTACAGGGTGGTACTGACCATCATTAATTGTGATCTTAACACCTACGATAGGAGCTCCAATCAAAGAACCTTCCTTCATAGCCTTCTGGAAACCTTTATCACAAGAAGGGATGTATTCGTTAGGAATAGCACCACCCTTAATTGCGTCTACGAACTCGTAGTCTTTCTCTGTATCAGGTTCCATGAATCCGGCAACACGACCGTACTGACCAGAACCACCAGTCTGCTTTTTATGAGTGTAGTTGAAGTCACCAGTTGTAGTGATAGATTCGCGGTATGCAACCTGTGGAGCACCTGTTGTAACTTCACAGTTGTATTCACGCTTCATACGTTCAACGTATACTTCGAGGTGAAGCTCACCCATACCCTTAATGATTGTTTCGTTAGATTCTGGGTCTGTGTATACGCGGAATGTTGGGTCTTCCTTAGTAAAGCGGTTAAGAGCCTTAGACATCTGCATAGAAGCCTGCTTGTCTTTTGGAGTAATAGACAAAGAAATTACAGGCTCTGGAACGTACATAGAAGCCATAGAGTAGTTTACTCCACCGCTTACGAATGTATCACCAGATGCACAGTCAACACCGAAGAGTGCAACGATATCACCTGCACAACCTTCGTTGATATCTTCCATCTGAGCAGAGTTCATACGAACAAGACGTCCAACCTTGAACTTCTTCTTTGTACGAGTATTGTAGAGTTCTTCACCCTTCTTAATTTTACCCTGGTAAACACGAGTATATGTAAGCTGACCATACTGACCATCATCAAGTTTGAAACCAAGTGCAACACAAGGCTTGTTATCAACTGATTCAAGTTCTACTTCAGCTTCGTTGTTGTCGAGGTCGAGAGCAACGTTCTTTACTTCGTTTGGAGCCGGGAGGTAGCGTACTACAGCGTCGAGAAGTGGCTGAATACCCTTATTTACGTGAGCTGAACCACAGAATACACCTACGAACTGCTCAGCAAGAGTTCCCTTACGGATGGCAGCAATAACTTTGTCTTCTGCAACTCCATCGTAACCCTTTTCCATGATTTCTTCCATCAAAGAGTCATCGAACATAGAAGCTGCGTCGAGGAGTTCTTCGCGGTACTTTTCAGCATCGTCTTTCATATTTGCAGGAATTTCTGCAATGCGGAGATCTTCACCGTTTGGTCCGTCGAAGTAGATAGCCTTCATACCAACGAGGTCTACAACACCTTCGAGCTTGTCTTCAAGACCAATTGGGAGCTCCATCATATATGCGTTCAAACCGAGCTTTTCGCGGAGCTGCATGCGAACGCGAACTGGGTTAGCACCCTGACGGTCACACTTGTTTACAAATGCAACACGTGGTACATGGTAGCGCTTGAGCTGGCGGTCTACAGTGATTGACTGAGACTGAACACCGGCAACGGCACAAAGAATCATGATAGCGCCGTCCAATACGCGGAGTGAGCGTTCAACTTCTACAGTGAAGTCAACGTGACCCGGTGTGTCGATAAGGTTGATTGTGTAGTCTTTCCACTGAACCTGAGTAGCAGCAGACTGGATTGTGATACCACGTTCACGTTCCAGTTCCATGTTATCCATTACAGCACCAACACCGTCCTTACCACGAACTTCGTGAATTGCGTGAATCTTGTTACAGTAGAACAAGATACGTTCTGAAGTTGTTGTCTTTCCAGAGTCAATGTGGGCACTGATACCGATATTTCTTACTTTTGAAATATCCCAAGCCATATTAATACCTCTTTTAAAAAAATTATTCCTAAGATAATAGTGTTTGTCTATTTTAATGAAAAAATGCGACCTATTCAATAGTTGTAGACAGTTTTCCTAGAATTGTTAGATTTTTTAAGGTAAGGCGGCCGGTTATTATTGCCGTCAGTTTTTTATTTTCTATTTCTCCATTTTTGAGATTGAAAGAAAAAGCTGCATTTGCACTGATTTTACTTTTAGTATTACCAGTGAGAGAAGCCGAAATTTTGAATTTTTGTACTGATTCATCATTTGTTCCTTTTTTAGGAAATGTGATATTGATTCCAGCACCCGGAGAAATATATTTAAAATTCCACTGATTTTTAAGCTGAAGACTTAGGGAATCAAAATCAGGATTGTCGGGAAGATATGAAGGTGGAGGCATAGGAATCGTCATCTTTAGCGATGCAGAAAATGAAAGCGTTTTAAGATTATCTGAAAACTGAAATCCGAGGTTTGCAGTAACCGGTGGTTCAGGATGAATAAAATCATATTCAGAAAAAACATTAAAACCGGTTTTTATGAGTTGCGGAGTTGCAGTATATGTAATCATTTTTTTTACAATAAAGCCAGTTTTTGCCTGAATAATAGAAGGAATTGATTTTTGTGAACTTGTAATAAGGCCTTCCTGCGGGTTATAAAAGGCAGACACAAAGGTTTCAAACTTCTGATTTTTAAAATTGATTTCGCCACGCAGGTTTACGGGCATGGTTCCAAAGGGGGATTCATAAAAGCCTGCCGTAAAGCTCGTAGTGAAGCTTGTCTTTTTTTTACTTTTTGAAGGAGCGAGAGAAGTTGACAGCGTTGTAAGTGCACAAAAATGTTTCCCTCCATTATAGTAAGCCTGTTCTGAAAACCAGGAATTAAAGGAATTTGCTTCGTAACTAAACTGGCCTGCAATTGCAGAAAGATTTATTGAAAACTGTTTTTTTGCAAGAAAAGAGCGAACCTCTGCAGAAACAACGGGAGTTTCTGCTTCCGGAGTTATAAGACTGTTTGCAGTAGCCTGTATAAATGCCGGAAAGGAGAGCTCTGCCTGAAAAAAATAACTTTCGGGCTTTGAAAAGCCTGTATATGAGGGAAGTGAAGCGGTGAGCAGGGGAGGCGGCGGCGAATTTGTGGTGAACGGCGAACTTCCTGCGCTTAAGGTAGGATTATTAAGCCGGCTGAAAGCTCCGCCAGTACTCAGATTCCCGGCTTTTGCCGTGAGTGGGAATGAAAAGCCTGATTTTGTTTTGGGAATAAGTGCTTTTGTGGAAAAAATTGTGCCGAAATTGGTTTTTGATTCGTCTGATTCATTACTGCTTATGCGTGTAGCGGCACGGAAATCAAAAAAAAGTGTTTGTACTCGTGTTCCGGCGGTTTTATCAGAATCGGCATAAATCTCGGCGCGGAACGGCGGAGCTTTGAGTTCTGAAGCGAAGATAGTGGCGCGGGCGAACAGACTAAAAACCATCATAATAGTGTATAAAAATCTTAATGTTTTCATACACTATATATAGTCTTCATTTTTCTAAAAAAGGAAATAAAAGTGGAAAAAATATAAAAAAAATTGTTGGATTGAAAACGATGGAGAAATGAAGATTCCCCGGTCAAGCCGGGGAATGACATGTTTGCGTATCTTTGTTCCAGTCTCTTAAATTGTTGTGCTTGTAATATAACTGTCACCAGCGTTTTCAATATCGCTGATTTTTATGATTCTTGTGCGCCAGTATTCTGCTTCACTTTTTGTTGTGTAAGGACCTACGCGAACGCGATAGTAAAGCTTGTCTTTGTTATCGCGGTAGGTAAAGATGTCAGAAGGAATCTTGTTTTCATCAAGAATGGAACGTGCTCCTTCTGCACCTTTCTTATTACTATATGCAGCAACCTGTACCCAGTACTGAGTTTTCTTAGGCTCAGCTTTTTGAGTAGAAGCAGCAGTCTTTGTATTAGTATTTGCCTGTGCAACAGTTTTTGTTGATTTTGCAGGCTTAGCTTCTGTTTTCTGAACTGTTTTTACAGAGCTAGAAGTTGAAGCTTCAGGTTCTGCTTTTGCAACAGCTTTTGTATCAGCTTTTACTTCAGCTTCCTTGTTTTCCGGGATACTTACTGTAATGTTGATGTTCTGAGGCTGTTCATCAGAAAGGTTTTCTGTTTTAAGTGTGTTCAAATCAATTGTTGTTGCACCATTTGAAGCAGTTGCTTTTTGTGAATATACGGTTGCGTTGTCTGCAAGAACTACCAGATCACTAACCTTTGCAGCTGCGATATCCTGAGGAAGTGAAGTTGGAGCGGAAATATCAGCTGTTTGCTTTGTCCAGCCCCCCTGAGAAGATTTTTTTTCTACAGGAGAAATGCTTGCATAAGCTGGAGTCGGATTTCTAGAAGGATAGTGTAAAATTGCCGGTACACCCAAAACTACGAGCAAGAAAACGCCTACTGCGGCGATAATCCATAATGTTTTTTTCTGTTCCATAATTTCCTCTTTGCACCGGTTATATAAACCGGCCACCTTATTAAAACTATCGGTAGTTAGGAAAAAAAGATTAGAAAAAAATTAAAAAAATCTGTCATTCCCGGTTGCCTTGTTATGATGTAAGGTTTGTCATTGCGATAAAGTTTCGTCATTGCGAGGAGTCCGATAGGACGACGTGGCAATCTACAATATGGATTGCTTCGGCATTCGCCTCGCAATGACGTAAGAGGTATAATTGTCTTTGCCTCACAATGACGACCTCTGCCCCGGTTGTTCTGCTGCCGTGTCATTCCCCGGCTTGACCGGGGAATCTTAATGTCCAGAGAATATTCTTGTCACATCTCAAATTTATACTATATAATAGTAAGTATAACATTTCATCATATTTTCGGGGGCAGTTTTATTATGAAAGTGACTACAGACAGGTCATTGTTTTGTCATTTTAAAAAGACCGTTAGCCGGTTAGCTTTTCTTTCGTTAGTTTTTATTGCAGCATTTACAAATTTTTCGTGCGGTTCTTTTTTTGGCGGTGATGAGCCGGAAGACTCTGGCAGCGAACAGACGGAAATTGAAGATGATTGGGTGCCTAAAGGAGTTCCTGAGCTCATGCCGATTCCTTTTACTCCAGACGGTTCGGAGCCTTCTGATTTTTCCGGGGCGGAATCTCAAGCTGCGCAGCCTGAACCGGAAAAACCCCGCATAATTCCCACAACAAAATTCTGCGGCTTTCTTTTTAATGAAGGAGCCATGCCTGCTCAGGTAGAAGAAATCCTTGCCGCAGTTGAAGAAGAACTCAAGGCCGAGCAGGAAGGTGCAGATCCGGAAACTCTTGCGGCAATCAGGGCGGCCTTTCCGTCTCTGCCTACAGACGTTGGCGATGACAGACCTTATTTTTATTTTGCACAGGCACATGGTGAAGATGCCGGTGACCCGCTTAATCCGAATCCTATAGATATAGAAGCAAATGTTACACTTGATGCCTCCGGACACAGAATCTTTACATTTGCCCTTGAGCTGAATAGAAACTGGACAATTACAACAGGACTTAAAAAGAGGGCTTCTGGTACAGAGGGCGACCCGACTTATCAGGCAGAAAAAATTCTTCTTACAGATTCCTTTACCTGTACTACAAATGCTGAAAATCCCATTAAGACGCATGCCTTTGTTTTAAAGCCGTCTGTAACAGAAGGCGGAAAAGGAACCATAGACCTTAAAATTATTCTTGACAGCGCAAATACCCATCAGATTAATAACATAACTATTTTGAATGATGATAATCCTAACGAAACGCTTCCTTTTGGGGCTAGTGTGGACGCTTCTCATTCTAATGCGTTTAATGTTTATGCGGCAAATGTAAACAGCGGCGCATATAAGGCAAGAATAATTCTGAAAGATGGAGCCGGTTACCAGAAATTCTGTTCAGTTCAGACAATCAATGTTTTTGACAACATGGTTACCAATAAATGGGAAGGAGTTCCGCTTGTTACTTCAGGAACTACAGAAGATACCCAGAAATTTCAGGTAACTGATAACGCAATTACTCAGGTTGCAAAGACCCTGTATTATGTAGGAACCACCACGCTCGGCTCAGTTTCTGTTGTTAATGGAGTTGATAAGGGAACAGGCTCTCCTGCGGCTCCTTTTGCAACTCTTCAGAAGGCTGTAGATGCCATAGCAGCAAACGGCAGCAGTACAAAGGATTACACGATTTTTGTAAATGGTGAAATCTCAAGTGCGACCGGAACAACCCTAGGTACCTCGCTTAACGGCAAGGCAAGCTCAATCCGCATACAGGGAAAAAACAGCAGTAGAGATATACTTAAAAAAACAGGACTTGTAACAGGCTCTGTTCTTAAAGTGGAAACAAATGTTCCTGTTACAATCGAAAACCTTACAATTACAGGCGGTAACTATCCAGGTGGCAGCGGCGGCGGAATCAATATTATTCCTGCAGCAGCCTCTGTAACTCTTGGTTCTGGAACTGTCGTAACCGGTAATACAGCGCAAAACGGAAGCGGTGTATATGTAGGCGGTACTTTTATAATGAAGGGTACTGCAAGGGTTGCCAGCGATAATGAGGTTTTCTTAAAAGACGGAAAGGTAATTGCAGTACAGAGCCTTGCAGGAAGCGGCCTTGTTGCAAAAATCACAGAGGAGCACTGGACCCGCTATTCTACAATTGTAACTGGAACAGGATTTACAGATGCAATAAAAGACAGATTCGGTTTTTACGGAGCAAATGAAGATGGCTGGGTAATGGTTGTTACTTCAACGGCAATTACTTTGGACTCACCGATTTTCGTAGGCTCGACTTCAACTATAACTGCAGTTGATACAAACAGTGGAACAAAATCTAGTCCTTACGCAACTATTTCGCGAGCCTGTCAGGATATGATCGATAATACAAAGGACTATGTAATTAAAGTAAACGGAACAGTAAGCGGAAATCAGGCAATTCCAAGTACACTTACAAATACCGATTCAGGAACCTATCGGGCAAAGAGCGTAACAATTGAAGGACTTTCCGGAAGCAGCGGAGCAAATCCGGATCAGATTAATGCGGGAAACACCGTACGTGCGCTGTGTGTTAACGCTCAGGTTCCGGTCACAATAAAGAATCTTTTGATTACGCACGGCAATGCTTCGGGTACAAGCGGCTATGGCGGCGGAATCTATGTGGAGTCAAATACCAGCGTAATGCTTGGTGATGGGGTTGTTGTAAATAATAACGTAGCAAGTGCAAGGGGCGGCGGTATCTATGTAAAAAGCACCGCAAAACTGTTTGTCTGCGGAACTGCCGTAATAGGGGACACAACAGCGACAGTAGCTACCAGCAATGAAAACTTTGTGACCTGGGGAAATCTTTGCGCCGGAAGCGGCTCTCTCGGTAAGGGTGGCGGCGGAATCTATAATGAAGGTGCCGTATATCTTGGATATGAAAGAGATACAAACGGAAATCCGTCAGAGAAAAACTGGACTGGCTCTGTAAGCAGAAACTGTTCCCTGAAAGATGGTGGTGGAATCTATAATGCCGCAGGTTCTATATTCAAAATGTGCAGCGGAGCCATTTCGTATAATAACGCAGAAGGTTCAGCAAAGAAGGGCGGCGCTATATATTTTGAAGAGCCTGGAACAGATGGTGATTTTGAGATTCTCGGCGGTAGTGTAATCAAAAATCATGCCGAAAAGGGTGGAAGTATTTATGTTACCGATTCCTTTAAGATAAAAGGTTCGGCCTATATTGCTAAGGGAGCTGGTACAGACGCAGACCCTTACAATGATGTTTATCTTCCGACAGGAAAGTCTGTCATTGTATCAGGTACATTAAGCCCGGCAGAGAATTCCGACGGAAAAATCATAGCTGCAATTACACCGCAGAATTACAAACGTGGAACAATAATTATAAGCGGACTTACAGGTTCAATTCCTTATACTCTTATAAATGAAGATAAATCTAAATTTGCCCTGCTCGAGTATGACAGCGACTGGACAAAAGAACTTGCATCAAATCAGATATCAATTACAGCTCCGGTTTATGTTGTCGACAGTTTAGATGTAGGAAATACAAGACCAGAAGGTTTTGGACTCGGCAACACAGCTGCGAATGGCGCACTTGGAACAAAGAGTAAGCCGTTCTCTACTATTGCAGATGCACTGACTGTTTTTGAAGACACCTCTACGACTGCAGAAATCATTGTTGCAGGAACGGTAAACGGAGCTCAGACAATAAGCTCAATGAACTCGGGAACGCTTACCATAAAGGGCTGGAAGCCGGATGGTGCTTCTGCTGATTACGTAAGTACGGCAGCCTTGAACGGTGGTTGGACGACCCCTACTGCAAACGGAAGTACGCTTTCTGTTAATCTTTCTTCGAAGACTGTTATAATTCAGGACCTCACAATTAAAGGCGGTAACACCACGACAAACGGCGGGGGAATCAATCTGACAGGTGGAACATTACACCTTAGGGATGGCGCAAAGGTTACCGGTAATAAAGCTGAATCTGGTAACGGTGGCGGTGTATATGTCGGCACTGGAACAACGCTTTTGATGTCGGGCACTGCCTGGGTCGGCGACGGTACGGAGTCTCGGGCTGTTAATAATGCTGATGGTTCTGGCTTTACGAACAAGGCAAGCAAGGGAGCCGGTATTTACAATGACGGCGGTATTGTAGCTTTGGGCTATTCACTTTTTACGATTGCACCTTCAGCTAATCAACAGAAAGAATCTTTAACCGGTGGTGTCGGCAGAAACTATGCAACGACAGACGGCGGAGGAATCTACAACGCATCCGGAAGTCTTTTCATTTCAACAGGAAAGATTTCTTATAATACTTGTACCACTAACGGTGGCGGACTTTATACGGAAAGTTCTACACGGGCGGTTTCCATTACAACAGGGACCTCTACAGTCTTTGTACAAAATGTAGCGGCTAAAGGTGGAGGACTTTATATTGCGGCTGGAAAATCAGTTAATTTAGATGGAAATGCTGTTTTCAAATGCAATACGGCAACAAACTCGGGTGGCGCAATTTACAATGAAGGAACTCTTAACATGAGTGCCGGAACAATCGGCGGCTCAGGACTTCAGAATACAGCTGATTCTGCCGGTGGTGCCGTTTACAATAACGGAACCTTTAACTTCAGCGGTGTTGCATACATCTATCCGGGCAGTGTTACATCATCTACAAAAACAAACGATGTATACCTTCCGGAAGGAAAGTATATAACTATAGATGCGGCTTACAGTACAAGCGGCGCGCAGTCAAGTACAGCTCAGATGGCAATTTCTCCATATCTGTACAAGCGCGGAACAAAGATTCTAAAAGTTGCAGGTACGGTTACTGCAGACGCAACCCTCAGAAGCAGATTCAAACTGTCAGATGACCATAATAATGACTGGAATAAGGAAAACAAAACTGTAACTGAATCTGGCGTCGACCAGACTTATGTCATTATTAACTCAGCCGTTTATGTAGCGGGATCTGATGGTCGTTTACTATGTTCAAATGCGGGCACTACAGCGGCGGCCGGAGCAACCGGAACAAGGTCAAAGCCATTCTCTACAATTGCAGAAGCACTCAATGTATTTGAAGATTCAAGCAGCCCCGCAGAAATTACTATAGACGGCGAGGTAACAGGCGGTCAGACTATCGGTGGAACTGGGGTTACAATCAATGCAAGTGAAATCAGACTAAATGGTTTTACAAATACAGTAGCTGGTGTAACAAGTGCCAGCGGAAAATTCAAGGGCGGCTTTAATGCAAGTACTCCGGGAGCAACACTTTCTATTGATACAGCAATTCCTGTTACGATTTCTAATATGGAGATAACCGGCGGTTATTCGTCAAGTAACGGCGGTGGAATAAATATCATAAATACTTCTGCACAGGTTCGCCTTGCTAATGTAAAGATACAGGGAAATTATGCAACGGCTAATGGCGGCGGTCTTTATATTCCGAGCGGGGCAAAGGTTTCAGCCTATGGCTCAGGTTTTATTGTTGGAAATCTGGACGCAAGTGAGCCTGCCGGAAGTGGAACTGCTCTTTCTACAGGAATAAACAAGGCGGCAAATGGTGGCGGAATCTACAATGCGGGAACCTTCGTTCTGGGAGGTTCGCTACAGTCAGATGGAACTGTAGCTGAGGTTGCACTTGCCGGTAATTCTTGTAAAATTTATGCGAATGTGGCAACAGGAAGTGAGGACGGAACAGGAAACGGCGGCGGTATATATGTTGCAGACACGGGTACGCTTCATCTTAATCATGGAAATGTAAAACATAATTATGGTTCTGCAAGCGGTGGAGCAATTTATAATAGTGGTTCTGTTATCATGTGGGGCGATACAGTCCTCTATGATTCATTAAATAAAGAAAAAACAAATGATATATATCTTGCCGGCTCAACAAAAATCACTCTACGTGGCGATTTGAGTAGTGTAAATGGAACTAATCCTGTCGCAACAATTACACCTTCTGCATGGACCCGGGGAAAAGAAGTTTTTGAGGCGGCTCCTAGTCTTGCTTCTAATTTGATTGCAAGCTATTCAAAATTCAAAGTAAGCGATATTGACTGGAGTGTGGGCTATTATGTAAGCGGAACTCCGACAGCAGACCTTGCGTCAAGAATTGGTGCTGATATCTGGGTTGCGGGAACTTACGACGGTGCGGAGCTTTCCGGCGATGTTGGAAATAACGTAACCGGCTATTATCCTGGAAAGGCTCCTGATAATACCAACCGCGGAACAAAGCTGCAGCCTTATGCAGATATTGCGACGGCGGTTGCGGCCTGCTGGAGCACCTCACGAGACTTTACAATCAATATTGATGGAACTGTCGGCGGTGCCCAGACAATCGGCGGAAATGACGTTACAATCAATGCAAAAAGCCTTACCCTCCAGGGCTACAAAACTTCTGGATTCAGTGCCGCTACCTTAAAAGGAAAAAGGGCGAGCGAAGATACAGTTCTTTCAACGCTGAAGGTAGAGGCTGCGTCGGTGGATTTTGTTGTAACCGTAAAAGACTTAAAGATAACCGGCGGAAATGCAACCGGTACTACGACTGACAGGTTTGGTGGAGGAATCAACATAGAAAAAGGTACTGTAGAGCTTACCGATGGTGCTGTTGTTACAGGAAATAAAGCAAAATTCGGTGGTGGTGTCAGGGTTGGAGATTATTCATACAGCCGCTTAGTTATGAACGGCAAGGCATTGATAGGTGATGACCCTAAGTCAAATACAGTTGCTGAGGCCGGTAACTGCGCAAATTATGCTGAAACCAATGGCGGAGGCATTTATGCTGGTACCTATGGCCAGATAAAGATTGGTTATAAGTTTAATTCAAGCGGAAGTCTTGTAACCACAGGTGGAGAGATAACCTCTAACGAGACAGACGGATATTATGGTGTCAGACGTAATTATGCGGTGAGTGGTGGCGGCGGTATTTATACAAGCTCTGAAAATTCATTCATAGCTTCCGGAAATATTTCATACAACAAAACTGCGCAATATGGTGGAGGAATTAGTAATGTAGGTTACAGCAAGATGCAGATATTGTCAGGTTCAATAGACCATAATGTAGCAAATACAGGTGGTGGAATTAATTCCGGCAGCGATTTAACTCTTGTTGCGGTTTCCATAACAGATAACAGTGCTGTTGGCTCAGATACATCTACTCCTTATGGTGGTGGTATATTTAATTCCGATGGTAAACTGAATATTACCGGCGCAACAAAGATAAGCAGAAATAAGGCTATTTCTGAAACTCAAAACGCTTACGGTGGTGGTATATATAATGCAAGTGATGATTCTGGTGAAGAACCTAAAATAACCGGAGCAGTTGAATTTGACGGTAACAGCGCAACTACAAGTGCCGAGGGCAAAAAAGCTTACGGCGGCGCTATTTACAATTATCGTGGCACATTTATAATGTCCAACGGAAGTATAGGTAAAACTACGCCAAATACAGCCTCAACCAGTGGCGGTGCAGTATATCAGGGGGCAAACTTTACATTAAGCGGAGCCGCTACTCTTTACAATTCTGCTAATGCAGAAAAGAACAATGATGTTTACCTTGCAAGCGGAAAGACAATAACTGTTGCCAGCACAACTCTCACCGGCGGTACAACAGTAGCCACTGTCACACCGGCCAGCTGGAATCGTGGTACCAACATTATTTATTGGGACGTGTCGGCTTCAGATGATCAAAAATCAACGATAAAAGGACAAATTAAGCTAAGCAAAGACAACAACGACTGGGATCGCGCTGATTATGTAAACACAAGCGTAACCCCAAATAAGTACTACGTTTACATAACATCTCCGATTTATGTTGCAGGCTCATCAGGTGGAGCGGTTTGTGACCCACCGCCAGCAGATGCGTCACAAGCTACAGGTACAAAGAAAAAACCTTACGCTACAATCGCGGCGGCTCTTGGAGCCAGCGATCTTGCAGTTGTAGGTAACAAAATTACCATCGATGGTACCATAGGAAAACAGGAAATCGCACCATCTGCATCCCTCTCTGCCGTAACAATTGCAGGTTATAAAGCAGGCAGTGATACAACTTCAAGTGCAAAAATTGACGCGGGCGGAACAACAGGAGCAGGAAGCGCGCTCACTGTGAACAAGAGCGGACTTACTGTCACAATCACAGACCTTACGATTACTGGCGGCAACGCGACAAATGGCGGTGGAATCAACATTACAAAAGGAACTGTAATACTTACCGATGGTTCAGTGGTTACAGGAAATCAGGCTACCAACGGCGGCGGTGTTTATGTAGCGGGTGCCAATGCCAGACTGCTTATGAACGGTAAGGCTCTTATTGGTGACAGTGCAAGTTCAGTAACTGTCGCAGAAAGTACAAACACTACAACTTACGCAAACAAGGCAACAGATGGAGCGGGAATATATGCTTACGATAACTCCTCTGTTTATCTTGGTTATTCTCTTGATTCTAGTGGCAATCTAACTACAACAAACAGTGCATTAATTTCAAATGCCACAAACGGCTATTATGGTGTTCGCTGAAATTATGCAACAGGTGATGGTGGTGGTATTTATTCGAAAACTAATACCGTAAAAATAGCTTCTGGAAATGTATCTTATAATCAGGCTGCTGTGGGAGGAGGAATTTATTTTAGAGCCGCAACAACTATAGACGCTGGTTCAATAGATGGAAACAAGGCTCAGAACGGCGGTGGTATCTATATTGCAAGCAATACTGGAATCACCTTAAAATCAGTTTCAATGACTGCTAACTCTGCTGTTGGATCAGATTCTATCGATGCCTGTGGAGGTGCTGTTTATAACGGCGGGGGTACACTGACACTAAGCGATGTAACTCCTGCCGCTTCTATAACCGGTAATTATGCTTCTACAAACAGCCAGAATGCATTCGGTGGAGCAATCTACAATCCTTCTGGCGGGTCAGTGAATATTTATGGAGCCGCCACAATCAACAATAATCAGGCAACTACTAGCGGTACCGACAAAACAGGTTACGGCGGCGCTATTTATAATGGAGGCATTGTTGAAATAAAAAAGGGAAATATTGGTTCAACAAATCCAAATACTGCTACAAGTGCCGGTGGAGCAATATATCAAAGTGGAAACGTCTGTAAAATAGGCGGCACTGATGTAAGTATTACTTCAGGAAGTGCAAAATCAAATGATATTTACATTGTAAATAATAAACCTTTGACAGTTACAGACACTCTCCCGACTGGCGCCCAGATAGCAATTACACCAGATAGCTTTACCCGCGGCAAGAAGCTTATTAAGACAAGTGCAACTTATGCAGATGAGCTTGCAAAGTTTACAGTAACAAAGCCTGCAGACGTTACCACTAACGAGTGGAGGCTTTACAAGCCATTTGCGGATGGTACAGACCGCTGGGCCCGTCTTGATGCAGACCTTTGGGTTGCTAGTGCCGGTACCAGTACCGGACGCGCTTCAACAGTCAATGCACCACCAGCTTCAGGACGCAACGGAACAAAAGCAAAGCCTTATGCCTCAATAGATGAAGCCGTTGCCCAGGTTTGGGATGACGGAACAAGTAAGACTGTAGACTTTACTGTAAATATTTCCGGCTCCCTGAATGAAGAACAGTTAATTGCAAATACTGTAACAAATGCAAAGTCTATAAAACTTTTGGGTGATGCAAATGCCGACAAAACTGAAATTGATGGTAATAACGAAGCAAGAACCAGTTCTTTGCTTACTATTAATACTGCAGTTCCTGTTACGATTACAAACCTAACAATCAAGAACGGAAACTCCTCAGGCTCTGGAGGAGGCATTTCTGTTTCGGCGGTCGGCGCAAGCCTTACCCTTTCGACCGGAGCGGTTGTCAGCGGCAACACTACATCTGGCAACGGCGGCGGTATTTATATTGCTGGAACAGATGCCGGAAACGCTAACCTTATAATGAATTCAACTGCTACTGTAAGCGCCAATAGCGCTGGCTCTCACAACGGTGGCGGTGTTTATCTTGAGTACGCAAACCTCTGCATGAGCGGAAAGGCCCTGATTGGCGATACAGGCGTAACAGGCATTACGAAAACAGGCGACAACTCGTCAAACAGTGCGGCGCGTGGCGGCGGCGTATATTGTTCGACTGGTTCTAACATTTATCTTGGATGCAATACAAGCGGAGAGACATCTTCTGGTGGTGTAAGCTACGAACTTGAGTCCGGTTACGGAATCTGTCACAATTATGGCAAATTAACTGGCGGTGGTGTGGATCTGCGTGGTTCCATGACCATTAAATCTGGTGCTGTTTCTTATAATGCAACACGTTTTGATTGGGCAGGCAGCGATGGTGGTGGAATCTGGCAAGCCTCTGGCACCACGATTACAATGAGCGGAGGAACAATCGCCAAAAATAAGGCGAATTATGGTGGCGGTGTTTATGCAGGCGGAAGCTTTACTATGACTGGTGGAACTATAGGCGACAGTTCAAGTACTATCAATTCACCTGCAACAAATAGTACTGACTCTCAGTCAAACTCCGCATCATACGGCGGAGGAATTTACGCTCCTTCCGGCGCTTCAGTAAGCATTAGCGGAGGTTATATTAATTACAATTATGCTTCAGCTAGTGGCGGCGGAATTTATTGGGAAGGCTCAACGCTAAGTATTACAGACGGAAGCATCTCTTATAACTACAGCAGCAGTGGCGGCGGAATCTATTTTGAATCAGGCGCGACTTTGAGCAAAGCGACATTTACAAAAAACAATGCTAGCAGTGGCGGTGCTCTATATATAGACAGCGGAAAAGAAGTAACTGTAAGCGGGGCTGCGGCTTTTACGGGTAATACGGCAACTAATAAAGGTGGTGCGGTTTACAACGCTGGAACCTTCATGCTTACAGGCGACGCAACATTTACTTCAAACTCTGCAAGTACAAGTGGAGGAGCTGTCTACAACCACGGAGCCTTTACCATGAGCGCAGGAACAATCGGAGGAAGTTCCGGACAGAACTCTGCGGGAAGTGACGGCGGTGCGGTTTGGTGCGAAAGCGACAGTACATTTACTATGAGCGGATCAGCTTATATTCCATACGGCGGTTCTGTAAAGTCAAACGACATTTTCCTTAAATATGGTAGTTCCATTGGTTTGGGAAATACTCTTTCAAATCACAGTACAAGCAGTCAGGTTGGCGTGACTCTGTCGAGTGGATTCTCAACAGGAGATACTGTCTTGACTGGAACTTCAACTAACATTCAGAATCATTACCAGAAGTTTAATCTTACAGCAGGCACTGACAAGCATATTGATGAGAATGGATATCTTCGTTTAAATGCGGTGGTACCGACATTGGAGAATATGACAACTGGTGCTAAGATTGCTGCTTTTGAAAGTAAAATGACAGACTGGGTAGATGATTATGATTTCTATTATTTTGATACTTATGACGGTGAGGAAGAAAGCCCCGTAATATTAATAAAAGATGCTTTAGGTGGTTATGCAGTAGTAGTAATGTCCAGTTCTTCTTCCCCATATCTTGCAATTACGGGTAAGTACTTTTCAAGTGCCTCAGATACAACTGGAACAGGAATTAATTGGTCAGCGAATATGGAGGAGGTTGAGAACTCTGAAGAAAATAGTGAAGGTTACGGTTTCTATTTCAATGAAGGATATATAAATTATGACTATATGGATGGTGGCTGGGACCTTACTTTTGAGGAAGATCATGGTGAATGGAAAATCAAACCTCATCATGCTCAGTCTTATTATATAGTTCCATAAAATTGTCGTTGGGCTCGGGTACCTGCCCGTGCTCAACCGGCATGAAAGGTTTTATGCTTTAACGGTAACAGTTTTTTTTAAGCCTTTACAGGAATCTGCTTCTGGAGTTCGAGTACCTGCTCCAATGGAAGACCGGTGCAGCGAGAAACCTTTTCAGGAGAGTCACCTTCTTTTAAGCAATTTCTGGCTGTTTCTTCAGCCTTTTCTTCTGCGGCTTCCTGAGCTTTTACCTCCATGTCGAGGTCATAATCATATTCCCCAAAAAACATGTTCCGTACCTCCGTGCCCTTGCGGGTAAGATAATCTACGAGTATTCCTTTGGAAATTGCTTCTTTTATTGCCTTGTCATAACAGCCTTCCACTTCTTCTTTTGTTGACTTACTTTTTAATTCAGCCTGATACCGGAAGACAATATCCATAAACTCGCAGTACTCTTTTAGGATACCACAATTCTGTACAACCGGCAAGTTTTCACCTTTTTCACCACGAATATTCATAAAATTTACTTTCAGCTCGCAAAGAGGTTCTTCCTGTTCAGCGATAAAAGCATCTGATAGCTTCATTGTGAATTCCTGTTCTAGTTTCTTTTCTCCATTGTAAAAAACATAAAATTCAGGGCTGGGGATTTTATAAAGCTTCTCTCTGTAACGCGCCTTCGTTGGAATGATTCCATATAAGAGATGAACGTAATATTCCAGAAAACGCAGTGGCATGTTTTGGTTTGGTGTACTCTGATGTTCAATCAATACAATCAACCTTCCGTTTATTAGCATGCTTATGTCATTGTCAAACGGCTTATAGATTGATTGTGGAATTTTTTTGTGTTCCAGTTGAATTTCATCTAGCTTGAAATTTGTGCCATGAATTGCATTATAGAGTGCGAGGAAGTTTTTCTCTCCATCAATTTCATCATCTCCGAATAAATCAACGAACACGCTTGATTTGATTTCCCGATTTTCTTTTGTCATATTCAACCTCGTAAAATTAATTAGAGAAAGTGCCGCTGCGCGGACATCACAAATCTCTATATATAATATGGGTCGCATTTTTCGAAAAAAGGAAATGATTAGCGAAAAAAGCTTAAAAAAAGCGAAAAAAAGTTGTCACACGGATGGAGGCATGATAATGAAATGTCATGCCTCCAAACGAGTATGTCAAGGCCTTGAGCGATGCGTGCCTTGATATACTCGTATTGCACACGGATTTTTGTAATGAGAATTCGGGGGGTAAAAAAATACGGGGAGGCGCGCACCGAGCCTGGAGCAGTGCCGCAGGCAGCCACCGGACTGAGCGAAGCGAGGGAGGAGGCCGAGCGAATAGCGAGCTGAGGAAGGCGTGTGACTCGGTGGATTTGGGCTAAAAAAATTATTGACTATATTACGATTCATTTATAAATTTATAGTAATGTCATATAGACCCTGAAACAAGTTCAGGGTGACAGAGATTTGCGTCAGGGTGACAGATCTGCGTCGGAATGACAGATGGAGGATTTTGATGAAGAAGATTTCTAAAGGGCTTATAGCTCTTATTATTGTGATTGTGTGTGTGCTTGGAATTTTTTCTTTTTACAAGAACACTTATAATTCTATGGTTTCGCTGGAAGAGGATGTTTCGGCCAGCTGGGCTGAGGTGCAGAATCAATATCAGCGACGTCTGGATTTGATTCCGAATCTTGTTTCTACTGTAAAAGGTTATGCTAAGCACGAAAGCGATGTTTTTACTCAGGTTTCTGAGGCTCGTTCTAAGGCTGGTGGACAAATAAATATCAGCGATGAGGTTTTGAATGACCCGGAGGCTTTTGCACGCTATCAGCAGATTCAGGATAATCTTGGTGCAAGCTTACAGAGACTTTTGATGGTTACGGAGCAGTATCCGGAGCTTAAGGCTGATCAGAACTTCCTCGCTTTGCAGGATCAGCTTGAAGGAACTGAAAACCGTATTACTGTGGCTCGAAACCGCTTTAATGATACAGCTAAGTCATATAATAAGAAAATCCGCCAGTTCCCGGCAAATATTATTGCGAATATGAGCGGCTTTGAGAAAAAGGCTTATTTCAGTGCAAGTGCTGAGGCTCAGAGCGCTCCGAAAGTTGAGTTTTAATAGATTGCATTGTGCTTCGTGCTCGTAATGACGTTGGCGTTTGGTGAATGATGTCATTGCGAGTAGCGGAGACAAGGACGCAATCTATAGAGAGGAATTATGAAATATAAGACTTTAATAAAAAAACTGCGGCTTGGGGATGCGGATTTTAAGGCTATAAAAGATACGGTAGCGTCGGCAGAGGCTAAGACTACCGGTGAAATTGCCGTAGCAGTTACTGCGGAAAGTGGTCGTTATTGCTTTTGGGAGCTGCTTGCGGCTGATTTCTTTGGTGTACTCGTGCTTATCTGTATGCTTCCGTTTGCAGATAAGATTTTGGCTTTGTATCACAGACTTTACTGGCAGAATGAACCGGAATGGATTTTGCCGTTGTTTTTTATTATCAGCTGCCTTGCGTCTGTGGTGATTGCTTTTTATGCTGCAAATATTCCGGCTGTTGACAGGCTTGTAATTCCGCGTTCTGTACGGAGAACTTGTGTTACTAACCGTGCTTTCCGTTACTTTGCAGAAAGCGGTGTTTACGATACGGCTGAGCATTCCGGTATTCTGATTTTTGTTTCTTATATGGAACGACAGGTTCGTATTGTTGCCGATTCTGGAATTTCAAAACATATTTCTCAGGATTTGTGGAATCTTATTGCTGATGAGCTGGCGGAGAATCTGCGTAAGGGAGAGTCTGCAAAGGCATTTACCACTGCGATTGAAAAATGCGGCGAACTGCTTGCAGAAAACTTTCCGCCTCACGAGGAAAATCCGAATGAGATTTCTGACGGGCTTGTGATTCTGGAGGATGCGGAATGGTAAAAAAGATTTTTCGAGTTCTTAATACTCGCCGGGTTGCAGGCATTTTTGCCGTGTTCTTTTTAATTTTATATCCGGCTTTTGCGGCAACAGTTCCTGCCCTCAAAGGCCGCGTTAATGATTATGCGAAAATTATTCGTGACAATGATGAACGCGAAATTGAAGAGTATCTTGAGGGTCTTGAGCAGGCAAGCGGAATCCAGATTGCGGTTCTGACAGTGCCTTCCCTTGATGGAGATGATATTTCTTCCTTTGGAATTAAGGTTGCAGATAAATGGCAGCTTGGTGATAAGGAAAAAGATAACGGCGCAATTTTGATTGTAGCCTATGCCGAGCATGATTTGCGTATTGAAGTAGGG
Source organism: uncultured Treponema sp. (assembly GCA_947166355.1). Lineage (GTDB taxonomy): Bacteria > Spirochaetota > Spirochaetia > Treponematales > Treponemataceae > Treponema_D. The sequence continues at coordinate 471,240 of CAMVDX010000001.1, forward strand.
GATGGCCTTGAAGGTTCTCTCACTGATGCAAAATGTGGTTTAATTCTTCGTAATGTGATTGTTCCTGAATTCCGCGATGGAAATTACTCTGACGGAATTTTGAAGGGAGTAAAGAATATGGGGGCAATTGCTAGTGGTGATGAAAGTGCTGTTTCGCAAAGTGTGCGTGAGGGAGAGAGTGATTCTGATGGCGAAGAATATATTCCTCTTTTTATACTTATCGTCTGGCTGTTAAGTGCTCTCTTCTGCATTATTAAGGGGGCAATACGTGGTCGCGGAAAAAAACGCGGAAGATATTTCTATAACGGAAATAACTTAGTTTGGATTGCCGTTGATGCGGCTATGCGTAATATTATGAATTCGAGCGGTTCTGGAGGTTCTGGTCATCATTCGAGTTTTTCTGGTGGTGGCGGTCACTTTAGTGGAGGTGGCGCTTCGGCACACTGGTAGACTTCACTGGTGGTTGAGTAGGCGAAGCCGTATCGAAACCACATTTTCAGCGGTCTGCGGTGGTTTCGATACACGTCTCGATGCGACTACTCAACCACCGTGTTTAGCGACGTTTGCTTACTGCAATGCGGTCGCCGACTTCATAAAAAGTAGTATTAAACTCTTGATTAGTCCGGAGGTACTCAGCGTACTTCTGGATTTTTTTTACGAGTTTTTTTGTACTGTAATTGTGGGTAAGGGAAAGATCATCTACCATGCCGTGAAAGGAAAGATTATCGCTGATGATGACTCCTTCCGGGGCGAGATTTGCTTTATATTTTTCAAAAAACTTAATGTACTGGGCTTTTGCGGCGTCTATAAATATGAGGTCGAAGAAACCGTCAAGTGGGCAGGTTAGGGCGTCTGCGTGGATTGCGGTAATGCGGTCAGAAAGTTCTGCTGCCTTAAAGTTTTCTACGGCTTTTAAGTGGCGGTCTATATCAAGCTCAATTGTGGTTACCTTGATATCGGGTGCGAGGCTTGCAAATCTTATTGAAGAATAGCCGATGGCAGTTCCTATTTCGAGAATGTTTTTACAGTTGTGTTCTTTGATGTAATCGCAGATAAAGTCACAGCCTTCATCCTGTATGATTGGGACTGCTTCGCGGCTTGCGTATGCTTTTATTGAAAGTAAGTTGTCCATAATCGCCTTGTTGTGTCATGCGGAACTTGATTCAGCATCTGTATATAGACCCTGAAACGAGTTCAGGGTGACATTAATTCTTTTGCATCTGGATTCGCTTTTCGCGAACGTCTGCTAAGAGAGATTTTAGCCCATCTGCGTCCTGAGTTTCAATAAGTTTTTTTAGCCTGTCGAGCTGACTTGCAAAGTTATCTATGTGCGCTACGAGCTTTTCGCGGTTTGCAAGAAAGAGCTCTGTCCATAAAGGCGCGTTAATCATTGCAATTCTTGTGAGGTCTTCAAATGAGCCGCCGCCAAAGCTTGTGATTTCCGGGTCGCCGGCGCTTTCTACCATTGCGCTTGCTACAACGTGGCATAGCTGAGAAGTGAAGCCAATCTTGTTGTCATGAGTATCTGCATCAACTTCAGTAATGCGGGTAAAGCCCATACCGCGAATGATTTTGCGGAACTTTTCTACGGCTGTTTCGTTCTCGTAACCACCTTTTGGCTTAATCAGAATGTAATTATGATTCAAAAAGTATTCACCGCGGGATGCAGCAAAGCCTTCTTTTTCGCCGCCTGCCATAGGGTGGCCTAAAATCAGATGTGCATTAGCCGGCCGGATTTCGTCATTGTCTAAAGCTGCTGCAAGGTCGTGCTTTACACCACTGATGTCGGTGATGATTGCGCCGTCCTTAAAATCAGTTTTGTGCTGCTTGAAAAACTCCAGAGTTGCGGCCGGGTAGAGGCAGACAAAAAGCATGTCAGCCTGGGCTAACAGCTCCTTTGTTTCGTCTGGAGTAAAAGCCCGGTCGATGATTCCCGAGTCGAGGGCGGCAGAAAGCGACTCTTTGTTTTTGTCGAGGGCAAAGATTTTGCCGTCCGGGTCAGAGAAGGCATTGGTTGCCTCCTGTGAGCCGAGGCTGCCGCCCTGCACGTCTGAGCTTTTGATTATGTTTGAGCGGATTGCCTTTGCAACAGAACCGCCCATAATTCCAAGTCCTACGATTCCGAATGTCATATTTATTTATCCTGATTAAGCGATTTTTTGATGGTGGTTTCGATACGATAGGTGCTTTAGCACCGTACTACTCCAACCACCGTGGTGGTCGAGTGCCGCGATAGCGGTGTATCGAGACCACATTTACATAGTTCTGTTATTAATTGTTGCAATCTTTGGTAATACCTTCATAAGAGAAGCAAACTCAGTCGGGTGGAGTGACTGTTCACCGTCGCAGAGAGCCTTCTCTGGATTATTGTGAACTTCGATAATCAAGCCGTCTGTGTTGCAGGCAACTGCTGCTTTAGCGAGTTCCGGTACCATCCAGCGCTGTCCACAGGCATGGCTTGGGTCTATGATGATTGGAAGATGGCTTACTTTGTGAAGGTATGGAACAATGCTTACGTCCAGACAGTTTCTTGTGTAGTTATCAAAAGTGCGCACTCCGCGTTCACAAAGAATTACGTCTTCGTTTCCGCTTGCCATAATGTATTCTGCAGACATCAAAAGCTCTTTTACAGTTGCGGCCATACCGCGCTTCAAAAGAATAGGCTTTCCAACTTTTCCCATTTCCTTAAGAAGGTCAAAGTTCTGCATATTGCGCGCTCCAATCTGGATTACATCAACATCATCAAAATATTTAAGCTGGCGGATATCCATAAGTTCAGTTACGATAGGAAGTCCTGTTTCTTTTTTTGCAGCAACGAGGAACTGAAGTCCTTTTTCACCAAGGCCCTGAAAGCTGTATGGAGAAGTACGTGGCTTGAAAGCGCCGCCGCGGAGAAGTTTTGCTCCAGCCGCCTTTACATCGCGTGCAATTGAAACAACCTGTTCTTCAGTTTCAACAGAACATGGTCCCGCAATTACAGGAATTTCGCCGTTACCAAAGCTTGTATTTCCAACTTTAATAACCGAGTTCTCCGGATGGAAGGTGCGGCTTGCCATTTTATATGGAGCAGATACTCGCTGAACTGTATCAACAAAAGGATTTGCGCTTACCATTTCGGTGTCGAGCGAACTTGTGTCTCCGAGGAGTCCGAGAATTGTAAGGTTTTCACCCTTTGATACATGAACTCCAAAGCCTTTCTGCTTCCATGAGTCGATGAAATCATTCATCTGCTGTTCTGTGGTTCCGTGTTTTAATGTAATAATCATTTATATAATCTCCTTATAATAACCAAAATAGTCGGCAAGCACTGCTTGCCTCTGAACCTTTCTTTCGATGAACCTAAAATGACCCGCTGTCGCAGCCCATTTTTTAACGGTTCTTCGATTGTAGGTGTGCACAGCAAAAAAAAAGGAACTCTGTTGCAGAGTTCCTTGTAAATTACCGTTTAGTAACACATTAGCATTTATTTTGCCAGAACTCTGCAAGCGTTGTGAGAATACCAGTAATAATAATATGCATAATATGTGTGTTTCATATAACTAACAATTTAATGATAATAAAAAAGAGTGTCAAGTAGTGTTATTGTAAATAGAAACATTTTTTTTGTCATTACGAGCCGGAGGCGAAGCAATCCATTTATATAGATTGCCACGTCGTATTTTGGGCTCCTCGCAATGACAGACTTCGCAAAACGTCATTGCGAGCGAAGCAAAGCAATCTATAATGACAGATTACTTTGCAGCAGCAAATCCTGCTTCCAAATCAGCAATAATATCATCAATATGTTCAGTACCAATGCTGAGTCGGATAGTACTCTGAGAAATTCCCTGATCTGCAAGTTCTTCGTCATTAAGCTGACTGTGAGTTGTTGTAGCCGGATGAATTACAAGAGATTTTACATCTGCAACATTTGCAAGCAGACTGAAAATCTTAAGGTTATCAATAAACTTCCAGGCTGCATCTTTTCCGCCTTTTATCTCGAAGGTGAAAATCGAAGCACCGCCATTTGGGAAGTATTTCTGATAAAGTGCATGATCCGGATGTTCAGGCAGAGAAGGGTGATTTACCTTTGTTACCTGTGGATGATTTTTAAGGAACTCAACAACCTTCTTTGTGTTTTCTGCATGGCGCTCAAGACGGAGAGAAAGAGTTTCAATTCCCTGAAGAAGAAGGAATGCGTTGAAAGGACTGATTGAAGCGCCTGTATCGCGCAAAAGAATTGCGCGGATAAATGTAACAAATGCTGCTGGACCAACGGCATCTGCAAAGCTGACTCCATGATAGCTTGGATTAGGAGCAGCGATGTTAGGATATTTTCCGCTCTTCTTCCAGTCAAACTTTCCGCTTTCTACAATAATTCCACCAAGAGTTGTTCCGTGTCCTCCAAGGAATTTTGTTGCAGAGTGAACTACAATATCAGCTCCGTGCTCGAACGGACGAATAAGATATGGAGTTCCGAATGTATTATCTACAACAACAGGAAGTCCGTGCTTGTGCGCAATTTCTGCAATTGCGTCGAGATCTGGAATATCTGAGTTAGGATTGCCTAATGTTTCAAGATAAATGGCACGTGTGTCTTCTTTGATTGCACCTTCAACTTCTGCAAGGTCATGAGCATTTACAAAAGTTGTTTTAATTCCATACTGTGGAAGTGTGTGAGCGAGCAGATTGTAGCTTCCACCATAAATTGTTTTCTGTGCAACAATATGTCCGCCGTTCGCAGCAAGTGCCTGAATTGTATAGCTGATTGCTGCGGCACCAGAAGCAACTGCAAGTGCTGCAGAACCGCCTTCGAGAGCGGCAACTCGTTTTTCCAGAACATCCTGAGTTGAGTTTGTAAGACGGCCGTAAATATTTCCTGCATCTGCAAGACCAAAACGGTCTGCGGCATGCTTTGAATTGTGGAATACATAAGAAGTTGTCTGGTAGATTGGAACTGCGCGTGAATCTGTAGCTGGGTCTGCAGTCTCCTGTCCAACGTGTAATTGTAAAGTTTCAAATTTATATGACATAATTTTTTCTCCTGATTTAATTTTATTTAGAAGGGGGAAGTCTCCCCCTGCGCCCGCACGTTGTTGCGGGCTACCCTCTCTCCTAGGGAGACGTTTCTCCCTAAAACCCTCTCTTAATTATTTTCCTTACAACAGAGGCACATGACTCCGTTACGGAAATTTTCTCGAACCAGTTTTTCAAAATATATCTTCATCCCTGCCTCCATTAATGTATATACCTAGTGTTTAAGTAGGTTTCTGTATTATTTATATATCTAAATACCTAGTAAGTCAATAGGTATAATGAAAATTTATTATTTTTTTTTTGATAAACAAATAATTCAAATATGCTATAATAGGGGAGAGGTGAAAAAATGAAAGAAGTTTTTGATTTTATAAAAAAATGCGGAACTTACTATCTTGCGACAGTAGACGAAAATGGACAGCCACGTAACCGTCCATTCGGAACAATCAATCTTTTTGAAGACAGGCTTTACATTCAGACGGGAAAGAGCAAGGATGTTTCAAAACAGATTCAGAAAAATCCAAAGGTTGAGCTTTGCTGCTTTGACGGTGCGACAGGCACTTGGCTGCGACTTGCCGGAGAACTCGTTCGCGATGACCGCCGCGAGCCAAAGGTTGATATGCTGGAGCACTATCCTGATTTGAAGGCTATGTATTCTCCAGATGATGATAATACTGAAGTGCTTTACTTTAAGAATGCGACTGCAACTTTCTCAAGCTTCAGCGCTGCTCCTAAGGTTGTGAAGTTCTAATCGAATAATAATGTTATCCGGGGCTAACACTAAGACAGCCCCGGATTTTTTTTACAAGACTTTAATTTCGTCTGCAAGTTCAGCAAATGGACCCGGTATAACGTGAGTGCCGCGGTGATTTCCGAAGAAGTCTTCATTAAAGATGATTTCTGTGCCGTCGCGGTTTTCAAAACGCTGTTCAGGTTCAAATGCAGAACCGAGCACTTTAGTTGTGGTTACGCCTGTAGTGTATTCACCCAGCAGTTCTTTCAGATTGCTTGCCAACTTACCGGCTTTAAGACTGATTTTTGCCTTGTTTTTTCCTGCCACTACAAGCTTGTCTTTTTCATGCTTGCAGACTGTAGCCCCGTTCAGGTAAACGTTTCCGCCAAGCCAGACTGGCAGATGTCCAAAGTGATATTCAGCCAATGGTCCCATATCAGGCTCTCTGTCCATCATAAAGTTTTTAATCCAGTCTTCGTATGTTGGGAAGATATCGAATGGGGCAGTGCCGACAACCTCGTAGTCTGGAGCTGCAGCAGTCTTTTCTTTATCCTTTACATCAAATGTCTGAACAAAAATATTATTGTAGATTCTGTCGTCGCCGTGGAGAATTGTCATAAAGCCTGCAACCTCTGTGCGGTGGCGTATGTGATAAGGAGTATAGCGCGGCTCTCTCTGGCCGTTTACAATGCTGTCTACGCCGGAATTGATGAGGCTGAAAGAGCCCTGAATCAGGTTATGAACAACGGCAATTCCTTCGCTTGGAATTGTGATGGAAACCTTGGAAAGCAGGAGATTGTTGTCGATTGTTGTAGGTCCGTGGCCAACTTCAATAAAGACGTCGGTGCTGAACATGGCGCCCTTGGCTGCCTCGCGGCCTTCCGGTCTTTGATTGTTGTACATAAGATTCTGAGTGATGCGGGCTCCCTGGGCTTCCCAGTCCAGCCATACACCCATAATACAGTCGTGAATGTGGTTACGGCGGATTACAACATCAATTGCCGCATGCAGCTTGATGCCGGCTGTTTCGGCACCACCCAGCTGCTGGGAGTTACAGATGTGGTGAATGTGGCAGTCTTCGATTGTAGAGAAAACTCCGCCCATACGGCCGACAATACCGGTCTGCTCGCAGTGGTGAACGTGACAGCGGCGTACAATGTGTGAGCCGATATTTTCTTTTGTCCAGCCGTGATACTGGCCTCGGCAAACTGCGTCTCGCTCCATCTGAGTAGGGCTCTTGAGGTGCTTTGTATAAAAGTACATGTCGTTTTCTTCATCGCGGTATTTACCGAGAGAGATTCCGCAGCAACGGCTGTTGCAGACTTCCAGGTCTTCGAAAATCCAGCCCTTGCTCCAGTGCGGGCCGATAAGCCCGTTCTGATAAGCGGCCGGCGGCGCCCAGGTTGTAGCACCATTACAGATTTTAAAGCCGCTTACGGTGATGTAGTTGAGGCCATTCTGATCCGGCATAAAGCAGTTGCGGCGAACAAGGATTTCTACGTTTTCTTTGTTAGGGTCGAGTCCCTTAAAGTTGCAGTAGAAAACTGTGTAGCGGCCACGTTTGATTTCTTTTGCCTGTGCATTTACGATATATTCTGCAGCCTGTACAGGCACTGTTCCGTCATCATTATACTGGAGGGCAGGGGCTTCTCCTTCCTGCTCGCAGAACCATTTGTATTCAGATTCCTTCTGATTCCAGGCGCAGGGGTCGGCCTTGCCGGCGATACATTCGTCCAGACTTGCTGTTTCATACATCATTCTGTCATTCAAAACAACGCAGCCAGTGTGTCGAACCGTCGGCGCAAAATACCAGTCGCCGCAAACATAGCTTGTATATGGATTGTAGCCGCCAAAAATTCCGTTATCTACCTTAGCAGTCCACACGTCGCCCTTGAATTTTTTCCAGCCCTTGAGAACTTCCGAACCTGTGATTACAGCTCCGAGCGGCTTTTCAGATTTATAAATGATTCGCTGGTCAGCCTCGTCGCCGCAGCCGCCAGCCTTTGGCACTACCTGTTCGCGGTAGATTCCAGGTGCAACAAGAACCTGGTCGCCTGCGCGTACAATGGCAGCTGCCTGATTGATTGTCTTAAAAGGGGAAGTCTTGCTTCCGTTTCCGTTAGTTTTTGCTTTTGCGTTTACATAATAAATCATATGTGACTCCTGATTAAATTATAAAGCAGAAGTCAGAAAAATATTGAAATTTTATCTACAAGAATAGGAAAAAAATATCTCTATTTAGAATAACCGAAGGCGAGAATCGTAAAGGCTTTTCCTTCTTCCCCTGCTGCCGGTTTGATTTCTACAGTGTGCTTACCGGCCGAGGCTTCATCAATAAGCATTACAATCATGCAGTTATTCCAGCCGCCTTCTTCGTGACCAGCGTAGGTATTCTGCAACTTGCCGTCTACATAAACCTCGTATTTTCCAAAACTGTCTTTGTTAGCATTTTTATAAATCATGATGAGGCTTTTACAGTTAAGTTCCATTTTAAAGGCCTCTGAAGAGCTACCGTCATTTTTCCAGTTTTCCGGAAAGCATTTTCCGCCATGAAGGTAAGCCTGAATTTCTGTGTCTTTCTGAGTAAAACCGCCTGCATTTATTGAAACATTTTTGTTCTGAGTATCTGAATAAATTGTGGCAAAGTTTTCAAAAGGATTTTCGTTTTTGTAAGCGGCAGAAATCTCATATGGAGAATCTGTTGCTGAAGCATCAATTTCATCAATAAGATTGATAAGACAGCGGGCCATGTAGGTGTGTCCGTTTTTTGTTGGATGAACATAATCTGAATAATAAATCTTTGAATCCTTTTCCTGATTTACTCCAGAGCCGGCAAGACCATTGCTTATGCTTACCTGAGGAAGCTTATAAAAATCAGCTACAGGAGAAATCTGCCCCTGCTGGTTCTGATAGGTTGCGGCAGCATAAAGCATGATTACAGCTGTATTGTTTTCAAGAGCGTCGCGGACAAGCTTTTCCATGGCTCGTGTTTTCGAGCATTCAAGCCAGTCGTTTACCGCAAACTCAATAATAAGAAGATCCGGATGCCGGCCGGCTGCCTTTACAACATCTTTCTCGTAGCGGATTAAGCCCATAGGAGAAGGAGTGCCACCGATTCCTGCGGGAATAAATTTTACCTTTGATTTATCGGCGGCATATTTTTCTATGAACATATCACGGAACTGATATGCGTAACCTTCTGTGTAAACTGCTGGGCCTGCGCCTTCTGTAACTGAGCCTCCGATTGCTGAAATAATAACCTGGTCACCGGCACGTAATTTTTTGAGCACCTGCTTTATAAGATAATTATTTCCTTTTGTTACAAGACTCTTTTTGATGATTTCTTCATATTTTGAATCAGAAATTCCGAGTCCGTTTGCAGAAGGCTCTGTATTTGTATCCTGATTCTTCTTTGCTTGCTGAGACTGCATAAATCTCTGTGCGAGTGGATTGGATTCTTCTGTATTTACTGGCTGATTCATTATGCTCTCCTTTTTTGTACAACTGATTGTTGAAAGTAAAAAAACGAAAAGTGCTCCGATTAATAAAAATCGAGAGCTTTTAAAGAAAATAATTTTCATGAAACTAGTTATACAACTTATGAGGATTTGTTTTTATCAGAAAAATTTCTTATTCGTGCTGTTTGCCCTGGCCGTGGCGAACCTGTTCAAGTCCCCGCTTAAACTGAGGAATGCGGGCGCATGTTACAGTGTTCATGTCGCTGCGGTCGCCGCGCTGTAAAAAGTGGTAAGCGACTCCCGCAATCATAGCTCCGTTATCTCCGCAAAGCTTGAGCGGCGGGAAGATGCAGTTGAGGTCGGCGCGCTCTGCCAGCATTGCGCGGAGGCGGGAATTTGCAGCGACGCCGCCGCCACAGACAACTGTCTTAAGTCCTGTGTCGTCTGCGGCCTTTAGTAATTTTCCAACCAGAGTTTTGATTGCAGTTTCCTGGAAGGCGGCACACATGTTTTCTGTTGAGTGCTCGTAGCCCGGCTGCCAGAATAAATCACACTGGTGAATTACGGCAGTTTTAAGGCCAGAGAAGGAAACATCGTATTTGTGTTCATTTTCATCAAGCTTTGGAACCGGAAACTTTGCAGCTTTGGGGTCACCCTTTTTAGCAAGATTATCAATGATAACTCCTCCGGGGTAGCCCAGTCCGTAGAACTTTGCAACCTTATCAAAGGCTTCTCCTACAGAGTCATCAACTGTCGTTCCTAAAATCTCTAAATCATCGAAGCCATTTACCTTACAGATAATTGAATGGCCTCCGCTTACGAGAAGACCCAGGAACGGGTATTCAACTGGAGTCTGCAGCTGGGCTGCGTAAAGGTGTCCCAGCATATGATTGATTGCGATAAAAGGTTTGTTAGTTGCCCAGGCAAGAGTTTTTCCAAAGGTAAAGCCAACGAGAAGAGAGCCCATGAGACCCGGTCTGTTAGTTGCGGCTATCGCATCAACATCATCCAGAGTCAGGTTTGCTTCTTTGAGGGCCTGGCGCACAACCGGCAAAATCCACTCGGCATGCTTACGGCTTGCAATTTCCGGTACAACGCCCTTGTAAATTTTGTGGAAAGGAATCTGTGTTGCAACAACGTTACTGAGAATTGTTTTTCCGTCTTCTACGATTGCGCAAGCTGTTTCATCGCAGCTGCTTTCTATACCTAAAACCTTCATCGAGTTCTCCATGACGGTGGTTTCGATACACCGCTTCGCGGCACTCAACCACCGTTAGTTCTTTCTGGCTTTGCTCTTACTTACTACAGTGAATGTATATCCCTGAGCCTTAAGCTCCGGATAAATCTCCTGCAAAAATGCCGGCAGAAAATCTGCACTCCAGATATGACCTATCATTATAACGCTTCCATTTTTATTTGCAAGGTCAAGGCCTTTTTTGAGTTCCTTGAGGGCGTTATCTACTGTTTTTTCGTTGTCTAAAAAGATGTTGCGCTCATAGTAAGAATAACCGAGTTCGCGCGCAACATACGGAACCTTCGTTTCAACATTTGTGCGGCTGTCGAGGAAGTAAATACCTTCCTGCGAACAGAACTGCAAAACTGTCGCCATTTTCTCTGCATCGGCTGTAATACTCGAGCCCTCATGATTATTCATTCCTGTAACCGGACCTATTTCTGTGATATTCTGGAACAACAGTGAAATAATCTGGTTATCAGTCATTTCAGGTTTTATTGCACCTGGTCCCGGATTCACGCTTGCGTTTACAGACTGCATCGGCTGATGAAGAATGACTTCATTTCCAGAAGCGCGCACCTGTGCTGCAGTTTCTTTTGAATGTGCAATCTGAGGAAGGACTGCAACCGTTATAGGGAAGGGCAGTTTGAGGAAAGGCGCAAGATGTGAAAGATTCTGTCCTCCGTCATCAAAAACAAAAATGAGCTGGGCTCCGTTTTTTGCAGCTGGAAAATTGTATTTTGATTTTGGTACGGGTTTCGAAGGAGGCGGAAGTTGAACCGGGCTTTCCTTTACAGGTTCCGTTTTTTCGATATTTGTCGTTTTTTCAGATTTTTCAATCTTTTCCTGATTAGCAGAACCGGATTTTTTTTCTTCCTTAACCTGTGGTGTTTCGACCTTTTTGGGAGCGGCCTGTTCAGGTTCTTGTTTTTTTACCGATTCTTTTTTTTGAGTTTCAGTGTTCTTTTTTTGATTTTCATTAGTTTCTATTTTAATATCAGTTTTTTCGTTTTGATTTTCAGTTTTTTCTTCCTGATAACGCTCAGTCATAGCCTGTGTAACTTTTGTATCAGGTGTTTTGAGCGTTGTAAAAAGCAGCAGGCCCATGCAGAGTGTAATAATCACACAGCAGAAAATGATAACCTTATAGGCCGGAATATAAACCTTAGGCTTTTTTGTTGTGCGGCGGGTAGTGCGTTTTGCTGTGCTTTTTCCTGATTTTTTTGCAGCCGTTTTTCTGACTGTCTTTTTCTGAGGCATAGGATGATAATATCATTTTGATGATTTTTTGTCAGTTATCATCAGTTTTAAACATTTACTGTTATCAACTGATAGATTGCTCTGATAAGTCTGCATCAAAATTGATTTCCGATTTCATTGGAATTGGTGCCTGTTCTTTTTTGGGCTGATAATTTTTATACGAAGTCAGCAGAAGAGAAGAGCAGTTTTCATATAGAATTTCATACATCTTTTGAATCAGAAGCTTGTTGAGGGCATTGTCCAGTCCTATTTTTCCACCGTTATTAAAAAAGGCAAAAACATAAAGAGTTCCTTCTTCAAGCTTTCGTTTTGTGAACAAAATTGCATTTGCTATAAAACGCATTCCCTTTATTATAAAAGAAAGATTCAGAAGCTTTTCTGCCTGTTGAAGAGGAGTTTCAATATCATCTTTTATAGTCAGAGAAAAATGGCTGAGACTGATATCATTTATTGGAAGATAAATTGCCTTTCCAGTTTTGTCTTCATAATTGATGTAGCAGTTATTGTTATGACAGATGGCGCGGACTGTTTTACGTCTTCCCATTGCCTGATTTGCATAAAGCACTTTTTCTATCAGCACAAAATTGCGGTACTTCTGGAACTCTAGCTGAACACAGCCGCCTTTTATGCACAAATCATAAAGATAGAACTTTTCAATCATATTTTTTTCAGCAAGAGTTTTTCGTTTTTCATACATAATACCAATGCAGGCATTTGGAAAATTTTGTGAAAGCTTTGCAATAAAATGAGGCCAGTCTGTTCCTTCGTTTTCTATGTGATGGTCAATATTAAAGAAGATAATGGAATCAGAAAAGAGTGAAAGAATTGTGTCGACTTTGGTAGTGATTGAATTATTCAAATCATTTTTTATAAAGTAACACTCGTAATCTTTTGCAAGATATTCCTCCAGAAAATCTGGAGATAAAAGAAGTTCATCGGGAGCAATAAAAAAAGTCTTCCGGCCTTTTACAATTTCATTAGCTGAGTCCATCGTGGATTTTCCTTTTTAAATAAATATTTATTATTTACTGTGTTTTAATTGTAACATAGAATTTCAGAAAATAAAATTTTTTTCTTTAAATATGGAGAATAGTGAACAGAGCTGCCGAATTATAAAACAAATATGTGAAAACATGGCTTCCGGTCGCGGCTTCGTGGTACAAAACCGCGCAATAATGCGCTACACGCTTTTTGTGGTATAGAAACTATTACACCTGCCGCTTCCGCGGCAGCCACAAAAAGAGTGTTTTTGTACCACGCCCCGCTCCCTCGCGCCAAGATTACATAAATCTTTTAGAATTTCGGAAGATCGGGACTTCTCCCTCTTCCTTGATATATTTTAATAAATAAGGTATTTTACTTACTATAATAAAATACACGAAGTATCTGTCATGCTGACCCTGAAAAGTTCAGGGTTCAGCATCTTTCTTACAGATCCCTAAATAGATTCGGGATGACGGAGACTCACGAGGAAGAAAAAAATGATTATTACCTGTCTTGACCTTGAAGGCGTTCTGGTGCCTGAGATTTGGATTGCATTTGCTGATACTGTTGGAATTCCTGAATTGCGTCGTACTACACGCGATGAACCGGATTATGACAAGCTGATGAAATATCGCATTGCGATTCTCAAGGAACATGGGCTTGGACTTCGCGAGATTCAGGATACAATCAAAAAAATAGACCCGCTTCCGGGGGCAAAAAACTTCCTCGATGAATTGCGTTCCTGCTGCCAGACTATTATTTTGAGCGACACTTTCAGCCAGTTCGCGGCTCCACTTATGGAAAAGCTTGGACAGCCTACTATTTTCTGTAATGAGCTGATTGTTTCTGATTCTGGTGAAATTACCGGCTATAAGATGCGCTGTGAAAAGAGTAAGCTCACAACCGTAAAGGCATTGCAGTCTATTGGTTTTGAAACTATTGCTTCAGGCGACAGCTTTAATGATCTTGGTATGATTCAGGCTTCAAAAGCGGGCTTCCTGTTCCGTTCAACTGAAAAGATTATCAAGGAATATCCGCAGTATCCGGCCTTTACAGAGTACTCGGAACTGCTTGACGCAATCAAAAAATACTTGTAAAGTCTTTTCAGTTTGAACTGTGAGGCGTCATCCCGAACTTGTTTCGGGATCTCTTAAATAGATGCTGAAACAAGTTCAGCATGACATTTTGTCTAATCAACAAATGCCAGGGGTGGCGGAAAATTATGAGACGTCGTCTCAATCCGCCTGAGATTATACCCTTAGAACCTGATCCGGATAATACCGGCGGAGGTAGGTATGAAAAAAGTTCATATCCTTATCATTTTATCAATTCTTATGGTTTGCTCTCTCTTTGCGGGAAGCAAAAAATCAAAAAAAGCTGATGCAGCTCGTCTTAATGAAGTAATCGTTTACACTTACGATTCTTTCTGCGGTGAATGGGGAAGTGGTCCTGAAATTGCCCGCCTGTTCGAAGAAAAAACAGGAATCAAAGTAACCTTCATTGACTGTGGTGACGGCGTTCAGATTCTTTCTAAGGCTCAGCTCGAAAAGAAAGATCCTTATGCAGATGTTTTGTTAGGCCTTGATAACAATCTTACAGAAAAGGCTGCAAAGAGCGGAGTATTCGAAAGCTTTAAGCCTGCGAATGCTGCTGTTCTCGGCGAGGGACTTGAAGAAGAACTCGGCGGCAAGTGGCTTATGACTCCTTATGATTACAGTCCTTTTGCAATCATCTGGAATTCTCTTTCTGACGTACCGGCTCCGACCTGTCTCGAAGACCTTACAAAAGACATTTACAAAAAGAAGCTGATTCTTATGGATGCCCGCACAAGTACTCCTGGCCTTGGTTTTGAAACCTGGGTTAATAAGGTTTACGGTAAAAAGGCCGCTGATTATATGAAGCGCCTTACTCCTTCTGTTTTGACTATGGCTCCAGGCTGGAGTGTAGGTTACGGAATGTTTACAGACGGCGAGGCTCCTCTTGTAATCAGCTATACAACAAGTCCTGCTTATCATATTGAATATGGCGAGGGCGATCAGTTTAAGGCTTTGACTTTTACAGACGGACACGTTATGCAGGTTGAAGGTGCCGGCCTTGTAAAGGGTGCTAAGAATCCTGATGGAGCTAAGAAATTTATTGAATTCCTCATCAGCGAAGAAGCTCAGAAAGTAATTCCTACAACTCAGTGGATGTATCCTTCAAATAAAAACGTAAAAATGCCGGCTTGCTATGATACAATTGAGATGCCGGAGATTATTAAATAAGTGTAAAATGCGGTGGTTGAGTAGGCCGTAGGCCGTATCGAAACCACTGAATGAGTTCTGAGGTTTTTTCGATACGACACTTCGTGTCACTCAACCACCAAAGACGCCGTTTATGCTCAAGATATATTTTTACACCCTTGAAATTGCTTTGTTCTCAACCCTGGTGTCGGTGCTGGTAGGCATGCCTATGGCTTATTTTACCGCCCGCCGACGCTTTTCCGGCCGCCGTCTTCTGCTCTCACTATCTGCGGTGCCTCTTTGTGTTCCACCCCTTATTGTTGCACTCGGTTATGTAAGCTTTTGGGGAATGAATGGCAGTGTGAACCGCCTGCTGGGAACAGACTTTTCATTTCTCTATAGCAGCGTGGGTATTGTAATTGCCCAGGGTTTTTACAATGTTCCTATGGTAATTGGAATTGTAAGTGATGCCTGGGAAAGACTTCCCCGTGAGCAGGAAAATGCCGCAAGGCTGCTGGGTGCGGGAGAGGCAAGAGTTCTTCGGACCGTTACTCTGCGTCAGCTTTCGGGCGCAATCGGTGCGGCATGTATTCCGGTTTTTCTATTCTGTTATTTCAGCTTTATGATTGTTCTGCTTTTTTCACCTGTCGGCCGTTCTACGCTTGAGGTTGAAATATATCATTCGGTAAGAACAACTCTCGATATTGGGGCTGGCGCAAAGCTTGCAATTCTTGAAACAGTTACTGCATTTGCTGTAACTCTTGTATACAGTTTTTTTGCACGAAAAAGTCAGACAACTTCAAGCGGAGTTCTGTATGCTCCAGTACAGAGAAAGAGGATTGGTGGAGACTCAGTTGTTTTTATTCCGCTGCTTTTTTTAATTGTTATCTTTTTAATTTGTCCCCTTGGCTCTGTTTTTGTAAGCGGCGCGGGAGAGCTCGGAAAACTGTTTAAGGCTGCGTCGTTCTGGAAAGCGGCGGCAAATTCGCTGTGGTGTGGAATTGCGACTGGAGCTGCCTGTACTTTGATGGGGTTTGCTTATTCTGTTATGGTAAAGCTTTGCCGCCGCCAGAACTCGGTGATTTTACAAACACTTCCGATTCTTCCGATGGCAATTTCTTCAGTTGTAATTTCCTGGTGTGCAACGTTGATTTTCAGACAGGGAACTCCGGCTCTGCTTGTAGCGTTACAGACAGCACTTTACTGGCCAATCGCTTACCGCCAGATTCAAAACGGAATTAACAGAATTGATTATGAGACAGATGCTGCGGCCCGCCTTTTGTCACGAGGATGGTTTGACAGCGTACTTCGTATTTATCTTCCAGCCTGCCGCACGGTTTTGATTTCTGCCTTTGCATATTGCTTTGCGGTTAGTCTTGGAGATGCGACAATGCCCCTCGTGCTTTCAATAAGAAATTTTGATACACTTGCACTGTACACTTATAAGCTTGCCGGTGCATATCGCTTTAATCAGGCTTGTGCCTGCGGCGGTGTTGTAGCTGCCCTGAGTATGATTGTTTTTGGACTTGGAAAAAAATGAGTTATTTCAGTGTAAAAAATATCCATAAAACATGGGAAACTGTTACCGTAGATTTTTCTTACGAATGCGAAAAGGGGACAATGACTTGTCTGCTTGGCCCAAGTGGCTGCGGAAAATCTACCGTGCTCAATATAATCAGCGGGCTTGAAAAAAATGACCCGGATTATCATAACAAGTTAGAAATAGAACTCGATGGTCAGCGAATAGAAAAGTTGCCGCCACGCCTGCGTGGAGTAGGAATGGTCTTCCAGAGCGGTGCTTTGTTTAATCATATGAACGTAGTAAACAATGTTGCCTACGGTCTCATTTCAAAAGGTATGAAAAAGAAAGAAGCCCTTGCCCGAGCATCTGCCTTTCTTCCTGAATTTGGTCTCGAAGGCTTTGACCGTCGTATGCCCCAGACTCTCAGCGGAGGAGAGCGCCAGAGAGTGGCACTCGCACGCACCCTTATCACTCAGCCAAAACTCGTTCTTTTAGATGAGCCTCTTTCCGCCCTTGATGCAGATCTGCGACAGCGCCTTGCCCTGCAAATTCGAGAATGGCAGAAGACCATGGGCTTTACCGCCATTATGGTAACTCATGATGTCGCTGAGGCCGAAACTGTTGCCGACAAGATTGTAAGATTTTCAAAATAATGCTGGGTTTGTAGAATAAGAAACTTTCGGGTGGAAAATTAGTTTTTCATATACCAGTATGAGTATAATTTTTTAAAGCCTAAACTTTTATAAAGATTTACTGCAACAGTATTAGTCTGGACTACCTGAAGATATGAATGATCAGCGCCAGCTTCATATGCTTTTTTCAGAATTGCTCTGCATACTTTCTTTCCAAGTCCATGCCCTCGTAGTTCAGATGAAACTACAACATTTTGAAGCAGCATATATCCATTTTCGATGGCGGCAGAAGAGCAGGCAGAAGGCTTTCCTTCATACATAAGAGTACAGTAAATAGTATTAACCAGGACTTTAGAAAGCATTCGTGTGTAAACATCCTGGTCGTGAGCATCATTTATTTCGTGAATCTTAAAGAAAATTGGAAGCCATTCTTCTGGGGTTGTAGAAAAGACGTATTCTATTTTAGAGTCATTATCCAGCGAGCTATTGTTATTGTCCGGCTTGACCGGACAATCTGAGTCGCACACCATCAAATCTGTAGTGGTAACAATTTTGTAGCCGCGCTTTGCAAGAAAGTCATTAAGTTCAGTATCCAGTTCTGTTAGTTTGAACTGACAGGGTAATCCCTGCTGTTTGTACATCTGTTCGCAGAATGTTACCTTGTCAGCAAATGGCATTGAAGAAGGGTAGAATACACTTACCGAGTTCGCACGGGCTGTATAGCCCTCTGAAAATTTCAGAAGCCAGCCATCATAAAGAAAGGTGTTCAAGGCAACATGTCCGTTCAGACACATTTCTTCGTATTTCTGAATCTGTTCTTTCATGTCAGCCTCAAACATTTTGACCTTCTTTTTTTACTTTGTCATTGCGCGGAGCACAGCGAAAAACGTCATTGCGAGGAGCGCGGCGAAAAACGTAATTGCACGGAGCGCAGCGAAAAACGTCATTGCGAGGAGCGTAGCGACGAAGCAATCTATTAATAAATCATTGTTCTACGTAAAATTGCTTACGCAATTTTACTAACGAGTTTGCTGCGCAAACTCGCACTAATAAATCATTGTTCCAATACCTGTCGTAAAATTGCTCACGCAATTTTACTAACGAGTTTGCTTCGCAAACTCGCACTAATATATCATAGTTCCGATACCCCTGTCAGAGAACATCTCAATTAATAATGAGTGAGGGACGCGGCCGTCAATAATATGGGTGCGAGGAACTCCGCCTTTAAGTGCGATTTCGCAGCATTCGATTTTTGGAATCATACCGCCGCCAATTACTCCGGTAGCCTTGAGAGAACCGATTGCAGTGCGCTCAATTCTCTTGATGAGAGTGCTAGGATCATCAACATTGCGAAGAATTCCTGCAACATTTGTAAGCTGAACAAATTTTTCTGCATGCAATGCAACTGCGATTTTTGCAGCAGCAGTATCAGCATTGATATTGTAGCGGGCGTAATCATCCTGCTCGCCAAGAGCAACTGTAGAAACAACTGGAATAAAGCCTTCGTCTAAGAGTGAAGTAAGAATCTCGGGATGAACCTCAGTTACTTCACCAACAAAGCCGAGGTCTTTTTCAGTTTTCACTGCACGCAATAGTCCAGAGTCTACTCCAGACAAGCCTACAGCGCGGCCACCCTTCTGCAAAAGAATTCCAACAATGTCCTTGTTCAGCTTACCTGTCAAAACCATCTGAACAATTTCCATAGTTTCGGCATCTGTATAGCGAAGACCGTCAATGAATTTGCTTTCTTTACCGACTCGCTCCAGCATGTGATTGATTTCCGGGCCGCCGCCATGCACAAGCACAACCCTGATTCCGATTGTGCTCAAAAGCACGATGTCTTCCATTACGGCCTGCTTGAGTTCTTCGTTAAGCATTGCGTTTCCGCCGTATTTTACAACGACAACTTTTCCGCACCACTGCTTAAAATATGGAAGTGCCTGAACAAGAACTTCAGACCACTGTTCTGTTGTTAATTCTTCGTTATTCATAATTCCCAATTCTCCCTGTCGCCTCTTAGGTGCGGTAGTCTCCATTAATCTTTACATAATCATAAGTGAGGTCGCAGCCCCAGGCTGTTCCTTCTGCCGAACCGTCACCGCACTGTACGAGAATCTCGACTGCTTCCTGGCTCATAATCTGCTTAGCGAGGTCTTCATCGAATTCCAGAGGAACTCCGTCTTTGTAAACCTGAACGCTGTTTTCGCCGTGAACCTCAAAATCATCATAATTATCAAAATAACGCTTAGCGCCTTTTTTACTTGTAAACCAGATGCTTGTCTTGTCCGGGTCAAACTCAATTCCGCTGTAACCCATAGCGCAGAGGAATCGGCCAAAGTTTGCGTCACTTCCAAACATAGCAGCCTTTACGAGGCTTGAGCAGATAATTTCCTTAGCAAGACCGCGTGCCGCTTCAACCGACTTAGCTCCGCGAACATTGCATTCAACGAGGCGGGTAGCGCCTTCGCCGTCGGCAGCAATTTTGCGCGCCATAACAAGATTCATTTTATTCATAGCTGCGAGGAAGGTGTCGTAGTCTTCTCCAGTGCTTGTGATTTCTGCGTTACCCGCAAGTCCGTTTGCAAGCACGCAGAGCGAGTCATTGGTAGAAGTATCTCCATCAACTGATACGCAGTTATAGGTTCCAAGAATAGACTCGTGAAGCGCCTTACTCAGCATTTCGCTCGAAATTGCACAGTCAGTAGTAATCATAGAAAGCATAGTTCCCATGTTGATGTGAATCATGCCAGAGCCCTTACACATAGTTCCCATGCGGCAGAGCTTTCCGCCCACGGTGAACTCAACGGCGCATTCCTTGTACTGAGTGTCGGTTGTCATAATTGCGATGCGGGCTTCTTTGTTGCCGTCGCGCGAAAGCCCCTTTGCGAGGGCAGCCGCATTATTTTCAACCTTAGTAACATCCAGCTGGGCACCGATAACGCCTGTCGAATAAACAATAACATCCTCAGGTTTAATTCCAAGCTGACCGGCCGCAGCCTTAGCCATGCGCAGGGCATTTTCAGCACCCTGAGCTCCGGTACAGCAGTTAGCGTTGCCGGAAATTGCAATGAGAGCCTGGGCGCGGCCATCGGCGAGGTGCTTCTGAGTCAGCTTTACACTTTCAGCCTTTACGCGGTTCTGTGTAAAAACGCCCGCTGCATTACAAGGCACTTCCGAAAAAACAAGCGCAGTATCATTCTTAGTTCTGCTCGCCTTAATGTGGCAGAGCATTCCGTTTGCGGTAAACCCCAGAGGAGCACAAACACCGCCTTCTATAAACTTAATATCATTTTGCATAAATATACATTCCCTTTGTATATTTATACCATACTTTATAAGGAAGATTCAAGCAAAAAAAATGTAGTGCAAACAAATTGTTGGAGCCATGAAAAAAGGCTGCCATTTCGAGGCGCATAAATAGACTTGTCATTGCGAGGTGTAGAGCGACGAAGCAATCTATTTTTCTGGGCGTGCCGGCAGCAAGCTGCCGTCGGGCTTTGCGGGGCTCCGGCTTACGCCTGCGAACACGCCTGCGGCGTGTTTTCGCTTCGCTCACCCCTACAATCCCTCACGCGCGCTCCATCCAGTCGCTTATCCGGGCTCGCAGGCGGGCCATTCAAGGAGAATTATATTCTTAAATCTTTGGAAACTGATTTTCGATAATTTCTTTCATTGCTGGAAAGAATTTTTCTTCAAAGAATGTATTGTTTTCTTCCCGAGATTTACTTGTATTTCTGAGAAAAAGATCTGCCGGGTGAATTTCCAAAGCATAAGCGATTTTCAAAATCAATTCAAAAGATGGTGCAGATTTTCCAGACTCAATTCCTCCAATGTTTCCTTTTGAACAATCACATACAGCAGCCAATGTAGACTGAGTGTATCCTTTCTTTTCTCTATAATAAATAAGATTTGCTATGAAATCTGATTGATATTTGTTCATATTGATAAGTGTAATTGAGTAAAAATGTAAATAGGTTTGACAAACTAATCTTTTTAGACGTATACTCAATATAACAAATCATTTTTGTTAAAATGTTTGTCAAATCAATCTAAAAGGAGTAGATATGAATAGAAAGAATAGATTTTTTGTAATTACAGTATTACTTTTGATAATGTTGGGACTTTCTGGATGTCAACAACCGACAAATTCAACTGAATCTTCAGGTGGATACACTCAGGGCAGATTATATTATTTAGAGTTTGGACAAATGTTAAAGAGTGATTATTTAACAGTTGTGTCACCATATTCTTCCAAAACCGAGTTTACATTTGATGAAATAAAAGCAATACGTAATTCGTTAAGAAGTTGCAATTTGATAGATTTTCAAAGTAATGCAAATGTAGCTCGCAATGATTTACATGATTTTTTTACATCTCATGGTTTTACCCCTTCTGAAACAGATGAGTTATTTGCTTCTCTGGATGAAAGAGGAAATATAATTGGCGCCTTCAATATTAGAAATAATACAAACCAGATTGTCTATTTATATGTTGAGAAAACAGAATAATGAGAAATAAAAAACTGTATTTTAGATATGCCTGATTAACGGGGGTTATTTTACCACCGACCAGTTCTGACCGTTGTCTTTCATTGGGACGCCCTTGAGTTCAAAGAGGCGAGGGGCGGTTACAAACTCAAAGCCCATTTCTTTAAGAACCGGAATTGCGCGGTCTACCAGCTCGAGAGTTGCGGTGTTGCCTTCATTTACGTGAAGCAGGTACATAACGCCGTCCTGAGTGTTTTCCATCATCAGTTTATAGCGTTCGTCGGCGGTGCGCTCTGGAACCCAGTCTTCGCAGCCATGGCCGCAGATAAAAGGTACATGAATTATTTCGTGCATGAGATCATTTACACAGATGTAAGGAGGGCGGAAGAGCACCGGCTTTTTTCCAGTGATTTTGATGATTGCTTCGTCGCACTTGTCGTACTCTTCAATCATCTCTTCGCGGGTGAGCTTGGTCATATCCGGATGGCTCCAGGTGTGATTTTCGATGTCGCAGCCAAGGGCAACCGCGCGCTCAATAACTTTTGTGTTCTCCGGAGTAATTTTATTTGCAATCAAAAAGAAGGATGCAATAACGCCGTGTTTTTCCAGAATGTCGAGCATTTTGTTCATTGTGTCGTCGCCGGCAGGGTTAGGGCCGTCGTCAAAAGTAAGACTACAGTATTTAGACATAAATTACCTCTCTATAAAATTGCGTCATCATTGCGAGGAGCGGAGCGACGTGGCAATCTACATTAATGGATTGCTTCGCTTCGCTCGCAATGACGATACGTTGTTGCTTCGCTTAGGCTCGCACTTATAGACCTTCGCCTTCATCAATTCCCATCATGATGTTCATGCACTGAACGGCGGCGCCACTCGCACCTTTTCCAAGGTTGTCAAAGCGGGTGGTAATCATAATTCTGTCGTCGTTTCCGTAAACAAAAATCTGCATGTTATTTGTGCCGGCAAGAGTGTTTGCAGGAATAAACTGCTCGTTCAAAACTCCTTCTCCCATAAAGCCCGCAACCTGAACAAAGCGGCAGCCCTCGTAGTGAGCGGCAAACATTTCCCAAACGTCATGTGCGCTCACTTTTTTTGCAAGAAGGCGGGAGTGAAGACCAACTGTTACAGTCATGCCCTGAAAGTAATCACAGACATAAGGATTAAAAATCGGTTCAAAATCAAGACCGCTGATTTTCTTAATCTCAGGCAAATGCTTGTGCTGCTGAGTCAAAGCATAAAGGCGAGGTGAGTCCAGCTCCGGATTTCGGCTCGGATCTTCGTATTGGGCAATGGCCTTTTTTCCTGCTCCCGAATATCCGCTGACTGCGTGAATTACCACAGGGTAATCAGCCGGCATAATTCCGCTTTTTACAAGAGGGTAGCAGATTGCAATTGAACCCGAGGCATAACACCCTGGAACTGCAACGCGGTTAGAGCCTTCAATTTTAGTCTTGAAATCAGCTCCCAGCTCTGGAAAACCGTAAGCCCAATCCGGATTTGTGCGGTGGGCGGTAGAAGCATCGATAATTCTTGTTTTAGGATTTGTACAAAGCTCGGCAGACTCTATTGCTGCTGCATCCGGCAGACACAAAAAAGTAAAATCTGAGGCATTAATCATTTTTGCCTTTTCTACAGGATCTTTTCTCTTGTCTTCATCGATTGTAATAATTTCAATATCGCTGCGCTTTTCAAAACGCTCAAAAATCTTAAGGCCTGTTGTGCCTTCTTTTCCGTCAATAAATACTTTATAAGCCATAGTTTTATTATATTTAGGGAATAGTAAATAGTAAATAGGGGATTAGGGAATAGGGGATAGGGGATAGGGGATAGGGGATAGGGGATAGGGGATAGGGAATAGGGAATAGGGAATAGGGAATAGGGAATAGGGAATAGGGAATAGTTTCCGCTTTTATAAAAGAGTAACGTAATCTTGGTGCGGGGAGTTTTTGGGGGTCTTAGGGGGTAAGCAGCTATGATGCGTCCCCCTAGGAGAGGGGGTAGTCCGTTCGGCTACGCCTCACTACCGAGTTTCCTTTGGAAACTCGCGCCGCGAGGGGGAGACTTCCCCCGCCTTCTTTCATATTTCATATCTTAAAAAGTTTGACCGCTCTAATTTTGTAGATTATAATAATTTGTTAGGAACTATTTAATTTGACACAGATATATCAATACGGTGTAGCGGCTCTTTTTATAGAAGTGATTGTTATTTTCTTCTATTTTCAAAAAAGAAGTCTTGCACTTTTTCAAAATATAGTTTTTCTGATTATTCTTTCTGACCTGACGATTGCTACTTGTTTTGAGCTCGGCGCCATCTATATGGAAGATAACATGTCAAAGTTTCCTTTGAATGTCGTCTGGCTGATGGAATGTCTGTATTTTACCTTTAATACTACGTTTGGAATTCTTTTTGCAATTTATAATCTTTCGGCCTTTGATATTTTTAGCAGACTGAAAAAGCGTACTATACGAATTATTCAGGTGGGATTGCTTATTCCGTACATTTTGTGCATTGCGGAAATCTGGTTATCTTTTATTTTACGAAATTATGTTACACTGGCCTTTACTCTTGATCCTGTTGAAGGTTATGGTCGCGGAAATAATTTCTGCTTTTATCTGCTGTGTGTGACTAAGGCTTTTTATGTGCTCTCTTCATTCTTCATAATCATTTCATTCCATAAGCATATTCCAAAGGCAAAAATGCAGATTATGTATTTTTTCCTTGTAACAATTTCTATTACGTCTTTTACGCAGCTGATAAACAGTGAACTTTTGATTGAATCTTTTGGAATGGCTCTCGTAACGCTTGTTTATTTCTTTTATATTCAGAAGCCCGAAGAGATGGTAGATGCTTCAACTGACACCTTGAATCAATCTGCTCTTTTGAGAATGGTTCGTTATAATCTTACGGTTCGGCGGAAGATTTACTGCATTGCGGTTTATATTGATGATACGGTTTTTATTGCTAATACCTTTGGACTTTCGCATCTTCATGCTTTTTTGAAAGAAGTCGGAAACTTTTTTAAGCAGAATTTTTCGTATTCAAATGTTTTCAGCCGTCAGCAGGGCTGTTTTTGTATTTTGCTTCGTGATGCTGATAATGAAAAACTAAATGAGGTTCTTTATACTCTGAATAATCGTTTTCAGAAAACCTGGGTCTGCGATAATGTAGAGCTTAAGCTTTATATCCGTCTTTGTATTATTGAGTGTCCTAAGGATGCAGAAACTTCTGAAGAGGTTTTTGATATTGTAAATATGATTTCTACAGATGAGCGTTATCGTCAGAGTGTCATTTTTGCAAGTGAAATTGATTTGAAGTATCGCCGCCGGACAATTTATATTGAGCACTGTCTACGGAACGGTCTTTCCGAAAACCGTTTTGATGTTTTTTATCAGCCGATTTATTCAACTGCAGAAAAAAAACTGATTGGCGCTGAGGCTTTGATTCGTCTTAAGGATGAACAGGGGCATTTTATTTCGCCGGAAGATTTTATTCCGATTGCAGAAAAAACGGGAGCAATTCTTCGTATTGGTGAATATGTTTTTGAATCTGTCTGTCTTGCTCTTTCTCAGATTAATGTGGAAGAATACGGCATTAAAAAAATTGACATTAATCTTTCGGTTGCGCAGTGTATGCAGGAAATTCTTGCTGAGCAGATTTTAAAAATTCAAAGTATTTATCAGATTCCGACTTCAATTATAAATCTTGAAATTACGGAAACGGCTGCCGCACATACTCCTGAAATCCTATTAAAAAATATGCAGGATTTGTCTGATGCCGGCTTTGAGCTTTCTCTTGATGATTATGGTTCGGGCTATTCGAACATGAATTATATGCTGAATCTTCCTTTTAAAATGATAAAGATTGATAAGTTTATTGTCTGGGCTGCTTTTTCTGATAAGCGTGCAGAAAAGGCTCTTGAGGCTACCATAAAAATGATTAAATCAATTGGCATGACAGTTCTTGCAGAAGGAGTTGAAACTCCGGAACAGGCTGAATGGCTCACTGCTTCCGGCTGCGATTATCTGCAGGGCTTTTATTTTTCCCGTCCGATTCCAAAAAAAGACTTCCTGGAGATAATGAAGAAAAATGCCAAAGGTCATGTTATAACTGCTGATTCCTAAGGCTTGCTCTGTTTGCATGCTGCGTGTGCAATTAAATCGCCGCTTTACAGATATTTATAATATTTTGAAAATTGCAGCAGGGTTTCCGCATTATAAAACGAATTTGTGAAAACATGGCTTCCGGTCGCGGCTTCGTGG
>CAMVDX010000002.1 GCA_947166355.1 uncultured Treponema sp.
GTAGCTTTATTGATGAAGTTGATTTTGAAGCTTTGCCGTTTGCATCACGTTTATTTTTCAGAACTGCACAGACTGTAATAAGCGTTTGGGACTGGCTGCGCGGAAAGATTCGGGAAGCTAATAATGTTGTGACTTTGTTCTGTCCGATTGCAGATGAAATAACTTTGGAGTGCAGAATATGAAACGTATTTATAAGAATAAAACTAAGCTCAGAATTTTAATTGATACTAAGTGTGATTTATCGGGTTATCAGACAGTAACTATTGCAGCTCGTAAACCGGATGAATCAGAAGTAAGTTTTCCTGCAGTTGTGAAAGATGAAGAAGGTGGATTGATTTTTTATGATGTACAGACTGAAGATGATATTGACCAGAGTGGCTGGTGGACCTTCTGGCCGGAAGTTATTTTTGATGACGACAGGACAGCCAGGGGAATGTCTGTAAGGGTATTTGTTTATGAGCGATGAAAAAGACAAAAAGAAGAAAAAGAAAAAAAAGCTTAAAGAGTTTCTGCCGAATTTAGTAAGAGACTCTTCAATGGAGTTTATTCAGAAAGTTAGTGATGATGTAGATGTTTATAAAAAAATCAGAATGATAAATGGCCTTCCTCCAAACTTTGAAGCTGATGAATTTGCGGCCTGGTGGAATCTTGGGAAATATCATCTTTGCCCGGATGTTTTGACTTTGTTTTATGACCACTGGGATGAACTTTGCGAAGGAGACGGAGGGCTGCTTGGAACTTTTGAAGATTCTCAAAAGAAGATGATCAGTATGTACAGACTTGCTGTTGAAAACAACTTTATAAGGAAACGTGTATGAGCTCAAAATTTGATGAAATGGAAAAACAATCAATTGACTCTCTGGCGAGGACTATAAAGACTAATCTTTATATTGCCGGTGAGATGCAATTTTCTGATATCACTAACAGAGATTTTTTTATTAAGGCATATTCTCAAAAAATCCGCTACTGTATTTCCTGGAATAAATTTTTAATCTGGAATGGAACCTGCTGGCAGATTGATACTCGTGGCAGGGTTGAAGAAATGTGCGTGGATTTTATTCATAAGATGTACAGAGCCTTACGAAGTATAGATGATTTACAGCTGAAGATTCTTTTTGAAAAACATCTTGTAAGAAGTGAAAACTACAGACGCATTCAGGGAATGGTTGGACTTTTGAAAATGAGTAAAGATTTGAAGGTAGAAGATTTCGAAATGGATACAGACCATCTTCTTTTTAATACTCAAAATCAGACTATTAATTTAAGAACTGGAAAAATCAGAGACCCTAGTAACAAAGATCTGATTACAAATAAGAGTCGATTTATATTTCAGAAGGATGCTAAATGCCCAACCTGGAATCTATTTCTGCAGCAGATTTTTAATAAGGACAATGATTTAATTCGCTTTGTTCAAAAAGCAATGGGATATGCACTAAGCGGCGATGTTAGTGAACAGTGTCTATTTATTTTGTGGGGAACTGGTGCAAACGGTAAATCAACTTTTCTGAACGTGCTTCATCATCTGTTTGGTGACTATGCTAGAAGCACGATGATTGAAACTTTTATGAAAAAGAACAGTGAACAGAGTAATGACCTGGCACGTCTTAAAGGTGCGCGTCTTGTTACTACGAGTGAGATTGAACAGGGAAAGCCTTTGAGTGAAAGTTTGATAAAAACTGTTACTGGAGAGGATGAACTGACTGCGCGGTTTCTTTACGGTGAGTATTTTTCTTTCAAGCCTACCTTTAAGATTTTTATGGCGACAAACCATAAGCCGAAAATCCGCGGGGCTGATAACGGAATCTGGCGGCGTATTAAGATGATTCCTTTTACTGTCACTATTCCACCGGAACAAAGAGATAAGAAGCTTACGGAAAAACTGATTGCTGAGAACAGCGGGATTTTGAATTGGTTGATTCAAGGATATGCTCTTTGGAAGAAGGAAGGTCTAGATGAACCGGAAGCTGTGCGCCAGGCAAATGAGGAATATCGTATGGATATGGATGCAGTCGGCACATTTGTAAATGATTGTTTTGAAATTGATGCAAGCTTAAAATGGAAACTTCACACAAAGATTTTATATGAGACATATCTTAAGTGGTGTATAAAGAATAATGAGAGATCCATGAGCCAAAAGTGGCTTGGATTAAGAATGCAGGAAAAGGGATTTAAGCGAATTGTTGGAAACAGCCAGAGAATGTGGCTTGGTTTAATTCTTAAAAATGAATGGAGGATATAAAATAAGAAGAGTCTCACCCCGATAGCGAGGGGCGTGGCTGCCTGGATATCGGAGAGTTTGGAAGCTGATTTTACGAAGATACTAGTCTTCAAATGGTAAAGTGGTATAAAAAATCATTAATTTGACTGATTCGCCATTACCAATAGAATATAAAGTATATGTAGCATTACAATTTTGTAATTTTGCAAAATATGTATAGACCACAATATCTTTTTCAGATTCGATTTCAAAATTAACTAATTGAGCTTTATCATCGGTACAAAAACACATGAGAGTATAAAAACCAGAAGCAGCTGAATAATTATCATCTAATAAAAAACATTGAGATACAATAGTGCCTTCGTCATTAACTTGAAATGAAATTTCTTTTAACTGATCACCACGAAATGTTTTTACATTACCAGTTGATGGTGTAAAACGATGTAAATTATTTTTGGAATTTATTGTATATTTCCAACCTTGAGATTTTAATAAATCCATAATATCAGTATTTTTTGCTGTAAATGAAAATCTATCATAATCTTCAGAAAATGAAAAAAATGAACAATATAATAAAATCAAAATACAGAATATTTTTTTCAACTTAAAATCCATATAATACATTATACTATCAATGCATAAAAAAGTAAAAAAACATTTAGAAAAAAAAGGAATCAAAGTTTTTTTATTCCAATAAAAAAAATATATGATATAATTCTTTATTATGAAACTTTCTACAAAATCAAACAATAATTCTTTAATTTTTTTAATTTTTTTAATTTCTATACTTTTCAGTAGTTGTAATAAATATCTAATTCAGGGAACTGGAAACCATAGCTTAAATGATGAAATTGAATTTAATTACTTTAACGAAAATATTATTGGATATGATATAAATTATATTCAATATAAAAATTCTGATATAATTGGGGATTACAATTCAAGATATTATTTTACCGACACAACTAAAATCTATTATAATTTTGATGGAACTTCTAATAAAATTACAAAAATCGAATGTTTAAAAACAGATTCAAAATACGCAGACGAAATTATAAAATATTTTAAGAACAGACATCATTTAACTTCAAAGTCAGAAATATCTTATAAATATCATGACATTAATTATTCTAAGAGTAAGAAATATATTTTTAACGATAAATACACAGAAAATGAACTTATTGTTATCAGATTTGATGATAATTTAATGATTTCTTATATATCACCAGAATTCAAAGAGAACGAAAATGAAGAAAAACAAGATTTCTCAAAATTTAGTGTAATAAAAGGTACTGATGGATTCTTTTTAGGAATGAAGAAAAACAAAGCATTAGAAAATTTATCAAAACTCGGTTTTAAGGTAATTACGCAAAATTCTTATTCATCATACAACTATTCTGGGATAAATAGATATTTTTCAAGTCATACAGGAAATGAATATGACCAGATGTATATCTCACCTTATTTTGATGAAATGAAAACATATATTGGCGATAAATATTTCGATAGAGAAAGCTATAAAAGAATAACATTAGATTTCATTGAAGATTTAAATGGACAAAAAATATTAACCTCCTATTACACAACAGATTATTGGATAAATGAAAAAAATGGTGATTACACAGATAGAAGCGGTGTCTTTACAAATTTTATTGAACCACTTACTAAAAAATATCATTTAAAAAGTATCTCTACCAGAAAAAATGAACCAAATGACGCTGAATATACTTATACATATATATTTAATGATATTAACAAAAATAATTTAAGAATTACATTATTTTATAATAATCACGATTTTTCTAAAATAAGAATCGCATATACACTTGATGAAGATCTTATAGCTTCTTATCAAAAAAGATTAGATGATGCAGAGAAAGATACTGTAACTAAAAATAATAACGCTATTGTTGATAAATTATGAAAAACATAAAAAAATTATTAGGTATTTTAATTCTTTTTAATAGTTTCGCTGTTTCGTATGCAGAAAATCTTTCAAATTTTCTAGATATACCTTTTGGTTCTCAACGCTCTGATGTATGTATGAATATGATAAAACAAGGTTGGACCAGCGAAGATTATTCGGGTAAGCAAATCATATTTACTGGTGGAAATGTAAATTACGAATCTTTACTCATATTTGACCAAGTTTCTTTGTATTTCACAGATCATGAGACTTTTTATCAAGCACGTTTCGTTTTATTTGATAAAGATAAGAGTTTTACAAAATTACAAAATTATGTACAAAAAATAATTGAAGATAATAATTTACAGAAAGTAACTGTAGAAAAAGGTGCTACAATTTATTTATCTAAAGAAGGATACCTTTTTTCTGTTCAGCTACAAAATTCAAAAGATTTTCCTTTTGTAATTATAGAAAAAGGAAAACCTACAATTGTAAAAGATGAAGTTGATTTATATAAAAGTCTTGAAAGTCTTAATCCAAAATTATGCACTAAATTACAAGAAGGAGAAGGATTAGATTTTTATTACATCGTTGCCGATGTTCCTGATACAAATTATAATGCTTTATATTTTAGTAAAACGAAAGATTTTGATAATGTAGTTTATGCAGGAGTTTTCACCGATCCAGATGGTATAACATTAGCGAACTATATTGATAAAAATAAACGAAAAATGACACTTTCTGAAGCTCTAGAAAATACTAATTATGTGAGCTATCAAGTAAGTTGGTGCAAAAAATTAATATACTATCAGTTTACAGATTACGAATACTAATTATTTGGCTCTTCTTCTTGAACAGTTTCTTCTGGTGGTGGAAATAAGCCTGCAGAAATACCGGCATTTACCCAAACATCAACGAAATGTAATTGTCTTCCCATGTTTTCAATCCACGAATCACCATCTCTCATATTATTAAAGGCATAAATACCACCACCACCAACATAATAAGTATTTGGTCTTACAGTTACAGTATTAAGAGAATAATTAACTGATGCTGAATAGCTTGAAACATATTCATCATTTGAATATGAAACTATTACAAAGTATTTATACCCTAATTCCTGAGCTTTTTTTGCCATTATATATAATTCTTTATTTGCATAATAATACTTATCTGTAATTAATCTTAAAGAAACTCCAGTTCTTCCAGAAGTTTCAGAATCAAATTCAACATTAACAGCATCTGTAGAATAATAACGAGGTGTTGATACACAACTAATAAAAAGTAATGGAAATAAAAATATTAAAAGTTTTTTCATAAAGGCATTTCCTATAATCAATAAGCAAAATAAGATACAACTAGTTTAATTCCGTCATCGGTACTACGAATTGCATATGTAACATTATTATTATTTTCCTTCAGCCCTTTATAAGTTATTTGAACATAATTCTTTGCTTCATTTTTTTCAATAGTTTTGTCTATTATTCGTATTTTATCATTTGTCATTATTTCTAATACTATTGATACGACATAAAGCATTTCATCTAGGTTATGAAAACCTACAGCTTGAGAAAGCATATCTCCATTTTCATCAAACAAACAACTTACTGATTGTATTGGAAAATCGCAATATGTAACATCTAAATCAGGAGTATAAAAAGTATATAATTCCATTTTATTATAATTGGCAGATTGAAATCTCCAGTCCTTGTTTATACATTGATTGTAAACATCTTTTTGAGTGCAGAACCAGGGAAATAAATAAAATTCTTCGGAGAATAAATTAAGAGATGCAAAAGACAATAATAAGACTATTAGAATTTTTTTCATATAATCCTCTATATTCCATTATAAGTTAAAATATAGAGGATTGCAAAAAAATAACATCAACTGAAATGACAGAAATTAATAAATTAATATTCTGCTGCATTATTTTATCATTTTAATTAAAAAACATTTACAATGTCGTTTGACATTAATTAATATTTTTCCCCCCCGTGCCCCCTTTTATTTTATATGATTATGCGTACTGATAAAAAATGAAGAAAAAAATTGCTGTATAATGAAGCTAAAAAAAGCGTAGTTTTAGTTCGCATCTTTTGAGAAATAAAACACAAAGCCGACTTTGTTTTGACTTGTTTTGTAAAGCATTGATTTATTTTGACTGTTTCCTAATTGTTTAATTTTCTAATTACTACGCTTAGTACGCTTTTTTAAATAAATTAAAATAAATTTTATATGATAAATAATAAAGTAAGCAAAGTTCTATGAGAACTGATTATGCGTACTGTAAGTATTTTTATAAGCAGATTAAATTTTTTTAAGTAGATTCGCCCGCTGCACGCGCTCCCCCCCATGAAGATTTTTTCAAGTGAAGATCATCCCGTCGCAGCGGAGCGGCGACATCGGGAAATGTTGAGAACTCGGAAACGGAGGCCGCACACGGACGTGCGGCCGGAGTAGCTTTCGATTGTACGGTAAAGGCGGAGCGTTAAGAAAAAATGGCAACAGCCATTTTTTTAGTGTAGCCATTCTGGAGAACTCGCTGTGGCGCAAGTCCTGCTTTCTGCTCTTCTTTTTGCACCACAAGGAGAGAGCGTACCAGGCTTGTCCTGGTATGCGAACGACTCGGGCGGCGTAACAACGCCGCCTTGCTGACGAGTGCGGTGGCTAACAAGCCACTGCGCGAGGAGGCAACTTTCATATACAAAGATAGTTCCCGAAAAAGCCGCCATTGTAAGATTAACTGAGCATCTTAAAACGGTGGGACAGCTGCAATGCTGAGCAAAAGGTTGCCCCCTTAATCCCCCCGAGAGCGGTATATAGCATTCATTATTTTTTAGAAGGGGGTTGTGGGGGGTGCCCCGCGGCAGGGGGGAAGGGGGAACCCTTTTGCGTGCCCACCGTTTTAAGTTGCGACATCCGCGGACGACCCTTTATATTTTCACGACCAGTTTACAGCGCGAGGCAGATTTTTGGCGACTTCTGCAAAAAGAGTGCTTATTGCAACGATGGGCCCGCCTGCGGAAACAGGCAGACCACAAAGCGAAGTGCTACTGCGAAGCAGATGCACGTAGCGACTGGGCTGACTGTGCTTGCATTGCTCCTTGCTTGGCCCGAACAAGGGCCTACGTGCGAGCTTTCTAGTAAATGCAAACAGTGTGTGAACGAATGAGCAGAATGGAGCGGAACGAAGTGCAGCGGAATTATGCGAATGAGGAGCACTCTGTTTGCTACCTTTCTGGAAGACGGAACGTTTAGACTTCGATGCGTGTAGTGAGTGGAAGCTGTACGAAGTACGGCTGGAACGAACGGCAATTAAGACACCCTTTTTTCCAGGAACTATGATATAATAAAATTATTATGAAAATTGAGCACGTTGCACTTTATGTAAAAGACCTGGAAAAAGCAAAAGATTTTTTTACAACCTACCTGAACGGAAAAGCCAATGACGGCTACCACAATCCAAAAACAGATTTTAGATCTTACTTCATTTCTTTTGATGACGGTTCACGACTTGAGCTTATGACGCGCCCAGAACTTGTTGAACAGACGAAGCATCCATACCGCACTGGTTACGCACACATTGCATTTAGTGTTGGAAGTAAAGCTGCAGTTGATGAACTTACAGCAAAACTTGATGAAGCTGGATATTCCGTTTCTAGTGGTCCGAGAACAACTGGAGATGGATATTACGAGAGCTGTATTGTAGGACTTGAAGAAAACTTTATCGAGATTACAGAATAAGTCGAAAAATACTCTTTTTTAGTTTGTAGTTATGGATTTAAACACGATTGTAGTAAAGATTGTAGTAAAATAAAAACGTTTCAAAGTAACTCAAAAACTGTCAGTTGCATAATTCCTTATACTGATATAAAATAAAGATAGCAAGTAGGGAAAGAAGTAGCACTGGATACTTTTGATATAATCTTGGTGACGACTGTTAATCCATGTGTCGCAGGTTCAAAACCTGCAGCAGCCGCTAAAAACTTCTTGAGAAATCAAGAAGTTTTTTTTTGCCTTTTTTAAATTTGAGAATTCGAACGATAATATGCTGATGCAGGTTTTGAAACGAAGGCGCCGCAGAGGGAGCAAACAAGGAGATTTGCGACCGTCGCGGCAAAACCTGCAGCAGCCGGTTAATTATTTTTTTGAGTCTGATGAGTAGACGCGGAACTGGGCGCGGACTGGGAAATATTCAAGGATTTCCAGGAAGTCTTGGGCGGTTGCGTTCTGGATGTAATTATACTCTTCGAGATACCAGAGGGCGGCTTTGTCAGGGGTTAGTTCAAAACCTTTCTGCATTAAAAGGGCTGTGCCGGTGTTGCTGCCGGTTTCGTACATTTCTTTTTGAATCCAGTTGTCTTTTATGGCGCGGACAATGTTTTCGTTTGCCTGAAGTTTTCCGAGTTCTTCTTCAATTTTTTGCACCGCAGATTTATATTGCGAGTCCAGTTCTCGCGTTCGGGCTACGTTCTGCACTGTGAGCGTTCCGAGTTCGAGCCCGGCTTTCGGAAGCTGCACACTAACGGCATAGTTCTCGCCAATCAGCGTGCCCAGATAGCTTAGGACCGCATTATACAAAGCGGCCTCTTTAGTTCCATGCGACGGCGCCTTTCCAGCATAAATCACCGGATCCAGAAACTCTGTTGTAGGAATTAAAACTGCGGGCTGGGGGCCTGCCTTTTCTGCCGGAATGTCGGTAAGAAAAGTGTGGCGGACTGTTACATAAAGGTCGCGGATTTGCGCAGGGGTAGCCGGCAGGGTGGGGGAACTCTGCCCGTCGGAAGAGCTCTGCTCGTCAGGAGAACTCTGCCCGTCAGGAGAACTCGGTTCATAAGCAGCCATCTGCTGGTCGGGAGAACTCGGCCCGTCGGAAGAGCTCTGCTCGTCAGGAGAACTCAGCCCATCCCCAGCCCCCGGCAAATTAGTCTGCGTAAGCAGTCCCAGTGTTTTTTCCAGAATCTGAGTCAGATTAGCATCAACATTTCCAACTGCAATTACAGAATAGCGCGACGCATCAAGAAGGGCCGGGTAGGCTGCAAGAATCTTTGTGTAATCAGTGTCTGACAGAATTTCATTTTCTGCTTCGTAAATATTTGCCAGGCCGCCAGCTCCGTAAAGATTTTCAATCAGCTTGCCGTACATTTGATTTGCCGCAGTTCCGTTTTCAAGGCGTTTTCTGTATTTTCTTGCCGAAACTGCGCGGTCTGCATCTGCGGGAGCAATCTCACCAAAAATTATTGCGTCTGCAATTATACGGCAGGCGGCAAGAGTATCTTCCGTATCAAATTCTATAATTATCTGACTCGAAAAAAGGTCTGTCCTTGAAGTAACGTAAGGCGCACCTGTAATCAGACCTTCTTCCTGGCCCGCAAAAAGCTTTTTCTGAATCATTCCTGCAAGCAGGTTTATCATTACTTCTTCAAAGCCGTTATCATCATTTGAATTGTATTTTCCGCCTTTAATTGAAAGTACGAGCGAAGTTTGGTGAGAAAGAGAATTCTGTTTTGAATAAACTTTTATTCCGTTTGAAAGCTTACTCTGCGAAATTGAGTTTATATTTTTCTGATAATAATTGTTGTCACTGGTGTTGCTGAGAATTGTAAAAAGCTGATTTGTTTGAGGCGCGGCTTCTTCCCGCATTTCCTTAAACATTTCCTGTACATACCACGAAGCATTTTTTTCATTGATTTCTTCAAAGCCGGCTGCGGTATAAGCTTTTTTGTTGGCTTTATAATCCTTGCTGTTAATCAGAATAAAGATAAAAGGCTGTTCACTCTCAAGCTGGGCTAAGCTTTCTGTGAGTGTATTTTTGCGGAGTTTTTGCGAGCGGTTCATCATGAGTTCTGTTGTAGGCGAGGCATACTCTTCAGAATCATTTTCCTGAGGCTGAAGATATGGTTGCAGTGCCCAGAACGAAGAAAGATTTTCCATTAGCTTTTGAGGAACTGCTGTAGTCCTGTTCAGACTGTATTCAAGCTGATTTTTTGCATATTCGAATTCTTCGGGGCGTACAACCTCTGGAATCAAAGCAAGTTGACTTAAAAAAAGTTCAG
Organism: uncultured Treponema sp.; assembly: GCA_947166355.1. Taxonomy (GTDB): domain Bacteria; phylum Spirochaetota; class Spirochaetia; order Treponematales; family Treponemataceae; genus Treponema_D. The sequence continues at coordinate 10,184 of CAMVDX010000002.1, forward strand.
CCTGCTTAAAGGAATTGGTTTGTGCGGCTGCCTTTTTATCTTCCGGCGGCTGGAGCAGCGTCTGAATAATCAGTCGGGAGCTGTCTTTTTTATGTGCGGCAGAAACGTTGATATATTCGTCTCCCGGAATATTCAGTTCTTCAAAACCTAACAACAGCTGCTTAAAAAGAGAGCCCTCATAGCCTAGTGTCAGGGCAAGTAAATCACTTTGTTCCATATCAAGCATTGTGTATTGAATTACAAGCTGTGTCAGGTCGCCAGAAATTTCATTTGAATGAAGCACGTATTTTCTCTGACGATTCACCGGAGCTGCGGGCTTTTCCTGGGGAGTTCTGAAGCTTGAATAAAAACGTCCAAAGCTGTTTCGCAGCAAGATGAGTGTGCGTTCTGTATTTATATTTCCGCTGATAAAGATAGCGCAGTTTTTGGGTGTATACCACTGTTCGCCAATCTGTTTGAGAATAGTACGTGCGTTTTTTTCGCTGGTCTTTTTAAAAACCGGCGGGTATATGCCTGAATCGTGCTTCCATGGTGCACCGGAAAAGACACGTGAGTCTATGGCGGCGTTTATAAGGGTAGACATGGTATTTGCGTTTTCACTTACTTCTTTTTTCAGGTCAGAAAATTCTTTTGAAATCATTTCATCAGAAAAATTCTGTGAAAACACAGCATCAGAAAGCGTAAAAAGTGCATCTTCTGTCTGCGATGGACTTATATCAAGAAAGTAGCGTGAAGAGTCTGCATTGCACTGAACATCTGTAAAATTAAGAGACGGGGTTGCTGCTTTTACGAGTCGAGTAAAAAGCTTGAAAAATCCGTTTGTGCTCTGAGTCTGCGACGAAAAACCGGCGCGGCAGGTGAATTCTATGTGTACACGCGCATCAGAAGAATCTTCCAGGAGAAAAACCTGCATGCCGTTTTCCAGTGTATATTCCTGAACAGAGGTCGCTGGACTTGCGAAAAGGCGAGTGGTGATGAGAAAAAAGCAAAATATCGTCATCCTGAATTTGGATAAATGTCTGTCACCCCGAACTTGGTTCGGGGTCTTGTTTATGAGAGATGCTGAAACAAGTTCAGCATGACGATTATTTAGTTCAGTATGACGGGTGTTTGTTTTCATAATCATAACATTTTAACACATAATGGATTGCTTCGCTACGCTCGCAATGACAGACAGGGCTTCCGCATTATAAAAGATTTACGTAATCTTGGCGCGAGGGAGCGGGGCGTGGTACAAAAACACTCTTTTTGTGGCTGCCGCGGAAGCGGCAGGTGTAATAGTTTCTATACCACAAAAAGCGTGTAGCGCATTATTGCGCGGTTTTGTACCACGCAGCCGCGACCGGAAGCCATGTTTTCACAAATTCGTTTTATAATGCGGAAGCCGTGCGTGCGAAGTAATCCATTTATTATTGCTCTGTTTTGGAATATCGGTTAAACTATAATATATGGTAAAAATTGAATCCCCTGTCGATTACTCTTTAATGGTTGTCCCGGAAGAGCTTTTAAAGGGTAAACGTCATCTCAAACCTCAGGAAATAGAAGTCCTGGAAAAAAATCTGAATCATAATGACGATCCTACCTGGAATAATTTTTATGTTGATGATTCTGAGGATGGCTTTGATCCTTCTCTAATACATCTTTCATTTTTTTCAGGCTATATTATTCTTGGAAAAATCCAGAAACTGGTTTTACGCTATAACGACTTAAAACTTGAATGCGGAATCCGCCGTTCAAAGCTTAGTAATATTGTTACCGGTGATTTGTGTGTTATCCGTAATGTTTTTTATCTCGATAACTACAGAATTGGTGACCATGTAATTCTTTTTAATATTAATGAGATTAGCTGTACGAATCATGCTAAGTTTGGTAACGGTATTCTGAAAAAAGGAGAACCTGAAGAACATAGAATCTGGATTGGAGTTGCAAACGAAAATGAAGGCCGAAAAATTCTTCCATTTGAAAAGATGATTCCGGCTGATGCTTATATCTGGTCACATTATCGTGAAGATCCTGAGCTTTTACGTCGTTTTAAGGAAATTACAGAATATGGCTTTTCTGATGAACTTAATACTTATGGAATCATAGGTAATGATGTTGTTATTAAAAATGTAAGCATTATCAAAGATGCAAAGATTGAAGATTCGGCTTATATAAAAGGTGCTTTTAAGCTTAAAAATCTTACAATTCTTTCTTCTGAGGCAGAACCTTCGCAGATTGGTGAAGGTGTTGAGATGGTAAATGGAATTTTAGGGTATGGAAGCAAGGTGTTTTATCAGGCAATTGCAGTTCGTTTTGTAATTGGCCGCAATTGTCAGGTAAAGTATGGAGCCCGTATTTTGAACTCTGTGCTTGGTGACAATTCAACTGTTTCCTGCTGTGAGGTTTTGAACAATCTGATTTATCCGTTCCATGAACAGCATCATAATTCTTCTTTTCTTATTGCCGCAACTGTTATGGGACAAAGTAATATTGCCGCTGGTGCGACAATCGGAAGTAATCATAACAGCCGAAGTCCTGACGGTGAGATTTTTGCAAAACGCGGTTTCTGGCCTGGTCTTTGCAGCGACTTTAAGCATAATTCTCGTTTTGCTTCTTTTGTGCTTGTTTCAAAAGGAAGTTATCAGTATGAGCTTGATATTCCGTATCCGTTTGCTTTAGTTGCTCCGGGTAATGACGGTTCTTCAAAGATTACGATTATTCCTGCCTGGTGGTTTATGTATGATATGTTTGCAATCACCAGAAATAAAAATAAATTTCTTAAGCGTGATAAACGTGTAAAACGAGTTCAGTTTATAGAAACAGATCCGCTCGCACCAGATACAATGCAGGAGATAATGATTGCTCTTGATCGCATTATAGGTCTTACAGTTGGTTATCTGAAATCTATAAACAGTGAATATATGGAAGGAAAAGTTACTCATGAGCAGCAGTATCAGGCTGCAAAGGATTTTCTGCATCAGAATCCGGAAGCTGACTTTACTCTTGAGGACCCAATCTGTCAGAAAAAATATGGAGCTATTATCTGTAAGCCGGTTCAGGCCTATAAGATGTACCGTAAAATTGTAAAATATTTTGCAACCCGCACATTGATGGAATTCTGTCAGGCTTTGAATCAGGATATGCTTACACGAGGACTCGTTGAACGAATCAGAAAGCTCCCGCTATACACTGAATGGGAAAATGTCGGCGGTCAGATTATTCCTTCTGAGAAAATTCGTGAGCTTTTCGAAGTAATAAAAAACGGAACTATAAATAACTGGGATTCTGTTCATCAGTTTTACAATCTTTGTGAATGTGCTTATGAACAGTATAAGGTTAGTTATGCTCTGTATCTTCTGGAGCAGTTGTATTCACGCCCGATAGAAGAGTTTTCCGTTGATTTATACCGGAATATTACAGATGATGTTTCTATTGTTGCTTATGATATTTATAATGCATCACTTAAATCTCGTGAAAAGGATTATACAGATTATTATCGTAATATGGTTTATCACAGTGATGCCGAAATGGATGTTGTAATCGGGCCTCTTGAGGATAATGCTTTCCTGCGTCAACTTCGTGTTGATACTGCTGAGTTTACGACCAAAATTAAAGAAATCTTTGTCGGTTTGACTAAGTAGGGGATAACGGTTAAAATTATAGAATATGAGTGAGAAAACTTTACTGCCGATAAGGCTTGGTATAGATGTAGGTTCTACAACTGTAAAGGTTGCAGTTCTTGATGATGATGATAAACTGATTTATGGTGACTATCAGCGTCATCGTGCTGATATTCGAAGTACAATTATTGCCGTTGTAAATAAGGCACTTGATTTTCTTGAGAATTCCGTAGAGGGCGGCGCGGCTCGCACTATTACCGCTAAGGTTACCGGTTCCGGTGGGCTTTCTGTTTCACAGTGGCTGAACATTCCTTTTATTCAGGAAGTTATTGCGGCTACAACTTCTGTAAAAAAACTGATTCCTCAGACTGATGTTGTAATTGAGCTTGGTGGTGAAGACGCCAAGATTACATATTTCCGCGGCGGTGTAGAGCAGCGCATGAACGGTACCTGTGCCGGTGGTACTGGTGCCTTTATAGACCAGATGGCAGCTCTGCTCGAAACCGATGCTATGGGACTGAACGAGCTTGCCAAAGGCATGCAGCAGATTTACCCGATTGCGGCTCGCTGTGGTGTATTTGCTAAAACTGATATTCAGCCTTTGATTAACGAAGGTGCCCGCCGCGAGGATATTGCGGCTTCTATTTTCCAGGCTGTTGTTTCACAGACTATTTCGGGACTTGCCTGCGGTAAACCGATTCGCGGTCATGTTGCCTTCCTCGGCGGACCGCTTCACTTTCTGGACCAGCTGCGTCAGCGCTTTATTGAAACTCTTAAGCTTAAGGATGATGAAATTATTGTTCCTGAGGATTCGCAGTTGTTTGTGGCTTCAGGTTGTGCCTTTGGTGCCGAGCGTAAGTTTAATACGGTGGTTGAGTGTTCGCAGAGCGAACGTATCGAAACCACCAGTGATTCGAGTTCTGAGGTGGTTTCGATACGGCCTGCGGCCTACTCAACCACCGGAGACTTCCATTTCCCGACAATCACCGAGTTCCGCGAAAACCTTAAAAATCTTGTCGGGGCTGAGCTTTCCGAAGTTCAGCGCCTTGAGCCTCTCTTTAAGAATCAGGCTGAGCTGGATGAGTTCCAGGTTCGCCATTCTGAGCAGAAGGCTAAACGCGGCGATTTGAAAAAGACTCACGGACCTGTTTTCCTTGGTCTTGATTCCGGTTCTACAACAACTAAGGCTTGTTTGATAGACAAAGACGGCCGTATTATCTGGGACTTCTATGCTCATAATCAGGGAAATCCGGTTGAGCTTGCAGTTCAGGTTCTTAAAGACTTGTATGCCCAGCTTCCTGAAGATGTATATATTGCCCGTGCCGTTTCGACTGGTTATGGCGAGGCACTTTTCCAGGCTGCTCTTGGTGTAGATTCCGGTGAGGTTGAAACAATTACTCACTTCCGCGCTGCAAACTTCTTTGTACCTGGCGTTGAGTTCCTGCTGGACATCGGCGGTCAGGATATGAAGTGCCTCCGTATGAAGGACGGCGCAATTGTCAGCATTCAGCTCAACGAAGCCTGCTCTTCCGGTTGTGGTTCCTTCCTCGATAACTTTGCCAACACAATGGGCATGGACGTAAAAGAGTTCGGCAAAATTGCCTTGATGGCCCAGAAGCCTGTAGACCTTGGTTCCCGCTGTACCGTATTTATGAATTCCCGCGTAAAGCAGGCTCAGAAAGAAGGTGCTTCTGTCGCAGATATCGCTGCGGGTCTTTCTTATTCGGTAATCAAAAATGCCTTGTTTAAGGTAATCAAGCTCCGCAAGGCAAGCGACATAGGCGAGAAAGTTGTAGTTCAGGGTGGAACCTTCTTTAATGATGCCATTCTCCGTGCTTTTGAAAAAATTGCAGGTGTTCATGTTTACCGTCCTGATGTTGCAGGCCTTATGGGTGCTTACGGTTCTGCCCTTATTGCTTACGACCAGTGGCAGGATTTAATGATGCCTCAGCCTGGCGAGCCGGAAGGAACGGTTCATGATGTCCGCTCTAAGATTGCAACTCTGGAACAGCTTAATAACTTCCACGTAGACCTTGAACTTCGCCGCTGCGGTAAGTGTCAGAACAACTGTCTTCTTACTATTAATACCTTCTCTACCGGAGACGAAAAACGAACCTTTATTACCGGTAACCGCTGTGAAAAGGGTGCCGAAATTGAAGGCGAAGTTATTGATGCAAGCAATAAAAAGAATACAGGACTTGATGATGATGATGCAGGTCCGCTTCCTAATCTTTTTGAATGGAAATATAAGAGACTCTTCAGCTATGTACCACGCAAACCTGAGGATGCACCAATGGGCGATGTGGGAATTCCACGAGTCCTTAATATGTACGAAAACTATCCTCTCTGGTTTACCTTCTTTAACGAGCTTGGCTTCCGCGTAATTTTGAGTCAGCGTTCCAGCCGCAATGTTTACGAAAAAGGTCTTGAAACTATTCCTTCTGAATCTGTCTGCTACCCTGGAAAAATCAGCCACGGTCATGTGGTTTCACTTTTGCAGCGCGGTATAAAATTCATTTTCTATCCTTGTGCCCCTTATGAGCACCAGGAGGATATGGGAGCCGGAAATCACTATAACTGTCCTATTGTAACAAGTTACCCTGAGGTACTCCGTAACAATGTGGATGAACTGCGACAGGATCCTACTATCACTTACATGGATCCATTCCTTCCGATTTACGATAAGGAACGCCTTGCAGAACGTCTTTGCGAAGAACTGCTTCCAAAATTCGATAAGCTTAACCGTGCCCAGATTTTTGCTGCTGTAGACAAGGCCTGGGCAGAACAGGAAAAGTTCCGTGAGGACGTACGCCAGAAGGGTGAAGAGGCTCTCGAAGAAATCATTACAAAGGGCGGAAGCGGAATTGTTCTTGCCGGACGCCCTTACCATCTGGACCCGGAAATCAACCATGGTATTCCGGAAATGATTAGCGGCCTTGGTCTTGCTGTTCTTACAGAAGACTCTGTTGCTCATCTTGGAAAAATTGAACGACCGCTGCGTATTATTGATCAGTGGGTTTACCATAACCGCCTTTACCGTGCTGCTCAGTTTGTAAGCGAAATGCCTTCGCTCGAACTCGTGCAGCTTACAAGCTTTGGCTGTGGTCTCGATGCCGTAACTGCCGACCAGGTAGATGAAATCCTCAGGGCCAAGAGCCGTATGTATACTCTTATCAAAATTGATGAGGGAAGTAACCTTGGCGCGGTTCGTATCCGTATCCGCTCTCTTATTGCAGCCGTTAAGGAACGCCGCCGTAACAAGGCTAAGCCTGTTATTAAATCTTCTGCTTATAACCGCGTTATCTTTACAGAAGAGATGCGCAAAAATTATACGATTATCGGCCCTCAAATGTCGCCTATTCATTTCCGCATTTTGCAGAAGGCCTTTGGTGCCTGCGGTTACAACTTTGTAGTTCTTGATGCAGTAGACCCTAAGGCTGTAGAAGCCGGACTTAAATACGTAAATAACGATGCCTGCTATCCGTCTCTGCTTGTTGCCGGTCAGATGATTTCTGCCCTCGAAAGCGGTAAGTATGACCTTGATAAGGTTGCCCTGATTATTACTCAGACAGGTGGCGGATGCCGCGCGACAAACTACATTGGCTTTATCCGCCGTGCCTTGAACGATGCGGGCTGGGGCCAGATTCCTGTTCTTTCTTTGAGTGCTCAGGGCTTCGAAAAGAATCCGGGCTTTAAGATTAATTTCCCTCTGATTGATAATCTTGTAAAAGCAATTATGGTGGGCGATGTGCTTATGCGAGTTCTTTACAGAACCCGTCCTTACGAGGCCGTTCCGGGCAGCGCAAATCAAATGTACGAAAAATGGAATGCCCGTGCAGAGACTATTTTTACTACCCGCGTTTCATGGCATAAATATCATAAGCTGCTTCGCGACATTATCCGTGACTTTGACACTCTGCCGCTCAAGCCGATTAAAAAGCCTCGCGTAGGTGTAGTTGGAGAAATCCTTGTAAAATTCCATCCGACTGCAAACAATCAGATTGTAGAGACAATTGAACGCGAAGGTGCCGAATGTGTAATGCCGGACCTTGCAGACTTCTTCTTTTATACATTCTCTACCGGTATTTTCCGCCACGAGCAGTTAGCCTTCCCTAAGAAGACAGAGCGTAATGCCCGCCTGCTTGTCTGGGCTCTCGAGCTTTACCGCAGCAAGATGAAAAAGTATCTGCGAAAGAGCCGCCGTTTTGAAGCTCCTTCCTCAATTTATGATTTGATGAAGGGTGTTGATGATATAGTTCAGATTGGAAATATTACCGGCGAAGGCTGGTTCCTTACTGCCGAAATGGTAGAGCTGATTCATGAGGGTGCTCCAAGCATTGCCTGTGTTCAGCCATTTGCCTGCCTTCCAAATCATGTTACCGGAAAGGGCATGATAAAGGAATTGCGCCGCCGCTTCCCTGAAGCAAATATCAGTGCAATTGACTATGACCCGGGAAGCTCTGAGGTAAATCAGTTGAATCGTCTTAAGCTTCTGCTTTCTAATGCACCGGTTGGAAATCATCCAGATGAAGTTGGTGAAAATATGATTCGTATGCCTGATGGAACTCTGGTTGAGGCGGAAATCCGGCTTGCTGCGGGGGCTACTGACACTGATCCTGCTGGAGAAGCAATGAAGGCCTAACCGGCAGGGAGATGGGGAGGATAATTTGAAAAAAATACTTTGTCTGATTTCGGCACTGTGCCTTTCTTGTTCTCTTTTTGCTGCCTATAACAGGCTTGGAATACCTGATTCGTCAGAGATACGCAATGGACTCGAAGAACTGTGGTTTACAGCTCCTTTGAGTGAAGTGCGTATGAATCAGCCTGAAATCCGTGCAAACGATAACGGTGAAAAATTTCAAATCCGTCTGGAAGAAAATGATTCTACGTTTAATATTTTCGTTGCTCCCCATGCTGTCATAAAAGTAAATGTTTTTTCAGATAAAGGAATGTATACCGAAGAGCAGGATGTTTATCCTGGTGATGCAGCCGGAAGCTGGGTTTTGATTCGTGATAAGCATACCGGTAAGCCCATACGAATCCGTTATTATTTTTTGAAAAACAGTGAAGTATTTCTTCAGTTTACTCCGCAGGGAAAAATTGCCCTTGCAGATTTAGTGATTTTCGGAAATTATGCTGCGCGTGGAGTTCCCACAGGAATGCCGTTCGAAAAATTCTATTCGGCATCTTTTGAAGATGTAATGAACATCACAGAAACAAAGCTGCCCTGGAATTATGTTCTGATTGATACAAAAATGTATCAGGGCATTAAACAGATGTGCGCGGTAATTCAGGAAAAACTCCCGTATATCAGTCTGGTTGATGATGCAATGTATGATGAAACCGGTGAGCTGGTGCATATTTCTACCGGAAAAAAGTTTGAAAAAAGCGAAAAAACAGCTGATTCTGAAAAAAAACTGTTGCTTTCTTCTGCTGGATTTGTTAAATGGATAGCGGATGGGCTTGTTGAGCCTATGTCTGGCGGCCTTTTAAAGAGAGACCCTCTTATAAAGGAAACTGTAGAGGTAAAAGATAACGGTAGACAGGGTATACTTTCACAAAAATATGATCTTTTTTTCTCGTTGAACTGGGTTCGGAATCTTGCTTCTGCGGTTGTTTCAGTTTATGCGGGAAAAACATATCTTTTTAATCAGTCTGGAGTAGATGTAACTATTAATCCGTTTGCTTCTTCTATAACTGAGAAAGGTGTAGCTAATACTGTTACTTTTGTGGAGAATTCCGGTTATACAGTTGCCGTGTTGCGTTCACTTCTTTATGTGCTTGCTGCAACGGAGCCAGGAAATTTATATTTTGGAGCAATAAGAGGAACCGATAGAACTATTACACCTGAGATTATGGCTTTTAATGAATGTGTTGCATTCTTTCCTTATTTTCAGGATGACGGCGCCTTTGCCTGTAATGTGTTCATGAATGGAAGAAAAATGACACTTGAAGATTTCTGCTATTTTTATTCAGAAGATTTTGTATATCTTACACGTGCGAAATCTTCTGAACGGTTCTTTCCTAACTAATGGATTACTGTCATCCCAGGAATGGCCAGCGTCATCCTGAACGCTACGCCACATTCGCACGCACTTGCTACGAATGTGTGTTTCAGGATCAGCATGACAAACAATTGTTATTATGAAACGATTTTTTATTATAACTTTATTTCTTATTACCGGTTTCTGCTTTGCACAGCAGGATTCTGATGTACAGATTTTTAATGATCTCAGACAATCCTATAAAAACGGATTTTTTCCGGGTGTGGTAACGGCAGCCGATACACTGCAATCTGATTTTCCAGAATCTGCTTTTATTCATTCCGCTCTTGCTTTTAAGGGTGAAGCATTGATTAATATGGAAAGTTATGACGAAGCGATAGTAACGCTGGAGTCGGCAATTTCGTTTATGCACTCAGGTACTCCTGAATTGATTCGATGTAACTATCTGCTGGGACGTGCTTTTTTTGCAAAAAAACAATTTTCTGTTTCACTTGAAAAATTCCATACTGCCTGCAGACTTGCACTTTTAAATAATGACATGGATTTTTATGCGCCTTCAGTTTTAGGTTCTGCACGTGATTTTTATATTCTTGAAAAATGGAATGAAGCAGTTCCACTTTTTGAGTATGTAATATCAAATGGAAAGCTTTTTGAAGCAGCTGATTACAATGAGGCGTTGCAGAAGCTTTTTGTCAGTTATAATAAGTCTGGTTCTCCAGCTAAAACTACAGAGCTTTTTAATAAGCTTTCAGATGATGATTTTGAGCCTTCAGTTTTTATGACGCTCTGCTTTTATTATGCAGATGCAAATGCTGCTCTTAAAAATAATCAGGAAGCATACAATGCCTATTGCCGTGTGCTTGAGAGTGGTGAGAAAACTCTTGCAGTTTCTGCATTAAAAAAGGCGTATCTGATTTCTTCGGAAAATGGTATTGGGGATTCTGGAGAAATCCTTTCTAAAACACGTGAATCCTTTAGCGATACTCCTGAGCTCTTAAATGAATTCTGGTTACGGCTTGCCATAGATGAGTTCGGTTCTGGAGATTTCGAAAAGGCACAGGACTATCTTTCAAACATTGAGATTTCGGAATACGAAGAAAATGAAGGAGTCAAACTCTTAAAGTCAGTTTATGAGGCAAAAATTCTTCTGGAAACAGGAGATTCTTCTTCTGCAGAAAAAAAACTTTCAGGTTTAGAAGCAGTTGCAAAAAAGTCTCAGATAGCAGGAGCTTGTGATTCTTATTATTCAACTCTTTTGCAGTGTAAAATTCAGAATAAAAAATGGGATGAAGTTCCAGGAATTTATGGAAAAATTAAACAGCCGGAAGCTGCAGATAAATATGCTGTTTCGTCTTATTATTATAAGAAAGGACAGTTTGATAAAGTTGACTCATCCTGCGGTGAACTGTATGCTTCGGCTTTATGCAGAGCTGGCCATTATGAAGAGGCTTGTTCTGAATATGAAAGGCTTGGTTTGATTTCACTTGATTATGCTCTTGCACTTTTTCGATGCGGCAGGTATGACGAATCAGAAAAAGTTGCTGCATCCGGCTCTTCTCCTCAAAAAGATTATGTACGCGGACTTTGTTATATAAATAAAAAAATGTGGAAGTCTGCGGCTGAATGCTTTGCGGCGTATTTAAGAGAGATGTCGGGTAGTTCTGATTTTAATAAACTTTCACTTTATTACAAGGGATATGCTGAATACAATCTTGCTCAGTTTAAAGATTCTTATTCATCTTTTGTGCGGTACTGTCTGGAGAATCAGAATTCTGTAACGGCTTATGTTTTAAGAAGTTATGAATATGCGGTTAAGTCTGCTTTGCAGAACGGAGATTTTAAGAATGCGTCAATTCAATCAGCTAATCTTGTACGGTATTCTACCGAGAAAGAACAGAAAGAAAAAGCCATCATTTTAAGTGCAGAGATTTTTTCTGATTATGGGAACTATGATTCTGCTTTAGAGCTTCTGACTCCTTATATGGCAGGTCGTGATGAATTTGCAGCTCAGAGCACATTTATGGCTGCTGGAATTTATGCGCGTCAGGGTAAGGCTTCACAGGCAGATTTGCTTTATCGCCGTATTTACGAGGAAATGTCAAAAAGCTCTTTTGCAGAAGAAGCCATGTATCGTACTGGCGAAGTTTATTATTTCATAGAAGATTATCCTTCGGCTTTTTCTCGCTTTAATAATTATATTTATAAGTATGCGTCTGGAAAATTCAGCGATGCAGCTATGTTCTATTGTGCAGATTGTGCACTGCGCCTTGGTGAAAATGATCGATGCGTGATGCTTAACAGAACTCTGCTTCAAAAGTTTCCGGCTAGTGTTTATGTCTACGGAGCAAATAAGAATTTGCTCGAGGCATATTATAAACAGGAAAATTATTCTCAGGCTCTAGAGGTCGCAAAGGTTTTACAGCGGGATTTTAATCAGCAGGCGTCAGATGATGATATTGAAAACCGTATAAAAGAGCTCGAAAAAATCGTAAACGGAACGGATCGCCGGGTTGCAGAGAAGGAAAGCGAGTTTATAAAACTTGGCGAACTTGAAACACTTGAAGGACGTAACTCAGGAACAGAGCTCGTAAAAATGTATGCAGAAAGCTTGTATACTCAGCGTGAGGCTTATGAGCTTGCAGAAAAATTGCTGGCTCGTCAAACTGGCGGCGAAGAACGCGGGCAAGCCGCTTATAATGCTGAATTTATTGCAGAGTATAGTCGCAAAAATGGGGAAAACAAAAAGGCTGCTCAAATGTACCTTAAGGCAGCTGAGTATTATAGAAGTGTAAAAAATGAAGGAGGAGCGGCTGCGGCTCTTTATGGTGCTGCAGAAGCTTTTGCTGCTGATGGACTTATTGGAGATGCGCGGGAAACAGCCTCTCTTCTTAAGGAACTATATCCTGAAAGTATTCAGGCAGAGCGGGTTGATCGTGTAACTGGGGATGCCCGTAATTAATATAAACTGGAGATTCTGATGAAGCTTTTGAATAAAAAACAATTTTTAATTTTTGCAGCGGTTTTGGCTACGGTAGGATTTTCAACTACACTTTCAGCACAGAATATTGAACTGCCTGAAGTTACAACTGTTATTTCGGGAGAGACAGAAAAAGCGGAAGAAGATGCACTTCCTGATTTTAGTGATGTTCTTAAACTACCGGTCGGTAGCGGTGGAGTAGAGCCGGTTCTTCCAGAAGTTGAAGCAGCAGAAAATACAGATGTTGCAGTCAGTAAAGAAAAGCCCGTTGAAAAATCAGTTTATGCAGAAGGATTTATAGGAGGCGGATATCCTGCTGCCTTTACCGGCAATATTTCAGTTTTCAGAACTGCTGGAATAAGCCCTTTTAAATTCAGCTTTGAACATGATTCCGCCCTTTGTTATGCAAATCATTCTCTTAATGATGGTTTTAGCGACCGTACTACAAAACTAAGTCTTGAAAAAACGTTTAAGAAAAATCATATTGAATGGGGAGCTTACGGACTTTATAAATCTTCTGCAGATGGATTACAGGGAAACTTAATTGAAAAAGGTTCCGGAGAAAGGCAGAATATAGAAATCGGACTTTTAAACAGAGATTTGTATAAGGCAGGCGGAAACTTTGCATATCTCTTTGATAATGGTTTTAGTATTGGTGCAAAAGCTGGCGCAGATTTTTATAACCGTTATGCAGAAATTGCCAGTTCAAAAATTAAGACAGTTGCATATCTTTCGGTGAAGCCTGAATTATTATTCCGCTGGCAGGGCTATGGTTTTGAAACTGGTTTTACTGCTGATTATGATTTTGATACAGAGCTCTCAAAGAACATCCTTTTTCCTAAGAGCCATCGTGCAAAATTTATGATTGACCTTCAATGGAAAAATGATTTTGTGAGATTATATGGAAATGCCGCTGCCGTAGTTGGAAAAAATATTATGGTGAACTCGGTAATTGTTCCGTTTACAGTTGGTGTAGAATCATCTTTCCCTGTTTACTTTGCAAACCGTCGGGTTTCGATCAGTGCAGAAGGTGGAATTGATTCCTATAAGCCTAAGGCATTTGAGTTAGAAGAAAAATATAAATTTACTAATTTGAACTGGAATCCAGAAGAGATTTCTGAATGGTATGGACGTTTCAATTTCAGTATTCCACTTAAATCTTCTTTTACTGGTTCTGGCGGAGTTGAATATCGTCAGACTGCTTATAATAACAAAAGACGGACTCCTTCGTATAATCAGGTAAATTCAATCTACGGATATTCGATAAATGATTTCCGCGGATTGTCAACAGATTTTACACTTTCTTATCATCAGGGCATTTTCAGCATCAGTGGAAACTGGCATTCAAACTGGCTTGATGTTCCTGCATTGGAGAATTTTCAGACTGTAAAATTTGATGTTAATGTTCAGGATGGAGATTCCAGATGGGGAGCAGATGTTAATTGTATTTTGAATATTAATGATGAAATGGACACTCCTGTTTTGAATGCAGAAGGATTTGTTCGTGTAACATCTTCGGTACGTGCAATTCTTTCGGTTAATGATATAATCAAACTGTATAAGGGCGAGACTCGTTCCTATGCCGGTAAATATGAAGGCAGAGGTGGCTTAGCTTCGTTGCTTTTGAAATTTGTGTTTTAGAGGATGACATTTGATGTCATTGCCGGGCTTGGCCCGACAAGCTAACAATGGAGGAAATATGTTTCAGACATTAAAATCAGGTGGACCGTTGATGATTCCAATTATCATCTGCGGTGTGATTGCAACTTTTATTATTATTGAGCGATGCATTTATTTTTTTAATATAAATAAGCGCGATGTAAAATTGATGAGCGATTTAGACGGTTCTCTTGCGGCCGGAAATTATGAAGCGTGTGCGGTTGCCTGTGCACAGGCAGATACTCCGCTTTCGCAGGTTGTAAAAAAGGCTATGGATTGCCGTCGTTACGAAGAACATGATTTGCGTGAAGCGGTTGAAGCTGAAATGGATTTTGTTGTTCCACGTCTTGAACATCTTTTGACTCCGCTTGGAACTATTGCAAATATTGCAACCCTGCTTGGTCTGCTCGGAACTGTAACGGGTAACATTAAGGCTTTCGGAGTTCTCGGAGCTGGCGGTTCAATGGGTGACCCATCTCTGCTTGCCGGAGCAATTGCCGAGGCACTCGTTACAACTGTTGCAGGTTTGTGTGTTTCTATTCCATCAGTTATTTTCCATAACTATTTTGTTTCCCGCGTAAACCGCCGCCTTGTGGAAATGGAAGCAAGAGTTACTTCTGTACTTTTGCGTTTGACGGGAAGGGTCAGATAGAAAATTGTGGTTTCGATACGATGCTTCGCATCACTCAACCATCGGTGTGGTTTCGATACGATGCTTCGCATCACTCAACCACCAGTGATTGAGTATGCTCAGCAATGTTTAACCACGGTGATTGAGTAGGCCGCAGGCCGTATCGAAATCTAATATAATCGAAAATCCGTTAAAGAAAATTGCGAATACGTGGAGCAATTTTCTAGGATTTACCATAACGAGGTGTGTATGAAGTTTAAGAACAAGAGGGAAGGTATCCGCTCCAATGTGGATATGACTCCTATGATTGATATTGTATTTCAGCTGATTCTCTTTTTCCTGGTTTCTACAACCTTTGCAACGCTGCCGGGAATCAAGCTGAATCTTCCTCAGAGCCATACTGCTGAATCAACCAGCCTCATGGGCATTACGATTACGGCGGATGCCGGCGGGGCTTTGTATTTCAATGATAAAGAAGTTTCAATGACTGGCCTTGGCGAAGAGCTTTTGATTTTTGATACGGGTACAACAAAGAAAGAAGAGTTCCCGGTTTCTCTCGAAGCTGATTCAGAAGTAACAAACGGAACAATCGTAAAGATTTTTGACGTGATTCGTGAAAGCGGTTACTGCGTCATCAATTTAAGGACTACCGCAGAAAAATGATAAATTATAAAGGCACGCCGCTTTTTGGCGAAGACAGTAATCCCCAGCACACCAGCGAGTTTTTCGCAATTGCAGGAACTGCCTTATTCTGGCTTCTTTTTTTGATTTTCTCTTTTGTAATTAAACCTCTTCCGAAAAAGCCCGAGTACAAGGAAGTGCAGATTGTACTTTCGAGCACACCTGTAGTCCAGAAAACCGAAGAAGCTCCGGCTCCCGCAGAAGCAGCGAGTGAAAGTGCAGCGCGCCAGAACATTGTGGAAACTCCAGCCGAGGAAACACCTGCGGTGCAAAATCCAGCCGTAGAAACTCCGTCGCCAAAGTCAGAGCCTGCTCCGGTAAAAGAGACTACTAAGCCAAAGGTTCAGCCTCAGCCGAAAAAAGAAACTGCAAAAACTCAACCTGCACAAAAGCCTGTTGAAAAGCCTGCTGCAGTTCAACAGCCTGCAGAGCCGATTCACTATGCGGTAGACCCGATGGAAGCATTTGCAAATCAGACAAAACAGCAGCCAAAAAAAGAATTCGACTGGTCTCAGTTTGATGATGACGAACCTGCAGACACTTCGACAGCCTCACAATCGCAAGCTGTCCAGACTAATACTCCTGCCTTTACGGGTTCCGCAGGAATTGCTGCAACAGAAGATTCTTCTAAAGTAATAAGCACAAGTTCGAACACTGGCAATAAATCAAATACGGCATCAAGTTCAACTTCAAGTGCCTTGGAAGGAATTAAGAACACTACTTTCAAAGGCAATGCTGCAAACGGAGTTCAGTCAGAAACCTCGGCTAAAACCAAAACAAGTGGCTCCGGTAAGGTAGAAATGGAAATGTCCAACGGTCGTTCCCGCGCACTTTTAAGCCCTGCAAGTCCGGTAATCAATCTTTCAGCTCAAGCTGCCGCAACAATAGATGCTTCAATCACTGTTTCAATATCCTTCAAAGTAAATGAAAAAGGAAATGTTTTCGGCATAACAATCAGCCCATCTTCAGCCTTCAAGGATATTGTTAAACAGGAAATTACCGGCCAGTTACTGGACTGGATTTTCGAACCAGCTGATTATTCTGCAACAGCCACGTTTGAATATAAGATTGTAAAAAAATAGTATTATTAGCACATTTTTTATTTCTCGCATTATTCAGCAGTTTGTACTATAATAATTTCAGGAAACTAAAATGAACGATAAAGCATATCTTTCAAATGAAGGACAGTATACGATTTTCTCATATGGGGATAACAGGTTAAAATTTATTGCTCCGTATTCTCTGGAAAAATACGAGTCTGTTGTGCATTGGGATAACGGATATCTTGTCGTTATGGCAAAGTATGCTCATAATAAAGAATCTGAAGAAGAATATATTGATTTAATTCCAATTTTGAAAAGTTTATATATTCAGCCAGAAGAGTTTCTCAAATCAATAAAATCAGTAGAGGTTCAGTATGCCTGATTTAAAACAGATTTCAGATGATGCAGATATGATTGTCTGCGGATTTGCATATAAAAAAACTGATGAAGGAATTCGTGTTTTTGATTTGAATAATGGTAAAGGTGCAGCTGTAATATCATCAGATGGAACATTGATAGAAACTAATATGGATGATATAGAATTCTCAATTGCCCAGAAATACTATATTTCAAATGCAAAATATATGGAGGCATAAAGATGCCGAAGTATTATTCTTTTAAGGTTTGCGGTTATTTTTTGTATTTTACATCTAAATGCATTCTGGAAGCTATGCATGTTCATGCCAGTGATTCAAAACTGACAGAAGAAGGTTCTGCTAAGTTTTTTGTAAAAGGAAATGGTGATTCAATACTTCAGGAAAGGGGAGTTTTGAATGATAGAGAAATCAATAAAATCCAATCTTTTATAAAAGATAATTACCAGGAAATGTATAATAAATGGCAGGAATACAGCAAAACTGGTTTTTATCTTGGAAAATAACAGTAAAAAGTTAGCCAACATGTTTAAAGTTGACTATAAAGTTTTCTCATGCTATAATTCTTATGAAAATTAGAAAAGAGGTAAAGCTAAAAAATTGCTGCATCGCAATTTTTTTTAACGCTTTGCTATTGAACACCGGCTGCTCTGACCGGCAGCCTTACACAGGAGGTCTCTATGTGCAGAACTTCTATTTATGAGGCGCGGAATAATTTTTCGGCGCTGGTTAAAGCTGCGGAAGAGGGCGAGGTTGTTGAGCTTACACGTTATGATAAGCCTGTGGCGGTGATTATGAGTTATGAGGAGTATGAAAAGAGAAACTTAAAAAAAGAAGATTGGCTTGGTAAATGGCGGGAAGAGTACGCGGATGTTCTTGATGATAAGGGCTTTGATATTACGCCGTCGCGTGAGTGTCCGGATTATTCAAAAGATCCTTGGGCTTAATTCTAAGAGTTTGGAAAATGAAAAAGACTTATTTGCTTGATATAAATATTGTATCTGAATTTGTTAAAGATAGTCCTGATATGCAGGTTATAGATTTTTATAATGCCAAAAGAGATTTATGTGCAATATCTGCAATTACCTGGCAGGAAATAATTCGGGGTGTAACTCGGATGCCTGAATGTAAAAAGAAAAATTCCCTTAAAAAATTTATTGAATCCCTTGAAGATAATATAGAGGTAATCTCATATGACAAATATGCTGCCCAAATTTGCGGAGAGATTCAGGCGGCGGCTGAAAAAGACGGAAAATCTGTTCCCTATTATGATTCGCAGATTGTGGCTACTGCTGTTTCAAACGGAATGGTGCTGGTAACTCATAATACTTCAGACTTTGAGCAATTTAAGGAAAAAACATTTCTGCGTCTGGAAGACTGGTTTACGGCTTGATTTGATTTTGAGATAAACTGAAGCGGGCGGGTTCGAACGCTTCAGTTTTTTAGGGATAATTCCTCATTTTTTGCAATATCATACTAGTATACAAGTATTTTAGTTGATAAATCGTTTAAGTGATGTTATACTGAAATTAAGAGGGGGCGTTGCGGGGGAGTCCCCCGCTGGAAGGGGTAGCGTAAGCCACCGCAGGGAGTGAGCCGAAGGCGAACGACCGAGGAGGCTGGAGCGCAGGGGAAGACTTTCCCCTCCTTTAGTGAACTTGTAAATTTTTAGGAGATATATTTTATGGAAATGACTTTGCGCTGGTATGGAACCGGCTTTGACTCAGTAACTTTGCAGCAGATTCGTCAGGTGCCTGGTGTACACGGCGTTATTACTACTTTGTATGATTCTGTTCCGGGCGATGCCTGGGAGCTTGCGGCTATTCAGAAAATCAAAAAGGAAGTGCAGGATGCTGGCCTTAAGATTGCCGGAATTGAAAGCGTAAATATTCACGATGACATTAAAATTGGCGGCGGCGACCGCGATAA
The DNA here is from genome assembly GCA_947166355.1 of uncultured Treponema sp. Classification (GTDB taxonomy): domain Bacteria; phylum Spirochaetota; class Spirochaetia; order Treponematales; family Treponemataceae; genus Treponema_D. The sequence goes on from CAMVDX010000002.1 coordinate 29,085, forward strand.
ATACATCGAAAACTACATTAAGACTTTGGAGCGCCTTGGTCAGGAAGACATTAACATGGTTTGCTACAACTTTATGCCTGTTTTCGACTGGACCCGCAGCGAGCTTGCCCGCGTTTGCGAAGATGGTTCTACTGTTCTTGCTTATAACTCAAAGGCAATTGACGGCGTAAAACCCGAAGAAATGTTTGCTTCTATCGACAAGGATTCAAACGGCTTTATTCTTCCAGGCTGGGAACCTGAACGCATGGCCCGCGTAAAAGAGCTTTTCGAAATGTACAAATCAGTGGACGAAGAAAAGCTTTTCAATAACCTGGTTTACTTCCTCAAGGCAATTATGCCTGTCTGCGATAAATACAATATTGATATGGCAATTCATCCGGATGATCCGGCCTGGCCTGTATTTGGTCTGCCACGCATCATCACAAGTCAGGATAAGGTTTGCCGCATGCTCAAGGCTGTAGACAATCCACACAATGGTTTGACTTTCTGTACAGGTAGCTACGGTACAAACCGCAAGAACGACCTCTGCGAATTCATTAAGGCCGCTCAGGGACGCATTCACTTTGCCCATGTCCGCAACCTTAAGTTCAACACAGCAATTGACGACCCTGTTCTCGACTTCCAGGAATCTGCTCACCTTTCAAGCACAGGTTCTTTTGATATGTTCAAGATTGTAAAGACACTTTACGAAACTGGTTTTGACGGAATTATCCGCCCGGACCACGGACGAATGATCTGGGGCGAAAAGGCAATGCCTGGCTACGGACTTTATGACCGTGCTCTTGGAGCCTGCTACCTCCAGGGACTCTGGGAAGCCTGCGAAAAATCTTTTGACCGCAGCGGCGTTAAGTTGTACAGATAATTAACAAATCCTTCCCGTAAGCTTTACAGTTAATGTGACAGATTCATTATATAAACATCTGCTTCTTCATTATTAACTGTAAAGCTTCTGGAATATTTTCCGCCATTTTTTATAATTGTCTTAATTGAAGGGGTATTTGATTTTTCAGCTGATAACTGAAAGCTTTTCAGACCAGTTTCTTTCGCTCTTTCAAGAATCAGGCTGAGCATTTGTGTTGCGTAGCCCTTTTTTCTTTCTGAAGGTCTGACACTGTAACCTGAGTTTCCAAAATCTTTCAAGAAACCTTTGAGCTCGTGCCGGAAATCTATTACCCCTACAATTCTTTCATTTTCATCAATTGCAAAATATGTATCAGTTACAACCCATTCTGGATTTACAGTGGCTTTTGAAGCATTGTTTGTGACTGCCTGAAGCCAGCTGTCGTAAGAATCTGTCTGGTCAAGGAGCTCGCTTCCATTAATCGTGTTTTCACCGTTATCAAAAAACTCCTTTTTGAATGCAAGAGCTTCTTTCTCGTGTTCTTTAGATGGTCGTATAAGTTTAATCATTTTTGCCTCCTGTTAATTGCTTTTCTATATTTCTTAAAATTGATTTTACACTTTTTGATTTTAGGGGCGTAATCCTTTGCCATAATCTGATTCCCTGGTAGGTATATAAAAGAGTGTTTACAAGAGCCTGAATGTCAGCTTCTGCTAAAAACTCACCTTTTTTGATTCCATATCTGAAGAGGCTGCTCCATTTTTCTTCTGCCTCTTTGTTGAGCTTTTGCATAAGAGCAGGATCTACGGTTTGTGAGTATTCAAAGATTGCAAGGGAAAGCGAATCAGAAGGGGAGAGCATTTCTTTTTCTAATTGCTTAAAGGCTTTTTTTAATATATCTGTAGCTGAAACACCACTTGCTATTTGAGACTGGAAATCAAGGGTGCTGGAATTTGTAATTTGTTTTAGTATTTCCTCAAATATTTGTACTGTACTGGAAAAATGGCTGTATAAACCGCCCCGGCTCATTCCGCTTACCTGGCAGATATCTTTCATTGTTATCTGCTTAAAGCCTTTTTCTGCGAAGAGTGGATATGAGACTTGCAGAATATGTTCTCTTGTTTTGTCTTTTTTATCTGACATTATTACCTCCGGTATGTCAGGGATTTAATAAAAACGACATGTGTGTCGAAAGTGTTATTATAAATAAAATAGACATAAGTGTCGAAAATGTCAAGTGGAGAGTGAAGCGATTGATATGGATTTCAGGGCTTCTGCATTATAAAAGATTTACGTAATCTTGGCGCGAGGGAGCGGGGCGTGGTACAAAAACACTCTTTTTGTGGCTGCCGCGTAAGCGGCAGGTGTAATAGTTTCTATACCACAAAAAGCGTGTAGCGCATTATTGCGCGGTTTTGTACCACGAAGCCGCGACCGGAAGCCATGTTTTCAGAATTTTGTTTTATAATGCGGAAGCCCTGGACGCAGCAATCTATAGGAGAAAAAAGCGATAAAAAAAACTTGCCGATACAATTATCTTCCTTTATAATTATTTGACGTATAAGGTTCATCAAATATGAAAATGACAGAAGAGTTGTTCGACTGCATTATCAACATCTCTCATGATTGTGTTTTTTGGAAGGATAAAGACCGGCGTTTCGTTGGTGTAAATCAGGCATTTCTTGATTATTATGGTTTTGATTCGCCTGATGTTTTGATTGGAAAAAACGACGAAGATATGGGCTGGCATACAGATCCGGAGCCTTTTAAGCAGGATGAGCTTAGGGTTTTATCAGGAGAGAGCACCTATAAGGTTCAGGGAAAATGCATAATCCGTGGAGAAGAAAGGGATATTCTTGCTTCCAAGCAGCCTTTGTATGATGGTGATGAAATTGTTGGTCTTGCAGGTAGTTTTGTAGATATAACAGACGTAGTTCGCAGTAAAAATAAGAATGATGGTTCTCAGGTTCTCTACACTCTTGGAGAACTCAGACAGTATCCATATTTTGACAGGCTGATAGATGAAATCAGTCTGGAAGAAATTTTAGACCCTCTTACCGGAGTTTTGAATCGTTCATATTCAATAAAATTTGTCCGCTCTCTTATAACCACAAAAACTCCTTTTACCTTTACGATAATTGACCTTGACAATTTTAAGTCTATTAACGATACCTTTGGTCATGCGGCTGGTGATAAGACCCTGACGCAGGTTACAAGGGGACTTGCGGAATTTACAAAAGATTGTGGGCTTGTTGGTCGCTTTGGTGGTGATGAACTTTTGCTGGTAGATTTAAAGCATATTACCAGGGAGGAAAAACTTGACTTTTTTAAGAACCTCTACGGCAATTCCAAGGCTTTAAGAACAGATGTTTACTTTGATAATGGTTCAGCTTTTATTACCGGAACTTCAGGAGCAGCAACTTTTCCATATGATGCAGATGAATATTCAGATTTATTCGGCTTGATTGATAAAATGCTTTACCTTGGAAAACACAGAGGACGCAACTGCTACAGATTTTATGAAGAAGCCGTTCATAAAAATATCGAAATCAGAAAAATTGCCAAAGACGGCATATATACAAATATGCATAAATTAAAAATAGACCTTGAAAAAGAGAAGGGCTTTGAAAAGAAGCTGGAAAAAGCAATGCCGTTGCTTTCAGAAATTCTTCAGATGCAGGATTTGCTCTATGTTGGACCAGATGGAAAGATGAAAGCTGTTTTGAATAAAAACTTCTCAGAAGATGCTTCTGATTTATGCGAGCTTATGAAAGACGATATGTTTTCAGAAAGCACACTAGATCTGGTAAAAAAGTACTCTCCAAAATTCAATCAGGCACTTATAAAAAACGGCTTTGAATCTGTACTGGTTTGCCGCATTCAAAAAGATGACAAGATAAAGGGGTATCTTGTCTGGGCTGTTAGACGAAGCTTACGAATATGGCAGGAAAATGAGTGTGCCCTTATTTTTTATCTTGCCGAGCTTTTGGCTGATGAAGATTTATAAATAAGTTTAAAAAGCAGAAAGCTTACTGTGGCGCTTATAAACTTATCTACAAGATTAGTTATAAGGCCACCAAGGTAAATTGCTACGCGAAGATTTCCTGTTGCAATGTAAATTGCCCGAACGGCGTTGTCTATATTGTCAACGCCGGTTGCAGCAGAAAAAACAAAATCAGAAATCAGGTTGCCGGTAACGGCATTTGTAAGACCACACCAGAGGCCGGCCCATAAAAAGCTTTGCATCTGGAATGGTTTTTCGGCACGTCTGAAAGTTAGCCAGGCACATACAGCTGTCAGAACATGACAAAGTGTAAAGGGCAGCATAGAATAATCAAAAAGATAAAGGGTAACATTCGAAAGTACAGCACAGGCGATTCCCCACCACAAGCCTCCAATCGCAGTTACGCCGATTGTTAAAACAGAATCAAGATAAAGTGGCAGACTTATGTTTCTTGCAATAAAAGAGCCGAGACAGTTTGCCGCCACCGCAATAATCAGTAGAATCAAATTAAAAATATTCTTTTTGATTTTATCATTCTTTATTTTTTCGTTCATTTTGTTCTTCCCCGCCGGTAAAAGAAAGTCCCAGTTTTTCGGCATATTCAATCAAATCAAGCCTGTCCGAAATATTAAGCTTCTGGTAAATAATGGAACGCTGGTTAATAACCGTTTTGATGGACTTGCCAAGAGCCTTTGCAACTTCTTCCGGTTCTTTTTTTTGGGCAAGAAGATAAAAGACCTGCTGTTCACTTTTTGTAAGAGCCTTGTATTTTGCAAAGAGAATTGCAGAATCATTTTTATCTTTGTTTTCTTTTGAATCAGTTTTTTTCCTGCGACCACTAATCATAGTCTGAAGGATTTTGGAAGCTGCCGCATTATAAAAGTTTGAGCCAGTGGCAACAAGTTCAATGCCCTTAAGCAGCTCTTCAGTTTTGGAGTTCTTTGTGATGTAACCCTGAATATCAGCCTTGAGTGCATTTTCAATATGAATCGGGTCTGAATACATAGTGTAAATAATCACGGGAAGTTTTTCTTTGATTTTGCGGAGCTGCTCTATGCTCTTTAGTCCGTCTTCCCCATCCAGATTCAAATCAACAATGGCAAGAGAAATGTCGGGATTATTTTGTAAAAGAGAAAGGCTTTCTTCTATATTGGAAGCATAGCAGAAGTCAATGTTTTCATTTTCTTTGGAAAGCAGAAAACCGATTCCGTCTCTAAGTCCTTCGTGGTCATCAAGAAAGAGGATTTTTAATCTGGATTGCAATTGTTGTTCCTCCGTTGTGAATAAAGTCTACGCTGCCGCCAAGTTCTGAAACCCGATCCTGAATGTTGCGAAGTCCCCAGTGTTTTCTTTTATTATCATTTTTTTCAAGAACTTCTTCAATAGCAAAGCCCTTTCCGTCATCACTGATTGAAAGGTGCAGGGTAGTGGCAACATCTGCAATTTTGATGGTAACATTCTGCGCATCGGCATGACGGGCAATGTTACTCAGCGCTTCCTGAATTATATGAAGAATCTCGATTTTGTGTTCGGAAGGCAGTTTTGTTATGATTTCAGATGCGGACAGGAGCTCTGTATTAATCTCATAATTATTTTCAAAGGCCTGGAGCATTTCGCCAAGAATGTTTTCAAAGCTTTCTTCAAGATTTATATGAAGAGAATCAATCACGTAGCGGATTTCGTCCAGGGCTCGGTCTGCGTAGAATTCGCTTTTTTCTTTGTCGCCTTTTTGAAGATAGGCTTTAACGGCCGCAAGGTCCTGGGCAACTGTGTCATGCAGATTTCGACTGAGCCTTTTCTGCTCTTCATTAATTGCCCTTGCTAGTTCCAGTTCATTTTTCTGGGCAAGAATTTTATAAATGATTACCGCAAGCGCAATTACCAGAAGAATCACAGAAAAATAAAGCAGGTAATCGTAGCCAAGCAAAAGCTCCCTTTGTTTTGCAAGGGTCAGCTCCAGCGAATCAATATTCTGCAGGGTACGTTTTTTCAAAACCTCGGTCAGTGTAAAATTCAAAACCGCAATCAGAATGAGGATATATTCAATTTGAAAAATCGAGGTCTTTCGCTGCGCGTGATTCATGGCGATATTATAGCATTATTTTGAATTATATGCCTGCATTAACTCTTCGTCATAGCTTTTTAGTACAAGATTATAACGATGGGCTAATTCAAAATAGCTTGCATCATAAAAAGAAAGCTTGTGCTCTTGCGCGATAGAATAAATTCTCTGCCTTATTTCTGCATCCGGTACTGTATCCGTGTAAATCGGCAGACATTGTAAATCATACATGATGTCCATTACATCAGTATTTGAAAGCCGAAACTGACCATCTTTTATTGAGCGGGTTTTATACAATAGAACATTTTGAATCTCATACCAGAAAAGCGGAGGAACATAAATCTGCCCGTTGTTTTGCAAAACGTATTCGATATCTTTTATGCAATCCTTTAATTTATCATCGCAAAAGCCGTTCAAAAGATATGCCGCCATAAATGATGTGTCAGCAACAAAACAGGGAAAACGTTTTTTATTGTCACTGGTGTTTTCAGTATTTGCGGCCTTCATTTCGTAAATCCCTCAAATCTGCTGCGGTAAGAGATGCGGCACCTTCATGCTGCATTGCCAGTTTTTCACCACGTGCAATAATTCTTTGATGTGCATTCATTGCGGCTTCATTTTGAATGGTTGTCTTACCTTGTAAAACTGCAACACGCTTGCCATTTTTTGTGATGTTTATTGTTACTCCATCTTTTACTTTACGGAGAAGCTCAGCAAAATAAGTCTTTGCATCAAAAGCGCCAACATCATAAGTATTAATTCCCGCCGGATCCATTACCAAAGCCATATGCACCTCCTGCATAAAAAGATAATATGGAAATAGTGAAAAGTCAACTAGAAAAACAACTAGTTTATAATAAAATGTTTTAGGGCGTTGCAGAAGGGTGGTCTGACGAAGCAATCCAAAAATTACATCACAAACTCTCAAAAAACTCGGGAAAAAATCCCGACCTAACACGGGATTTCTACTCATGACGAATTGAGTTTTGGGACATATAATATTTATACGAGAAAAGGAATTAATATGAAGTGTCCAAATTGTGATAATGAATTATCGTATATTTCAAATTATTGTCCGGATTGCGGGATAAAGCTTGAGTTGCCCGCTGCAAGCAGTGTGGAAGTTTACGAGGATAAATTTTTAGAAAGCCTGCCTCAAGAAGAACTTTTGGCTCTTGAAAAGAAAACTCATAATCCGCGTGTGCAGTTTTTTCTAGGACATCTGTGTGAAACAATTTCCAGTCCTCTGTATAATCCGAAGGCAGCTCTGGACTGGTATCAGATGGCAGCAATTCAAGGGTACGCAGATGCTCAAACAAAAGTTGGAAAGCTATATATTGATGGGGCATTGCCTCGCCGTGATTATCAGAAAGCGCTTACCTGGCTTTTGAAACCGGCAGAAAATGGTGATGCAGAAGCTCAGGCAAATATCGGATATATATACAGCAGGGGCATTGGAGTTCCAAAAGATTATCAGAAGGCTGTTGAATGGTTCCAAAAGGCAGCAGACCAGGTGCATGAAATAGCAAAGGAACAGCTGGAATATTACAAGAAGAAAATAAAATAAGTGATAATGATTAATTATCTGAACTTTTGAAGGTTCTTATGGAAAAAACAATGAACGATATTGGTTCGTGTGCAGCAGCTGCACTTATTAAATGGCATAAAGAACAGCAGGGGCCAAATTGGGAGCAAAATACACAGAATGTCGCAAAGGAAGCCGAAGTAATTATAGAAAACTGGCACAATGCTCTACAGCCGTTTTATGATCAGATCGGAAGCCTGACAAATGAAAAGAACGCCATTTTAGCTAAATACAATGAACAGTTGAAATTAAAGAAAGACGCTGAACAGGAAGCAGAATCTTATTTTGAAAAATACGAAATTCATCGGGATGGACAGACAATTACCAAAAAAAGAGTTCCCGCAGGATATGCGGTAGTTTATGCAGATGCAATAGAAAGGGCGAGAGTAGCAGCAGAGAAGGCTTCTGCATATTGTGCGGAAAACAACAGATTTGAATCCCAAATAAATCAAATAGAAAATAAAATAAGGGCTAAGTGTTGGGAAATTGAAAGTTTTGTTCTTGAAGTTTATGGATTAAAATCCATGAATAATAACGATTATTTTCTTTCTTATATCTGTAATCGTATAACACTTGGAGCCATTGATTTTAGTGAAAAAACAAAAGCTCTGTTCCAGTCAAGAAAATTTTATGTAGATAATGAATATCGGCCACATTTTGATAAATTTGAAAACACAATAAATACTGAAAAACATAAATACGAAAAAGCAGAATTTATAAAGGAAAAAGATAAGCTTGAATACACTGCTGAAAGAAATATAATTGTAGACAAACTTAAGGCATCTTTGAAAATTCAATTGCTTTCAACAGGTATATACGAGGCTACTCTAAGTTATATAAGTACATCAAAATTCGTTTTTCCAGGAAGAAAAGCTGCACAGGCAGTAAAAGATGTTACGGCTGCTAAAGGAATGTTTGATGTAGCTTCAAAAAGAAATACCGTTACTATTAGTGTAAATAAAGATTTTATAAATTCTGAAATCGATACCCAGATTAACAGAGTTGCAATAAACTCAGAAAAACGTTTCAATGAACTAACCAATATGCTGCAAATAGTAAGCAAACATGGCGGAAGAATGTGTTTAGCTCTTTGGAAAAAACTGATTATTCTTGCCGTTTGTCTGTTACTTGTTTTGGGTCTTATAATATTCATAAAAGTAAAGGGATTAATATGAACTGTCCGAGTTGTGGTGTTAAATTAGCAAGTATTTCAAAGTTCTGCCCGGAATGTGGCGCAAAACTTACTTCACAAGAAGAAAAGAAAAATATAAGTGAATCACAAACAATAGAAGCTTTACTTGCAAATATTGTTCAAAACTACGGCGGCCCGGAACTCTACAAGGAAGAAAATGCCCGAAAGTTAGCCGGTCTTCTAAAAGATTTTTCCGGATTTAAATTTCAGGACGAAGTTAAACTGCTTAGCCGCGTTGTGCCGGAAGGTTTTCAGGAAGTCTTATATAACGCCAATAACAGTTCTCCAGAAGAAAAACAGGGAGCGCTTGCAGCCTGCAAAATGAAGCTTATTGATAACCTTTATTTTTCAGAAGCAAAGGCGGTCGAAGCTACAAACATACTCGCTGCAGGACTTTGCTGGAATGCTTCACAGAAAAAGAATACTTCAAATGATAAGGGCTCTTCAGATATAAAAACTTCTTCCCAAAATGAGTGCAAACAAAAATCCGGGATTGTTCAAAAAGAACTCCTGTCTAAAGGTATTATCCTGAATAACGATTCTTCCCGCATTTTCCAGACTCTGGGTGAAGCCGTTAAGATTGCAGAAAACGGCAGCGAAATAAAGCTCGGTCCTGGTATTTATATTGAACCTGAAAATTCCCCATTAACAGAAATTACAAAGAAAATCACAATTACAGGCTGTACAGAAAATATCGCCAATAAAGATTTTTCAGAACTTCCTATAGTTGTTTTGAATAAGGAAAACTCGTGCAAGATAACATCAGATGCTGTTATTGAAGGAGTCGTTTTTGCAAGCGATGAAAGTATTCATTTTAAAACGCTCAATGATTATCTTTCCAAAGCTCCGGAATCCTTTGATTCCAAGAGAGCAATTCCATACGAAAGGCATGATACGAAACTTTTAGCTATAGATAAAGATGATTTTTACAGCCTGTTGCTTGTAGAGGGAAATGCAGAATTAAAGAATATAGCTGTTTTAGCAAGTGAAAAATATGGGGTAACCTTTATCTCTGAAAAAGGATGCATAACAGATTCTGTTGTAGCATTAAGTTCATGTGTTAATATTCTTTGTTCTAAAAATACAAAAGCAGTAATAAAACGATCTCTTTGTGCTTTTTCTTTAAGTACGGGGATTTTTTTAGAAGGAAATTCCGAGCAAGAAATCTCAGAATGTAGTATTCATGATAATAAGAGAGGTGGAATTGCAGTGTACAATTCCTCTAAACCAAAAATATCTCACTGCAAAATCTATAACAATAGTTCATACGGAGTAAATACCTTTGATACTTCAGAATCAGAGATAACTTCATGCGAAATTTATGGTAATACAGAATACGGAATTTATACAAGTGAATATACTAAAGATAAGATTTCTGATTGTAAAATCTATGACACTAAAGAAGATAAATACGAACAACATTTTTCTGTTGGTGTCGAATTCAATAGTTATTCCGAACTAAAATCCTGTGAAATATATGGAAATGGATATGGAGTAAGTGTAATGATTACAAATCCCGATTCTAAAACTTTAATTTCACAGTGTATTATTCATGACAATAAAATTTTTGGTATTCTAACGGGTTTCAGTAATCCGGTAATTTCTGACTGTATAATCTATAAAAATGAAAAAGGTATACAAGCTGGATTTGGAGCGAATCCGAAAATTTCTTCATGTAATATATATGAAAACAGAGAAACTGGTATAGAGATAATTGCTCAAGGAACTTATAGTGATTGTGATGTTCATGATAATAACGGGTGTGGAATAAAAATAAGCAATGTATCCAATACCGCAGACAAACCAAAAATCTCAAATTGCAAAATTCATGATAATAAAGAAAATGGAATTCATATTGAATGTTCAAACGCAATAATTTCAGATTGCAAAATCTATGGAAATAAATTGCGTGGTATATATGATTGGAATGCGAAGCCAAAAATTATTTCTTGCGAAATTGATAACCCATAAGATTATGTAGACGATAAAAAATAATAAAATTTCAAAAATTTTTTCAAATTTTTGTCAAAAAAGTGTTAATCGCGTCTATATTATATATGATGATTTATATGGCTGAATGCTTAAAAGCGTTCAGCCATTTTTTTTTGCTTTGCAGGGGGTATAATATGGCTTTCAGAAACAGAAAGTATAAGGATTCGGTTTTTACAGATTTGTTTGGTTCTGACAGGGACGGAAAAAAGAATTTTCTGGAATTGTACAACGGGCTTTCGGGCTCTGACTTTAAGCTGGATGAAGTTCATCTGGAGAGGAAGGTAATTGAGCAATCGCTTTATAAAACCTTCAATAATGATGTCAGCTGGGAAATAAATGGAAAGTTGATTGTACTTGTTGAGCACCAGTCAACGATTAACGAAAACATGCCTTTCCGCTGCCTTGAGTATGTAACTCGCATTTATGAAGGAATTGTTCCCGTAAAAGAGCGTTATGCAGAAAAGGTTTATAAACTGCCTAATCCGGATTTTTATGTGGTTTATGTTGGTAAAAAAGAAATGTCGCTGGAGCAGGAACTTCGGTTGTCAGATGCGTTTTATGAAAAAGACAGCAGTAAGCTTGAGCTGGTTGTAAAAGTTAAGAACTGCTCAGACTCCAAAATGTTGCCGATTGTTACGAACTGTGCTATTCTAAAAGAGTATTGCCAGTTTATAGAAATTGTTGAGCGATTTTACAATAAACGTTTTCCAAAACGTTCGTTCAAAAAGGCAATAGAAATAGCGATGGAACAGGGGATTCTGACAGAATATCTGGACCGAAAATCGCGGGAGGTAATAAACATGTTGTGTGCAAAGTACGATTACAAGATGGACATTGCCGTAAAGAAAGAAGAAGCGTACCAGGATGGCCTGCAGGAAAAGGCTGAAGAAATTGCTAAAAATGCGATAGCACAGGGGCTCACTCCTGAATTGGTACAAAAAATAACAGGCCTTTCTTTTGAGCAGGTAGCAGAACTACAAAAGCAGTATTTGAATAAATAAACACAGAAATTAAATATAACTAATAAAGCTTTTCCAACACGGTGGGCACTCCATTGCTCTCCGTGTTTTTTTTTGTCGCGTGGAGCGGAACGCCGAAGTAATCTAAAAATTACATCACAAACTCTCAAAAAAAACTCGGGAAAAATTCCCGACCTAACACGGGATTTCTACTCATGACGGATTGAATTTTGAGGGGTATAATATTAAGGCGAGAAAAAAGGAATCAAAATGAACTGTCCAAACTGTGGTGTAAAATTAGCAAGTATTTCAAAGTTTTGTCTGGAATGTGGAGCAAAGCTAACCGTTCAGGAAGAAAAGAAAAATATAAAAGAACCAGAGTCAATTGAAGATATGCTCGTTAATATTGTTCGAAACTATGGCGGGCCGGAATTATATAAAAAGGAAAACTCTCGAAAATTATCAGGTTTAATTAAGGATTTTGCCGGATATAATTTTCAGGACGAAATAAAACTGCTTAGCCGCGTTGTGCAGGAAGGCGTTCAGGATGTTTTATATAAGGCTAATAAAAGTTCTCCAGAAGAAAAGATGGGAGCAATTGCAGACTGCAAAATGAAGCTGGTGGAAAACCTTTTTCTGAACGAAGCTAAAGCCTCTGAGGTCACAAATATTCTTACTGCCGGTCTTAGGTGGGATATAAAGGTTGTAGAATATGATGATGATTATTTAGAGTCCCGCTCTCTTAAAGAGCTTTTAGATTTGGAACAAAGAACGCATAATGCAAAAATTCAGAATTATATAGGCCTTTTCTATGATGATACAGAATATGGTAAAGATGTGCCAGTAGACTTAATGGAAGCTGTAAAGTGGTATAAAAAGGCAGCAACGCAGGGATATGCGAAAGCACAATACAACCTTGGGGTTATGTATAGGAATGGGCAAGGCGTAGAAAAGGATGATGAAAAGGCTGTTGAGTGGTATCGCAAAGCAGCAGACCAGGGATATGCAGATGCACAATGTAAACTTGGTTTTATGTATAGTTACGGGTATGGTGTAGAAAAGGATTATGAAAAGGCCCTTGAGTGGACTCGCAAAGCAGCAGAACAGGGATATGCGAAAGCACAATACAACCTTGGGCTTATGTATAGGAATGGGGAAGGCGTAGAAAAGGATGATGAAAAGGCCCTTGAGTGGTATCGCAAAGCAGCAGACCTGGGATATGCAGCTGCACAATGTAGCCTTGGGATTATGTATAGGAATGGGAAAGGCGTAGAAAAAGATGATGAAAAGGCTGTAGAGTGGTATCGCAAAGCCGCAGACCAGGGATATGCGGAAGCCCAATATAACCTTGCGTGTTTTTATTACGATGAAAGTGATAAAATATATAATATAAGAAGTGATAGAAACTTAGATATTAAAAAGGTATTAAAATCTGGTATCAAGGCTGAAGAGTGGTGCCGCAAAGCCGCAGACCAGGGTTATGTTGATGCACAATTTAAACTTGGGTATGAGTATTACAAAAGAGGGTATTATAAAAAGGCAGCTGTGTGGTTTTACCTAGTCGCAGAACAGGGATATGCGGAGGCACAATATAACCTTGGGGTTGTGTATTTCAAAGTAAACAATTATAAAAAGGCTCTTGAGTGGTATTGCAAAGCCGCAGAACAGGGGCATACACTAGCACAGTTTGAAGTTGATCGTATGTATGAAAAGGGCCTAGGCGTTAAGTGGTATAACAAAATTTTCAAAAACATAAAAAGGAATAAAAAATGAAAGAAATAAAAATGATTTTACCTACAGAAGAAGAAATTTTTTCATCTGCAATAAAATTTAACCTTCCTAAAAGACTTCGCGCGGATGGAACTCGTTCTAATACAATGAGAATAGCACTTGGAGAGTATGCAGAAAAGAAAGGCTGTTATGTTCATTATTGGGAAAAAGATAATGGTGAAAAAATAATCATATATGTTGGGCAAACTTCTAAAAGTTATGCTTCACGGCTTAATTTTGAATTCACAATGTCCAGAAATCCTGTTTCAGCTAGGTTTAGAGAGGAAATGACAGAGCATATTAATGCAAAGCATAGAATTTATACAGTGTTAATTCCAAGTGATAGTGAAATAATGAATAAGTTTATTGCTTCAGAATATAAATCAGAAAAAGATAGAAGACTTCTTATGGAGCAGGCCCTTATTACAATATTTGATAGTGACAATTTACTTAATTCAACACAATAAAAATCTATATATAGCGAGGTAACGAAAAAGAACATGACCGAAGAAAAATATCCAGACAAAGAAAACTCATCAAAAAAAATGCAGGCAAAGGTAATACTTGCCAGATGTTCTTCTGTACACGGTAAGAGCGATAACTTATTTGGAATGAGAGTACAAAAGTTTGGCTCTGACTGGAAAAGAACCTGGGCTTTTAAAATTGATGAGGAAAGGGCACATAACGAAGGATATGATAAAGAGAGTACAAACGGAACTTTTGATCCTGTGGAGGGGTATCCGGGATGTCCGTATTGCCATTCTACGGGGCTGGCAACGTGCAGTTGCGGTAAAGTTTTTTGTTTTAAAGATGAGGAAGGTAATGATTCCACATCTAGTACACTTACATGTCCCTGGTGTGGTGAAACTGCTACATACGAAGAAGCAGATAGATTAGATTTACAAGGCGGAGGTTATTAATATGGAATTAAAGATTGGTGAATCTATACAACTGGAAGGCGGAAAAACTGCAAAGGTTGTTTCGCAGCTTGGTGAAGGCGGACAGGGTATTGTTTATTCTGTAACCCTTGATGGAAAGGATTATGCCCTTAAATGGTATACCTGCAGGTTTCAGAATAAAAAGGAATTCAGAAAGAATCTGAAAAACAATATTTCTGCGGGTGCGCCGGATGAAAAATTCCTCTGGCCTCTTTATTTAACTGAAGAGTATAAAGGCAGCTTCGGTTATATAATGAATCTGCGCCCGAAAAATTATTCTGATTTTGAAGATTATCTCAATAATAAAGTAAGATTTTCTTCTACTGAAACTTTTATATTGGCTGCATTGAATATTGTAAATGCATTCAGAACCTTACACAGAAAAGGATTAAGCTATCAGGATTTGAATGACGGAAACTTCTTCATTGATGTAAACACCGGAGATGTCCTTGTCTGCGATAATGATAACGTTACTCCTGACGGAATGAAAAACCCCGGCAATATTGGCGGAAAGCCTGGTTATATGGCGCCTGAGATTGTCTGCGGTAAGTCTCATCCTAATTCACTTACAGACTGTCATTCTCTGGCTGTAATTCTTTTTAAATTATTCTGCAGACACGATCCTCTTATGGGAAAAGCCTACGTTGACAGTGTTTGTATCACCGAAAAGCGGGAATGGGAATTGTATGGTTCGAAGCCGGTATTTATTTTTAATCCTAATGATGATTCAAACAGACCTGTTCCTGGAATTCATCCAAACCCGATTAAAACCTGGCCCCGCTATCCAAAGTTTTTGCAGGAGGCTTTTATCAAATCCTTCTGTGATGGCTTAAAAGATCCGAATAAGCGTCTCCCTGAAAATGAATGGCAGAAATTGCTTATACGTTTCAGAGGAACCTGCCTCAAGTGTCCGCATTGCGGGGCTGAATTATGCTTATCTTTAATCCCTCATGGCGATACTCTTAAATTTACTTGTGGAAATTCTTACAGCTATCCGTTTGCTATGGAAGATGGAAAGCATAAGACACCGTTGTTCCCTGGAGCGAAATTGTATTCTTGTCTTACCTCAAAGAATATTGATGACTATACAAGTGTAACAGGTGAAGTAATTATGAACAAAAAAGATCCGTCTTTGTGGGGAATTAAGAATCTTTCGGATAGTGAATGGTCATTCACTACAAAAAGCGGAGAAACTAAGAAGATAGCAAAAGGTTCTGTTATACCTATTGCTAATGATCTGGAAATCTATTTTGACGGAATTTCTGCCAAAATATCAAAATAAAACTGGAGGAAAAATAAAATGGGAATGTTTGATGAAGGTGTAGAAGGTATTGTAAAAAGACAGATGGTTCTGTTTTTTGTAATTGATACTTCTGGAAGTATGATGGGAACTAAAATTGGTGCAGTAAATACTGCTATCCGTGAAGTTCTTCCTGAATTGCAGGGGGCTGGTGGTGCTGATGTTGATTTGAAAGTTGCCTGTTTAACTTTCTCAACCGGATGTCAGTGGATGTATCCGTCTCCAATTGAGGCAGATAACTTCCAGTGGAATAACGTTGAGGCCGAAGGTGTTACAGACCTTGGAGCTGCCTGCCGTGAGCTTTCTGAAAAAATGTCTAAGAACGGTTTCTTAAAGGCTCCATCCGGATCAGTTGCTCCTGCCATCTTTTTGATGAGTGATGGTGAACCAACTGATGACTGGGAAAAAGGTCTTGATCTTTTGAAACAGAATAACTGGTTTAAATATGCAATCAAGGTTGCTGTTGCAATTGGTGATGATGCAAATAAAGATGTTCTTGCAAAGTTTACAGGAACTATAGAAGCTGTTATTACAGTTCATACTCCAGAGGCTTTGAAGAAATGGATTCGTAAAGTTTCAATTACATCTTCTCAGATTGGAAGTAAGAGCCAGCCTGCTACTGACGGACAGATTCAGTCTAAACAGGATGCAATGATTGAAGAAATTAAAGAAATCCAGCAAACAGAGCCGGATTTGGATACAACATCAACAAGTGGAGATGACTGGTAAACTTTATGCTTGTTACCCTTGACGCTCGCTGTCGCGGCAGCGAGCATATAAAAACAGAAAAGCCGTTACAGGATTATTCCGGCTCGAGCACAGATAAATGGAAAAGTTATGCCTATGCTCTCATAGCCGATGGTCATGGCGGTGAAAAATATTTCCGTAGTGCAGATGGTTCTCGTTTTGCTGTTTTATTCGCTGTTGAAGCAATGAATAAAGTATTGAAAGACCTGCTTTTTTACATAAAGAAAAAGGATACGGATGTTATAGATAAAACTCTGGACAATCTTTGTTCCCGTATTTTAATTCTTTGGCGTGAAAAAGTGAAAGCCCATTATATGGAAAATCCTTTGACAGAAAAGGAAATCCAAACCTGTGAAGAATTAAAATTATCATTACCATTATCTGATGATGATATTTATACTCTTTATGGTTCAACCTTGTTGGCATCTGCATATTTTGACAATTTTGACTTCTGGTTTAGTTTGCAAATTGGCGATGGAAAGACAATTGCAATTAAACAGGATGATTCAGTTTTTTATCCTATAGAAGAAGACAAGGATATGGGCTTTGGAGTAACTGCATCTCTTTGCGGAAAAAGTGCAAAAGAAAGATTCCATTATAATTTCGGTTATGAAAAATTAAATGGAATTGCGGTTATGTCCGATGGTATGGCTGATTCTTTTGATTCCGAAAAGCTTCCAGATTTCATTCTTAAGATTCAAAAAAATGCTCTGGAGAATGTTGATGTAGCAAAAACTGAATTACAATCCTTTTTGCCAAAACTTTCTGAGCAGGGAAGTGGTGATGATATTTCTATTGCCGGTATCTTTCATAAAGAAAACGAGAATTCCTTGCTGAACAAGATTTTTATGAAATCAGAAAAACATTAAAATGGGGTAACATATGGCACGACTTGAAAATAACAGCATAGTAAAAACAGTCCTCGGTGAAAGTGTTCAAGTGATTAACAAACTTGGCGAAAGCGGACAGGGGACTGTTTATGAGGTTAAGTGGCGAGACAATAGTTATGCGCTCAAATGGTATCATAGGGGAGGTGGAAAAAATGCAGATAAATTTTATGAGAACCTTAAACAGAATGTAGAAAAAGGTTCTCCTGCTTCAACTTTTTTATGGCCTCTTGCAATTACAGAAAAAGATAACGACGGTTGTTTTGGTTATGTAATGAAGTTGATTCCAAACGAATATAAAGATTTCTCGCAATTTTTATTGAATCGTGTCAAATTTTCGAATACAAAGGCTTTTGTTAATGCTGCTTTGCTAATTACTGTTAGCTTACAGTTTTTGCATAATGAAGGTTTGAGCTATCAGAATTTGAATGACGGAAACTTTTTTATAAATCCTGACGATGGTGATATTCTCATATGCGATAATGATTCAGTTGCTCCAGATGGGGAACATCTTGAGTATTCTGGAGTGCCTGGTTTTGTGGCTCCTGAAGTTCTTGCGCAGAATCATATGCCGGATGCTTTTTCAGACAGGTTTTCGCTTGCGGTAATTTTATTTAAGCTCTTCTTTAAACATCATCCTCTGATTGGTAAGTGCAATGATAATTGTACCACTTTTATTTTTGACCCTAATGATGATTCTAATAGACCTGTGCCGGGCATTCATAATAATCCCTTGAAATTATGGCCTCTTTTTCCACCGTTCATTCAAGATTTGTTTATCAGGGCTTTTGATAAATCACTTATGAAAGAAGATGGTTCAGGCCGGCAGAATCGTATAAACGAAAATGAATGGCTACAACAGCTGGTACGCCTGCATAAATCTATTGTACTTTGTCCGCATTGTAATAATGAAACTCTTTATGAACCTAATGAGCTTGAAAGACCTTGTGTTAATTGCGGTTATATCTTTAATGGAAAAGAAGAAGTTATAAATAAAAATGAAATTGTTACGGCTGCACTAGAAAAATTAATAAAATTTGGAATCCTTTGAGAGAATAAACAAAATGGAAGAAACACAAGATTCAATAGAAACTTTACTCGTTACGATTATTCAAAAGCACGGTGGCACGGAGCTCTACAAAAAGGAAAATGCCCACAAACTTTCAGGGCTTCTGAAGGATTATGCCGGTTTTTATTTTCAGGATGAATTAAGACTGCTAACCCGCATTATACCCGACGGTTTTCAGGAAATCCTTTTTAAAGCAAATGAAGGTTCGCTCGAGGAGAAAAAAGGGGCTGTCACTGAATGCAAAATGAGACTTGTAGACGTCAGTTTTCTGTCACAAGAAAAGGCAGAAGAGGCCGCAAATATTTTTGCAGCAGGACTTGAATGGAAGCTGGAGGAAGGGGCTCAGAAATCTAAAGAATTTGGTGATTTTTCAGATCTTTTTGGTACATCGGGAAGTGAGTTTTCAGACATTTTTGATTCAATTTTTGGAAAAAAAGCAAGTGATATTTCTGCATCTACAAAACCTGAGGGAATTGTTGTAGGCAAAAATAGCGATTTTCACACTTTAGGTGAGGCTGTAACGGCTGCGAAAAATGGAGACTCAATAAAGGTTTTGCCTGGCCTTTACATTGAACCGGAAGATTCTCCATTAACCGAAATATCAAAGAAAATTACAATTACCGGCTGTAAAGAAAATATTGCGGATAAAGCTTTTTCAGAACTTCCTGTAATTGTTTTAAGTTCAAAAAAATCCTGTAAAATCACCGCAGATGTAACTATTGAAGGAATTGTGTTTACATCGGATAAGGATATTTCCTTTAAGACACTTAATGATTTTATTACAAATCCGCCTGAATGGAATTTTAATACCACCTGGTCTAACTATGAGCAAATTGATGGACAAAATTTCAGAAGCCTTTTATGGGTAGAAAGTTATGCTTTTCTAAAAAATATTGCGCTTTTACGTGATCCGAATTATGGCATTACGTTTTCTGCCGGAAAAGCAGAGCTTTCTGATTCAATAATAGCTCAATGTAGTTTAAATGGTATTTATTGTGTTAATAAAGAAGTAGAAGCATATATAAATAATTGTAAAATTTGTCATTGCAATTATGGAATTTATGGAAGTAATTGTGAGAAGTTAAATGTAAATAACAGTGAGATTTATAAAAATCTGCAGGATGGTTTTTATGTCCACTTGATTGGAGGCGACTGCAATAATTGTGCAATCCATGATAATGGAGGTCACGGTTTTAATATGTATAACGGTTCTTACCATCTTTCAGAATGTTGTATATTCAATAATGCAAGCAGTGGAATTTCTTGCAAAGATTCAGATTCAAACCTGGAGATTGTAAACTGCAAAGTATATGGACATAATTCTACTTATGACATGTATGGAGATGTTTGTGGTTACCAGGGAATTGATATATTTGGATTAGGAGTTGGATCTGGAAAAGTAAAAGTGTTGTCTTGTGAAGTTTATGATA
This sequence comes from uncultured Treponema sp., assembly GCA_947166355.1. Taxonomy (GTDB): domain Bacteria; phylum Spirochaetota; class Spirochaetia; order Treponematales; family Treponemataceae; genus Treponema_D. The sequence goes on from CAMVDX010000002.1 coordinate 48,861, forward strand.
ATTCCGCAGAAGGCATTTTTGTTGGAAATTTTGCCAGCAGTTTAATAGAAAATTGTTCCGTGCATAATAATAAAGGCGAAGGAATTCATATTTGTGGAGCAGGAAAAAAATCTGTTACAAATTGTACGATTTTCAATAACCAAAAAGGCGGAGTGGATGCTAATGCTGGAATCCATGGCGGAGCTAATTATAAAGAACTGTACGAAATCAAAAACTGCAATATTTATGGTAATGGGGAGTAATTGATATATGGGAAAAAATCCCGATATAACACGGGATTGTATCTGATGACAGATTGATTTTTCGGGCGTACAATTAAATATATAAAACATAGTTCTAAAGAACAAAAGGAGATTTTTATGGCAATAGAATGGTATTCATGTGCTAATTGTGGTAAGGCGGTTCGTTCTGGCGATGGAAATCCTTCTTCATATGGGTGTTCAAAAGCTGACTTTCATAACTGGAGTGAACTAGGGGAAGTTGGAAGAAAAAATTACAGTTGCAGTAATTGTGGTTTGGTAATTCAAGCTGATGGAAATCCTTCTTCGTATGGTTGCTCAGAAGGCAGCTTTCATAACTGGAGTGAACTAGGGGAAGTTGGTAGCAGAAGTTACAGTTGCTCTAACTGTGGAGCAATTGTTCAAGCAGATGGAAATCCATCGTCATATGGCTGTCCAGGTGGGTATCATAATTGGAGTGAATTGTAAATATTCTGTTTGTTAAAAGCGGAGCTTTCTAAATGACAAAAGAAAAACTATTTGGAATCTTCAAGGATGCAGCTATGGGATTCTTAAAAACTCCGAATCCTTGTGATAAACCTGATAATTGTTACTGCATTAAGTGTGGAAAGACAGGTCAGACAAGTCGTGCTAATGCAGTTTCATGGAAATTTCCTGACGGTAACTGCCCCAACAATGCCCCCTGGCAGGAACATGACTGGCATTCTATAGGCCCAGTTGGCGATACTCCATATGTATGTACTTACTGCGGTGCAAGAGTCATGTCCGAGGGAGAACCTGGAAACTGCGAATGCATAAGAAACAAATCAGGCCATAACTGGATCAAGGCGTAAAAAGACTAAACGACGGAAAAAAAATCCGTATATTATATACAGGAGGCAGGTTATGGCAGATAAACACTGGAGTAAATCTTTGCAGCAGCTGACTTATGATAAACTGGAGCAGTTTTCGGTTGTGAAAAATTACAAGGAGCCTTTTCATGGCATCGTGAGTCACCTTGAATACGGAAAGGTTGTAATTTCTAATATAGTCGTAAAAAACTGTTTTCCTATTCCAGGTGAACAGGTGCTTGCTGAGTATAAGGGTATTCAGGCCATGATTGATGACGGCTGGGTTATTGATTAAGTCTAAGAAAATATTTTCGAAGGAGGCTCTTTATGGCAGATGTTAAAAAAATCTTTGAAAAAGTAACTTCAGATGCTGAGGTTCAGATTAAGCAACTTATAGAAGATCGGAAGCTTTTGCGTTCACTCTTTCTTGAAGAGGCCGAAAAGCAGAATGAAAAAACTAAAGAATTAATAACGAATCTTCTAAAAGATACTTCTTTTGGTGAATCTGAAGAAGATGATATTTCGTACACTTTCGAGGCCGATTTATACCGCTTTATTGGAGACTGGTATAAAAATAATATCTGCGGTTCTGTTCCTTCTGGTGTTGTACATGATATTCTTCTTTCTCTTGATGAAAGTTCCAGACGTAATATAGAGGCTCGTCTTCTTACAGAACGAAAGGATACTCTCCGCCAAATCGTAAAAAGCTCTTTCTGGTATTTTTCTGATATTGTCTATCTTGATGACAGGGCAATACAAAAGTGCCTGCGCGAAATAGATAATGCGACTCTGGCTAAGGCCTTGAAGGGGGCAGAGTACACAGTTATTAACAAGATTACCCGAAATATGTCTAAACGCGCCGCAACTATGCTGCTTGAGGATATGGAGTATATGGGACCAGTCCGCAAAAAAGATGTTTACGAGGCGCAGGAAGAATTTATCCGCATAGTTAAAAAGCTTGAAGAAAAAGGCGAAATTGTTGTTGCGATTCCAGCTAGTGATGATGAGCTGGTGGTGTAATGGATTGCTTCGTCGCTACGCTCCTCGCGAGCCGAAGGCGAAGCAATCCATTATATCTGTTTGCCTTTTTGTAACTAATATGCTAGAATACTAGTTAGAGGCAAAACATGAAACTTACAATTGAAGGAATCAAAAATACAAGTGAATGGGAGGCAAAAGGCTATTCCCTTCCAAAATTCGACCGTGCGGCTGTTGAGGCTGCAACTAAGGCAAATCCTTTCTGGATTCATTTTGGTGCCGGAAACATTTTCCGTGCCTTTCAGGCAAACGTTGTTCAGGAGCTTTTGAATAAGGGCGTGCTTGATCGCGGTCTTGTTGTAGCAGAAGGTTATGACTACGAAATCATCGAAAAAATGTACCGCCCTCACGACAATATCGGAGCTCTTGTTACTTTGAAATCAAGCGGCTCAGTTGAAAAAACTGTAGTCGGCTCTATTATGGAATCTCTTGCTGCCGACTCTGCTAACGAAAAAGACTGGGCCCGCCTTCTTGAGATTTTTCGCAACCCATCCCTTCAGATGGTTACTTTTACAATCACAGAAAAAGGCTACCTTCTTCGCAATGCCGCAGGCGTTTCAATGCCTGGTGTTGAAGATGATTTTGCAGCAGGTCCTGTTCTTCCAAAATCATACATTGGTAAGGTTGTAACTCTTCTTCACGAACGCTATGTAAACGGCGAGCTTCCAGTCGCTATGGTCAGCATGGATAACTGCTCTCACAACGGCGACAAGCTTTATGCTGCTGTAAACGAGTTTGCAAAGGAATGGGAAAACCGCGGTGTTTGTAAGCCTGGCTTCCTCGACTATGTAAACAACGCCAGCAAGGTAAGCTTCCCTTGGACAATGATTGATAAAATCACTCCTCGTCCTGACGCAAAAATCGAAAAGATTCTTGCTGATGATGGAATCGAGCAGCTTGAGCCTGTAATCACTTCGAAGAAAACTTACGTTGCTCCATTCGTAAATGCAGAGGAATGTCAGTATCTTGTTATTGAAGATAACTTCCCGAACGGCCGCCCAGAGCTCGAAAAAGCAGGTCTTTACTTTACCGACCGCGCAACCGTAGACAAGGTAGAAAAGATGAAGGTTTGTACATGTTTGAATCCTCTTCATACCTTCCTTGCTGTTAGCGGCTGCTTACTCGGCTATACACTCATTGCAGACGAAATGAAGGATCCGGATCTCCTCCGTCTGGTAAAACGCCTCGGCTACGAAGAAGGACTTCCTGTTGTAGTTGATCCTGGAATCATTAAGCCACGCGACTTTATTGACGAGGTTGTAAATATCCGTATTCCAAATCCATTTATGCCTGATACTCCACAGCGCATTGCCTGCGATACATCTCAGAAGCTCAGCATTCGTTTTGGCGAAACTATCAAGGGCTACCTTGCACGACCGGAACTCAGTCTTTCTAACCTCAAGGTTTTGCCTTTGGTATTCGCCCTCTGGCTCCGCTATCTTACAGGAATCGGCGACGACGGTAAGCCATTTGAGCTCAGCCCGGATCCACTTTTGGAAGACTGCAAAAAGTATGTTCCTGGTGACATTGATTCACTTCTTCACCGCAAGGAAATCTTTGGCGTAGACCTCTTTGAAGCAGGCCTTGCAGATACTGTTAAAGCTTACTTTGCAAAGCTTAATGCCGGAAACGGCGCTGTTCGCGAAGTGCTTAAGACTTTGTAATGGATTGCTTCGTCGCTGCGCTCCTCGCAATGACGGGGGGCAGGCGCATTGCAATGACGCCGGGGCGCGGCGAAGCAAATCCACATCACTTCTCTAAAATCATTATTTTCTATATAATATAATTTATGGCAACACAGCACAAAGAAATTGACGCGCAGACTCTTGAAAATCTGCTTTATTTGAGTCGTTTGTCTCCGGAAAGTACAAATATGGAGACTCTGAAAAAACAGGTAGACGACATTGTTGGATATTTTGATATTCTCTCTAAATATGATGACAGTGAAAATCCGTATGATGCATATCCGCGTACCGAGGCTGATAAGCTTCGCGACGATACAGTAGTTGAAGGCCTTGAAATCAGCGACGTAAAGAAGGTTTCAGAAAACTTTATGGACGGCTACTTTCAGGTTCCTAAGGTTTTGGGGGAGGGAGCCTAAAATCGAAGAACCGTTAAAAAAAAGGCTGCGACAGCGGGCTTTTTTAGGTTCATCGAAAAAATGGCTCGGCGCGAGACTATGCGAGCGCCGCGGAGCCGATGTAGGAGAATAAATTATGTACTATACAATTAAAGATACCCGCGCTGCTCTCAAAGCCGGCGAAATTACCAGCGAAAAACTGGTTAAAGATTCAATCGAAACTTTCAACAAAGATAAATCTGCACCAATTCCTCTTAATGCATTTATAGAAATGTACGATGACGCCGCAGAAAAAGCCGCTGCTGCTGACAAGGAAATTGCCGCTGCCCGTGCTGCTGGCGGTGATGCACTCGAAAAGCTTTTTGCAGAAAAGCCGTTGCTCGGAATCCCGTTTGCAAATAAAGATAATATTAACTCTAAGGGTCACCGCCTTACCTGTGCTTCTAAAATCCTCGAAGGTTATGTTGCTCCATATAATGCAACTGTAATTGACCGTCTGGAAAAGGCTGGAGCAATTCCTCTTGGACGCTGTAATCAGGATGAATTTGCAATGGGTTCTTCTACAGAATACTCAAGCTACGGCCCGACACGTAATCCGATTAACCGCGAGTTTGTATCTGGTGGTTCGTCAGGTGGTTCTGCCGCAGCTGTTGCCGCAAATCAGGCATTGTTCGGACTTGGTACAGAAACTGGTGGTTCTGTCAGATTGCCGGCATCTTATTGCGGAATCTACGGTCTTAAACCAACTTACGGAGTTCTCAGCCGCTGGGGCGTAGTTGCCTACGGTTCCTCTCTGGATCAGGTTGGTATTCTCGGCCATACACCGGCAGATATTGCTGAGCCGCTTTCCCTTATGTGTGGAGTTGATTTTTATGATGATACTTCTGCTGACTTGCCTGAAGGAAAATCTCTTGCAAAGCTCGAAGCTCTTTCAGACGCAGAGTTCAAGGCTCTTAAGATTGCAATTCCAAAGCAGTTCCTTAAGACAGAAGGTGCAGATCCTGATGTTGTAAAATGCTTTGAAGAAACTCGTGCCTGGTTTACAAAAAAAGGCGCAGCAGTAGAAGAGGTTGACCTTCCTATTCTTGACGCATCAATTGCCGCTTACTATGTAATCGCTCTTTCTGAAGCCGCTTCTAACCTCAGCCGATTTGACGGAATCCGCTATGGCCGTCGTGTAGATGATGGTCAGGGCTACGATGAGCTTTATGTTAAGACCCGTTCAGAAGGTTTTGGACCGGAAGTAAAACGTCGTATTGTAATTGGAAACTATGTGCTTTCTGAGCAGTTCTCAGGAGATACTTATAAAAAGGGTATGACTGTTCGTGCCCGCATTCAGCGAGAGGTTGCGGCCGTATTCGAAAAGTATGACATCATCTTGTGTCCAACCTGTCCTACAGCTGCATTTAAGCTTGGTTCAAAGGTTGATAATCCGCTCGAAATGTATCTTTCAGATTTGTATACAACCTTTGTAAACCTTGCCCGCATTCCTTCTGTTAATGTTCCAGCAGGCCGCACAAGTGCAGACAATATGCCGATAGGTATGCAGTTTGCCGGAGCTATGTTCAGTGAGAAGAAGATTCTGCGTCTTGCTCAGAACTGGGAAGATGAACACAAAGATTGCGGAATTCCTGTAAAATAGATTGCCGCGTCGTCCTTATAATGACGACGACTTGTCATTGCGAGCCGAAGGCGAAGCAATCCATAATAATAGATTGCCGCGTCGTCCTTGCAGGACTCCTCGCAATGACGGTTGTGCCGTGCCGTGCGAATTGTTCCCCGTAATGACGGTAGTTTATTATTTATAAATACTAGACGCGCTGTGGAAGCCTGAATCGATAATCACTTTGTCGAGATTGTATTTATCAACATAAGTTGGTTCAAGCCAGATTGTCGGAATATCACCGTAGCCGTTATTTATCGGACGGATTCTGAAACGGTTTTCTGAAATATCTTCCTGATGGGCAAGATGTACTGCACATTCTGCGGCAACTTCTGCCAATTGAATAATCGGTTTGTAAATTGTAAAATCCTGCTTTCCCTGCACAATGTACTGGCAGGCAGAAATATCAGCATCCTGACCACAAACCGGAATATGTGTATCCGGGTAATAACGGTTAATGGCATCAATTACACTTGCCGCAACAGCATCGTTTCCACAGATAATTGCATCAGGAAAAATATCTTCTTTAAGAATGCGAACCATTTCCTGATATGAAAGATCGTAATTCCAGCCGTCTGTATAAAAAGTATGATTCAAGTGAACCGGTGTTGTACGGATTATGCGGTCAATTCCTTCCATAATTAGAGTCATGTTATAGTCTTCAGCAGGTCCCAGAATGCAATACCAGTTTTCTCCTTTTGCACGTCGCAGCATTTCCTGAGCCATCTGCTCGCCAACCTTTTCACTGTCGATTGTAAGATAAAGACTGATGTCTGAATTAAGTGTCAGCCGGTCGTAGGAAATAACTGGAATGCCTTTTGCCCTCAGCTTCTGTACACTTTCTGTAATAGATTCAGCATCCTTCGGAAGAACGACCACTGCGTCTACGTTTCGTTCCAGAAGATACATTAACTGTCGGTTTTGTTCTTCTATACTGTTCCCGGCGTTCTGAACAATTACGTCCGCGCCCAACTCTTTTGCTTTGTTTATAAATACATCCATGTCGCGCTGCCAGCGTTCAATCGCAAGCGTATCAATAGAAAAACCAATTGTAAGTTGATGCGAAGATGACTGTGAAGTCTGACGGGTAGTGCGTGTTTGATGTGTTTGTCTGGAAGTCTCTCTTGGCGTTTGTTTGTGACAGGAAGTATTCAAGATAAGCATCAGGCAGAAAATTGCAATGGTGAGTAATTTGTTCAGCAGAGGAGAGGTGAGGGATTCTGAAACAAGTTCAGAATGACGGTTGTTGTGTTCAGGATGACGGTTATTGCGTTCGGAATGACGGACGTTTCGTTGGATGGAATTATTATACTTTTTTAACATTTATTTTACCTTCCTGTATTCTTTTGGCGAGAGACCATATTTAGCTTTAAATATTCTACTGAAATAATTCTGATCGTTGTAGCCCACCTCGGAGGTAATCTCTTTTATTGAGAGCTCGGTAGATTCAAGAAGCAGGCGGGATTTTTCCAGTCGCTTATCAGAAATGAAATTAATAAAGGTTTCGCCTTTTTCTTCCTTAAATAATTTGCTGAGGTAGAAAGAGCTGACTCCTGCAAAGTCGGCTGCTGTTTCCAGAGAAATATCCTGTGAAAGATTTTCATCAACATACGTACAGACTTTTTTGATGATTGGATTTTCTTCTGCTTTTTTAATACTTGTTACTGCCTGTGCGCATTCCATCAGAAATTTTTGTACAAATTCCTTCAGAAGCTTTATGTCGTTTTCTGAACTGAGGATAGCAAAAGCATTGTCAAATGTACTGCTTGTAAAAGATTTATTGAGTTCGCGGGTTGAATTGTTAGCTGTAACTATCAATTCAAAGAATTTATTTTTTATTTTGTCAGAAGCAAGCTGCTGTGAAATGAGTTCAGTTGTATAAAGCTCAAGAAATGACTTTACACCGCTTGAATCACCGGCTGTAAGCTTTTTAATTATCTGTTTTTTGAATTCACCGGTACTGACATCTCCAGAAATTTCATCTGGCTTTTCAGAAAGATTCATTTCATCAGAGAAAACAATTCCACCATTTGCTGTAGATTTATTCAGCGCAGAAAGAGCCTGTGAGTATGAAGCCTGCAGTTGATTTTTATCAGAAAAAACTGAACTTACACCAGCTCGTATTCCAGCAGAAATGTTATAGCTGAGATTTGTATATATTTTTTTGATTTGTACCTGGATTTCGGCAAAGTCAGGATTTTCAGAAAAAAATGGAAAGAACACGGCTATTCGGTTCATCATAAAACTGCTTACAAGGCAGCGGTGCTCTGTATTTAGGAGCTCATGAATTTTTAAGTAAGTACTATATTGATTATCAGAATTTATATTAGGAAATTCAAAACAGCAAAATACCCAGGGATTTTCTGAAAGATTAAAATAATCAAGGTAAGAAGAAAGATCTACAGACTTGTCATTGTTGTAAATACAGGCGTAAATAAAATCGTTCTCAATCATAGGAGAAACCATATCAAGCTTTTTGTGGAGCTCCCGATCAGCAGAAAGCTTTCCCTGTTTTTCTTGAACCAGCTGCATGGCTCCGCGAATTGTTTCTATTACTACATTACGATTTACAGGCTTTGTGATATATTTGTAAGCTCCAAGGTTAATTGCTTCCTGTGCATATTGAAAACGATCAAATGCACTCAGAATTACAAATACAATATTTGGTTTAAGCTTTGTGATTACGCTGACTGTTTCAAGTCCACTGAGGCCGGGCATATTGATATCCATAAACATAATATCAATGTTTTCTTTCATTACGATTTCTATAGCTTCGGTACCAGAGAGGGCAGTAAACACCTTTGCTTCTTCTGCGAAATTTTTATTAATGATAAAGGAAAGAGAATCTATTACAATCTGTTCGTCATCTGTAACCAATATATTAAACATGCTTTGGAATCCTGATTAAAAATTTTGTGCCAGTTCCATTGTCGCCGGCAGTTATGTCAAATAAATCATAGCGATGGAATTGAAGTTGAAGCCGCAGGAAAACACTAATGAGCCCCGTTCCATTGTGGGTGGAATTATCATCCAGAACATTTTCTGGTAAACGGGTGGTTTCTGATGCAACTGCCATGAATACAGCTTCGCGCGTTTTTTCAGGCATTCCTTCTCCGTTGTCGCTGACACTGATAACTATGAATTTTTCTTCAATTTCAACTTTTAGAATTACCTTGCCTTTTGCATTTTTTAGTCCGTGTTTGATGCAGTTTTCTACGAGAGGCTGCAGTGTCATGGATGGAATCTGCTGTGGAAAACTGACCTCTGGGATTTCTTTTGTAAACTCAAGCCGGTTTCCAAAACGAACCTTCATTATATAAACAAAATTATCTACCAAAGCAAGTTCTTCGTCAATCGACACGGTGCGGCTCTGCTGCTGGATATTGTAGCGGAAGAAATCAGCAACCTGCTCAATAAAATAACAGGTTTTATCAGCATTCTCCATCATTGCCAGCTGAGCACCAGTGTTTAAGGTATTAAAAAGAAAGTGTGGATTTATCTGATTCTGAAGAGCACGCAGCTGAGCATCTGTATAGAGAGCCTGCATTTCAATTTCTTTTTCTTTAAGTTCTGCTTCTGTACGGGCTTTTTCCCAGATAGTGTCTATGTACTCTCGGATGCTGATAATCATTCTGTCAAAGGCTGTGCAGATAGTTCCGATTTCATCATTTGTAGAGCGATTAAAAAGTGGTACATCAAAATTACGGCGTGCAACTTTGTGCGCAACTTCAGAAATATCTGCAAGCGGATCCATAATCGAAGTGATTGTAAAGTAGAGGGCAAAGAAAATCAAAACAGAAAAAATTACGAAAAACAAAATGCTCAGTGTATTTGAAATTACAATTTGAGACTGATTTTCATCATAGCGGGCAGCATTTTGCTGGAGCTTCAGATTATTGAGTTCAAGAATTTGCGAAATCAGATAATTGTAACTGTCCATTGCATATTTATAATTCACCGAGATTTCTGTTTCATTGTTTGCACGGCGTGCGGTAATTGCGAGATTGCTGTAATATAAAAATGCTTCTGTCAGCTGATGAACTATGTATTCCTTATGAGCAACTTCATTTTTTGAAGGGAATTCCTGAAAGTTTGAAAAATAAGTTTCAACCTTTGTGCGGGAATTATAATAAGCATCAATACTTTCGAAGGAACGATAGTTAATGTAATTTTCCATAGCCTTTTCGGTAGTTGTAACAGCCTGTGAAAAATGGGTGAGCTCAGAGTTTGATTTGTAAGAATCACCAAGAGTCTGCATTGAATAGTAAGATAATCTTGTAGTTGTAAGAAGTGTCGCCGCCAGCATGATGATAGCAATACCGATACATACCATGATACGCCAGCGCAGGCTTTTGTTTCTGATGTAGTTTACAGGTTCAAACTTCATCTTGTGCGGCTACCTCTGCGCCCTGCTGATTTTTACATCAGCTGTAACATAACTGTTTGCATAACCTTGGTTACGGTATTCAAACCATTCGTATATTGCAGTCGCACCAATGGTTTCCGGATCAAGAGAAACAAGCTCGCTGATCCAGCCTTTCTGAAGATAAAGCTGGCAGACTTCGTTTCCGCCAAAACCAATGAGTTTATATCGGTCTGCATCAAACTGTTCTGAAAGAATCTGAGCAGAAATAATTGTATTATCTTCTGTAAGTGAAACAAAAATATTATTCTTGCCGTCAATTTTTAAATCAGGAGTAATTTTATTAATTACTTTTGTAATAATTCTATGATTATCACCAAGCGCAGACTGAATGCTGCTTATGAGTGTATTTGCATTATTTTCTGAAGCTTCACTGATTATATAAACACAGCCGCCGTTTGGTAAAAAGTTCTGTGTTTCATCGCTAATCTTTTTTCCAAGCTCCCAGTTGTTCGTTCCAATGAACGAAATCTGATGCATGTTTGGAGCAAATTGACCTGTTGTGATAATCGGAATGTCAGAGGAATTTGAACGCTGTAAAAGGGTTGGAGTTTCATCCGGAGAGTCCACATAGATTATTATTCCATCAGCATTTAAAAAGGAGCAGTAGTCTAAAAGACTTTGAAGAGATTCTGTGTCGGCCTGTGATTTTGGAACATGAAGGTCTACAACCGTTTTATAATTAGCAGCAGTTTTTGAAGCTCCTTCATACACTTCTGTCAAAAAACTCTGATTCTCATAAGTACCGGTTACAATAATATGATATAAACCGTTGTCTGAAGTTTTGTACTCATTTTGATTTTGAATTCGGGATCGAGACGAAACAAATACAGAGTAAAAGGCTATGGAAAAAATAAAGAGTGCGGTGAATGAAAAAATCAGGAGAACATATTTTGTAAGCCTAGCGGTTTTCTTTTTCATAGATAAACGTTATGCCTGCGTCGGCAGAATTTGTATTGGCTGTGACTGTCGATTTAGACTTAGAAGTTGACTTCTGATTTTTTGAGTTCTCATAATCTGCTGTAACGGCGCCGCCTTTTTCAAGTCGGCCGAACAGAACTTCATCTACGAGCTTGTCTGCAATCTCGTCTTCTACGGTGCGGGCAATATTGCGGGCGCCGAATTCCTTTGAATAGCCATGCTCGGTGATGTATTCTACTGCGCTGTCGGTAACTGTGAGGCTGACTTTCTTTTCTTTCATGCGGAGGGCGAGTCGTGCAATTTCTTTGCGGCAAACCTGCTTTGCGACTTCGAGGTCCAGGTAATTGAAAGGAATTACGGCGTCGAGACGGTTGCGGAATTCTGGCGGGAACTCGCGGTTTACGGCATCGTTGAGAGAGGCTTCGAGTTCTGCAAAGCTTACGCCGCCGGCCTTGTCGCCGCCAAAGCCAATGCTGCCTTTTTCGAGGTCGCGCGCGCCCGCGTTACTCGTCATTATAATTATGCACGAACGGAAGTCTGCCTTGCGGCCCTGGTTATCGGTCAACTGGCCGTAGTCCATAACCTGAAGCAGCACGTTATAAATATCTTCGTTCGCTTTTTCAATTTCATCAAAGAGAATAACGGCGCGCGGATTTTTGCGAACATCCTTTACAAGCTGTCCGCCTTCTTCAAAGCCCACGTAGCCCGGAGGAGAACCAACTAAACGGCTCACCGTATGCTTTTCCTGGTACTCACTCATATCGTAGCGGAGGAGTGGTTCCTTGAGGAGGCGTGCGAGAGTGCGTGCGAGCTCGGTTTTTCCGCAGCCCGTAGGTCCTACAAAAAGGTAGCAGGCTTCCGGCTTTTCCGGATTCCTGAAGCCGGCGCGTGCGCGTTTTACGGCTTTGCCGAGGGCTGCGATGGCTGCGGTCTGTCCGAAGATGTCGGCAGACATCGTTTCTTCTATGGCGCGTAAAGCATCCTTTTCTTCGCCCTTCATGTTCTCTATAGGAACTCGTGCAATTTTTGCTGTTACACGGCGGATTATATCTGTAGTTATGCGTGTCGGATTTGCTTCACTCGCAATGAGCCCCGGATGTGCAACTGCTCCCGGTCTTGAGCCGGCGCGGCCGGTAAATCCGCCTGATTTAAGGATATGCTGGAAAGAACCCGCTTCATCAATAATATCAATTGCCTTGTCCGGCAGACGGCGGTCCGGCATAAACTGAACCGAAAGCTTAACTGCTTCCTCAACAGCACCTGAAGAATAAATAACATTATGATGTTTTTCGTATTTTGGAATGAGCCCCTTGATAATCTGAATAGTCTCTGAGGTAGTCGGTTCCAGAATATCAATTTTCTGAAAACGTCTGGCAAGGGCGCGGTCTTTTTCAAAGTTCTTTGAATATTCCTCAAAGGTCGTAGAGCCGATAAACTTTACTTCTCCGGTCGAAAGAACCGGCTTTAAGAGATTTGCGGCATCAACCTGGCTCGAGCCGTTTCCGCCTGCTCCCATAATCATGTGGATTTCATCTATAAAGAGAATTGCTTTTTTCTTTTCTTTAAGTTCATCAATTACGGAGTGAAGGCGCTCTTCAAAATCTCCGCGGAACTTAGAACCTGCGAGCAGAAGGCCGATGTCGAGCGAGTAAATTGTGTATCCCTTTAAAATATCCGGCACCTGATTATTTACAATACGCTGAGCAAGCCCTTGAGTGATGGCGGTTTTTCCAACGCCTGCATCACCAACATGCAGCGGATTATTTTTTGTGCGGCGGCAAAGAACCTGAATTGTGCGTTCTATTTCTGCTTCGCGGCCGACAAGAACATCATAAGCGCCTTTTTTTGCCATTTCTGTCATGTTTACGGCAAAGCGCTTGAGACCTCCGCTGTTATTTGAGCCCGGCATTCCAGGCATTCCGTCAGGACCTGCTCCCGGCTGTCCCTGTCCGTTGCCATGCGGAATCTTTCTTGGCGGACGCAGCTTTGTAATGTTTTCCATCAGGCGCAGACGTTCAACTCCGCAAACCTTAAGAAAATACGAGCTGTAATTCCGGCTTTCGTCGAACATGCTTAAAAGAATGTCTGTAATATCAATCATGTCAGAATCGCACGAAATACAATGGAAAACAGCGCGATTCATCATTGCCTGAAAACCTGCCGATTCAACCGGTGCTTTTATAATTTCGGGATTCGCATTTTCAGAAATTACAGGAAGCTGAGTTGTAAGGTAGTTGCTTATTTCTGTTTTAAGCTCTTTTGTATCACCACCGCTGTTTTGCAAAAGCTGTTCAACAAATTCGTCGCGAATCGCAGTGGCAAGCACGTGCTCTGGTGTGAAAAATTCGTGATGAAAATCCTTTGCAACAAGGAGCGATTCCGACAAAATTCGGCTGAGCATTGAACTCACCTTCATCTGCTTTACGCTTCCCGGCTGTTTTTCCTGATTACTCAACTTCTACCCTCAATGGAAAGCCCTGCTTGCGCGCAGCCTGAATAGTAAGATTTGTGCGCGAAACGGCAATATCATAAGTATAAACGCCGACAACGGAAGAGCCCTGTTCATGCACTGTGCGCATCAGTCCTTCTGCTTCGTCGTGAGATTTGTTAAAAATAGAAACCAGAACGTCTACAACAAACTCCATGGTAGTAAAATCATCGTTATAAAAAACAACTTTGCGTTCCGGCGGCAGCATAATCGAAGTGTCTTCTGCAACTCCGCTTCCTGCCTGTGATATCTGATTATTATAATCACTCATGCCTATAATATAACACAAAAAAACGCAGAATTCTATCAAAATCTGTGTTATAATATGTTTATGGCTAAAAAGAAGTTTAATTTGAATATTAAGGTTGCTTATGATGCGCCTGTGACTCTTTCTTTTGTGATTGTTTGTACAATTATCTTTCTATTGAATTTGCTTTTGGCAAAAAGCGGGAAGGCTGAAGGATTACAGAGCCTGCTGGCTTCTCCGACGAATCAGGGTGGAGTTCTGCCTTTCATCCCGTCGTCACCTGTTTCTTATCTTCGTCTTCTGTTTTATATTTTTGGTGCGGGAGGGAAGGCTGCCAGTGCTTCGGTAATGTTTACCAATCTGATTTTGATTATGCTCCTTGGTCCCGCAATGGAAGAACGCTATGGTTCTGTAATTATCGGAATTATGATTTTTGTGTCGGCTTTGTTTTCAGGCGTACTCAATGCCTGCTTCTGCGAGACAAGTCTTGTTGGGGCTGTTCCTTTGGTAAGCATGATGATTTTTCTTAATGCATTTATGTCTTTTTCTAAAAAGAAGTTTCCGTTGTCGTTTGGAGTAGTAATGGTGCTTTTTATTGTGCTTCAGTCTGTGAGTGGGCTGGGGGCTGTAAAAATCATAATCTGTATTGCCGGCGGATTATGCGGAAGTCTCTTTGCTTTCCTGACTTCACCAAAAATGAAGGCAGAAAAAAAGAATAACAGTGGGGTAGCAGATTCCGGAAAAAAGCGTGGAGGGCTTTTAAGTCGTGCAGAAAAAGCTGCTTATGCAGAAGAGCTTGACCGTAACAGTCCGCGGAATAAAAAGTCTTCTGATGATGACGAGACTACAGTTGTCGGAACTCTCAAGTTTTAAATAGCCAAGTTTTCAACTTTCATAGAGAAAAATTCAATCGTTCTCCAAAGGTCGTGGTATAATTAAAATAGATTGCCACGTCGCTCCGCTCCTCGCAATGACGTACTGGACTTCACGAGAGTCCTTGCAATGATGTACTTGCAGCCCTTGCGAGAATAACGAAGCAAAACACAGCTTGTCGTCATTGCGAATGCAACAAACCACAGTACGCAGTCATTGCGAGCGTAACGAAGCAAACCACAGCCTGTCGTCATTGTGAGTGTAACAAACCACAGTACGCAGTCATTGCGAGGGTAACGAAGCAAACCACAGCCTGTCGTCATTGCGAGCGTAGCGAAGCAATCTATAATAAGGAGAACTCAATGTTTTACAAAAACTTCAAAACCGTAACCTACTGCGTTGCCGGCTGGGTAAATCACATCACAGAAGAAGAGCTTCGAGAGCA
This sequence comes from uncultured Treponema sp., assembly GCA_947166355.1. Lineage (GTDB taxonomy): Bacteria > Spirochaetota > Spirochaetia > Treponematales > Treponemataceae > Treponema_D. The sequence continues at coordinate 64,108 of CAMVDX010000002.1, forward strand.
GGCTGATTTTCTTCAGAAATACGTTGGCATAGACAAAATCTACCTTGAAACCTACCGCGACGAGTTTGCAAAAAAAGAGCAGCTTGATATGTTTAAGCGGGTTATGAAGGATTACGGAATTGAAGTTTCCGGCGGAATTACAACCGTTACTCCAGACCTAAATGAAAGCGACAAAAAACGTCAGCGCCTTTTTAATACCTTCTGTTATTGCAATGAGCCTATGCGGGCGCGGCTAAAAGAAGTTAGTGAATATACCGCGAGTCAGTTTGACGAGTTTATTATAGATGATTTCTTTTTTACCCAGTGCCAGTGCGAGGACTGTATTCGCGAAAAAGGCGAGCGCAGCTGGGAAGAGTTCCGCCTTGAGAAGATGATGGAGGTTTCCCGCGACCTGATTATCGGCCCTGCAAAAAAGGTAAATCCTAAGGTTCACATAATTATCAAATATCCTAACTGGCGCGAAAGCTTTGCACAGACCGGCTACAATCCGGGCCAGCAGCCTGAGATTTTTGATTCGATTTATACAGGAACCGAGACCCGTCATGGAGCTCAGACAGACCAGCATCTTCCCCGTTACCTCAGTTATTCTCTTATGCGTTATTTTGAAAGTGTGGCTCCAGGGCGTAATGGCGGCGGCTGGTTTGATCCTTTTGATTGCGACAGAATTGATACTTATCTTGAGCAGGCTTATCTTACTGCCTTTGCAAAGCCAAAGGAAATTATGATGTTCTGCTGGCCGGCTCTGGCTGGAAATAAACGGGCAACTCCGCTCGGTTTTATGTATTCAAAACTGGATAAGATTGTAGAACAGCTTGGAGAACCAATTGGATTAAAAACTTATATTCCTTTTAATTCACAGGGTGAAGATCATCTGGAAGATTTTCTTGGCATGATTGGTATTCCTATGGAGCCGGTCTGCGAGTTCCCGGCTTTCACTGAGGTGGCTGGAGCTGGTGTGAAGGCGGGTGCTAATAAAGTTCTGCTGACCGCCTCTGCCTTGAAAGATGAAAAGATAATGGAGAAAATTGAATCTTTTGTGCGCCAGGGTGGAAACGCTATTGTAACAAGCGGCTTTGTCATTGGAGCTTTGAAGAAATGGCCTAAGCAGCTTGGACAACTAACGGGCGTTAGTTATCGCGAACGCACGCTTACCGCAGATGAGTTCCATTACAATATAAATGGCAATTACAGAACTGCCTATGTAAAGAGTTCTGTGCCGGTTACCTTCCCTTCGATCGAGCATCGTAATAATGCTACCTGGTCTGTGATGAATGCGGGTCACGGCGAGTATCACGAAAGTATTTTGTGTTACGATACTTACGGTAAGGGTAGACTAACAATTTTGAATGTGCCTGATATGCCTTCTAAGCTTTACGATTTGCCTCAGCCGGTTCTTACTCAGATTCGACAGGAGCTGGATGTCTGTGGTGTTACAATTGATGGCGGAGCTGGAATATCACTTTTTGCCTATGATAATAAAAGTTTTGGTCTTTACTGCTACACCTGGGATGGTTGTACACCTCAGGAATTTGATATTCATGTAAAGGGAGAAGTAAAAGAACTCCGCCGATTTTCTGATGGTGAAAAGCCTATGCCTTGGACAATTCAATCTCTTGCGCCAATTGGTGTCCGTAAACTCAGCATGAATTCTGAAGAAAAAGAATCTTTATTTCATGTAAGGATTCAGCCGGGAGACTTTGTATTTTTTGAAGTAAAATAATTAATCAGGAGATTTTATGCTTACTGCTGTGCCAGGAAAATCAGATAGAATAGAAAATGTAATTTGCAATGATGGTGGAGTTTTTCTTAGATCTGAAAAGTCTGTAATACGACTTGCCCTTTATTTTGAAGATGTACTTCGTGTGTCTTATAGCGAGACCGACTGCTTTGATAAAAAACAGGGTGAAGGTATGTTGCTTCCAGATTTACCTTTGCTCAGACAGGCAGATTTTTTCCTAAAAGAACTTGATGATGAAATTATTATTTCCACCAGAAAAATGGCAGTACATGTTCTTCGTGCTTCTGGAGCAATAAAGGTTTATAAGCTTTATGAAGATGGAAGTTCTGGTGAGATGGTGGAAAATCCAGCCTTTTCTGAAGCTCTTGAAAAAAGTCATTCAATCGAAAAGTTCGATGTTTATAAATCTGTCGGTCAGATAAAAACAGAAGAAATAAAAACTGCTGACGGCGTAAAAAAGCGAGTACTTGCAGCAGATAAGGAATATGTTGAAAGTCTTTATCATACAAAACTGAATTTGGCATTTGCTCCAGATGAAAAACTTTTTGGTCTTGGTCAGATGGAAGAAGGTGTGTGGGATTATCGCGGAACAACCCAATATCTGCATCAGGCTAATAAAAAAATTGCAATTCCATTTTTGATTTCCAGTCGTGGCTATGGTTTGCTTTTTACGACTCAAAGTCCATCTGTTTTTAGTGACAGTCAGTATGGTTCCTATTTTTATACAAATGCAGATTATTACCTTGATTATTTTGTGATTGCGCCGGAGTCCTTTTCAAAAATCATAGGCTGTATGCGTTCTCTTACCGGTAAAGCGACCTTGCCGCCGGACTTTGCCCTGGGCTATGTTCAGTCGCAGGAACGTTATGAAAGCCAGCAGGAGATTCTGGATACAGTGACAGAATTTAAAAAACGGGAGATTCCATTGAGTCTCATTGTTCTGGACTGGCTTTCCTGGGAAGATGGAATGTGGGGACAGAAATCCTTTGATAAAAAACGCTTCCCGGATATTCCTGCTATGGTAAAAAAGCTTCACGAAGATGATGTTCATTTTATGATTTCCATCTGGCCTACGATGGACGAAAAATCAGAAAATTATAAAGAGATGAAGAAAGCGGGCACTTTACTTTCTGGTGTGAATATCTGTAATGCCTTTGATGAGGCTGGACGTAAGCTCTATTGGAGTCAGGTAAAAAGAGGTCTTGCAGACTTAGGAGTAGAAAGCTGGTGGTGTGATTCGAGCGAGCCTCTTACTCCGGAATGGAATCATATTGAAAAGCCTTTGCCCGAAAATATATTTCATGAATATCTGCAGGCAACCAGTGATATTATGCCGCCTCAAAAGGCAAATGCATACGGGCTTTATCATGCACGCGGAATGTTTGAAGGTCAAACCCGAGATTTCCCGGATCGGCCTGTGCTGACTCTTACTCGCAGCGGTTACCCTGGAAGTCAGCGCTACGGAGTTACCCTCTGGTCAGGTGATACCTCTGCGAAGTGGAGTGTCCTCAAAAATCAGGTGGTGCAGGCCTGCCAGTTTGGCCTTTCGGGTATTCCTTACTGGACAGTTGATATTGGAGCTTTTTTTGTAAAACGAGGAGAGGCCTGGTACTGGAATGGCGATTATCCTGAATCAGCTGCAGACCCGGCTTATTGTGAATTATATACAAGATGGTTTCAGTTTGGTGCTTTTCTTCCAATGTTCCGTGCGCATGGAACAGACTGCCGCCGCGAGCCCTGGGCTTTCTGTGATAAAACGAATGTTTTTTATGATACAATTGTTAGTTTTATCAAACTGCGTTACAAGCTCATGTCTTATATAAAACAGGTGGCTCAGCGGGTTAGTGATAATGATGAAAGTTTTATCAGACCTCTGTTTATGGAATTCTCAGACAATGCAGTGTTTGATATTTCAACTCAGTTTATGTTTGGCCCTGATATTTTGGTTTGCCCGGTTACTGCTTCTTTTATTGATTTTGAAAAGTATGGAGTAACGGAGGGGGCTGTTCCTTATAAAACTTCACCTCTTGTTGATGTATATCTTCCTGCAGACTGCGACTGGTATGACTTCTGGACTGGCGAAAAATTAAAGGGCGGCCAGTGGATTAAGGCTGAGGCGCCGATTCAAAAAATGCCGCTCTTTGTGCGGGATGGAGCAGAAATCTAGTCATTGCGAGGTGCTTTGCGATGAAGCAATCTATACAATGACGAAATCTGCGAATTTTGATAAACTATTTCCATGAAGAAAACAAACGCAATGCGCATCCTTGATGGACTTGGAATTAATTACGAAACTGCCGAATACGAAGACGATGGTGAGCACGAGCTTGCAAAAGGTGCGGCACTACGCCTGTCCGAAAAACTCGGCGTTGCTCCTGAAACGGTTTTTAAAACAATCGTAATGCGTACCGAAACAAAAGAAATCTGCGTATTCTGTCAAAGTGCAGAATCAGAAATAAATCTCAAAAAAGCCCGCCAGGCTGTTGGCTGCAAAGAGATAGGACCGGTTCGCCCGGAAGAGTTACTTGGTCTAACCGGCTACATCCGCGGCGGTTGCACTCCAATCGGCATGAAGAAAAAGTTCCGTACATTCATCGACGAAACTGTAATTCTTCACGATCAGGTTTGCATCAGCGGCGGACAGCGTGGCGTGCAAATCAAAATCGCTCCGAATGACCTTATAAAAGCAACCGATGCCACTGTGGTTGATCTGGAACTCTAGGACAGGGAGACGGCTTGCCTCATGCCCGACAAAACTTACATTGCAATTGACTTAAAATCTTTTTATGCCTCTGTGGAATGCCGGGAACGTTTACTCGATCCGCTTACGACTAAACTTGTTGTGGCGGATAAAAGCCGTACCAGTAAAACAATCTGCCTTGCGGTAACGCCTGCTCTTAAGGCTTACGGGCTCAGCGGTCGGTCACGGCTTTTTGAGGTTGAGGCTAAGGCCCGCGAAATCAAACGGCAGACTGGAAAGGAGCTGGACTACATTGTGGCTCCTCCCCGCATGGCCTTATACATTCAGTATTCTACCCGTATTTATAATGTTTACCTTCGCTATTTTTCTCCCGAAGATATTCACGTTTATTCTATTGATGAAGTTTTTATTGATGCGACATCGTATCTGCCATTTTATAAAATGACTGCTCATGAGCTTGCGGTAAAGGTAATCCGCGAGGTGTTGCACGAAACGGGAATTACTGCCACGGCCGGTATTGCTCCCAATCTCTTTTTGTGCAAGACCGCCATGGATATTGTTGCAAAGCATATTCCGGCGGATAAGGACGGCGTGCGTATTGCTGAGCTTGATGTTATGGGATTTCGCCGCCAGCTCTGGAATCATAAGCCGCTTACTGACTTCTGGCGGGTGGGGCGGGCAACGGCTCGTCGGCTCGATAAATATTTTATCCGTACTATGGGAGATATTGCCCGTACCTCACTGGAAAGTCCCGAGCTGCTTTTTAAGGAATTTGGAATTGATGCAGAGATTTTGATTGACCATGCCTGGGGCCTTGAACCGGTTGGTATGAAAGAAATCAAAAATTATAAGTCCGAAGCAAAAAGCCTTGGAAGCGGACAGGTGCTTCATGAGCCCTATACTTTTGAAAAAGCAAAAATCATTGTGCGCGAGATGGCGGAGCTTTTAGCCTTGGATTTGTTTAAGAAAAAACTTGTTGCAGAATCTGTAACCCTGCAGGTTGGGTATGATGTAGAAAGTTTGAATCTTAAAGATTTTGATGGCGAAGTTGTGCGCGACTTTTACGGCCGCGAGATTCCAAAACCTGCCCACGGAAGCGCTTCGCTGGGAAGTGAAACTAATTCATCGAAAGCAATAGTAGATGCTTTTGTGGGAATCTTTGAGAGGGTAGTGAATCCTGCCTGGCTGGTGCGCCGCGTGAATATTACTGCAAATAATACAAAATCTGAAAGCTTGCGGCAGCCGGGACTTTTTGATGAAGTTGATAAAAAAGAAGGCGGCCTGAATCAGGAGAAAGAAAATAACCTGCAGAAGGCACGTCTTGAAATCATGCGTAAGTATGGCAAAAACGCAATCTTAAAAGGAATGGACCTGGAAGAAGGCGCCACAACAATCGACCGTAATTCTCAGATAGGAGGACACAAGGCGTGAAAGACGCAAAACGTCATGCTGAACTTGATTCAGCATCTATGAAAGAGATCCCGAAGGGGAGTGATGACAGTGATTCAAAATATTCCGACATCCTCGACTACGACTGGAATTATGATTCGCTGCCAAACCGCATGCCGCTTTCACAACGTGCAAAAATCTTCCTGCCCTTTGCGGCCCTTACAGGCTTTGACGAAGCAATCCAGAATACAATAAATCAGGAAATTGCGGAGCTGGGGGAGTAATTTTCACCCTTTGATTTTTATACTTTACCCCGGCAAATCTGCAACTTACCAAAAAGCCTCTTGTGTCTTCCTGTTTTTGCCCTTATGATGCAAATGTAACTTGAAAAGCAGGTCTTTTGGAAGCTAATATGAATAAAGGAAAAGATAAACCAAAGGGTAAGACAAAAGGAGGCTCTATGGTCGGCAGAATTATTTGGGAACTTGTTAAATTTTGTATTACAGCTTTTATAATCACTAATATCGTAAATATCATTTTAATGGGGCCATTGCTGCCACGCTTTGAACGTCATGCTAAAGGCGGAAAATATTTTGTGAGCCCGACTGCCCAGACAGTAAGGACTCCGGCTGGCTCATATTTTGAATTTCAGCAGGGCGGCGGCTGTGCAGGTTTTTCATCAGCTTTTGTGCTTCGTCATAGTGGAGTGCAGATTGGCGGCGAAGAAGCCTTTAAGGAAGTGCCTTTTCAGATGAAGGGCGGACTTGCTTTTCCAAAGGGAATCACAGGCTTTTTCAAAAAACGCGGAATTAAAATGACAGCCTGCACAGGAAACTTTGCGGCTCTGCAAAATGAGCTTGAAAAGGGCAGACCGGTAATTGTTGTAATCCGCTCCTTTGTAAATAAGAGTTACCTGCATTTTGCAACTGTTACAGGTTATGACGAAGAAAAGCTTTACCTTGCAGATTCAATTCAAAGCTGGGTAAATGTTGACAAGGATGGAAATCCTATAGAGCCAGCCCTCGACACAGCACAGACTAGTGGAGAATCAGTTTATTATAATAGAACAATTCCCGTAGAAGAGTTCAAAAAACTCTGGAATACTTCAATGCTGAAAATGCCTTTGTATAGAAATATGTTTTATGTTTGTAAAGGCTAACATCCAAAAAGCTCTGCCGCTTTTTTCATGCGTTCTGCAATCTTTACTTCAAAAGGGCAGCGGCTTTCACAAGACTTGCAGGCTATACATTCGGCGGCTTTGTGAGGAATGAGCTCGTAGTGTGACTGAATGCTTTGTGGTACCGTCGGCTGCTGTCTTGCAAGGTCGTAAAATTTATTTACCATGGCAATATCAATATTTGAAGGACATGGCTTACAGTGACCGCAGTAAGTACACTGCCCCTTGTAGGAATGATAAGGAGCATTTGCAAGAACAGAGGCATAGTCTTTTTCGTCTGGGCTGGCGGTTTCGTAAGCTACGGCCTGATCTATCTGGGCTGTAGTGTCATAGCCGCACAAAATTGAGCTGACTGCTGGCCGTGTCAAAGCATAATGAATGCACTGGGCCGGAGTAAATGCAACTCCAAAAGGAGAATTTTCTGCATCAAAAAGCTTGCCACCTAAAAAGCCCTTCATGACGGTTATGCCAACATCATTTTCTTCTGCAAGGCGGTAGATCTCAGCGCGCTCGGGGTCAATGCCTTTCATGTTGTCCTCGTACCAGCCGAACATCTGCATAAGGTCTTCGCTCGGAGGCTGCATGTCAAAGGCAGGATTAATGCTGAACAAAATCATCTCTACAAAGCCGGAAAGAACTGCGCGTTTCGCCATAACAGGGTTATGGGTGCTGAGTCCTATGTGGCGGATTACCCCGCGGGCGTGAAGGTCTTTAACGTAGTCCAGAAAGGGGCCGTTCATGCTCTTGTCCCAGTCTTCTTCCGAATCAATATAGTGAATCATTCCAAGGTCAATGTAGTCGCTCTTAAGGCGGGCTAATAAATCTTCAAAGGCAGGCTTTACAAATTTCATATCGCGGGTGCGTACATACTGCCCGTTCTGCCAGGTGGAGCCGACGTGTCCCTGAACATACCATTTGTCGCGGCAGTCTTTTATTGCTTCTCCAATTATGTCGCGGGATTTTGGGTCTGGCATCCAGCAGTCGATTATGTTTATTCCCTGCTCCTGTGCATATTTTATGAGGCCAACAGATTCATCAAAATCATGCCGCTCCAGCCATTCGCCGCCAAAGCCAATTTCGCTTACCATGAGGTTTGTTTTTCCAAGTCGTCGTTTGTTCATAAGAGGGTCTCCAAAGTCTGTGATTTTAGTATATATCTCACCTGCTTTTTATGCTAGAATCAAAAAAGGATTTTATATGGAAAATAAAAAAGAAATCAAAGATATCAGAATCGGTTATCCTGACTGCTGTTTTATGGCAGATGATAACTGGTTCCGCTACAGAACCGGCGCTATTATAATTGAAGACGGCAGCTTTCTTGTTGTAAAAAGTGAAAGCTCAAAATACTTTTATACAGTTGGCGGCGGTGTTCACATGAATGAAAAATCGGAAGAATGCATTGTCCGCGAAGTAAAAGAAGAAACCGGAGTTGATTACGAGGTTGACCGCCTTGCTGTAATCTGCGAAAACTTTTTTAAAGAAAAAAATCTGGGCTATGACCCGCTCTACTGCCATGTAATTGAGTTTTATTACCTTATGAAAAGCCGGGGCAAAAAAGATGCAAAGTGTGACAGCACAGGTTGGGATAATGCAAAAGAGTCCATTCACTGGATTCCCCTGGACAAGCTGCCAGAAACTGATGTAAGACCTGAGTTCTTGCGCACCCGCATAAAAGAGATTTTAGAAAACAAGGACGTACTGCATATTGTAAATGATGAAAGATAATTAAAAGGGCTTTTTTGCCAGATACTTAACATAAGTGTCATTAAAGATTATCTTGTTACCGTGGTCTAATACAGCCTTGTGAAGGCCTTCAAAAAACTTAGTTTTGTATGGCTCGGCAATTACCATGTGGTCACAGTGGGTGCCGCTAAAAGCAATATATTCGTCGGCAGTCATTTCGCGTTTGCCGTAAAAATCGCGTTCTTCAAAATCTACATAACCGTAGTTTGGGGCATTCTGGTAATGGAAGGAACGGTGAGGGTAGGGAGTTTCCGGCTTAAAATAAGCGTCATAAATTTTCTGAATATCATCATGAAGGGCCGGGTTTGTGCTTTTGTATTCAGACTTTGTGAGCAGCATTGCGAGTGTGCCGCCGGGTGCAAGCAAGTCGTAGGTTTTTGAAAAGGCGATGTCTTCCGGGATCCACTGGATTGTTGCAGCAGAATAGATGAGGTCGAACTTGCGGGTGTCGTTGTTGCTGCCAGAGTTGTTATCACTGCCTAACATGTCGCTGAAATCATGGGTAATAAAATCATCATTTACAATATGAAAGTTTGGCCGGTCGTCGAATTTTTCTTTCATTTTTGCATAAAGATGTTCGCCTAGTTCAATCGCATTGTAGTCGCAGCCAGTGTTCAAAATCGGTTCTGTTGCCTGGCCTGTTCCAGGTCCTATTTCCAGTACTTTTTTACCTGGTCCGATTTTCGCATAATCAATCAGACTGTCAAAAAGCTCCTGGCTATAGCGTGGGCGAAACTTATCAAACTGCTCAGGGATTGTGTCAAAGATTTTTCTGAATTCCATTTTTTAATTCTCTGTTTTTATTTATAAATCCAGTAGCCGTTAAAGGCGACACCATCTTTTGCGACAAGCAGTTTATCTGTTTTTTCAAAACCAAAGGCTTGTGCGGCAACGGCTCTTTCAACTGCATAAATAGGAATCTTTGTAGCGAGCTGTTTGCAATCAAACATTTCAAAGGCGTGTGGAATTATCAGTGACATGATTTCTTTCAGCACTTCGGTTTTTTCATAAGAGCTTGCTACATCGAGGCGCAGAATTCCGGATTCATTAAAGGCATCTTCCGAAAGTCGTTTGAAAAGTTCAATTGTACCAATGGCCTTGCCTGTCGACTTTTCAATAATCGCCCAGCGGACAAACCATTTTTCTTTATAAGAATAAAGCCAGAAATCAATAGCCTTATTCATAAGTTCTTTTGTGTGATAATAAAAATTATCGCCGTCACAATTGTCACTGTTGAAAAAAGGGAGTGCATTTTTGTCGCTATAAACCTGCAGCAAATCATCAGCATCAGATTTTTCCACAAAGCGCAAAAGCCATTTTTCACTTTCAAAGGTTGGACATTCTTCGTAAACGTTTTTCATGGTTTCATTATATCATATAAGAATTGATAAAAATACCTACAAAACTAATATTTTCTGCATTTTTGTAGGTACATTTTTCAAATTACAAGACTATGAATACCTACAAAAACATCAATTTTCATAATTTTGTAGGTTGCAATTAATACAATGCAAGAGTGAAAGTACCTACAAAACATAAAGTTTCTTTGATTTTGTAGGTAGTCGCTGGAGTTAAGAATAAAACTCCAACCTACGAAATAGTCATTTTAGTACTTTTTGTAGGTAATATTGGCAAGAACAAAATGATATGTATCCTACAAAATAAGGAATTTTACATATTTTGTAGGAATCTCGAAAAGAAAGATTCTACTCTGTTTTCCATATACAAGCCACAGAAAATTCTTTATCCTAAAATTATGGAAGAAAAGCCAAATTACAAAAATCGAAGTGTCGCAATTGTAATCCGCGACGGAAAAATCTTAATGGAAAGGCTCTGCTACAAAGATGCAAACAACGGCAAAGAATTCTTTTCAGTACCAGGTGGCGGCATAGAAGAAGGTGAAACTCCCGAACAGGCGGCTCTGCGTGAGCTAAAAGAAGAATGCGGTCTCGACGGTACAATTGTAAAACCACTCGCTGTAATCTATTCTCACGGAAGAAAAGAATATTCATTTGAAGTAGCAGTTCCAGATGACCAGCAGGCAATAACAGGCTACGATCCCGAAGAAGCCGGCTCTGACAATCCTCCTCTCAGAGAAGTTGTCTGGAAAAGTTTGAACGAAATCAGCGAAAAAGACCGGGCCTTCCTTTTTTCCTACGGGCTCATTCAGGTTCAGGATTTTTACCAGACAATTGTCGGCTGGGGCGATGAAATCTCTTATCCGGGAAATGCACAATAAAAAACAGCAGAGCCGTGTGACTCTGCTGTTCAGGTTTTATATGACTTTTTGTTGACCTGTCATTCCCGGGCTTGACCCGGGAATCTTTTATCCGAAAATCGGTCTAACTCTGTTTACAGTATCACAAGCCTTGAGCTTTGCGATGATGTCGTCGGTTACAACGCCGTCTACGTCGATGATGTTGTATGCTACGTCGCCGCGTGCCTGGTTGATGAAGGAGCTGATGTTGAGCTTTGCTTCACCGAGGATTGTTGTGAACTTAGAGATTGTATCAGGAATGTTTTTATGGCTGATGCAAAGACGAGTTCCGCCGGCTGGAATAGGGTTGTCTGTAACTGTCTTAGGGAAGTTTACAGAGTTTACGATATTTCCATTTTCGAGGAAGTCCTTAAGCTGAGCTGCAGCCATGATAGCACAGTTGTCTTCTGCTTCCGGAGTTGAAGCTCCAAGGTGAGGCATACAAACAACCTTTGGATGATTCAAAAGTTCTTCTGCAGCAAAGTCTGTGATGAGGCAAGAAACTTTTCCGCTGTCGAGGGCAGCGAGAATATCAGCATTGTTTACAAGACCACCGCGGGCAATGTTGATAATGCGAACTCCGTCCTTCATGTTTTTGATAGAAGATGCATTAATCATTCCCTTTGTGTCGTCTGTCTGTGGAACGTGGATTGTGATGTAGTCGCACTTTGCATAAAGTGAATCCAAAGTCTCAGCAATCTTTACTTTCTTATCAAGCTTAAGAGCAGCGTTTACAGAAAGGAATGGGTCGTAGCCCCAGACATCCATACCAAAGTGGAGGGCGAGGTTAGCAACCATAGCACCAATAGCACCAAGTCCGATTACACCGAGAGTTTTTCCCATCAATTCTGGACCAACAAACTGGCTCTTACCTTTTTCTGCGAGGGCAGGAATTTCGTCTCCCTTTCCGGCAAGGCCGTTTGCCCACTTGTTAGCTTCGATTACAGGACGGCTAGAAAGCAAGAGTGCAAGAATAACAAGCTCCTTTACAGCGTTTGCGTTAGCACCAGGAGTGTTGAATACAACAACGCCCTTTTCTGTGAGCTCTGGGATTGGAATGTTGTTAGTACCTGCACCGGCACGTGCAACAGCCTTTACATTGTCAGAAAGCTGCATGTCGTGCATTTCTGCAGAACGAACAAGAATAGCATCCGGATTATTGATTTCAGATGCGATTTCATAATTATCACGGTCGAGCTGGTTTAAGCCGACGCTGGCAATTTTGTTTAATGTTTGGATTTTGAATGACATGATTTTTCTCCTTTTGTAAAGGGAATAGGGGATAGTAAATAGGGAATAGTAGTCGGGGGAAGTCTCCCCCTCGCTCCCAAGTCCTCACTTCGTTGCGGTCTTGTACGCTACCCTCTCTGCGGGGCACATCCCCGCAACGCCCCTAAAAAAACTATTCCCTATCCCCTATTAACTATTCCCTGATTTTATTTATTCTCAGCAGCGAACTTCTTCATGAACTCAACGAGAGCCTTAACACCATCAAGTGTCATAGCATTGTAAATAGACGCGCGCATACCGCCTACGAGTCTGTGGCCCTTGAGGTTTACGAGACCTGCAGCAGCAGCGGCCTTTACGAACTTGTCGTTGATTTCCTTTTCTTTTGCGGCAGCGGCTTCGTCGTCTGCGGCGTGATCACTGTACTTTGTAAGGAATGGAACGTTCATCAAAGAGCGGCTTCCAACCTCAGTTGTTGCGTGATAGAAGTTGCCTTCGTTGTTATCAAGGTAGTTGTAAAGGTAATCAGCCTTTTCCTTGTTGCGCTTGAGCATACCTTCAGCTCCGCCGTTTGCCTCAATCCAATGCAAAACCTTTCCAAGCACGTAGATAGTGTAGCAAGGAGGAGTATTGTACATAGAATCATTATCAGCATGAGTCTTGTAGCAGAGCATAGTAGGAGTACCAGCGCGGCAAGCTTCAGGTTCACAAATCAAGTCTTCGCGGATGATTACGAGAGTAACACCTGCAGGAGCCAGGTTCTTCTGAGCACCGGCAAAAAGCAAACCGAACTTTGAAACATCGAGTGGCTCACTCAAAACGCAAGAAGAAATATCAGCTACGAGAGGGATCTTTCCAGTATCTGGAATGTACTCGTAGTGAGTTCCCATAATTGTATTGTTGAAGCAGATGTAAGCGTAATCATAGTCGCCTTCAATCTTTTCAACCTTTGGAATATATGAATAGTTCTTGTCTTTGGAAGATGCAATAATATCAACATCAACGCCAAGCTTTTTAGCTTCAGCAGCAGCCTTCTTAGCCCAGACACCAGTTTCGATGTAGGCAGCCTTTCCAGTGTGAATACCAAGGTTTTCTGCAACCATAGCAAACTGAGTAGAACCACCGCCCTGAACAAAAAGCACCTTGTAGTTATCAGGTACGTTCATCAATTTGCGAACCATAGCCTCAGCATCCTGAATGATTGGCTCATAAGCCTTAGAACGGTGACTCATTTCCATTACCGACTGGCCAGTTCCATTGTAATCCAGCATTTCAGCTGCACAAGCATTCAAAACCTCTTCAGGCAGGCAGCTAGGTCCCGCACTAAAATTGTACACTCTTGCCATACATCGACTCCTTTGTCTTTTTTTAAGCTATTAGCTATTAGCAGTTAGCTATTAGCTAGGAGGGGGAAGTCTCCCCCTCGCTCCAGCCCGCGCTGCGGTCTTCCGCTACCCCTTCTGCGGGGGACACCCCCACAACGCCCCCGTTTGAACGGGCTAATGGCTAACAGCTAAATGCTAATTGCTTATAATTTTCAGAGAATTCAAAATACTCAAATTCTCAAGTCTAACATTTTCAGGAACTCGCAAAACTGAGTTCGTCATATTTACAATTCCTGTAATTCCGGCCTTTACCAGCCTGTCGCACATCGCCTGAGCGTCCTTGGCTGCGACCGTCAGAATTGCGCGGCTGATGTGCTCCTGCTTAATCACCCAGTTCATGTCAGCGGCAGGGTAGAGCGGAAAGGTTGAACGCAGAATCTCTACGCGGTTTACGTTAGAATCAAAGCCCGCCTTAATGGCAAAGCCGCTGCCTTCAAAAAGCGCTTCATCCAGCAGAGCTGCTCCAAGACGTCCAAGACCAACGATGCAGACGTTTACAGCGTTCGCGCTGCCAGCTTCCCGGCCACCAGAAAGTACCCCGCCCGCGCTCCCGGCCTTCTCGAGGCCCGCATTCGCCTTCCGCACCGCCGTAAGCAGGTCTGCCGTAACGTAGCCGTTTGATACGCCACCACCCAGTCCTGCAAGCCATAAATCGTGCCGAATCAGCGAATCCTTCCAGCCGGTCAAAGCGCTTATGTCTGCAGAAGTTATTTTAGCCTTCTGCCAGGCTGCAAGCACACCTTCCAGCTCAATCAACCGCCGTCGTGTAACCTTAGGCAAATTGTCGCTTACCGAATGTAAATATGCGCTCATTATAGGCTTTCCCCCTGCTTTGTGGAATTGAATTTTAGAGACAAAAGTGTGAATTTTGAGGAAATCTTACCAAAAATGTCCGAATTTTGCAAATACTGTTAAACAAATAACAGTAAAATATAAAGAATTATATCAAGGAGATATAAAAAATCTGACGGGCATAAGTTAATGAGGACTTTTGGCGCGAAGGAGTGAGGCATAGGGCAAAAAGACTTTTTTTTTGGGGATGCCGCGAGAGCGGCATTATAATAGTTTCTATACCCCAAAAAACGTCTAGCGCATTATTGCGCGTTTTGGACCTATGAATCACGACTGGGAGCCAATTTTCAGAAAATTTGTCCGTCAGATTTTTTTTAGGAATTCTGTTAATTATAATTTTTTAGATTTTGAACATTCCCACATTACTGCTCAGTTCCTCAAGATTATCCTGATTTTCATAACTGAGCTTATGACACAGTTCAACTTCCTGTGTAATCTCGCTTGAATCTGCCGACATCTTATTCATAGAATCCGTGATTTCCTGAGTTACATTTTCAAGGTTCTTCATTTCTTCGCCGATTTGTTTTCCGCCGCTAAGCAGCACATTTGTATTTTCCTTTACAACATCAGCTGAAGACTTAATTTCATTAATTGACTGAAGAACCTGAACATTTCCTTCATTCTGTTCGTCCATAGCATTACGGATTACGGCTTCCTGCTGCTGAACCTTGTTTGTCAAATCAAAAATGACCTCAAACTGAGTCTGTACAGCCTTTGTATTATCAGAAACACCCTGAATAATGTCCTGAAGCTCACTAAGCTGATTACCAATATTTTTACCCTGAGTATTTGACTGCTCCGCAAGCTTACGGATTTCATCAGCAACAACCGCAAAGCCCTTTCCGGCTTCACCGGCGTGGGCAGCCTCAATTGCAGCATTCATGGCAAGAAGGTTTGTCTGGCTTGCGATACTCTGAACAACAGATGAAGCTTCAACAAGACCTTTAGATTTATCAAGAATGTTTGCCGCAAGGTCAGTTGATTCTTTAATTCGTTTTCGTCCTGTTTCTGATTCCGAAGCAAGAGTTTCTACAGTTTTTGAGTTGCCCTCCAGAATCTGTGTAACCGAGCGGATATTTGCAACCATCTCTTCAACAGCGCTGGAAGAGTTCGATACCGATTCTACCTGAATATTTACGTTTTCGTTAAGCTCGTTGATTTTAGAAATCATAGTCCGGATTGTTTTATCACTCTTTAAAACACTGTCAGACTGGAAGCTTGCGCGCTCCTTTACCATATTGATATTCTTAATAATTTCTTCAACTGATTTTGAAGTTTTAGTCATACTTGTATTGACATTCTCTGCAGTATCAAGAGAGATATCTACGGACTTTTTGATGTCAGTTAAAAGAGCGTGAGTTTCATCTTTAAACACGTTCAGGTCATTTGTTAAAAGTCCAATTTCGTTTCTGGTAGTTACCGGAAGATTTTCACCAGTGTAATCCTTTTCTGCAACCTTCTGTGTAAAGAATTGAATTTCTCTGAATTTAGCACTCAGAGATTTCATCTGCAAAAGGCTTGTGATTATAATGAAAATCGCACCAAGAATACCTTCAGGGAATATATATCTCCATACCAGAACAGTATTTGGAACATCCTTTAAAGCCGTAGACAAAACGGGAGTTATAGTAATCAATATGAAGCCTATAGCACCAAAGGTACTTATAAATGCAGAACGTACAATCAGGGACATGGCCTTAAACTCTTTTTTGAAAGGAAGAACTTTAAGTGAGCGCTCAAGATTCTGAACAAAAAGACTGTAAAAGGCCTGTGCAATTAAGAATACGTTTCCGCAGCAGGTAGTGTAGAGCGGGGCAACATCAACAAAAACATGCTTTTCCGCAAAAGCTCCCTGAACTATTAACGCAGAGAAAAATGCATTCAAAATTCCAAAGCCTAAAGCAACGGTCTGGAATCTCTTTGCAACTTTATTTGTTTTTACAACAGAAGCCGGATCATGCGGATTATAGGCTTTTAAAAGCTTTGTCTGTGAAAACCACCAGAATAAGATAAATCCATAGACAAGCAGAATTCCTATAATTGCAAAAGGGGAGGTAAAACCAATAAAGGTTTCTTTAATATCAAAAATATGCAGCTGTACAAAAGTGACCCAGCTTACGAAAAACGGAAGAATAAAAATATTAATATATAGAAAGAAATGCTTTTTTGTAATCATGATTTGAGAGTTATTTGTTGATTCTGTCATATATGTTCAGCTCCTAAGTTATTAACAAAATGTTATTTTAAAAGTATACGCAGAATTTTGTGAAAGTTCAAATAAAATATAACAAAAAATTAAAAATTGTTAAAAAAAAAGGGACCCGGAAAAACTATAAAAACCGGATCCCTAAAAAATTAGGAGGCTGATTAATCAGAAGGTAACTTTCAGAGGCAAAAGCCTGCAAAGTACCTTGTTATCTTGCGTAAGCAACTGCGATTCCAGGTGTAAGCTGTGTCTCAAAGTAAGAAGCAACCTGTTCCTCAAACAGCTGATCAAGCATTTTCTGGTATGACATAATTTTGCCAACATAGTTCAAAGTAGACTGTGGAGTCTTATTTGAACGAACACGGCCAGTTCCTGCGTTGTACATTGCAAGGGCAGAAACTTCGTTTCCGGCTGTATTCAGGCAAAACTTAAGGTGCGCCATACCATATTTTGAACTCACGAACGGATCAAAAAAATCAGTTTCCGAAAGATCGGGAAAGGAGTTGCTGTTCAACTGGAACAAGCCCCGGTCAATCGTTGTGTTCGCATTTCTGTTCGTTGCGTTCGTATTATAATTGCTTTCTGTATGCGCAAGTGAAAACGCTAAAGAAAGCGGAATGTCATTTTTTTCTGCTTCTGTAAGGATGGCCTGTGTTACTTCTCTATTTCCAGTAATCTGGAAATAAAACCATTCTACAGCTGTGCGAGACAGTGGCTGACGATAAAGTGTAAGACCGTTATCGAAGTTGTCTGTCAGGCGGTTCAGGGAAACTTCGGAAAAATAATCCTGAAAAGCTGCAGAAAGCTCTTCTTCAGTTTCCTCTGATAAATTAATTATAGTTAAAGGCTCAGAAATCTCTGGCTGAACCTCTTCCTGTGCATTAGGAAGTAAAAAATAAACAAGAAAAGCTGCGGATGCTAAAACCGTGCACAAGAAAGCAGTCAGAAACCAAGTAGCGGTCAGTCTGCCCTGCTCCTTTCTCGTCTGCATACTTTTTCCCCTTGACTCTCCGTATTGCGGAGTATAATGCCACAAATGAAAATTTAAATCAAGAGAATTTTTCAGAAAAATAGCGAATTTTAGCGAAAATTTTACATTTTTTTCGCAGATAGTGCGGTTTATTGCGGTATGTTACAATCAGTATACCACAATGTTGTCTGATAGAGGATTTTCTGTCTTTGTGAAATATACGTACTGGGCATGTTTTATGGCAAGAGTGTCTATAAAAGCCTGCTTATCCTTGAGTTGAGGAACAAGCTCCATGCCTGCAACGCTTGTGCAATCCTTTACGCGGCGTGCAGTATGATTATAGGCATTAATAAAAAGCTCTTGTTGTTCAGGAGTTTCCAGCGGCTTGTCTGCAACAGGAACCAGAACTGCAAATTCACCGGCTTCTTCCATGGCTTTGAGCTGTTCACGGAGCTGTGCGAGATATTCTTCGTTGTAAGCTTCGTCTTCCATTTCTACAGTACTCCAGGGAATGTCAATGCGTTTAAGGGTAGAGGTATTTACCTCACTGCCGTCTGCGATTTTATAGAGTTTCTTGTTTTTTACTGTAAAAATAGGGTCGAGTTTCATTTGTTTTCCTTATCACTTATTGTCATTGCGAGCGACGCGAAGTAATCCATGTATATAGATTGCCACGTCGCTATCGCTCCTCGCAATGACGTAAAAAAAAAGACCTTTACGCACAGCATAAAGGTCTGAAAATTCAGAAATTAAAAAGCTGTCCGCGTGTTCTATTCAGTAAGAATGCGGATTACTTCTGCCTTGTCCTGTGTATCAAGAATTTCCTGGCGTTTTTCAGGGCTCTTGAACAAAAGGCTTACTTCAGCAAGGAACTGAAGGTGTGGACCTGTCTTATTTACAGGAGACAAAGTCATAATGAAAATGCGGCATGGTTCCTGATCCAAAGAGTCAAAATCAACCGGGTTATCAGAAATACCAATACAAGCAACTAAATCCTTTACGGTATCTGTCTTTCCATGAGGAATAGCGATTCCATGTTTCATACCTGTAGACATCTTGCGCTCGCGATCCAAAACACATTCGCGTGCAGCGTCCTTATCCGTAACTTTTCCTGCCTTGAACAAAACGTCAATCATTTCATCAACGATTTCTTCTTTTGTTGTTCCTTTTAAATGAAGATTTACGGTGTCTGTTGTTAATACTGTTCTTAAGTCCATATATTAATATTATTTCCACTTGCAAAACTTGTCAAGGGTAAAACCCCTTATTCCGACTGAAAATAACAAAATGTTTCTGTGAAAAAACAATTACCTATTGACAAAGTAGGTAATAAGTTTTATATTCACAATCGTAACATTCAATTGATTATGAAAAGTGCTGAGTCGAGGTCGAATAGCGCTGCGTACCTTTACCAGTCCAAACAGCCCCTGGAATAAACTCAGGGTAACAAAAAAACTATAAGGAGATTTATTATGAGCGACATTAAACAGAGTTCATTGGAATTGATTGGAGGAACCCCAATCCTGCAGTTGAATAATTATGCAAAGAAAGCTGGAATTCAGGATGCAAAAATCCTCGCAAAGCTTGAATATCTTAATCCGGCTGGAAGCGTAAAGGATCGTGTTGCCCTTGCAATGATTGAAGATGCAGAAGAAAAAGGTCTTCTAAAACCTGGAGCAACTATCATTGAACCGACTTCTGGAAATACAGGTATTGGTCTTGCTGCTGTTGCGGCTGCAAAAGGATATCATGCAATTCTTACCTTGCCGGATACAATGAGTGTTGAACGCAGAAATCTCCTTAAAGCTTATGGTGCAGAAATTGTACTTACAGAAGGCGCTAAGGGAATGAAGGGGGCAATCGCAAAAGCAGAAGAACTCCAGAAGGCAACTCCTGGCAGCATTATTCCAGGTCAGTTTATTAACCCTGCAAACCCTGCAATTCATAAAAAAACAACAGGTCCGGAAATCTGGAAGCAGACAGACGGCAAGGTTGATATTTTTGTAGCCGGAGTTGGTACTGGCGGAACAGTTACCGGAGTAGGCGAGTATCTTAAAGAACAGAATCCGAATGTAAAAGTTGTTGCCGTAGAGCCAGCTTCAAGTCCGGTGCTTTCAAAAGGTGAGGCTGGTCCTCACAAGATTCAGGGAATCGGTGCAGGCTTTGTTCCTGATGTTTTGAATACAAAGATTTATGATGAAATCATTACTATAGAAAATGAAGATGCTTTTGCAGAAGGCCGTGCATTTGCTCAGAGTGAAGGAATTCTTGTAGGTATTTCTTCTGGTGCCGCACTCAAGGCAGCACGCATTCTTGCTGAGCGCCCTGAAAATAAAGGAAAGACAATTGTAGTTCTTCTTCCTGATTCAGGAGACCGCTACCTTAGTACACCGCTTTTTAGTGATAACTAAAAAAATTGCATTATCGGGCTTGACCCGACAATCTATAATATGGTAGATTCATTCCATTGGACCAGATGCCCTTCAAGTGTCTATCGCAAAACCCCGTCAGAGGAGGAATCCAGCAGCGGTATGCGTTTAGAGCTGTGCTTGGGATTATCTGGTCCTTTTTTTATTGTAAATCATCATAAGAGATCTTAATTTGATGCACTTCCGCTGCGAAGAACTCAATCTGCGGTTGGGCGTAAGTGGTATCCGACTCGCTGACGCTCGCGAACGCCCAAATGCAGATTGAGTCCTTCTCCGCTCGCGTGCATCAAATCAACAATTGTGTGTAATGATTTACATAAAATAAGTCCCATCTATTGAACGAAATATAAAAAATCATTAAATTATAAATTGGTGTACGAGGGTCTCTTGGAGAGGTCCTGGTGCATACAGAAAATGGTCCGGTTTTTCCGGGCTGACAGGAGTTTTTAATGAACGTTTCTGATATTAAACATGCTGGAATTAAAGCATGGGTTGAAGAATGTGTTAAGATGTGTGAACCAGACAATGTTGTTGTTGTTGACGGTTCTACAGCTGAATATGACCGCCTTATGAAGAAGTGTGTAGACGCAGGTCTCGCTACTCCTTTGAAGGCAAAAGAGAACTGCTTCCTTTTCCGTTCTCTTCCAAGCGACGTTGCTCGCGTTGAATCACGAACTTTCATCTCTTCTAAAAAGGAAGAAGATGCTGGTCCTACAAACCACTGGATTGACCCAGTTGAACTCAAGGCTACAATGAAGGGACTTTACACAGGTTGTATGCACGGTCGTACAATGTATGTAATTCCATTCTGCATGGGTCCACTCGGATCTCCAATTGCTAAGTACGGTATTGAACTTACAGACTCTGAATACGTTGTATTGAACATGGACATCATGACACGTGCCGGTGAAAAGGTATGGCAGTACCTCGGTACAGACGGTGACTGGGTTCCATGTCTCCATTCTGTTGGTAAGCCACTCAACAATGGCGAAACAGACGGCGGAATCTGGCCTTGTGCTGATGTTGAGCACAAATACATTTCTCAGTTCCCGGAAGAACACCTTGTTTGGTCTTACGGTTCTGGATACGGTGGAAACGCTCTTCTTGGTAAGAAGTGTTTCGCTCTTCGTATTGCAACTGTTATCGCTCGTGAAGAGGGATGGCTTGCAGAACACATGCTTATTCTTAAGCTCACAAACCCTAAGGGTGAAGTAAAATATGTAACAGGTGCTTTCCCAAGTGCTTGTGGTAAAACAAACCTCGCTATGTTGATTCCTACTATCCCAGGATGGAAGGTTGAAACTGTAGGTGATGATATTGCATGGATGAAGTTCGGAAAAGACGGACGTCTCTACGCTATCAACCCAGAAGCAGGCTTCTTCGGAGTTGCTCCAGGAACTTCTGCTGAATCTAACAAGAACGCTCTTATTTCTGCTGAAAAGAATACTATCTATACTAACTGTGCTCTTACTGAAGACGGTGATGTATGGTGGGAAGGAATCGGATATCCTGCAAAGGGTAAGCTTGTTGACTGGAAAGGACAGACTCGTGATGCTCTTCCAAAAGACAAGTCTCCTAAGGGTGAAGAATTCGCTCATCCAAATGCTCGCTTTACAGCTCCTGCTAAGCAGTGTCCATGTATTGCAGATGAATGGGAAAATCCAGAAGGTGTACCTATTTCTGCTATCCTCTTTGGTGGACGCCGCCCTTCAACTGTACCTCTCGTACACCAGGCTCGCTCTTGGAACCACGGTGTATTCCTTGGATCTATCGTAGGTTCAGAAATCACTGCTGCTTCTACTATTGATGCAAGCCAGGTTGGTAAGATTCGCCGTGACCCATTTGCTATCCTCCCATTCTGTGGATATAACATGGGTGACTACTTCCAGCACTGGATTGACGTAGGTGCTAAGGCTGATCAGGACAAGCTTCCTAAGATCTTCTACGTTAACTGGTTCCGCAAGGACGAAAACAATGCTGACCTCCCAGGTGGATTCATGTGGCCAGGATACGGTGACAACAGCCGCGTTCTTGAATGGATTTTCGACCGCTGTGACGGAAAAGACAACTACGTTGATACACCAATCGGATTTATGCCAAAAGAAGGCGCTATCAATACTGATGGTCTTGCTGACTGCTACAAGAAGACTCTTCCAGAAATCCTCAAGGTTGATGTTGAAGGATGGAAGAAAGAGGTTAAGGATATTCGTGAGAACCACTATCCAAAATTCGGTAAGCACCTTCCAAAGGAACTCAACGCAATTTTGGATGACCTCGAGAGCCGCTTGAACAAGGCATAGTTCTTGGTAATGTGGATTGAGGCTTGATAATGCAATTACAAGCCTCAAAACGAATGAGTCAAGGCTTTAAGCGAAGCGTGCCTTGACCATTCGTATTGCTTCGCTACGCTCGCAATGACAGTCATTGCGAGGAGCGCAGCGACGTGGCAATCCATCGTTACGATATTATGAAATCCCGCTCAGTTTTGGGCGGGATTTTTTTTTGTGATTATGATACGATTAGGGGTGATGCTGCGAAAACTTTTTGCTTGTTTTTCACTTTCTTTTATCTTCCTCTTTGCTGGCTGTGTCAGTCTGGCGAGGCCGGAGCTTTCTGCTGAGGAAGAGGCTGATTTATATCCGGTGGCGTCTTATGTGCCGGAAACCTTTGACTGGCAGGAGATTCTGGTTGATGCGGGCGATGGCGAGAAGCTGTGTGCGGTGCCGGGAGTCTGGAGGTTTGATTTTGAAAGTGAGGACCCGAAGTTTCCTTTGATTTATCATGCGGTGAAAATTGAGTTGAGTTCTGCGGAAAGTGTGAGTGCTACGAACGGTGGGAGATTTGTTGAAAGTGAGGGGTCTCCGAAAATCGCGAGCTCTGCAGAAAATATGAGTTCTCAGGAAACTGCGGGGGCTTCGGAATTTACGAGTTCTCCGGACGGTCAGGATGGTGCTTTCAGTGAGACCTCGGACCGTCTGATTCTTTTTACTTCCCGCTGGGAGCGCACTTCGGATTTTGCGGCGCGAGAGAATTGTCTTGTTGCAATGAATGCGACTCCATTTGACAAAACGGAGCTTGCAGGAATTCATAAGGTGGACGGCAAGATTATAAGCAGGCCGGTAGCCCGGTATGCGGCTCTGGGGCTGCGGTGCACAGAAGATGGGGCTGTGATGCAGGGCCGGGTTTTTGAATCGCAGGAAGACGGGGAGCTTACCGGCTGGGATGCTGCCTTTGGCGGCTTTTTTGTGGTACTTCGGAACGGTGAGGTTTGCACGGAGTTTATCCGCCGCCATACTTCTCGGAGTGGGGCGGGAGTTTCTGCGGATGGCAGAACCTTATATCTGCTTGTTGTGGAAGGTGAGCGGAAACAACAAAGTTTTGGTCTTTCATATCCTCAGTGTGGTGAGATTTTCCGCGCAATGGGCTGCAGTGATGCACTTGAGTTTGACGGCGGCGGCTCTTCTGAACTCTGCATAAACGGGCAGAGTGTTATGTCTTATCGGGTACGACGTGTGCAGGGAAATTCTTTTGGATTTGGTTTTCGGTTGCCGCGTCGCTGACGCTCCGTGTAATGACGGGGAAGGAAGATTGCCGCGATACTGTCGCACTTTGCAATATTGAAACAATCTGTGGTTTTTGAAGTGAAATTTAAAAAAAGAGACCCTGAACCAAGTTCAGGGTGACATAATAGTTTTACTTTATTTACTGTGGTTTGAAGCTAAGCTGTTTGACAGTTGTAAAGGTAGAAGAGGGTCAACTGAAAAATCTCTTCTGGCGAGCCGCAGTTTGAAATAAGTTTTTTGATGTACTTTTTCATGCTCTGCGGGTAGTTGGTGTTGTCTACAGCTGAATAATAAGCTTCTTTTTTTGCATTTAAACTCTGCATTGTAACTCTCCTATAATCATTATATTATCGGAAATAAATGAGAAATTCAAGAGTTTAACTTTAATTAACTTTATGATATTAGATTGCCACGTCGCTGCGCTCCTCGCAATGACGTGGATAGCAGATTGCCACGTCGCTGCGCTCCTCGCAATGACGTGGATAGCAGATTGCCGCGTCGCTGCGCTCCTCGCAATGACGTGGATAGCAGATTGCCGCGTCGCTGACGCTCCTCGCAATGACGGGGATAGCAGATTGCCACGTCATTGCGAGCCGAAGGCGAAGCAATACAAATGGTCAAGGCACGCTTCGCTTAAAGCCTTGACTCATTCGTTTTGAGGCTTGTAATTGTATTATCAAGCCTCAATCCATTAATGCGTGTGAATCCAGGTTAGTTCATGTTTATTGTAATTCAGATGAACTATGCGGCTGCCCGGGATGTCGGCAAATTTTTGAATAAGCGGCCAGTCAATCGCTCCCTGCATTTTGATTGTGCAAATCATATTGAGGTCAGGCTGATAGGTAAGCCATCTGTTTATCCATTCTAAGAGACGTTCGGGATAGCAGATAACATCAGAGAAAATCCAGTCAAAATGTTCAAGTTCTTCCGGCTTAAGTGTAAACGCATCATGTGCCTGAAATCTCACGAGCGGATTTTTCATAAGCGAATCTGCAAGCGGGGCTCGGTCTACAGCGAATACCGAAGCTCCAAGTCCTACAAGTAACCAGGTCCAGCCACCAGGGCACGCTCCTGCTTCAAAACAATGCTGACCTTCGTGCGGTAATTCTGTACCGTTCAAAAGGTTTGCCATGGTCAGTGATTCCTGAATTTTAAGGTAAGCGCGGCTCGGAGGATTTTCATGGTCTTCTATAAAGTGCAGGGTTCCGGCTGGCAGTGTGCTTGTGGTTGCGGCACTTGCAATCATCGTGTGCTCATCTATGAGAGTGTAGAGACCCATGGGTGAGTTCGGAATATTTACCGGAAACTGGCGGTCTTTGAGATTTATGTATGGAAGCTTTTCCTGAATCAGCTGTGCACGACGGAAACAGGTATACTGATACGGCGCCCAGTTTCGCTGAAGCTTTTTCAGCTCGCCGGCTGCTTCGCCAATCGAATCAAACTTCAGAAAAAAAGGCTCAAGCATAACGGTGCGCGCCCAATATGGAATCGGAATGCCGGAGTGTGCGGGGAGCTCGGTACGTTGCGGGCGCTCGGCAAGTTTCGAGACGTCGGACGGTTTCGAGACCTCGGCAATTTGTGGAGCGTCGGTAAGTTGTGAGACCTCAGAAAATCCCAAGCCCTCAGAAATCTCCAGATTTTCAAAATATAATAATTCGCCGTAGCGTGCGTCTGGTTTGCGTGTAATTCCAAAACGGCCTGCGAGTTCAGATATCAAAAGTTCTGTCTGTTCCGGAAACGCAAGAAATGCAAGATTTTTTCTGTTCATATTTTCAGATTATATCGGGTAAGTTGTCTTTAGTAATTGTTTCCAGATGTTTTATGAACTCTTCGAGTTTGTGTGCATCAGGAGAATAGTTAATCATAAAACCAATAAAAGTATTGCCTTCCTGTTCCTTTACCCATTGAGGAGTACAAATCAAATTCAATGGAGAAGTAAAAGATCCATGCAACGGAGAAATTTTTAAATCATATTCATTTTCCAAATCAACTACTACAGGAAATGAATAATGAACCTTGCATCCGTTTGCACTGATATCATCGAGAATTCCAGGAAGAGCACAAAGCTCTGGTGCGGTAATGCGGCCTATTTCAAGGTAACGCGGATCCCGTCGGTTTTCTTGTCCCATAAATTATATTATAAGAGATTTTAGATGAGTCGGCAAGCGTTTGGACTTGAGGGTAGTTTTAGTCTTTTACAACCATGACCTTTCGGGTTTCGTCAAAACCATTGCCGCTTACACGTATAAAGTACAAACCTCTTGCGACGGAATCTCCATTTTTGTTTTTTCCGTTCCAGGTAAAGTAGTGTTCCCCGGCATCAACCTTGCCTCTGTTGAGATAGGTGATTATATTACCGTCAAGAGTCATAACAATTACATTGAGTTTTCCGGCTTCTGGTACATTAACTTTTACGACAGTTTTTTCACCTTTGCCTGCATCAATTACGTTGTTCAAAATTGTAACGTTTCCGCGCTGATCTGTAATACTCTTTAATTTGAATGACCACAAATCAATTGAGTTCAGATCGTTGATGTCTGTCATTCTGAGTGAGAACAAAGGAACTGGCCGGCTTTGTGCAAAAATAAATCGTTCGCTTTGTATGTCATAATATGGACTGTTATAAATTGTTAAAGGTTCTTCTCCCTTCATAACACCAAACATAAATGAAACCTGACTTCCGTTTCCAAAGCCTGTTACAGCTTCTTTTGAGATATTAAAGATAAGGTTTTGAGAATTATCACTTAGCGGTTCGCTATCAGCACTTACAAAGTTTGTATTATTCTTTGCAGAAATCGCACGGAAAACTCCGTTTTCAATTTCAGGAAGCCAGACTCTAAGGCTTGTACCGAAGTCTGAATTAAATTGAGTTGCAAGTGAATCTTCATCTGGAGATGGAGAGAGATAGATTCTAAGCTTTTGATCTGCAACTGATTCTGCGCTTATTCCGCCAAGGGCTGTAACTACCGATATCGGATGAGCGGCAGGAAGAGTTCCATAATTTTTTTGATCTTCATTCCAGTCATGTACTGCCCAGCTTCCTTCTTCGTAAAGCCCGTTCATTACAGAAGTTCCGTCAGCCATCATATCAGAAGAGTAAGCATAAAGAGGATTTACATAATTAATTGCAAAGTCAGAAAGTGCGTGTGCAGAATACATGCACATATAATTTCCTATATCATCCTGAATAAAAGTAACATGTGAATTGATATTACTTGTAAGAGGGTCTGTGCTCTGATCCGGATATTGTGATGGCATAACCAGCTGTACATACAGATTTGTAATGTCGTCGATTGTGACACTTTTTGTAAGAGAGAGTTTTACGCAGGTAAAGGATTCGCTTGATTTATCGGTAATCAGCTGTGCCGGAGTTGAAGTGTCTATCTTATTGTTTTCACTTGCTACAGCATTTCCGTTTTCATCTATCGTAATAAGCCTGAAACATTTTGGAAGAAGTGAAAGAAAATCTTCGCTTATAGGAATTTTATTACCTGTGTTGCTCTGGAATTTAATTTTTGAGGAATCAGTAATAATTCTCTTTACAAAGATTATGTAAAGACTGTTTGCATCAACAGGACTTAAAATCACATCAAAGGAAGGAGGAGTACGGTCTATGGTCTTTGAAACTATACTTCGCAAACGGTTGCCGGCAAGGTCTGTAAGATAGCCCTGAGATTCATTGTAAGAAAATGCAAATGTGGTTTCAACAGAAAGATTTGTATCTGTAAGACTGAGTCCAAGATATAGTCCGTCAGGATCATTTGCTGGTCGCATTGGCGCAGAAGAACCTGTGAACAGCTGTGAGATAACGGTGGTATGAACATTTTGTATACCTTCCATAAAGGCTGTGTCTGGAGAAGTATTGTTCTGTGATGTTGAATACTTAAAAGCCTCTGCAATTTCTGCTTTTGTTGAAAAACGAATTCCTCCTGAAGTACGGCGTTCGTTAGTTGTGTCAAACTGTCGTGCTCCGCCGATTATATCTGCACAATAAGTATAAGAAATGTCTTTAAGATTTGACTTTGAAGGCTGTGAACCAGGATTACACCATCCGATTTCTGTGAACCATTCTGCAGCGTCAGAACTTGAGTAAAGCGGTGTATTATCAAAAAAGTGAAAGTCGATTCTGTCGAGTGTTGAACCAGAACCATTTGTGTTTCCAATTGCCTCTGAACGCTCCAGATTTCCCCATGCGGTTTCTTCTGAAAAACGGAGTGGTGTAAATACTGGAGAAGAAAGATCCCATGTGCTGTAAAGGTCCGGAGAAACAGGAATGAGACCTGGTGTGTAGTTTCCTGCAGAAGAAGAAATTACAATTGGCTCGGTGCGGCTGCCTGCAGCATATTCGGTTTGAGGATTTGCAAAAGCAGAGCGATCTCGTACAGAGGTATTATTTTCAGTGGCCGCTGTAACAAGCTTGTCTGTAAATTGAGTTGCTTCTTCTATATAACCCTGCCATTTTTTAAATTCGTTTCCAGCAGAATCTTCGATAATTCCGTTTGTCCAGCCTGCCAGAGAAAGTCGTACAGAATAAGCATCTGGAGTTTGATTTGCTGTAGATCCTGGAACTCCTGAAGCACTTCCGACAGTGCCTCCGTTGCTTCCGCTTCCTGTAGGACTGCTTGTGAGCGGACGGTAGAGAGCATTTACATATTTGTCTGGAGAGCCCTGTGAGCCTGTATACAGTTTAGAATCTGCAATTTTTGCAAGGCCGGCAAAGGTGAGTGTTCCACGAGTTGTAATATTTTCTTGAATTGCTCCAAGCGTATCTGTTACACGATAGTTTTCTGAGAAGTTTAAGAGAGTTCCATTGTCGTAGAAGTCTACGGCTTCGGAATATCGGAACTCGAGGAAGTTGTGTGAGTCGTAAGAATGCTGGCTTGATTCTCCAGTTTCTGTATTATAGGACTGATGTAATTCCTGTCCTGTTCGGACTGTCCAGAGAACAGGCCCTGTTTTGTCTGTAACTTCGTAAGAAGACTCTGTGCTTCCGTAAGCTGGTTCTGCGGCTGTGTTTGCTGGAACTCTACGGCTGTAGTTGTTGAGGCGTTTGCCCCAGATGTCGGTGATTATAAATGGAATGTTTGTGAGGGCTCGTGGAAAGTCCAGACATGGAACAGCCGAATGATGTATTCCGTCGCGGTCTGAACTTTTTCCATCAGCAGCACCATTTGATTTTCCGGTTGCATCAGTATTCCAGGCTCCCTTTGCAGCGGAGTCCTGTGGAGTTGCTTTTATGTAAAAATATGAGGTTAGAATGTCGGAATTAATTTCAGTTGTACAATCAGGATCAGAATAAAAGCCCATAAAATTCTGAGGTAAGTTTGCATTGTGATAGGCGAGGGAGTTTATCATAGCAGAGTGATAGCGTACAGGTCTGTTGAATTCTACACGGATTGCATTATCGCGCACAGTGCTGGCATCTATGATTTTAAATTCTCCAAAATCAACATTTTGATTTGACCCATTGTCTGTACATTCAAGTGTAACAAGACGCGCCTTTGTTCCGTCTGTGCTTTCATCTATACAGATTACATTACAGTCTGAAACTAACGAATGGTAGCTTTCTGCAAAACCGTTCTCAGGATTTGTGAGGTCTGGTAAAGAAAGATTCCATTGACCTGTACTGATTCCTCCGCTTGTTGTTGCACTTATTGAGGTTCCGTTTATATAAAAGTTTTTACCCGCTGTTATTGTATTGCCTGTGCCAATTGAGAGTGTTGCTGTATAACTTTCTGGAGCAGGAGAGTCGTCTGGCAGAGAGTTTGTCAGGTCATAATTTGGATGACTCCAGCCATCAGGGCGGGAACTGTTGTAAGCATATTCTGTTGTATTACCTGTTGAAGAATCGGCAAGATTGTAGTTTGAACCCAAAATTAATATATCATCAGTTGAAGTAAGATTTCCGTTTAAAGTAATGCTTCCTTTATAAAGAACAATGTTTCTGGCAGTTGTGAGAGTGGCATTTATAGCGCAGTCTGCTTCACGGCTGATTATAAGATTTTTCTTTTCTGAAGAACCGATTGTGATGTTGTTGCCGGTGCTTCCAAAAGTTGAGGCTGCTGTTCCATAAAGCAGAATGTCTGTTTCAAAAGTTGCAGGACCGTTACCCGTAAAACTTCCTGCAAATGTATTTTTTCCGCTTCCGTTCTGAGTAAAACTTGTTGAATAATTCAGTGTGCTGTTTTCTGTTATTGTAAAGAAGCCGCTGTTTGTAATTGTCATAGGTCCGCCGGCTGTATTTGCTAAAGTAAGATTTGCAGCTCTGACTGTTCCCGTAATTAAGGTAATTCCTGCAGTATGAATAAGATTTTCAAATGCCGTTTCTGAGCCAAAGGTCAGGGTGTCGGTTGCTTCGTTTCCAAAGGTTACTAAACTTTGTGTGTTGAAAATCTGTCCGCCGGCTGCTGTAATAGTTCCACCTGCATTAAATGAAATATTTCCAGAGTTTTGAGTGTCGTTGAAAGTTGATATTATAACTGCACCTTCAAAGTTTGTAGACTGTGCCTGTGTAATTGAAAGAGTTCCGGCAGTTACCATACTTGCAAAATTAATTGTATCAGCCTGTGGATAGGTTAGAGTAGAAGCATTTACTGGCCCGTTATAAGTCTGAGGACAGAGAATTGTAACTGTAGAATTTGCAAATCGTATTTCACCCGGTGAGAGTGTATTAAATGTTACATTTGTTACGCCACTGTTTGCGATAATATCTTTGTTGAAAATTATATTTCCGGAAGCAGATACAGCAGAGGCGCTGAATGTTCCGGTTGTGTTTATAATCACATTAGAGTTATAGGTTTGGTCTGAAGCAAGTGATATATTTGCTCTGAATTCAACTGGAGCAGAATTACCGCCAGTTTGTCCTATTGTGAGAGACCCCATTCCTGTAACATTATTGTAAAAATAGATTTTTTTATCTGCGGGTGCAGTAAGATTTGCGTTTTCAGAAACAGTTACTGTTCCCTGGAAAGTTTGATTATCGCTTGTATTAATATTTGCAGTATTTATTACAGCTGTCTGTGTTGTAAGAGTGCCGGTTGTAGAAATATCTGCATTAAAGGTTGCTGTTGCATCTGTTGTAAGTGAAGTGAGTCCGCTGATTTGTCCGTTGAATTGAGAATCTGCTGTGGATGTTATTACTCCGTAAGTACCAGAGCCATTAAGAGTTGAAACAAAGTTTATGAGCATATTCGCTGGTGCTGTCAGTGTTATATTTGTTCCAAGAGTTACTGCTCCGTTATAAGTTTGGCCACCGGTTGTAGTTGTAATTGTCTGATAATTTAGATTTGCAGCCTGAGTTGAAAGCGACCCGACAGAAACATTTTCGTTGAAAGTAACAGCTTGAGTTGTAAGAGTTCCTACATTGTTTATAGCCGCATTAAATGTTGCAGTTGCAGAAGTTGTAAGTGAAGAAAGATTTGTAACTGCTCCATCAAACTGTGAGGCGGCATTCTGGATTTCACAGGAACTTGAGTTTGTTGAGGAAAGAGTGTCATTGAACTTGATGAGGCTTAAGGCCGGTGCTGAGAAAATTGAATTATGAGTAAGCCTTACTTCATTGTTATAGGTTTGATTTTCTGTAGTTGAAATTGTTGAAGTATTTACTGTAAGCGGGCCAGAAACTGTGAAAACTGAAAGTGTAGCACCTTGAATATTACTGTTTAAGGTAAGACTATCGGCCAGGACATTGGTTTCGAGGAAGATAGCTGAGCCGCTGCTTCCGCTTCCGTTTAAGGTAACAGCACCTGCGTTTACGGCAGGGGTTGCAGCAGAGTTTCCAATAGTAACATGACCGGTGAAAACATTTGAGGCATTATCAAGGCTTACTGATTTTCCAGTTCCTGCGGCGATTGTTGTTGTTCCTGTAACAGATACTGCGCTGGAAAGGTTTGAGGCTTCGGAAATTAAAAGATTATTTCCAACAGTCACAGTACCATTAAGTGCGGCAGTTTTTTTAATTGTCAGATTTTCTGACATAACAAGAGTTTCTGAACTTGAAGAATCCTGATTTAAGATGAGATTTGCATATTGTTTACCTGTTGTGCCGGTACCATTATCACCATCCCAGGCAAAGTTTGTGGTTGCCGCACCTGTGCCGTAGTATTCAACAGTTGAGCCTGCACCGTTATTCATTGCTGCTGTGATTGTTTGTGTAGAAGCACCAGTAAGTCGAACAAGTCCGTTATTTGTAATTGTGCCGACTGAAAGGTTGTTTCCTGCTAAATCAAAAATAGCTCCAGCGTTTACGGTAATAGTTCCGTTATAAGGAGTTCCATTATACGAGTCCGTCAAGTTAAGTTCTGAACCAAGAAGCAATGTTGAGGCAGGTGATGTTACTTCAGCTATTCTTACATCTGCACCTTTGCCTGGAACTGAAGCAGGTGTCCAGTTGGTCGAGGTGTTCCAGCTGTTGTCTGAGTTTCCATTCCAGGTGTAAATCATTCCAGGGAAATTCCATTTTGTGTTGTTTCCACTGTCGTTACTTGTGATGGCAAAAAGATTGTATGAAGACTGATTGTTTGAATCACTTATATCAACAAAATGAATGCTGTGATTATTTGTTCCCTGACACGAAATATTCCATGGGCTTCCTGCCGTTGAAGAATGAAGTGTAAGTCTGCTGGTTTCTGAAGAGCCGTTTAGTTTGAGAGTTCCGTCTACAGTTTGAGTAGAGGCTGCGTCAAATGTTATGGTTTTACCACCAAGTCCTGTTGTTTCATCGCCTGCAGTAAGATTTGTAATTGTATTATTTCCAGATATAGTTGCTGAGTCCTGAATGTTCAAGTTAGCAATCGTAGTATTTCCACTTATTGTTACAGGGCCCTGTAATGTCAGATTATTGAAAGTGTTATTTCCGTTGAGAATAGCGGCAGTACCTGTAGGAGTTATATTTGCGGCGGTAAGGATTATCGTTCCGTAATTTGCAGCCAAGCTGTTATTTGCAAAATCAACATCTGCCTTAAAAGTCATTGTGTCCGAAGAAGCTTTGAAATGTGAGCCTGTGTCTGTTGCGATATTCGGATTAAATTCAACATTTCCGTTAAATGAAAGTTCACTCACAGAAGCAGCAAGAGTTACAGTTTTTCCTGTTCCACTTATTTTTGGGACAGTTAGACTGATTGCTGCTGAGTTGTGAGGTTGAATGGAAGTGTTTTGTGAAAACTCTATCTCACTTAATGAAATAGTAGAGATGTTTCCTGCAGCTGCGATACTTTTTAAAACAGGAGAATTAATAATTAGTTTTTTTCCACTTCCAGATATATTCTTAAAGTCTATTTCTTTATTTGTTGTAGCGGCAATCAGAGATATGGGATCAGTAACTGTACTTGCAATAGAAACTGTATCATTATAAATCAAAGAATCGGTAGCAGATGTTATAGTTGCGGCGGTATTTAATTGTACAGTTCCATTATAGGTTTGAGTGCCAGTGGTTGTCACATTTGCACAATTGATGATTGTATTTGCATCAAGAATTAAATTTGGAATTACAGAAGCTGCACAACTGATATTTCCGTCAAATTGAATAGTCTGATATTCATTGGGGGTATTTTGTGCTGTAAGCGTTATGTCTCCGGTTTTGATTAATGATACTGTGCTATTGTAAGTCTGGTTGTCCGTTGTTTGAATCTGCTCGCAGTTAATCTGTAATGGCCCTGTCACTGTAAGAGATGCAAGTGCTGTTGATGCACCAAGATTTGCATTAAGAATATTATTTACAGTTCCTGAAAGAGTAAGATTTTCAGCACCGTTTATAGTTGCATTGCTCCCAAAGGTAATTTGAGTTCCGTTT
Source organism: uncultured Treponema sp. (assembly GCA_947166355.1). Classification (GTDB taxonomy): domain Bacteria; phylum Spirochaetota; class Spirochaetia; order Treponematales; family Treponemataceae; genus Treponema_D. The sequence goes on from CAMVDX010000002.1 coordinate 97,535, forward strand.
AAAGTATGGTTGTGATCTGAGGTAACTCCAAGTAAAACAGCCCCGTTGTAAGTTTGATTACCAGAAGTTTTAATACTTCCGCAATTTATATTTAAAGGCCCGGTAACTGATAAAGCAGAAAGTGCAGTTGTATTACCAACGTCAGCACCAAATGTTGTTCCGCCATTTGATGAAAGTGACAGTTGTTGTGTTCCATCTGCTGAATCTATTGAAGCGGAAGTTCCAAAGCTTATGCTTCCAGTTGTTGCTGTGATAGCAGTCTGAAAACCAAGAGTTACAGGATTTACAAAATTAATATTTCCGGCATTTGATGTGATTGTTGCCGCACCTGTTATAGTTTCAACTGTTCCTGAATAGGTTTGATTTCCGGTTGTTGTTACATTCTGAAGTTTCACAGGACTTTGAAGCTCAAGACTGTCGGCATTTGCATTGTTTGCTAGTGTAATTATAGAACCCGCTTTCAATGTAACCGCACCGGCATTTACAGGAGTAGCTGCTGCAGAATCTCCTATAGTAACAAGGTCTGTGAAAGTATTTGAGGCATTATTAAGGCTTACTGATTTTCCAGTTCCTGCGGCGATTGTTGTTGTTCCTGAAACAGATACTGCGCCGGAAAGATTTGAGGCTTCGGAAATTAAAAGATTATTTCCAACTGTTACAGTACCACTAAGTGCGGCAGTTTTTTTAATTGTCAGATTTTCTGACATAACAAGAGTTTCTGAACTTGAAGAATCCTGATTTAAAATGAGATTTGCATATTGTTTACCTGTTGAGCCGGCACCATTATCACCATCCCAGACAAAGTTTGTGGTTGCAGAACCTGTTCCATAATATTCAACAGTTGAGCCTGTGCCGTTTTTCATCACTGCTGTGATTGTCTGGGTGGAAGCACCTGTAGCTCCAGTAAGCCGAACAAGTCCATTATTTGTAATTGTGCCGACTGAAAGGTTGTTCCCAGCTAAATCAAAAACTGCTCCAGAGTTTACTGTTATCTTTCCGTTATAATCAGTTCCATTATGGGTGATTCTTAAATCCAGTGCGTTTGCAAGAAGTAAAGTTTGGGCCGGAGATGTTACTTCTGCTATTATTACGTCTGCACCTTTGCCTGGGATTGAAGCAGGAGACCAGTTCGCCGGGGTATTCCAGCTATTGTCTGTGCTGCCGTTCCAGGTGTAGACATGATTTAAAAAGTAAAAATTGGTGTTGTTACCACCATCAGAGCTCTTAGCTGAATTTGAAGTACCTGCAGGATCTTCTATTATAATAGGAAAACCTGATGAATTATTACAATTAGAAAGATTTACATTTTGCACGCTTGCACTGGTGCATTGAATCTCCCAGATTCCATTTGTAGTGATAGCGCCTGTAGCGTCACAGCAAGCTGCCAGAAGTCTTTCTGTAGTGAGACCTTTGAAATCAAAGCTGCCACCTATAGTTTGCTTTGTTCCTGCCGCAAAATAGATATTTCCTTTACCTGGTAAATCTCCGTTATTTCTGTGCATTATAAGATCATTACTTATATTGTTGCTGCTAAGGACTGAAATATTTCTATCAAGATTTAAGTTGTAAAAAATGTTTGCGCCAGAAAGAGTTGCGTAATTTATATCCGAACTAACGGTAGTTAGTTTAACGGTGCCACCAGTTGCTGTGAAACCACCGCTTGCTTTGTTGTTAGTCCAGTTTCCGGTTACTGTAATGTCTGAGGAAGTTGTAGCTGTTGCTTCCATAGTAATGTTGTTTACATTTGCTTCATCCTGAAATTTTAATTCATCAGCCTTGATTGAAAGATTTGTTGTACTTGTAACAGGCTTTTTAAATATTACATCACCAGTTGTTTCAATTTCTATGTCACCATTAAATGTAATTGTTTTTTCTCCAGTAAAATTAGCTGCATTCAATTTTGCAGAAAGCGCAAAGGTTCCGGAAGTTTTATCAACAATTATATCTCGATAAGTGTTTGAAGTGTTTACAGTAAAACTTTGGGCGCCGGTTCCGTTGAAGGTAAGTTTTTTTCCAGTTGCAGTGCTCCAGCTGCCGCTGTCAGTTACATTTTTTAAAACCTCAATATCTGCATTTACTGTTAGAGACTTTCCACTAAGATTTGAGAAATTACCGTTTATTATTAAAGGTCGATTAATTGTCCAGCTTCCATTGTTTCTGAGGTTTCCTGTAGTAGAAAGTGTTCCACCGCTGCCTCCAAGAGTAAGAGTTCCTGTTCCGGCAAAGGTTGTGCCATTGGTTCCAGAGGTCTTAAAAGTAGTATCAGCAGACAGTTCAAGACTGCTGTTAATTGTGATGGTAGAAAGCGGGCTTGTATTTCCAAATCCTGCTCCTGTGGAAGTGCCGTTTTGAATCTGAATTGATTTTCCGCTTCCTGCCTTTAAGGTAAGTGTACAGGCTGTGGTTTCAGAATTAATGCTTCCAATTTTTGCAGGACTTGCTGAATCTTTGATTATAATATTTCCTGCAATATCAAAGCTTGTATTTGCAGAAAGCAAAAGAGGGTAGTCAATTACAAAATCCTGGGAAGAATCTGTAAGCTTTATGGTTCCGCCCATTTTGATTGTCTGAGCACCCGAATCAATTGTAAGCGTTGCGGCTTCGAGCCCATTTTTAATTGAAAGTGTATTTGCAGCTGTTATGCTTACGTTTCCGGTGTAAATTGAATCGGTGAATTCAACAGTGTTACAGGTTACAGAAATATTAGAAGTATAAATTTTTCCAGTGATGTTAATATCTTTTGTGCCTGAATCAAGAACTACAGTATTGTAATAATTTGAAGAACCACCTATATTGCTGCCAATACTTATGTTGCCGTCTGTTGTTTGCAATTTTAAACAAGAGTTGCCAGAACCAGCAGTAGCATCATCACTGCATATTATTGAACCTGCAGTTGTAATGCTTTTTGCTTTTAATGTGCGAGGACTTGAAGAAGTTCCTCCAGTAAAATTTATATCGCTTGTTGTGGTAAAATTAGCATCAGAATAATTTGTGCCGTCCCAAAGTGTGAGGTTACCGCCAAATGAAACTGCACCAGCGCTGAGGGTAAGACTTTCAGTTTGTAAGTCATCACTAATAGTAAGATTGCCAGAAGTTTTGTTTACAGTAATGCTTTTATAGATACCAGATTGCGGCGTTATAGTCTGCGTGCCGGTGCCGTTAAAGGTTATGTTGCCTGTATAGCTATTAGTTGAAGTGTCTAAAGAGTTGAGGGTAAGTGCATTTGTGAATTCTACGCTGCCACTGCTTTTGTTTATAATTACATCATAACCAGGTGTTGCAGTGCCGCCCTTAAAAATCTGAGAGTCAGTTCCGTTTAGTGTTATATCGCCCGAAAAAGCTGTTCCGGAATCTGTGAAATTTCCGGCCAGGAGAAGGTTTCCTGTAAAGTCTGCTGAAGAAGCATTTGTGAAATTTCCGCTAACTGAAAGTCCCCCGGTAAAGGTTGCAGAACTGGAAGAATCATTTACAAAATTTCCGGCAATGCTTGACGCAACATCAAAAGTTGCAGTTCCCTTGTTTGTATAGTCTTTACTGAAGGTAACGGCTCCTGTTGCACTAAGAGTTCCGTTGTTTTCAATGTTCACACCTACAGTGGCTGTTCCGGCAAAAGTGAGGTCGTTGAACTTTATTGCATTTGCTGTTGCAGAAGCACCTGATATTTCGGCTCCTGAATTTAGAGAGAAATTTACATCAAGAGTGTTTGTTAGCTTTGTAGACTTATTTTCTATTTTGTTGATACCTGAAAGAGTAACTGAGCCAGAAAGCCCTGAGCAGGATTCATCAAAAATAATTTTACCACTTGTAGAAAAGGCAATGTTAGAGCTGAAGGTTAATGTATTGTTTTGTGTAGAATCAGCGTTTCCAAAGTGGATGTTGCAGCCGGCTCCAGAATCATTTAAAGAAGAAATTGTTCCGTTACCTACAAAATGAACGTCACCGCTGCCTGCTTCTACCTTTGTTTGGTAAGAGCTTCCTTGTGCCATGCCAAATGTTGTGCCGTCTGCTTTAAGGTCTGCCGTAAGATTTATGCCCCAGGTTTTATTATGACTTGTATTTTCTTCAACATGATTCAGCATTCCGCTTGCAATCTCAACATTTACAGCTCCAGTTGAAGTTACGTTTCCGCCAAGAATAAACTGAGTTCCAGAAGCGTTTACAGTTACTGTATTACCAAAGCTAATTCCTGCATTGCCGGTCGCAACAAGATAGGTCTGTCCCAAAGTAATGTTAAGAGAAGATCTTCCTGTAACGCTGATGCTTTTACACTGAGTATTATGGCTTACTGTAAGATCTCCGCCACATTCAATGGCAAGATTCGGGGCACTGTAAGCAGTTGTGGTTGAATAATTACCTGTGAATTCAAGTGTACCTGTAGAATCAGTATTGATTTTTGCAATATCAAAAGCACCAGTGGTAAGTGTAAGCTTGCCGCTGCCATTTACTGTGAGGTCTCCGTTATTTTCAACAGTGAGTTTTGCTGCGTCATCAATAGTTACATTAGTTGTGATAACCGGCTTCTTAGGAGCAGAAGAAGGAATCTTTATTGTAGCAGAGCTTGAAGGAATAGAATTACCAAACCAGTTTCCTGTTGTATCCCATGCATTACTGACTGCTCCGGTCCAAACAATTTCTCCTGCAGCTGGAGTAACAGTTGTTCCGCTTCCTCCTGCTGCTACGAGGCCTGAAGCAACTGCAGTCTGCGTAACGATAAGACCATTGTTAGTTACAGAGCCTGCGCTTCCTGTAATTGAATTTGCTGTTATGCTTCCTGTAGAGCTGACGGTCAGTAAACGGGTTGTAACAGTGGACATTTGAATTGAGTTTGAAGTCAAAGAGCCGTTTACAGTAAGCATTGTGGATGGAGTTGTTCCATTTCCTGTATTTACTATGTTTGTGATAGAAGCTGTTTTTCCTTCTCCCAGGGTGATGTTTCCGCCGGAGTGCATTATGAGACTTGGAGAAGTGACATCGCAGTTAAAAGTGAGGGTGCTGGTTGCGTTGTCTGCTGCTCCTGTTGCTGCAGAGCGAAATGTTTCTATTTTTGATGTCACTGTAATGGAATGAGAACCTGTCAATTCCACAGGAAAAGTGATAGTTTCGAGGTTAGGATTTGGAATCTGGATTTCGGTAACGGTTATATCACTGTCGAGATTTACTGTAGCGGTCTTTGGAAAATATACATTATCACCGGCGCCTGGAGCTGCGGCCGGGGTAGAGCCAGTACCGTCCAAAGCTGTGTTCCAGTTTGCAAGTGTGCTCCAGTTATTATCCGGGTCGCCTTCTGGAGTTGTCGCTCCTCCAAGCCAGAAATACGTTGCTGCCTGCGCGTTCGTTAAAATCATCATAAATACAAAAAGGCCGGCAAGGAGCCTTCGTAGAGCAAGTTTTTTGAGAAGCGGGGCTGATTTTTTTTGCAGACAGTTGTACATATCCATTATCATTATCGGATAAATATTGTAACATATATAGAGGATTTTTTGACTATAAATAACAATAATATAGTATAATGTTAATATGGATTGCTTCGCTTCGCTCGCAATGACGGGGTGGACTGCATTGTTGTGCTCGCAATGACGAGGTAGATTACTGCGCTGCGCACGCAATGACGTTGGAATATTTTTATAGATACCACGGTCAAGCCGGGGTATGACATATCTGGAGTTTTATGGCTACTAGAATTATTAACCCAATCTTGCCGGGTTTTTATCCGGATCCTTCTATTTGTGAGGCTGGGGGATACTATTATCTTGTTTGTTCTTCTTTTTCTTATCTGCCGGGGCTGCCGGTATTTAAAAGTAAGAACTTTGTTACCTGGGAGCAGGTAGGAAATGTGATTGACCGGCCGGAACAGCTGGATTTTACCGGTGCAGGTGTTTCCCGTGGGCTTTTTGCGCCTACTATCCGTTTTCATGAGGGAAAATTTTATTGTATCTGTACTCAGGTTGATAAAATCGGAAACTTTTTTGTTACTGCTGACAAGGCAGAAGGTCCGTGGTCTAATCCAATTCCTATTGAAGGTGCTGAAGGAATTGATCCGTCGCTGTTTTTTGATGATGATGGAACTGTCTGGTATACGGGAACAAGACCGGCTCCTGAAGGTCCAAAGTATGAAGGTAACTGGGAAATCTGGATTCAAAGAATTGATTTGAATACGGGTAAACTTTACGGAGAGTCTAAAGGAATCTGGCGTGGTGCGTTAAAAAATTGTGTGTGGCCGGAAGGTCCGCATATTTATAAAGTGAACGGAATGTATTATCTGATTCATGCAGAAGGCGGCACGGGGCCTAACCATGCGGTTTGTGTTGCCCGCTGCGATACGATTGACGGCGAGTGGGAAGGTAAGCCTTCGAACCCGATTTTGACTCACCGGCATCTTGGTAAAACTGCGCGTGTGCAGAACGTAGGGCATGCTGATTTAGTTTGTGCAGAAAACAAATGGTGGATGTGCTGTCTTGCATCGCGTCCTTACGGTGAGGCTGGTCACCGCTTTTGTAATATGGGTCGCGAGACTTTTCTGGTTCCTGTGATTTGGGAAGATGGCTGGCCGGTTGCGAGCTGGGAGACCGGGCTTATTGAAAATGCTTACAGTCTTAGCGGGCACGTTGTTAAGCGGGATGTTGATGATGCTGATGCTGTTTCTATTCCTGCGGTAGATGATTTTAATTCAGAAGAACTGGCATTGCACTGGATTAGTTTGAGACGGCACGCCGCGGACTTTTGCAACTGCAAGGAAGAATCTGGCGTGCTAAGAATTTATGCGGGAGAACCGATAACCGGCAGCGGAAATGTTTCTATGATTTTGCGCCGGCAGACGGGCTTCAGTTTTGAAGCAAGTACAAGATTTGTTGTTCATTTTGATGTGAGTGAAGATGCAGCCGGGCTTGTTCTGTTCCAGAGTGAAGCATTTAATTACAGGCTTCAGCTGGTACTTCATGGAAAAATTATTGTACTTCAGCTGGTAAAAACTGAACATGGTGAAGAATCTGTTATTGCTGAAGATGTAATGACTGGAGGCCGAAAGGTTGTACCGATTGTGCTGCGTGTTGTTGCGGAACATCAAAAGCTGCGTTTTGAGTTTGGGCCTGATGAAAGAAATCTGATGGTTTTAAAAGAAGATGTTGATGCAAGTATTTTGAGTACGGAAGTTGCGGGTGGCTTTGTAGGAACGGTTGTCGGAATGTTTGCTGTAAGTGGTGGAGACTACAAAGAGAAAAAATTTTTTGCAGATTTTGACTGGTTCCGATACGAAAATAGTGGCAGAGAATGGATTTGTTGAGGTATAATAGATAGACGTTATTGCATGGAACGAGTATAGCGAGCGACGTGGTAATCTAAATAAATGGATTGCTTCGCTGCGCTCGCAATGACGTTGCAATGGATTGCTTCGCTGCGCTCGCAATGACGTTACAATGGATTACATTACTGCGTACGTAATGACGTTGCAATGGATTACATTGCTGCGTACGCAATGACGGAATTAACCGGGGGCGTTGCGGGGGCGGAGCCCCCGCAGGGTGGGTAGCACAAGACACCGCAACGAAGTGAGGAGACTTGTGCGTAGGGCGGGGCTCCGCCCTCCTTATAAAAGCAGGAGATAAAAGTGAAAGGCGAATTTAAAATCAAAGGACTTATGGGCTCTGGAATGGTTTTGCAGCGAAATAAAATTAACTGCATTTTTGGAACGGCGGAAGTTTATTCTGACGTTATTATGGAATTCCGTGGCACAACATCTATTACTCAGTCGGATGAAGATGGAAACTGGAAGATTGAATTTAGTCCGGGCGAAGCTGGTGGGCCTTTTACAATGAATATCAAGTGTGACTCACATAATGTTGAATTTACTGATATTTACGTAGGTGAAGTATGGGTGAGCTCGGGCCAGTCGAATGCTCAGCTGCCTATGGAAAGAATGAAGTTTTCGTATCCAGAAGATTTTGCTTTGCCTCGTAATGAGAGAATCCGAATGCTTACTGTGCCAATCAACTGGTCTCTTGATGGTGAAAAAGACGAGATTGTTGATGTGGGCTGGCAGTCAAATGCAGATGAAGGAACTAAGGCAGAAGGCTTGAGCGGCGGTGTAAAATGGATTTGCGCTTCGCCTGAAACTCTGGGTGGAATGTCTGGAACCGGTTATTTTTTTGCAAAGAAGCTTTCTAATGAGCTTGATGTTCCTGTAGGAATTATAAATGCGAGTCAGGGAGGCTCTCCGATTGCTTCATGGCTCAGCCGGCAGGCTCTTGAAGAAATGGGAGATAAAAAGGATTATCTGAAACAGGTTGTAGAATATCTTGCAGAAGGTCGTGCGGCTGCTAAACAAAAGGAGATGGCAGAAGAACAGAAGGAATGGAATGACGAGCTTTACGGCGCGGCTACTGCTCCAGAAAAAATGTTTGATGAAGCCTGTGCAGAAACTGACGGCTGGAAGGATGTTGAGATTCCTGGAAATTTTGATGTTGAAAGTGCGGGCTTTTTCTGGTTCAAAAAGATTATTGAGCTTACAGCAGAACAGGTTCAGCATTTTAATACTTACAAAACCTGGCTTTGGATGGGTACGATTGTTGATGCTGATACTGCCTGGGTTAATGGCGTGCAGGTTGGTTCAACTCCTTACTGCTATCCTCCACGCCGTTACCTGGTTCCTGCAAATACCCTGCATGAGGGAAAAAATGTAATTGCTTTGAGAGTTCAGAAAAATAGTGTGCATGGACCTCTCCGCTTTTTTACAGAAAAGCCTTATTATCTTTTTACGGAAAATACATTTGTAGCACCTTGTGTTTGCCGTAATGTTGAAGGACGCAGTGAGTCATTGTATCCGCTTGATGGCGAAAGAATTGATTTGAGCGGAAACTGGAAGATGAAGGTTGATGCACAGGTTCGAGACTGTCCTCCAGGTATGTTCTTTGAATGGCTGCCTACTGCACTTTACAATTCTATGCTTGCTCCTTGTTTTAAGCATGCTATTGCCGGCGCTTTGTGGTATCAGGGTGAATCTGATGCGGGCCATCCGGCTGAGTATAAGGATATGCTGCTTAAGATGATTGATTTGTGGCGGCATAAATTTGTATATGGCTCTAAGGATTTGCCGTTTGTAGTTGTTCAACTTCCTAACTGGAGTGACGGCTGGAACGAGGATGCTGCAAGCAAGGATGGAGGCTGGGCAAATATCCGCCAGGTTGAAGCTGACGTTGCTGAGATTGCAGGGCATACAGGTCTTGCGGTTACTATTGATGCAGGTGAATGGAATGATCTTCATCCGGAAAAGAAAAAGACTGTAGGCTATAGAGCTGCAAAAGAAGCATTGAGAGTTGCATACGGTAAAAACTTTATTTCGCCGTCGCCGAAGGCCGATTTCTGTGAGTTTAAGCATGGACGCTTCCGTGTTCGTTTTGACTGCGGAAACTCTTCTCTGGTTGTCTGCAAAGTTCTTGGAAAGAATGTAGATCTCAATGTTGAGAGTAAAGATAAAAAGATTTACGGTTTCAGTCTTTTGTGCAGCAAGAAAGGAAATGAGAATATTATCGAAGCAGATGCAGTTCTTGTTGATGACTACACCGTTGAAGTCGAAGTTCCGCGTGGCATAGGAGATGTCCTCGAACTCCGCTACCTCTGGGCAGACAGCCCGGCTCCGGTAAACCTTTATTCGAGAAACCAGCTGCCGGCTGCGCCGTTCAGGATTGTACAAGGGTAAATGGGTAAAGATTTATTCTTGACATTTTAGAACAATGTAGTATATTTAAAAAGGAAGTGCACCACAGCAATGTGGCTGAACCTCCGTTAGGTCTTATTGAAAAAGCCTACGCGAAAGGACAGTTAGCGTAGGCTTTCTTTTTTCTACTTGCGTTTTTTTCTTTTCTTGTCGAGAGCCTTGCGTATAGCAAAGACAAACGATGCAACTGTAACAATAGTTGATACAATTGCACAAAGAAGCGAAATGCTTTCGTATCCTGTCATAGCAGGCCTCCTCATTCTGGTAAATTCGGAGGTTCAGCCTACCACTACTGTGGTACACTTTATAAGTATAGTATATATTGTTAGATATTACAATAAAAAATACAGCTAAACTAAGGTGTAATGATGTCATTGCGAGGAGCCCGTAGGGCGACGTGGCAATCTACTCCTTACCATTCCAACAATATGTACAAAGCTTTTCATGTGGAAGGCCTGTGGAATCCAGCATGTCGTCCAGGCGGTGGAAGCGCAGGGTTGTAAAGTGCAGCTGCTTGCGGATTTCTTCAACCATCTTTGCGTACTCAGGAGTGTCAGGGTCGCAGTATTTCTGCAGGGTTTCTTCACTTACGTTGTCGCCTTCAAACTGCTTGATAACTCGTCTTGTAATCAAATCCATTTCGCTCTTTGAGCGGCTGAAGTTGAGATATTTACATCCGTAAACAAGAGGAGGACAGGCCGGGCGGATATGAACTTCCTTAGCACCGCTTTTGTAAAGATAGTCTGTTGTTTCGCGAAGCTGAGTTCCGCGAACAATCGAATCATCAATCAAAAGAATCTTTTTACCTTCAATCAACTGCTGAATAGGAATGAGCTTCATATGTGCAACCTGGTTTCTTATATCCTGATTTGTAGGCATAAAAGAACGTGACCAGGTTGGAGTGTATTTAATAAATGGGCGGGTAAAAGGAATTCCGCTTTCGTTAGCGTAGCCTACCGCATGTGCTGTTCCGCTGTCCGGAACGCCCGCAACAGCATCCGGGTGAACATTGTCCTTATCGCGGCGGGCAAGGAAGCGGCCGCAGTTGTAGCGCATAGCTTCAACGTTTACGCCCTCGTAACAGGCAGTAGGGTAGCCGTAGTAAATCCAGAGGAAGGTACAAATCTTCATCTCTTTACCAGGCTGCTGAAGAACTTCCATTTTGTCTGCATTAAAGAAAACAATTTCGGCAGGGCCAAGCTCGTGGTAATCCTTGTAGCCAAGATTCATGTAAGCATAGTTTTCAAAGCTGGCACAGAAAGCGCCGTCCTTGTGACCAATTTCTACAGGAGTACGTCCCAGGCGGTCGCGGGCAGCATAAATTCCGTCAGCAGTCAAAATCAGCATAGAGATAGAACCTTTTATTTTCTCCTGAACAAAACGGATTCCATCTACGATTGTATCTTTATGATTCAGAAGAGCAACAATAAGTTCAGTCTGGTTTATTTCGCCACCGCTCATTTCGAGGAAGTGGGTATAACCCGAGTTTAAAACTTCCTCAACAAGCTCGTCCTTATTAGTTACGATTCCGACAGTTGTGATTGCAAAGTTTCCAAGATGAGAGTGCACAAGCAGAGGCTGTGGTTCAAAATCAGAAATACAGCCGATTCCAAGCTTGCCATGCAAATCTTCCATATCATTTTCGAATTTTGTGCGGAAGGGTGAGTTTTGAATGTTATGAATTGAACGCGAAAAATGCCCGTCCGAGTTTACAACCGCAATACCACCGCGGCGAGTTCCCAAGTGGGAGTGATAGTCCACTCCGAAAAACAAATCCAACGAACAGTCTTCTTTTGAAGCAACGCCAAAAAATCCGCCCATTTCAAATCCTCTTATAAAACCCGCGTCATCTGCGGAAAAAATATGCGGATAGTATAGTGATTTAACGGATTTTTTGCAAATATGAAGAGAGAAGGAGGGAGGAGCCCCTCCCTGCGCGCCCACTTCGTTGGTCGCTACCCTCCCAGCGGGGGACACCCCCGCAACGCTCCCGGATAAATCCACAAGAATTCGATAGCTGCTTGCCGAGAGTGGACTTGATTACGGCTAAAAATGGCTGGGAGTGAAGTTTTAGCCGTAGTAAGTGGAGAGTGGCGGCCTGTAAACAAGCTGGAATCATGCGTTACTACGGCTAAAATGTAGGAAGAACACATTTTTAGCCGTAAAGATGGCGTGTATAAAGCGAGATGTAATAAAACTGGAATCTGTATACACGAATAACTACGGCTAAAGCGAAGCGCAAACACATTTTTAGCCGTAATCTAACCGATTTGAAGACGTAATCCGGTCTGGAGTTTTTGAAAAATACGGCTAAAAACGTCTTGGAGAGTTGTTTAGCCGTAACCTCATCTGAAAGAAGCATTGATTCTACCGCAACCGGGTAATATCTCTACAATAATTTCGATTTGTATTGTAAAATAAAACTCCGAGGTAAATATGTCCGAAAAATTTTCTACTAAAAAAACTATATTATTAATTGTTGTTTCATTTGTTCTCTATCTGGTGGGAGCCTTGCTCAGTTCGCTTTTTATGGATTTTGTGTTTAAGTTTATTACATTTGAGAACAAAACTGTTTATGAAATCTTCAGGCACATTTCAGACTTCGCCTTCGTGTTCTTACTGCTCTGGCTTTGCATTTATAAAATCTTTCACTTGAAGTTTGAAGATTTTGGAATCAACTTACATTTTGAATGGTGGGGTCTGGTAATTGCTGTGCTGCTTCCTGCTTATATGGTAATTGTTTATCTGATAGCTGGAAAACTTACCGTTAATGAACATGCGACTGCCGAAAAAGTTTTTCTGATTCTTAATTCGCTGACTCTGGGATTGCAGTCTGGTTTTCTTGAAGAAATTCTTTTCCGTGGAATATTCATGAAATCTCTGGAAAACAGATGGAATAAAACTGTCGCAATCTGGGCTCCATCTTTAATCTTCAGCCTTGTGCATATTCCAGGAATGTCTTCTTTTTCTGTTCTTGGAATATTAGTTCTGATTGTTGCGGGTACCATGGTTGGAGTTATGTTTTCTATGGCGGCCTACAGAGGAAACTCAATTGCTAACAGTGCAATAATTCATGCAGTCTGGAATTTTATATTGATTGCATATGTTTTTGATATTTATCCAGAGACAGGAAAATCTGTAAAATCAATCTTCTCAATTTGTTTGCTAACAAATAACATCTTTATAACTGGTGCAGAATTTGGAATTGAGGCTTCGATTTTTGCAATTCTTGCTTATGTTGTGGTAAGTCTGATTTTGATGCCTAAAAAGAAAGAACTATAATTTAAGCGTCAATCTGAAAAAGTGCTCCAGCCATTGGTTGAGCGCCGGCCAGAAGGTAAGATTGCTGTGCCACCGTCTGCTGAATCTGCTTTTGATACTGTTCGATGAGGGCTTGAGCCTGTTCGTCGCTGATGTCGGAAACAGATTCCTTAGGTTGATTTTTGATTGCGGCCATGCGGTCTATAAGTGAATTTAAGATTCTGATTTTGCTGATTGAAACGCCCTGCTGTCCGTTGCCAGCCGCAACGCCTGAAACATGATCAAAGTGTGAGTAGAGAAGTGCATTGCGGCTTACTGGAACATAAAGTTTTCCTGCGGCTCCGCTTGCACCAATGGCTCCGCTGTAAGAGTATGCGTTACTGAAATTTCCGATTGCGCTTGTCATAAAAATCTCCAGACCCTTCCACTTTTTAGTTTTCTACTATATTTTTCGGAGCCTGATAAAAAAAGATTAGAAAAAATTTTTGCCGGATAAAAACTGTCTGGCAAATTGTCAATTAAAAAAAACTGGTTGTAAAACTGGTTGAAAAATTGTAAATTTAGTATTATTTTATAATGGTAAAGCTAAAAAATTGCTGCTCGCAATTTTTTTTAACTGCAAGTTTGTGTAACAAACTTGATTACTTTGCTATTTATCACCGGCGGCTCTGACCGGCCGCCTTACTCAGGAGGTTTTAATGGCATTAACAATGAATCCAGCCGGAATTAATACCTTTGATGTCGGTGCTTTTGATGCTAAAACTTATTTTGCAGAGCTGCTCCGCAAGGTAAAAGAAGGTGTTACAATCAACATCACCAAGAATGGAAAGGCTGTGGCAGTTTTGCAGGGAAAGTCCGCTATTCAAAATGAAGCTGCCCTGAATGCTCATAAAAGAATTCTTGCCCGTGCACAAAAAATGGCAGGGCTTCGTGCAAAAGAGGGGGCTGCAACTCTTACTGCCACAGACTTAAAGGAACTCAAAAATGAAGGCCGAAAATACTAGTTTCTTTCCGTGTTTTGTTGCAGATACTTCTTTTATGGCAGCTTATCTTTTAAATGACTTTTGTGATGATGAAATGACAGACTGCATAAAAGATATAGAGTATGTCCTGAAAAATAACGGACAGATTTATGTTCCGCCTCTTTTCTGGTATGAAATAGAAAATGTTCTCTTGTATAAAACCCGTTCAAAAAAAAATGGTCAGTTGCGTCTTACAACTACAGATGTTATGGATATTATGTATGACTTGCACTGCCTGCCCATAAATACTGACCTTCTCCCGGACGGAGAAATCCGTCAGCGAATCTTCGCCATAGCCCAGGAACACGGTCTTTCTTATTACGATGCCAGTTATCTAGAGCTGGCTCACCGCTTCAATCTTCCCCTTAAAACTTACGACGAAGATTTGAAGCGTGCAGTTGAAGATTAAGAGCTGAAAAATCTTTTTGAAAATATCTGCCTATGGATAAGTTGATTTTAGTTGCTTGTTTACCAGAACATATTGCAGTTTTCTTGGGATTAGAGACAGACAGAAGGGTTCGTATTTATCGATCTAAAGGTTTACTTGCACACTTGTTAAAACGAAAACATTTTATTGCGGTAAAGTATTTTGACTTTATTTCAGATATAATACGAGAGCCTGATTATGCTGGAATTGGAGAAAATGAAATAGAACTTGTCAAATGTTATAAAGATAATATTTTCCTTTGTATAAAGTTTGATATATCTAAAAGAAAATATTACATTTCCACTATTTTTGATATAAAACAATCAAAGATAGAATCTTACTGTAAGTCTGGTCGTCTTACTAAATTGACAAAATAAAGACCAAAACTGTATAATGAGAATGAAATTTGACGAGCAGGAAAGGCACCCTGCGCTCCCGAAAGGGAACCTGATATGATGGATACGCCGCCCATCCAAATTTTTATTTATAACCACCCGTTTGGGTGGTTTTTTTTATGCCCAGATTACCCAGAGTAAAGCGGCTGCAGCGGCTGTTGTCAAAATTGTAAACGGTGCAGAGATTTTTAAGAAGCCTGGGAAGGTGATAGGGTGACCTTCCTTTTTGAGAATTCCCATTGCAACAACATTTGCCGAAGCACCGAATGGAGTGAGGTTTCCTCCAAGGCAGGAACCAATCAAAAGCGCGAACATCAAAAGCTCTTTCTGGATTCCAAGACCTGTAGCAAGAGAACCTGCAACCGGCAGCATAACGATGATGTAAGGAACATTATCAACAAAGCCTGAAATCAAAATAGAGAAGGCTAGAATTAAAACAAAGCCTGCAAACTTGCTGCCGCCTGTTACGTGAGCGAGCCACCCCGCAAAATCATCGAGCAAACCAGTTTCGCTGATTGCGCCGACAACTACAAAAATGCCAATGAGGAATGCAATTGTCTCCCAGTCCAGCTCCTTTACAAGCTGCCAGACTTCGCTGCCTGATTTTTTCTGGGAAAGACGATACCAGAGGAGTCCAATCAGTCCCAGACCAAGTACAAAGCAGCCTGAGCTGTAACCAAGCTCTGGTGTAAGGAAAGAAATCACAGCAAGTCCTGCAATCATAATCAAAAGCAGCCAGAGCGGCAGATAAGAAATTACAGGTTCTTTGTCTACACTTGCCTTTTCCTTTGCCTTGCTGAAAAAGCAGTAAAAGAAAATACAGCCCACAATAAGACCTGCCTGAATAAAGAAGAAAATAGAAATCTTTCCCTGATGTACAAAAAAGTCGTTGAAAGTGTAGTGAGCGTAGCTTGCGAAAATCATGCTAGGAGGGTCGCCAACGAGGGTAGCTGTTCCTTCCAGGTTTGACATAAGTGCAAGACCAATCATAAATGGAACAGGATTCAGCTTGAGCTTTTTTGAAAGGGCGAGGGCAATTGGTGCCATTACGAGAACTGTCGCAACGTTTTCTACAAAAACTGAAATAAAGCCTGTCATGGCAAGAATTAAAATGACCGCGATTCCTGTGCTAGGCGAGACTGTAACAAGTGCGTCCGCGATGCGAGCCGGAACTCTGGAATAAATAAAGAGGGCTGCAATAATCATAGAGCCCACGTAAATCATAAGAATATTCCAGTTGATGAGCTCGAGGAAAATATGGTGGGCGAGTTCGCCAAGCCCACCGACCGGCTCAAAAACATTCCCCGCGAGCGCATCCCCCTGAGCTAAAAAGCCGAGTATAATTACTGCAAGGGCTGCCACCGAAGTCATCCAGACTTTCTTTTCCTGGAAGATGATTACGAGAAGGTACATTACAAGAGCAAGCCCTAAAATAATAAATTTAATATCCATAGAAAACTCCCAAAAAAAACGTCATTGCGGAAATGGTTTGCTTCGTCGCAGGCTCCTCGCAATGACGTAGATTTATCGTCATTGCGAGCACGAAGTGCGTGGCAATCCATAATTGTAGATTGCTTCGCTATGCTCGCAATGACAGTGTAATTTTATACATTAAACTTAAAGAACAGAACGTCTCCGTCCTGCACTACATATTCCTTACCTTCCTGGCGGTACTTGCCGGCTGCCTTGATTGCGGCTTCGTCCTTGTACTGGCGGAGGTCGTCGATAGTGTAGGCTTCGGCCTTAATAAAGCCTTTTTCAAAGTCAGTATGAATTACGCCGGCAGCGCGTGGAGCCTTGTCGCCTGCGTGAATTGTCCAGGCACGGCACTCATCAGGTCCACCGGTAAAGAAGGTGCGAAGTCCCATAAGGTGATAGGTTTTGCGGGCCAGGGTAGCAAGTCCGCTTTCCTTAAGACCAACGCTGTCCATAAAGTCCTTGCGGTCTGCCGGGTCTGTAATTTCTGCAAGGTCTGCTTCGAACTTACCGCAGATTACAACAACCTCTGAGTGCTCTTCATCTGCATACTTACGGACAACTTCAACATATTTATTTGTCTGTGCTTCAATAGAATCTTCATCAACGTTTGCAACATAAATTGTAGGCTTCATTGTAAGAAGGAACATGTCGTAAAGGGCAGCGCGCTCGTCGTCAGTCAAATCTGCTGTGCGGGCACATTTTCCGTCCTGGAGCAGAGGCTTGATTTTTGCAACAGCGGAAATCCAGGGAGCGTATTTCTTTTCTTCTTCCTTTCCAAGAGAGCGGATGGCACGTGTAACCTTGTCCTGGCGGGCTTCGATTGTATTCAAGTCTGCCTGGCAGAGCTCCCAGTTAATAGTAAGAATATCGCTTTCAGGGTCGATTGGAGCAGCCTCGTTTGCATTGTCGCGAACGTGCATAATGTCAGGGTTGTCAAAACAGCGTACAACGTGAGCAATTACAGAACACTCGCGGATGTTAGCAAGGAACTTGTTTCCAAGACCTTCACCGTTGCTTGCCCCCTTGATGAGTCCCGCAATATCAACAAACTTTACGCTTGCCGGAGTCTTCTTTTTAGGATTATGAATCGAAGCCAGAAAGTCCAGTCGCTCATCAGGCAAATCAACAATACCGATGTTAGGGTCGATCGTACAGAAAGGAAAATTCTCTGCGCTAGCCGGAGCCGAAGTCAGAGCCGAAAAAATAGTAGACTTTCCAACGTTAGGAAGTCCAACAATACCACATTCAAGTGCCATATATATACTCCATGTTAGCTGTTAGCTATTAGCTATTAGCAGTTAGGAGGGCGGAGCCCCGCCCTTCGCGCAAGCCTCCTCGCTACGCTGTGGTGTCTTGCGCTACCCACCCTGCGGGCTCAAACGCCGCCCTGCTCTTATTGGAGAGCCGTTAAAAAAATTGTGATGCAATTTTTAGGCTCTTCCACTAAATCTGCTCGGAACAACTGGTTGGTCCGCAACGCCTGCTTTTAATTTCAGTATAACTAATATAATAGAAAGAAAAGGATTTAACAATATATAGGTTTTAGAATGCGTCTAAGTATGACATCCGTCCAAAAAATGCCGGTTGTTATACTTTAAGTAAAAATTGCCAGTCGTTATACTTAATAGGAGGAAGAAATATGAAATCAAGTCTTAAAAAACTCGTAGCTATGGGAAAACTAATCACTGCTGGTTTCATGAACTACTATGCATGCGATAATGAAGCGTTAAAAGAGTGTGTTCTTAACGAAAAGCAAGTTGACGGTATTGATCAAATAAAAACAGAAATGAAAATGTTTCGCAAACAGAGGGAAGTTGCCTTTAATGATTTGGTAAATGAAAACGAAAAAGAAGTCCGTTCATCTTTGAATATTTTCGAACAAGATATAAAGCATCTTACAAAGTTTTTACAATTATGTAGAAAAGGAAAGAATGAAATTGAAAAAGCTCTATTTGAACCTTTGAGTGAATATGTGGATGTTTTAAAAGAAACTGTAGAAAGATTTGCCGAATATGACCGCCGTAAAAATATTTAGCAGCTTTCTACTGCCTTTGCCAGCTGGTCGGCGCAGCTAGTGCTCTTAAAGCCACAGGTGTTGCCCTTAAGCTTTGCCGCAATTTCCTCTGCAGTCATGCCGTCACAGAGCTTTGAGATTGCCTTGAGGTTGCCGTTACAGCCGCCTTCAAAGCTGATGTTAGTGATTTTTCCACTCTCGTCCTTGTCAAAAGTAATGGAGCGTGAACACACTCCCTGTGTTTTATAAGTTATTTGCATGCTTTATAATATAATGAAAAGACCGGGGTATAACAAGAATTATCGGGGTTATTGTGACGAAAGATGATTTATGATATAACTCTGATATGAAAGTTGCGATTTTTTTCGGTTCAAAGTCTGACAAGGACACCATGAAAAAGGCGGCCGACATTCTCACAGAGTTCGGCGTAGACTACAAGGCTTATATCATTTCTGCCCACAGAGCCGGGGCTTTACTCAAGCAGACAGTTGAACAGGTTGAAAAAGAAGGCTGCCAGGTTATTATTGCCGGCGCCGGTCTTGCAGCTGCACTCCCTGGTGTTATTGCGGGAATTACAACTCTTCCGGTTATCGGTGTGCCTCTCGAGTGCGTAAGCGACAAATCAAACGGACTTGGCGGAATGGATGCCCTTTTGAGCATAGTTCAGATGCCTCCACAGATTCCGGTTGCAACAGTCGGTATTAATTCTGCTAAGAACGCAGCTTATCTTGCGCTTCAGATTTTAGCTTTGCAGGATGCGGAACTTTCTAAGAAGTTGAAGGAGTTCAGAGCAAAACTTGCAGCTGACGCTGAGGCTTCGGGATTGGACGTAAAGTTCTAGGGGATAGGGGATAGTAAATAGGGAATAGTATGGGAGTGCTAGATTACAAAGAACTAATCATTTGGCAAAAGTCTATGGATTTAGTTTCTGAAGTATATAAACTTGTTAAGAAACTCCCAAGAGAAGAAAACTATGCACTATCTGATCAAATTAGACGATCAGCAGTTTCTATTCCATCTAACATAGCAGAAGGTAATTCAAGGGATTCAACGAAAGAATATGATTATTTTCTTTCAGTTGCTCGAGGTTCTATTGCTGAGTTAGAAACACAATTGTTTCTTACGGAACGAATAGGATATTTGGAATCAGATGATTTGAAAAATGCATTTGATTTGATAACGGAAATAAGAAAGATGCTTACGAAAATTAAGCAAAATTTGAGGAATAAGAAATAGAATATAGGATAGAGTTTCAAACTATTTCCTATCCTCTATTAACTATTCCCTAAAAAGCAGGAGCAAACAATGGCAAACTACAAAGAGTCTGGTGTAGACGTAGAAGAAGGTTACCGCGCGGTAAATAAGTACAAGGAGCATGCAAAGAGAACTGCAATTCCTGGCCTTTTGACTGGATTGGGAAGTTTTAACGGTATGTTCGAGATTCCTAAGGGATACAAGAATCCTGTTATGGTAAGCGGAACTGACGGTGTTGGAACTAAGCTTGATGTTGCTTTCCAGATGAAGAAGTATGACACTGTTGGAATTGACTGTGTTGCTATGAGCGTAAACGATATTCTCTGCTCTGGTGTTCAGCCGCTTTTCTTCCTTGATTATGTTGCCTGCGGTAAGCTCGATGCTGATGTTGCTGCTGACCTCGTTAAAGGTGTCGCAGACGGTTGTGTTGATTCTGGTTGTGCATTGCTTGGTGGTGAGACTGCTGAAATGCCTGGCTTCTATGATGTTGGAAAATATGACCTTGCCGGCTTTGGTGTTGGTGTAGGTGAAAAGAAAGAAATGATTACAGGCGAGGATATCAAGGAAGGAGATGTTCTTATTGGACTCTCTTCTACTGGTGTTCACTCAAACGGCTTCAGCCTTGTTCGTAAACTTGTTCCAAATGTAAATGATCCTTTTGTTGTAAACGGAACTGATACTGGAAAAACAATTGGTGAAGTTCTTCTTACACCTACACGCATTTACGTTAAGCCTGTTATGGAAGTTCTTGGAAAATATCGCAAAGCTATCCACGGTATGGTTCATGTAACCGGCGGCGGATTCTTTGAAAATATTCCTCGTATGTATCCAAAGGCAAAAGAGGGCAAGAAGCAGCTGATTTCTGTAATTAAGAGAGCAAGCTGGGATATTCCTCCTGTATTTGGTGAGCTTATTCGCCGTGGTGCTGATTTTGATAACGTTTATAATACCTTCAATATGGGTATTGGTTTTGTTCTTGCTGTTAATTCAAAAGAAGCTGATGATGTTCTTGAAATGTTCAATGCAAATGCTTCTAAGTACCACAAGGATTACTGCCCTGATATGAAGGCTTATAAGATTGGCCGCGTTGAATACGCTAAGGGCGAAGTAAAAACACAGAAGGATGCTGTATTGTTCGAAGACTAATTAATATGGATTGCTTCGCTTCGCTCGCAATGACACAGTTTAGTTCGTCATTGCGAGCCGCAGGCGAAGCAATCCATCACTAAAATTCATACCCAATAAAAAGGGCCTTCAAATCTGCTTTGCCGGTTATGCCGAGCATGTTGTAGATGTGTGAAAGGTCCTTTTTTATTGCACTTTCGCTTACGTTGTGATTTATCGCGAGAGCTTTGATTGTTGTGTTATTTACGACAATTTCTTTGATGCAGTCCAGCTGGCGGTCTGTAAACTTGTAATCATCAAGATTGATTGTTCCTGCATCTTTTTTATCATAGGCATGGCGGAATAAAAGATTTATACAGCCGATTGTCGCAAGGGCAAAAAGAGAAATTCCAAGATATTCAAAAAAACTTCTAACCCCATAAGGAATAACCAGAGCAAGCTTTATCACTTCAAGTATCAGATAGATTCCAAGCCGAACTCTCGAAGCCAGACGATTCTCTAACAAAAGCAGAACAAATAAAATTGCAGTTAAAAAAAGTGCGGTATAAATACGGCCTGTATAAAGATATGAAATTGTCAGAGTTTCCAGGGCAATATAATAAATGCTGTGATGTGTATACAAGAAAAAAGAAAGCAAACAGAGAAGCAGGGCCAGCCCCTGTGCTGAATAGGAAACAATTCTGGAAAAAGGCATTATGCTCAGTTCGTAAGAAAAATCGGTAAATGCATTCAGCAGAAGCATGGCAATCAGATAGATACAGCCGATTAGAGCCATGAGTCGAAAAGGTTTGTCCAGAAACTTTTTAATAAACATAATCACATTATACCATATAAATTGTGGTTTCGATATACCCGCTTTGCGGGCACTCAACCACCAGATTATTTATTGAAGTAATCATAAATCGCATTGTAAATCGTATCTTCGCCCTTCATAAAGTCTTCAAAGTTTTCCGATACTTCTACATCCGGCAAAGTGCCACGATGAATATCTGAATGGGTTACTTCCTTAGCCCTCTTGATTAAATACTCGTTGAACGTATCAACTGCCTGAGGAAAAATAAACTCACACTGCAGGTTCTTCATAATATTTGAAAAATAAATATCCGTGTAATTAAAAATAGCCTGGCCCGTTTCTTCACCAAAAATTACAGTTTTTGGAAAGAACATCAGAAAATCATTGATAAACCAACAGGCGGCAGAATAAGTGTTTCCTGAAGTCACAAGCGCAAGATTAAATTTTCCAAGCTCCTGTCTGTTTACAGATAAAAGATTTGTAAGCAGGCTGGCATAAGTTGCCATACCTCCGCCATTATAACGCAAATCAAAAACTACGGTTTTATATATCTCTTTTTTAAGTTCATTCATTAAATCCTTAAAAAGATCTGTAAAAAGATAATCAGGATCACCATTAATTGTATTCAGATGTACATATACTGTTTTCTTTTCTTGCGAAGCCTTTATTCCGTAATAAGAATTCATATCCTGAAAAGTAAACAAAGGATTTTCTATATCCGGCTGCACAGCATAAAATCTTGATTTTAAAGCCTCAACCGGTTTGCATTTTACTATTTTAATTTCCCCATCTTTATTCTGTATTTTGATTTTTACACTTCCATTTTTTTCTGTAAGTCCGGCACGCTTCATTGTATTAAACGTTATTCTATTTGACATACAATATTTTTTTCCAGAAGGTGTTTCATAAGAACCGTAAATTGAAAGTCTTTCTATAACTTCCTGCATAGGAAGATCTGATATTTCAAGCAATTTTGCCCCAAGATATTGTTTATACTCTTCTGTAGCTGCATATAAATGATAATCTTTACCATAAAGCATGACATAAAAAGGAATAATAACAGAACCAAAATCTTTATTATCCGGAGTAGTTTTTAGAGCCAGATGCATAACATGATAACTGCCGATTATCTCTTTAAGTCTGTAAATGCATTCTATTTTATCTGCTTTTCCTGCAAGAACATCTGCTTTGAGCACTTCAAAAGGTTCCGGATCATAAAGTTCTTTAAGTGCTGAATACTCCATATCCATCTGGATTTTCTGGATATCAAGACAAAGCTTTTCCGGAGTCACAGAGTTATCTGCTTTCTTAGCAGATGTCAGCACCAGTGTAGATAATAATGATAAGATTATTAAAAGACTTTTTTTCATGTTTTTGACCCTCTCAATGATGTGGATTGCTTCGTCGCTGCGCTCCTCGCAATGACGTTAAGTCTTTAAGACTCGCAATGACGGCAATTGCAAAGAATAATACAGTAAGTATAAAATTTGATATGCGCGAGTGGAAGAGAGCCGGATGTCAGGTTGAAAATATTATTCAACCTGACAAACGACTGAGTCAAGACTTTAAGCGAAGCGTGTCTTGACCAGTCGTATACCACTTACGCCCAACCGCAGTTTGGAGCTCTCTGCAAATAAAATAGGTAAAGCTAAAAATTGCTTTCGCAATTTTTTTAACGCTTTGCTATTCAACACCGGCCGCCAGCGGCCTTACACATTACTTCTTTGCAATTTCAGCAACGCTGGTAACTACACCGGCAAGGCTTTGCAAATCAGACGGAACAATAATCTTTGTTGCCTGACCATCAGCTGCTTTCTCAAATGCCTCGAGGCTGCGGAGTTTGAGAACAGATGCATCCATTCCAGCTTCCTTGAGCATCTTAAGACCTTCGGCCTTAGCCTGCTGAACTTCGCGGATAGCTTCTGCTTCACCCTTTGCCTTCTGGATCGCAGACTCCTTCTGAGCTTCAGCCTGAAGAATTAAAGCCTGCTTCTGTCCTTCTGCTTCGAGGATTGCAGACTGCTTGTGACCTTCTGCAATAAGAATCTGCTCGCGGCGTTCGCGTTCAGCCTTCATCTGCTTTTCCATTGCATCGCGGATTGCCTGAGGAGGTTCAATATTCTTAACCTCAACACGGTTTACCTTGATTCCCCATGGGTCAGTTGCTTCATCAAGAATAGAACGCATCTTTGTGTTGATAACGTCACGGCTTGTAAGAGATTCATCAAGCTCAAGTTCACCAATGATGTTACGCAAGGTAGTAGCTGAAAGATTTTCCAGAGCGTTGATTGGTTTTTCAACACCGTAAGTGTAAAGCTTTGGATCTGTAATCTGGAAATAAACTACAGTATCAATCATCATAGTTACGTTATCGCGGGTGATTACCGGCTGAGGCGGGAAATCAAAAACCTTTTCCTTGAGTGAAACCTTTTTTGCAATTCTGTCGATAAAAGGCATTTTTACATGAAGACCAACATTCCATGTTCCCTGATATCCACCAAGGCGCTCAATAACAAAAGCATTAGACTGAGAAACAATTCTGATATTTGTGATAATCAGAATCATAATCAAAACTGCAACTGCAATAAGTACATAAATCATAAACTAAATCCTCCTGAATAATCCGGTGGTTGAGCCTGTCGAAACCACATTCCAATGGTGATTTCGATACGCCCTGTGGGCTACTCAATCACCATGTTAAATCTGCTTTACATACGCCGTAACACCGGCGATTTCTTCTACAGTACACTTGCTGCCTTCTTCAAGAACAACGTCTTCTCTAACTGCAGCAGTCCATTCCATACCATTGATTTTTACGGAACCTTTGTCGGTTGCTGTAATTTTTTTAGTTACTACAGCAATCTGTCCGATAATCCGCTCATAATTTGTGGCAATCTTTTTCTGGTTAATCTTCTGCTTTACAACCGGGCGTGTAAAAATCAGAAGTACCATAGCAAGTGCTACAAATATAAATAGCTGAGCTGGAAACGGAAGTGGCGTAAAGGCAAGAAATACCATTACAAACGCACTGATTCCAAACCAAATGGTAGTAAGTGCCAGGGTGAGCGATTCAATCACTACGCAGATGATTGTAACCGCGACCCAGAACCAGGGAAGATTATCCCGAAGAACCGAAATAATACTGTCCATATCTACCTCCAAGCTTCCGCGGCAGCGATTGCACACGGATGTGCGATATCGCAGTTTTGCGGAAGCAAAATCTGCAGGCACAAAACTTACATGGATGTATGTTTTGTGCCGTACCTCCAAGTACAGTTTTAATATATGTCCGAAATCTTTCGAACGCAACGGTGACAATGGTTACTTTGGGGTAACTTTTGACACCCTCTATAATTTGAAACTTTTACTCTTCCTCTTGTCCTCCTCTCTGAATTGCAATTCCAGAAATGATATACACAAACCAATAAAACAGACATGCTGCGGATGCTATCATGTAAGGAGTGCCATTCTCTGGCATGTTTCCTAAATTGTACATATTAAAAAAGAATAAAAATTCCAGAATTGTGAATGCTGTAAAAACTGCAGTCTCAATCCAGCCGCGTTTAGAGATTTTATCTTCCTGTCTTATGAAATTTTCTTTTAGCCATTTGATAAAGAATAATTCCTGATCTTTTGCAGAAAGAGTTATGATTTTTCCACTTTTCAAAAACAGCGTGATATTTTTGCTTGAATTACAATATTCTCTAAACGCCGGGAACGGATTATTTAAGCTGTAACATTCAATGTGTTCCGGTTTGACAGGAATGTCTTTTGTGGGACTCGGTTCTTTTCCCTTATACTTGAAATATAGATATGAATTATCAAGAAAGATTTTTTTTCCGCCAAAGTGAGAAAATGCTGCGTCAATAGTTGCAGGTATCATAGCCCAAAAGGGCTGTAATCGAATATAAAGAGAAAAATGATGATTCTGGTAGATTATTGGATTAACCTTGTTAATAACAGCTTCGATGAGAATATAGAGTAAAAAATAAAATGTAAAACAGTAATCAATTTTTGCAAGTGAAACTCGTAAATCAAACTTCTTTTTGAACTTCATATTTTACCTCTGTTCATGTGGATTACTTTGCCTGCGGCTCGCAATGACGATAGATGAGACGTTATTGCGAGGAACAAAGTGACGAAGCAATCCATTTGTTCATCATAAGCAAATCATAAGCCCGAAAGGTGGCTTGTGCAATGGTGACATTGGTTACTTTGGCGTGACATTTGTCACTTTTATATTTACAAGGTTGGTGACAAAAGTTACTTTTTGATTTTTTTTGCGGAAAATGATAAATTAGGCTTATGAATAATGCAAAACTTAAGACTGCCGTTCTCGTAAGTGGGGGCGGAACTAACCTTCAGGCTTTAATAGATTATCAGGCAGATTGTGCTGCCAGTGGAAAAGAATGTCCTTACGAAATTGTCTGCGTAATTGCAGATACAAAAAAGGCCTTTGCACTTGAGCGAGCAGCAAAGGCAAATATTCCAACAGAAATTTGTTCTCCTTATGCTGTAATGGGAGAGGAAGCTGCAAAGGCCGCTGACCGTGATTCAAAACGTCTTGCAGTTTCAAATGCAATGCTTGCGGCCTGCAAAAAATACGGTGCCGAAGCAATCGTTGAAGCAGGATGTCTTACCGTGCTTACCGGCGGCATCATTAAGGAATACGAAAACCGCATAATCAATCTGCACCCGGCTCTTCTGCCAAAGTTCGGTGGAGTGGGGATGTGGGGACACCATGTTCATGAGGCTGTTCTTGCCGCAGGTGAAAAAGAAAGCGGCTGTACAATTCACATTGCAGATGGCGGCTGTGACACCGGTCGAATTCTTATTCAGAAAAAAGTTCCTGTAATGCCATACGATACACCGGATACATTATATGCGCGAATTGCACCAGAAGAGCATAAAGCAATTGTAGAAGGTCTTTGTATGCTCGCTGATATGATTAAAAAATAAAGTTGTTGCAATAAAGAAAGCTG
This sequence comes from uncultured Treponema sp., assembly GCA_947166355.1. Classification (GTDB taxonomy): domain Bacteria; phylum Spirochaetota; class Spirochaetia; order Treponematales; family Treponemataceae; genus Treponema_D. The sequence continues at coordinate 123,996 of CAMVDX010000002.1, forward strand.
CTATTTTGCATTCTTTTTCCGACTTTTCAGTTTTTCATTGATTTTTCTGGTCTCATTAAAATCAAGAAGATAAACCAAAGTTGTTACAACAATGTAAATTAAAATAAACATTGTTTCCATAATTGCAAGAGACGTCAGTTCTTTTTTGAACCAGCCTAGATTCAGACCGACAAAAAAAAGAACTGCATTCAAAATCAAAAAGTAAACTATTTCGCAAAGAATGAACTGTCTGTTGGTCATATTCTTTTTGATATAAAAGATTGCAAAAGCAAGTCCGGAAACAATTCCCATGAGCAGGACTCCCCAGATATCTTTTATACCCATATATAATTCACCTGACGGAGAAAAAAACTTTCTGAAAAGTGTAATCACAATAAAAATCATAGTTACAACACGGGTGCAGATATTTATCATTATGGAAAACATTCCGTCTCTTTTTTCGTCATATTTCATAAGCCTAAGAGCTCCTTTAATGTACTTAAATAATTTCTCGAAACTACAACCTTGTAACCGTTTTCAAGTACTGCTTCAAAGCGGCCTCCAAATACCGGGGCAAGGCTGTCTATTTTATCCAGATTCACAATTACTGCTTTGTTTGCACGAAAGAAAATGCTGGGCGGTAATTCTTCTTCAAGCTGATAAAGCTTTGATTTTGTCTCATAGACGCTGTCTTTCGTATAGGCAAAAACTGTGTCATCAACTGATTCAAAATATAAAACTTCTTCCGGCTCAACAAAAACGATTTTCGAATCCTTGTAAAAATTCATTTTGCCTTTGCCGGTCTTAAACTGATTGATTAGCTTTGTCAGACTTTCATCCAGATAGTCACACCTGACAATTAATTCGTCTTCCTCATCAGCCTTCTTTTCAAGAATGGTTACTTTCATTTTTTACCTCAAAGGAGCGTCAAGCCCCTATTGATATTGTACCATCTTTTGAGCTTCTTGCAAGGCAAGAATTGCCAGAGTTTCTTTTCCAGACTTTTGATAACATTCGTAAGCCATAACGTAGCAGTATGCCTTAAGAGTTTCGTTCTCCGTAAGGGAAACTATGCGCATAAAATCTTCGGCGCCTGATGCGGCCTTTCCGAAAACTTGTTCCGGTACAGAGGCACTTACAGAAGCCCGGTTCATAAGGATTTCAACTTCTCCTTCTTTGCCAGCAGAAAGTTTGGCTGCTTTGTCGAGGTAAATGTAGGCCTCGTTTACAAGAGACACTGCTTTCATAACAGAAGATTCTCCACCTTTGACAGCCAGATAAGTGCCATAATAGGAGAGACTAACAAAGTCCTCTGGGTTAGCGTCTGACTTCTCTTTATAGAAGGCAAGACTTTCGGCTGTGGTTTTGCCGTTTGCCGGTTGAGAAGGCTGGGTTTTAGCATAAAGCTGCTTTACATAATTTACAAAGGCTTTATCTTCTTTTATTTCTTTTTTTGATTTTTTGTGTGCTTTCATAGAAGCTTCAAAGGTCAGTACGGGACTGCTATCCTGGTAAATATAATGTATGGTCTTTTTTGCACCAAGTATTTTCTGTATTTTTTTATCATGCAGCGGAATGCGGATTTTTATAAGTTTTCCATCTTCAAGCTTATAATATTCTGTATCGCAAATGAAGTTGCCCATACTGTCATAAAGCTTTCCTTCGGTGTTATCGATTTGAAGCATAAAATCTCGGGATGGGGGTTCATTGGAAGTATTATTGATATTATCAGCATCAATAAAAATATTGATTTTTCCAAAATCTGGTGTGTCGTTTTTAAATTCTAAAGACAGCTGCCAGTATTCTGCGGACTGCTGCCAGCGGGCATTTGTTACAGGTTCATGCACTGTATAGCGAACCAGAGAAGAAGCATCATTCGAAGAATTAATAAAATCTGCACAAATCAGGCCCCCTGTAAAAGATGGATCCACATGGAGAAAATGAGCGATGAAAGTCTGAGGAATTTCTGAGCAAATAAAAAAGATGCTGATTCCCAAAAAACATGTGAAGGCAGTTGTGAACAGTTTCCTGTTGTATCTGATTTTTTTGATTGTCATATTCATTTTGAACCTCCGAAAAAGCCTGCGATAAGATTAAGTGCTTTAATCATAAAACTTGAAGACATAATTACTGCAAAGGAGAATGCTGCAAATCGGAAAAGATTTGCCGGGTGCAGAAGCTGCTGCACGGTACGACCCACTACAGTTTTTGGTGGATTTTTATGGTGACTGCAATCGCAGAAAGACTTATTTTTGTTGAAACGAAAATCATAAGAAATTGCTTTGTTAGGGCAAACAGACACACATTCACCGCATTTTGCACAGGTGATTTCCGGATGACCTTTTTTCTCTTGAATAGTTTTGATGTCGATTGCGCTGAAAGGACAGGTTGTAGCACACTTCATGCAGCCAATACATTTTTCTGTATCAATCTTCATTTGAAAAATACTAAAGCGGTCTGTAAGAGAGGCAAAGGCTCCGAAAGGGCAGAGAGAGCTGCACTGAGTTCTCTTTTTTGTAAGAATTGGAAGAATGATTACAAGACCAACAAAAAGACCTATAAACAAGATTGCCGCAATCAGGCTCGGAACTGAGTTTACAGGGCTGAACTCTGTTACAAGCTTGAAGGGACAGAACCATTCACAATAAATGCAGGCAAGTTCACACAAGGAAGCAAGAACTATAAAGAAGAAAAATCCAAAATGAAATTCTCGTAGTTCTTTGTTTTTTGGCAAAAGCTTTATGCGTGACTTTTTTGCTACATGAGAAAAACCTTCTTCCCAACCACCATAAAAACAAATCCAGCTGCACCAGCCGCGGCCTACTGTCAAAGTGCAGACCAGCCATATTAAAATCATGCTGGCAACACATGCGTAGTGACCGGAGATTCTTGCCGGGAAGATAATGTTTTTTGTAACTAACAAGGGCAGCAGAACCTGAGGAATTGCAATATGACAAAATGGCAGTTCTGAGTTACTCATTGCCTGTTCTGTAATTGCCATGCTGCCTCGCTCTGCAATCAGGTCTGAGATAAAAGCAATGCAAAAGCCCACTGCAAAAACTGTCTGAAAAATTCTGCGGTAAATTACTCCGGTTCCCATTTTCTTATTTTCTGCAAAAGTCATTTTTACAAAAAGGAAGATAAGAAAAAGTGCATACAAAATTGCAGCCGGGGCAAAGTTATTCATCAGAATAACAAAGAAAAAAATTACAAATGCCATCATGGCAGATAAAATCAAACTGGAAATCATTTTTTAAGCTCCTTAAAAATTTGTCATTTCGAACGCTACACCACATTTGCGCATATCTGCTGCGAATGTGTGTTTCCGGATCTCATATAAAAGATGCTGAAACAAGTTCCGCATGACTTAATATCTATTCAAAAAAACATGGGAATCAGACCCAGAAAAATAATAAAATAAAGACTTATACAAAACTGTGTAATTCTTGCAATTCTTTTAATGGCATGTGATCTTTTTGCAATGAATGGAATGCCAAAAAGCGGAATGAAGAACGGTAGAGTTCCCACATAAAAAAAGAAAAAATAAAAAAATCCCGCAGGGCCTCCACCGCCAAAAACAGAGCGTGTCATTGCAGTCCACAGCGGCGGGCACACATGAAGCCCGACAGAAAGTCCGCAAAAAATTGCCGTCACCCAGTCATTTCCGAGGCGGCAGAATCTCTTCACTTTACAGCTGCATTCCCCTCCAGTCGAAGGCCTTCCGCAGCCCCACGGAAATCTCACTCCCAGCGAGTTAATCAAAAGCGCTGCACCGCAGAAAAAATAAGCGTACACCGAAAGCCTTCTCGCAAGCACCGGATCCATAAACTCATTCATAAGAAGTCCAAGTCCCGCAAAAACTGCTCCGAGAATAAAATACATTAAAAGACGGCCGCCAAGAAAAGCTCCGATGAGTCCTGTGTTTCTTTTATAACTGGCTTTTTCTGTGCCAGATAAAAACGGGATCAGAACAGGCGCACAGTTCATTGTGCAGTAAGTTCCTGTCGAAAGTCCTAAAGAAATTGCTTCTAAAATCATAATGCTCCTTTAAGGGCCTTTTGTGGCCGCTCTTTTTATGTTTTGCATGATAAATCGGGAAAAATGAGTTCGCAATATGCTTTCGGGTAAGATGCATAAACTCACTTGTATATTGCAAAATGCAGGGTGTGAAAATATGGAGTGTGTTTTCATGGAACGTGTGCAATTATTTACCAAGCCGAACTTTTCTGCTAATATCGGAAAAACAAAAGAACGTCTGGCGATTTGCCGGTTTCAGGAGGAAACGATGATAATAAAAAATGAATTTCCTGTTATGGAATTTGATGATGACAAAGATGCTGTCGTAAATCCATTCAAATGGAATCTTGAACCTTTTTCTACAGATAAGCTTATTATCACTTTTTTTCCTGAAGTAATTAATGACTTGATGGAAAATGGAGAGCTTGAGCTGGAACGTCACTTTGGTGGAGAAAATCCTGTTGATATTTACCGCTTCAAGAGTCAGCCGGATGTTATGATAACTCTGGGTTATGTCGGTTGTCCTGCTTGTGCCGGAAACCTCGAAGTTTTTGCAGCCTGTGGAGCTACTAAAGTTATATTCTGTGGTGGCGGTGGAGTTTTGGATAAAAGCATAAAGGTAGGCGAGCTTTTAGTTGTAGAAGGCGCAATCCGCGACGAAGGTTTTTCTTACAAATACATTGAACCTTCACGCTATATATATACTGATAAAAAAATTACTCAGAAAATTACAAGCTATCTTGAGCAGCATAAAATTTCTTATCTCACGGGAATTACCTGGACAACAGATGCAATGTTCCGTGAGACAAAAGCTCTTGTTGAACAGCGCAAAAGCGAAGGGGCAAAAATTGTTGAGATGGAGCAGTCCGGTTGCATTGCAATTGCACAGTTCCGTCATTTTGATTACGGTGCAATAATTTATGGTGGTGACGATGTTTCTCAGGACGATTGGGATACACGGTCGTGGGATAAGCGCAAGGGAATCCGCTATAATCTTGTTATGCTTTGCCGTGAGCTTGTAAAAGAATTCTAAAGTGGTGAAAAAAATGGCCAGAGAAATTTCTATTATTAAAAAAGAAGAAGCTTATACTTATGATGAAGTGAGCTTTCTTGAAGAAAAACTATTACCGCTGGTGAAAGATGAGGAACAGAAACGTGCCGCAGGTGACGTTTTGTGTAGTCTCAAAAAAAGTCTTGAAAATCAAAAAAAATCCTCTGCCGTTTTTTTCATGCCTCAGAATACTTTTAATATTTTTTCTTTGATTCAGGGCGATAATTCCATCTGTAAAATCACTGGAGAAAATATAGAAGCGTTGTGTAAAGTTTTTGCTTTGCTTGATGATAGTGAAGGGCAGGCAATTTACAAACATCTCCAGAAAAAACTGGAGACTCTAAATGAATATCTACAGCAGGGGAACACTGTGACTCCGACTGTAATTGCGGCAGATAATTTTTCTGTGATGGAGATTGAGTAAACTTAAAATTGTCAAAATATGACATGTGTAAGGCCTCTGGAGGCCGGTGTTCTATAGCAAAGCGTTAAAAAAAATGCGAAAGCATTTTTTAGCTTTACCACCAATAATGTCATATTTATATGCTATAATATTTCTATGCAGATTGATCAGCTGTTTGAGTTTGTATATATCCTCATTGATAAAAAGCAGGTTACAGCCAAAGAAATGTCGGAACACTTTGGTGTTTCCATGCGTACTGTTTATCGCTGGATTGAAGCTTTGTCTGTTTCTGGTGTACCAATTTATTCGCTAAAAGGTCGTGGCGGCGGAATTGCGATTTCAGAAAATTATGCTTTAGATAAAACTCTTCTTTCCGAAGAAGAAAGACTGGCAATACTTTCCAGTGTAAAAGCCTTAAATAATTTAAGCGGGAATCCTGCTTCTCTTGTAAATGCAAATATGAAGGCAGCGGAAAAGCTTTCTCATCTTGTAAAAAATGACGCCGACTGGCTGGAGGTTGATTTTGCTCCCTGGAGTCCCGAAGGTTCTGAAGTCCGTAATCTCTTTGGACTTTTGCGTGATTCAATTTTGAAAAAGCGCCAGATAAGTTTTGAATATTTTACAGGTGATGGCCGGAGTGAAAAAAGAATTGTTCATCCCTGGAAGCTGGTTTTCCGCGGCCAGTCCTGGTATCTTTATGGCTGGTGTACAACAAGAAAAGCAGAACGCTTTTTCAAACTCACGAGAATGAGAAATCTTGTTATGACTTCGAAAGAAGCAAACATCGCCATAAACATAGCTGATTCCAGGTCTTCTCAAACGCCCGAATATTCCGCCCCACTCATTCAGATTAAAGCGAAAATTACAGAAGAAAAAGTTTCCTATCTTATGGATTCTTTTATTTGTTCTGAAATCAAACCTCAGAAAAATGGCTGGCTTAATGTCACCTTTACTGCACCGGATACACCCTGGCTTTGTGAAATACTTTTGAGTTTTGGTCCACAGATAAAGATTCAAAGTCCAGTCCGACTGAAAAACAAAATATCAGAAATGGCAGAAAAGATTTCAGAACTATATAAATAAAATATGACATTCAGTTGTCATATTTTGTGTGGTATTCTGAATGCATGAATAATCGACCACCATTTACAGAAATCAAAAGCTTTGAAGAGTTCTCAAAATATTACTGGTACCGCGAGGAACTGCAGAAAATCTGCCGCTCGCTAGGAATCGATGCCAGCGGCATGAAGGCGGACCTGAATCACAATATCAAAGAGTACTTTAACGGAAATATTATTCATCCTGAGGCCCCGGATCGCCGCACTAGGGCTGCAAAGAACTCCACTAAATCAGCCACTCTCACACCCCTGACTCTGCAAATGAGTCTTCTTGAATGTAACTTCTGCTTCAGCCAGCGCTTCCGCGATTTCTTTTCTGAACAAACCGGAATTAAAAACTTTAAGTTCAATGTAGACATGGTTGCCACAGCACGAAAGGTAAAGGAAACTAAAGATGCTTCTTTTACCCTTGGCGACCTTCTGGATATATACTACGGAAAAAAGACCTATGCAAAGTATGACAAAGTCTCTTTGCAATGGAACAAGTTTGTTCAGGACTTTTGTGCAGATCCGGCAAATGATCATATCCCGAACAAACTCAAAGTCGCCGCAAAGCTCTGGAAAATAGTCCGCGAGTCAACCAGAGAAAAAGTCTATACTCACAACTTACTTAATGAACTGAATATTTTATAAATCATAAAAGATTCTACCTCCATTTTCGCTTCGCTCTGCACGCAGTTTTACATCAGTAACTTTTTCCAGAAAAGCCCTGTCATGACTTACAACAATAAGTGCACAGGAAAGTGAAGCCAGTGCATTTTCCAGAGCAAGCACGCTTGTAATATCCATATGATTCGTTGGTTCGTCCAGAATTAAAAGAGATAACGGCTTTTCTACCGCCAGAGAAATCATCAGCTTTCTAAGTTCGCCGGGACTAACAGAGCCCTGCTGCAGATTTTCCGGTTCACTGCCAAGACGATACAGAGTTGAAAGAACAGCACCGCGTTCTGCATCTTCCAGTGCAGTGAACTCCGAAAGTATTTGATTTTTCTGGTCTTCCGAAATCTCCTGAGGCAGATACATAACTTCTTTCGTTCTGCCGGATTTTTCAAGCTCTTTAATCAGGTGCTTTATAAAAAGACTTTTCCCGGTTCCGTTCTGCCCGGTCAAGGCAATTTTTGAATCAGGATTAATTACAATCCGAGGAATGTGAAGCTTATAAGAAGTTTTTTCTTCAGATGCAAAAATATCAGTTTCTTCTATATTTATAGCTTTTGAAAATCCTGCTCCTTCAACTGAAAAACCTTCTTTTCTCATAAGAGATTTTCTTACTGAATCGCGGGCAGCCTCGGTTCTTTGAATCTGACTATCAAGATGAGCTTTTGCATCGCCGGTGCTTCTGTCTTTTCCCCCGAGTCTTGCGACATCAATTCTTCTTTTTGCATCATGATCATGCGGGTCAATATTCTTTTTGGCGAGGCGGCTTTTAGATCGTTCGTTTTCTTCTGCAAGCCTGCGGCTTCTCTGCTTTTCGCCTGCCGCTTTTGAATCAAGTCTTTCCCATTCTCCGCGATTATGAGAAGCCTTCTGCTCTCGAAGCTCCAGAGCCTTGCTAAGTCCTCCGGAATAACATTCACAAACCACACACTCACGGCCGCCAGAAAAAGCACGAGCCTCATTGTAAAGATAAACTGTGTGCTTACAAAGACAATCTGCAAAAGAGCGGTCATGACTTACAATAATTCCGATTCCACTAAAGAGGATAAGCGTGTCAGAAATCATGCGGACAGTTCCTTCATCAAGGTGATTTGTCGGCTCATCCAGAAGCAGCACAGCCGGCTCTTCTGCCAGCGCACAGGCAATCTGGATTCGCTTCTTTTCCCCACCAGAAAGAGAATCATAGCGACCAATCATTTCTTCTGTAATATGAAGCATAGAAAAGAAACGCCGCACCTCGTTATCGTCACTCCAGAAAACAGAATAAAGATTATCCGGCACCTCGGCAGTTTCCTGAGGGCAGTAAATAACATAGTTGCTGGAAGTTTTACCACCGCTCACGATTCGCCCTTCATCAGGCTTAAGCAGGCCTGCAATAAGTTTAAGGAGTGTACTCTTACCACAACCGTTACTTCCGGCAACACAAGTCCAGCCATCATTAAACTGTAGAGAAAAATCCTCGAACAAAGTTACGTGCGAAGATGGATATGAAAAATAAAGCTTTTGAATTTCTAATGACATAATGCTCTCCAGAGGAAGCCAGCAGTCATAATAAAATTATGCAGGAAAATAATACAACGAACAGATTCGCAGAACCCCGATAAAATTAATACTGTAACTGACTTCCAGAAAATGAAATCTCAAACGAGAAAAAAATGTACGGAAATCAGATTTACAGTCTCATCGGCAATGCGTCTCCTTAAGAAAAGTTAATTAATTTTATTATGAAAAATGATTTTGTGTCAATGTAAAAACATATAGCTTCCGTGTGACAAATACACTTATTGAACTTTTTCTTTCATTTCAATAATGTATTTTACTATGTTTCATCATAATTCTTCTTATGAAAGAAATTTAACCGAAGGCTCACTCTTTAAGGGAATCTTTTTATATGGCGTGCCGCTCATTTTTTCAAATCTTCTGCAGGTGCTCTTCAATATTTCCGACGTTGCAGTAGTAGGAAGATTTGCCGGTTCTCAGGCTCTTGGTTCTGTTGGCTCAACTACCCAGCTCCTCTTTTTGTTCACCGGCCTTTTGATGGGACTTGGCGGCGGCGTGAATGTAATCGTTGCCTTTTACATAGGTGCTAAGTCAAAAAAAGATTTAGATGATGCCATTCATTCCTCCTTCATAGTTTCAATGATAACCGGTTTTATTCTTTTGATTTTTGGATATGCCTTAGCAAGGCCGGTTCTTACCCTCATCAAAACTAAGCCGGAACTTCTGGACGGTGCGGTAATTTATTTTAAGATTTACATGCTTGGTATGCCGGGCGTTGCACTTTTTAATTTCGGAAACGCTGTGCTTAGTGCAGCAGGTGATACAAAACGTCCTCTCTACTATCTTAGTTTTGCCGGAATCATCAATATATTTTTGAACCTCTTCTTTGTGATTGTTTGCAGGCTTTCTTGTGCCGGGGTTGCTCTTGCCAGTATTATTTCACAATATGTTTCGGCAGTGCTGGTTATGATTCCTCTGATTCGCGGACGGGGACTTGGAGATGTAAAATTTAGCTTTTCAAAGCTAAGGCTTAACCGCGAGAAGACAATCAGAATTTTGAAGATAGGAATTCCAGCCGGAATGCAGAATGCGATTTTTGCTGTAGCAAACACATTCATTCAGGTAGGTATAAACTCTTTTGATGCAGTGATGGTTGCAGGAACTGCTGCCGGAGCAAATCTTGATAACATAATCTACAGCGCAATGAACGGATTTTATGTAGCCTGCGCAACCTTCATCGGGCAGAATTATGGAGCCGGAAATAAAAAACGCATTCTACACAGTATGATTATTTCGAATCTTTTTGCTTTCAGTCTGGGAGCCTTTCTCAGTATAACAATGTATATTTTCGGGCCTCAGTGCCTGTCTCTTTTTACAAGCGATCCGGAAGTTATTCACGCCGGCATGCTCCGTTTTTCAATTATGTTCTTTTCATACCCGGTTGCAAGTTTTATGGATAACACAATCGCCGCCAACCGCGGACTAGGAAAAACTTCTGTTCCAACGATTATTGTTCTGCTCGGTTCCTGCTTATTCCGTATTCTCTGGATATACACGATCTTTAAATGGATTGGAACAATTCAGTCTCTCTTCCTCCTTTATATTTTCTCCTGGGCAATAACAGCTATTGCCGAGATGATTTACTTCGTAAAGATTTACAGAAAAATTTAAGTTTTAAATATGACACTTAGTTGTCATATTTTATATGGTATTCTGTAAACATCCGGTTGGATTGAAATCCACCGGTTTTACAGGAGAACTTCAATGCCATTTGATTACAAGAAAGAATTTAAAGACTTCTATCTCCCGCCGGCAAAGCCGCATGTTATTCACATTCCAAAAATGCAGTTTGTGGCTGTTCGCGGAAAGGGAAATCCTAACGAGGAAGACGGCGAATACAAAAGCGCCCTTGCCCTACAATATGCAATCGAATACACAATCAAGATGAGCAAAAAGGGAGAATATCGAATTGCGGGCTATCAGGACTTTGTTGTGCCTCCACTAGAAGGTTTCTGGTGGCAGGAGGAAAACGGAGCTCTTGTTCCGGGCTTTGATTACACAGACAAAGCTTCCTTCAACTGGATTTCCGTAATCAGGCTCCCGGATTTTGTGACACAAAAAGATTTCGAATGGGCAAAAAATAGTGTGACAGAAAAGAAGGGACTGGACTGTTCGCGAGCCGAACTCTTTACATTTGAGGAAGGAGACTGCATTCAGATTATGCACATAGGCTCCTACGACGACGAACCGGCAACAATCAATCTGATGGATGAGTTTGCAGCCAACAGTGGTTATGAACTCGATTTTTCAGAAACAAGACTTCATCATGAAATCTACCTGAGCGACCCGCGAAAAACATCTCCTGAAAAATTAAGGACTGTTATAAGACATCCTGTTAAAAATTTATAATATGGTGAAATTTCTATGAATTGTAAAATTGATTCCTTATATATAATTGTTGATGATTTGGAAAGAGCAATTTATTTTTATGAAACCTTCTTTGAGCAGAAAATTCTTAATAAAAGTAAGCTCGGTGGTTATTTTGATATTGATGGATTCAGATTTCATCTGTTTGCGTATAAAAAAGTAAGTGAGTCACACTCTTATGGAAGTAACTGCTTACCAAGCATTTGTTTTAAATCTTTGGAAGAATTGAATAGGAAAATTTCTGACAAAAAGATTTGTTTTCCGCTTACAAAAATCGGTAAGAATTGGGTAGCAGAGTTCGTTGATTCTGAAGGAAATCACATTGAAGTCTATACACCAGATAAGGAATAAAAAAATGAAAAATGATTTGATAGAAAACATCGAAAAACTTCACACAACCCCCATGGGCCTAGACCGCATTCGCCGCAACCTCCGGCTTGGTGATGATGTAAAAGATGTTGTTGAATGGTGCCGTCAGAAAATTTTGTCCACTGACGCGATTATCACCCGGCAAGGAAAGAACTGGTATATCAGAATTGACAGCTGTGAGATTACTGTGAATGCTTACAGCTTTACGATAATTACAGCGCATACAATGCGTTAGGCGCTGGAAGGGGGCGTAAGCCCGTGCGACAGCACCGAGCGTAGCGGAGCCTGGAAGTGCCGACCGCCTGCGAAGCAGGCGGAAACGCCCTACTACTCTTCAAACCAATTTTCAATCAAAATACTTGCAGCACTGGCATCAAAAGAAAGAATCTCATATTGTTTTTGTACATATTCAATAGAATAATCTAAAAGGCAGTTTTTCCTTTCCGAGAGTTCGTAAGAATACTGACAAAACTCAGCATTAGTTTTATTATAAGTGGAGAATGAAAAATAAAAATACAAAAAAGTTTAAAGATATTAAAGATAAAAAACGTCTCAAGCTTTTTTATAGAAGCGTATATAATCGCCTCATAATCAACTTTCTCTTTATCGCAATACAAATTTTTGTAATGGCACTTTTTGTTCTTCGTCTGGAAAAATATCTGGAAATTTATTTTGAGTTTTCTCTTATTCTTTCTGCAAGCTTCATAATTTACATGGTCAATAAAAACGGGCGCAACGAATTCAAGCTTGCCTGGATTATTCCCATGATTTTTGTACCGCTTTTCAGTATTGCAGCATATCTTATGTATCATACTAATCGAGGTTTTCTTCGATTTTCAAAAAAGCTTACGCTCCTCAGAGATAAAACTCAGATTCTGCTTCCTGAAAGTATTCCTCCTTCTTTAGAAGCTCAGAAACAAATAGTAAATGAGCTTTCGAAAAATCACGCATCTGATTTGATTTATTATCTGACGAATAATTTCTTTTTTCCGTATCAAAATTGTGATGTAAAATATTTTTCTAGTGGTGAAGATTTTTTTCCTCACATGATTGATGCAATAAGCAGTGCAAAAAAATATATCTTCCTTGAATATTTTATTATTGAAACTGATTCATCCTGGAATGAAATTTTTAATGCACTTCAGAAAAAGGTGCAGGAAGGGGTAGAAGTTCGTATTCTTTGCGATGGACTAGGCTCTCCTGTTTTTTCAACTTCATATTATCAAAAATTCTTAAAAGCAAATGGTATTAAATCCCGAGTTTTTATTCCGATTGTTCCTGTTTTTTCAACGCATCTTAATAACCGCGATCACAGAAAAATGCTGATTGTGGATGGCCAGCTTGCTTTTACCGGCGGACTGAATCTTGCAAATGAATATTTTAACCGGGGAACGAAAAACCGTTTTGCCTACTGGAAAGATAATGCCGTTCAGATTCAGGGACAGGCGGTGCATACTTTTCTGCAGCTCTTTTTGCAGAACTGGAATCTCTTCGCAAAAGATATTGAAGATTTTACTCCATATCTGCCGAGTGCTTATAAGAACTTTGACGAACGGGGAATTACAATTCCTTATGGAGATGATTTTTTTAACAACAAGGATATTGCAGAAGATATTTATCTCTACATTATTAACAACGCAAAAAAATATCTGAACATTACTTCACCATATATTCTTGTTGACAACCATTTGCAGGAAGATTTGATATTTGCGGCAGCCCGAGGTGTTGAGGTTTCGATTATTGTTCCAGCAATTCCAGATCACCTGATTACTTTCTGTATTGGAAAAACTTTTCTTGAAACTTTTGTGAATAAAGGCATTAAAGTTTATCTTTATCAAAAAGGCTTTATTCATGCTAAAACGTTTATTTCTGATAATCAGATTGCAACTATTGGTTCTGTAAATCTTGATTACAGAAGTTTGTATCATCATTTTGAAAATGGAGTTGTCTTTATTGATTCTCCTCTTGTTGATTCTGCAAAAAAGGATTTTGACCAAACGCTGAAAGACTGTATTCAGATGGAGCCAGGAGATTATAAAAAGATTAAACCTCACATCCGCTTTATTGGCCGGCTCTTCAGAATTTTTGCACCGCTATTATAAATATGACACCAGGCGGCATATTTTCATGCTATAATAAAAACATGCATTTCGTAACTGCAAAAACAATTCTGACTCCCCGCAGCATGAACATTTACCGCGGCTGTTTGCATGGCTGTATCTATTGCGACTCACGCAGTAAGTGCTACCAATTCACTCATGATTTTGAGGACATCGAAGTAAAGCAGAATGCTCCGGAACTCCTGGAAGCCGCCCTCCGTAAAAAACGAAAACGCTGCATGATTGGAACAGGCTCCATGTGCGACCCTTATATCCCGATTGAAAAAGAACTGGGACTCATGCGCCGCTGCCTTGAAATAATTGATCGCTATAATTTCGGTGCAACTCTTATAACTAAATCAGACCTTGTGCTGCGGGACCTGGATATCCTTACCCGCATAAATAATAAGACCAAAGCCGTAGTGCAAATGACACTCACCACCGCCGCCGACGAGCTCTGCCGTAAAATAGAACCAGGAGTTTGTCCGACCAGCCGACGTTTTGAAGTTTTGCAGGCCTGCCGCGAGGCCGGAATTCCGACAGTTGTCTGGTTCAGTCCGCTGCTGCCTTTTATAAATGATACCCGTGAAAACATCGATGGCATTGTAGATTACTGCGTCCAGGCTGGAGTGCACTCAATAATCTGTTTTGGAATTGGCCTCACTCTGCGGGAAGGAAACCGCGAATATTTTTATGCGGCTTTGGACCGCAATTTTTCTGCAAGTCTCAGGGAAAGTTATCAGAAAACCTTCGGCTACTCCTACATGTGCTCAAGCCCACACGAACATGAGCTTATGACATACCTTGCAAAACTTTGCCGTCAGCATAATATCCGACTTGGAACAGATTCTGTCTTTAAATGGATAGATGAGTTCCCGGATGCAGATCCCCTCCAGCCGGAATTATTTTAGTTTTTTTTAATTTCCGGAACTCTTATAATACTTAATGCTGAATCTCCAGAACGCATAAGCCAGCAGATACATGCCCAGTCCAACCAGCGGAGTGATGTACATGAAGATTGCAGGGTAATTTGCCATATCTTCCTTCCTCAGTAAAAACTGTGCCGGAAAATAATTTACAAAGGCGAAGGGTACAACAAAGGTCATCATAAACTGAATTGCCTTATGGAAAATACTGATAGGGTAGCCCGCAAACTTTCTTGTGTTCCAGTAGAAAACTTCCTTCAGAGTATTTGTTTCAAGCAGATAAATATTGAGTGTAGCAAGAAACAAAAAGATGGCTCCCTGAATCAGAACACCACCAGCGATTGTAAATATATAATAGATAACACGTACGGGTGTCCACACAACTCCAATCTTTGCGGCAGACAAAATAAACAAAAGAATTCCAAGTCCGCCGTGGCCCACTGCCGCAAACCAGTCTGCATTGGCAAAAATCAGCTGATATAAAAGACCTCGCGGTCTTAAGATGTATCTGTCAAAGCCGCCGCTTCTGACTGTGCCACCAAAATCACGCAAGCCTGTAAAGAAAATTATCAGAATGCCATAGGTCACATAAACAAGGCTGAAGAGAAATAGCATTTCGTAAATGTTCCAGCCGTTCAGGGTGTCAAACTTCAAAAGAGTAAAATAGATTACGATGATTGCAGTTGCTTCGCGCATAAAAACTGCAAGGGAACGCAAAATTGCATCAACCTTATACTGAAACCAGGAGCGGAAAATCATCCGCGTGTAAACTGCTGAAAGACTTAATAAATCAGATTTCATAAATTAACCTCCCTGAACCACAAGCTTCTTTTTGCCCTTGTTCCATAAAATAAAACCGGCTGACATAAGACAGGCAATCCAGACAAACTGTTTAATAAAGCCTGCCACAATTTCGCCACCGCTGATATTTCCAAGATAAATCTGAACCGGCGTAAAATAGATTGATTCAAAAGGAGTAAAGGTAATAATTTTTCTTGCAAGTTCCGGCATGAACCAGAGGGGAATCATGGAACCGGACAAAACATTTATAAAAACATTTTTGATTGTCATGATTGCCCAGACATTAATAAGCCAGAAAGAAAACATCTGAAACAAAAAACTCAAACTCCACAAAACCCCGTACCCAAAGAGGGCGCTGAGAACAAAGAGCCCAAAGGCCCCCGCATCAGCCGGAGCCGCAATCCCGATAAAAAGCACTGCCACAAGCATGGCAGGTACAAAATGAAAAATAAGTTTGAAAGCGGCTACCCCAAGATTATCTGCAAGCATTCTTCCATGAAAGGAAACCGGCAAAAGCATTTCTGTTGCAATGCTTCCGTTGTAAATTCTGTTGGCAAGATAAAAATCATTTACCACAAAAAAAGATTCAAGCCCAAGCGACAAAATAAAGTTTGTCGTTACCATGCTCATCGTAATTCCATCCACGGCTTCGCGTCCACTGTACAAAGCCCGGTAAATCTCAACATAAATCACAAGACGGATAAGCGTGTTCAGAATGCCCATCCAGTGGTCCAGGCGGTAAGCAGATTTTTGCAGAAAGCTTTTTTTAGCAAAAGCAAGATATGGAGATATTGTCATGCGTTCACCTCCCCTTTGTACATTTTCTGAATTATGCTTTCAATTTCCGGCTCTGCAACAGTAACATCGTGAACACTATATTTTTCCAAAACCTCGTGCATCAATTTATTTACATCGACAACATTATTATCAAAAGTGAAGCTGGCCTTTCTGTCTTTTAAATCTTCGATGATTACGTTTTTGATTGGAGCCACAGCGGTATCTTCGTTGAACTCCGCAATCAGTCGGCGGCTTGTTCCGTACTTATTTCTGATTTCCTGAAGCGAGCCATCGTACATTAGAGAGCCCTTGTCGATGATGATGATTCTGTTGCAGGTCTGCTCAATGTCCTGCATGTCGTGAGTTGTAAAAATCATCGTAACTTTATCCTGTTCATTCAGCTCCTTTATAAAGCTGCGGATTGTTTCCTTTCCGATTATGTCCACACCGATTGTCGGTTCATCAAAGAAAACAATTTCGGGTGAGTGGAGCAGGGAAGCAACAATATCAGACCTCATTCTCTGCCCCAGAGAAAGCTGGCGCACCGGCTGATTTATAAAGCTCTTCATGTCCAGCATCTCGGTAAAGCGTTCGAGATTTCTTTTGTATTTTTCTTCGGGGATGCGGTAGATTGCGCGAAGGAGTTCAAAGCTGTCAATTACAGGAAGGTCCCACTGAAGCTGAGATTTCTGACCAAAGACAACTCCGATATTTCCAACGTAAGACTTTCTCTGTTTATAAGGAACAAAACCACCAACAGTAATAGAGCCTTTATCAGGACAGAGAATGCCCGAAAGCATTTTGATTGTAGAAGATTTTCCGGCGCCATTTGGTCCGATAAAACCAACCATCTCGCCTTTTTCAATCGTAAAGCTCAGGTTGTTTACGGCTTTTTTGATTTCGAACTTGGGAACAAACATGTTGGCAATCATTCCGGGAATGCCGGCGCTTCTTTTGTTTACCTTAAATTCCTTGGAGATGTTTTTTACTTCGATAAAACTCAATTTTTATTCCTCCCTGTTTTGTAACTTTTTAGACTTTTTATACTTTCCGCGAGGTCTGCCTTGCGGACCGAAACCGATTTAATTTTTGAAGTGGCACAGATTCTCTCCAGCACTTCTTTTGATGAAACATGATTTGAGTTGTAGCGTATTTTTATTCTGCCGTTTTCGACGGAATAATTTTCAACTTCTAAATCTGAAATATCAGGCAACTGACCATCCAGCTCCACAAGGCTCTCTTCCATTGGAGCAAGCCTTTTATATAATTCTTCTTGTGAGCCGTAAAATGCAGCCTGACCATTAGTTAAGACTAATACTCTGTCTGCAATGGCAGAAATATCCTGCATGGAATGAGAACTTACAAGAATCGTTTTTCCGGCTAGTTTTTTTTCTTCTACCAGTTTGTAAAAGGCCGCCTTTCCGTTCTGATCCAGCCCTATGCAGGGTTCATCAAAAATGTACAAATCCGCATCACGCAAGAAAGTTAGTCCAAGCTCACAACGCCTTTTCTGCCCGAGAGAAAGCTGCTTTGCTTTTGAATTAAGAAATTCAAAAAAGCCCAGCCTTTCAGATAAATATTTAAGGCGCTGATCAAAATCCTTCTGCTTAATCTTATACATGATTTTGATTTCTTCGAGGCAATCAATTATTGAAAGATTTTCATCAAAGACCGGAATATCTGCAAAGAGAACAGAAATCCGCCTCGCCACTTCGCCACCCTTTTCAACAGGGTCGCGGCGGTCTGTTCTCACAAATCCGCTTTCCGGCAAGAGCAGTCCAGAAATCAATTTTAGAAATGTCGTTTTTCCCGCTCCCGATGCTCCGATAATTCCAAGTGTAATTCCACGGGGAATGTGCAGGTCGACATCATGCAGAACAAACTTATTTACTTTTTCGAAGATAACCATTGCCTCTTAAAATCCTCTAAAAACAAAATACTCCTTGAACCACTCGGGCGCAAGGGGCTTGGGATAAACGATATACTGGCTGGGATAAAAAAACGCAGAAAGTCGGTAACGGCAATTTGAAAGAACTTTATATAATAAATAGTCTCTATTTCGGCACAAACATATTCACAATAAAAAAGCCGTCCTCTTCGTAAAAGTCTGTCAGACCTCCATAGGACTCGACAATCTCTTTAATCTGACTTACCCCGAAACCGTGTTTCTCGCCATCGGCAGCAGTGTCGTCATCAAGCCCGGCTCGACCCCCGCCGATATTTTTCGTAGACCTCAGCTCCGGATTTACATCCAGCACAGATTTAGAAATCCGGTTTTTCACACTGATAACATCGTAGCCTTTTTTCTCATAAACGCTGATAACGATTTCCTTGCGGTTTTCCTTTCGCGCCGCCTCAATCGCGTTATCAAACGCATTTGAAAAGACTGCCGAAAAATCAATTCCTTTCATCTTTTCAAACGCAGCTTTTCCAATATCAGCCTTAACATCAATTTCTTCCTGGCGGCAGATTTCAAGCTTATCATTCAAAATGTGATTGAGCAGAGGATTTCCCGTTTCAACATAACTGCGAACGGCGTTCAATTTATCTAAAATTTCCGAAACATATTTTCTGGCATTTTCATAGTCTCCGCTGTTCATGTAAGAGACCATTACCATAAGGTGATTCCGCATGTCGTGCTTGAGCTTTCTGGTATTCTGATGCAGCTGCCTGATTTCTTCTTCCTGCCTTGAGATTTCTTCCATCTGCCATTTGTAAGAATCAAGCTCATATTTTAAATCTTTATTCTGGGCGGCAAGTTCGAGAAGCTTCTGCTCTAATTCTTCAAGTTCTTTTTTCTTTTTTTTCATCATCTTCTCATGAACCTTAAAATTGCTTTTTTTGCGGCATCCGAATATGATTTTCCGATTGGCAGAACTTCTCCGTTATCCAGCTCAAGTCCTTCTGTTTTTAAAATGCGCACATGTTCAAGATTTATCAGAAAGCCCTTGTGAATGCGCAGAAAGTCTCTGACTTTAAGTTCTTCTTCCACAGCCGTCATCGTTGAACGCATTTTGTATTCGCCGCTGCTCGTGTGAATTGCAAGATAATTTGCCTGACCTTCAAAATAAAGAATCTCACTCTGAGCAAGATTTACCATCTGTGTGCCATTCTGAAAAACAAAGCGCTGCTGGCGCCCCTCAATTTCTTTTTCACAATCTGCAAGCACACTTCTCAATTCTTCTTTAAGAAACTTTTTTCTAACGAATGCAAAAGGATGATATTTAAAACTGTCATAAACAAGTTCATCGTGTGCAGTTACAAAAACAATAAGTGTATGGACTTTTTCTGAAGTTAGAGCCGCCGCAACATCCATTCCACTCAAGCCCGGCATATCAATATCCAGAAGTACAATATCAGGCTGATTTTCTGCTCTGGCTTTAAGAAAAGAAATAAAAGTCTGTCCATCTGAGAAAGCAGATGTTTTATGCAGAGGAAACTCTTTTTGAATAAATGCAATAATTTCTTCCTGAATTTTTATTTCGTCATCACAAACTGCAATGTGCATGAGCGCTAAACTCCGTTTTTATTGATAACTATAATGTAAATGTTTTTGAAGTTTAAGGCAACTTTTAGTAAGTAACTTTGGCAGGCAATTTTTAAGCAGGCAACTTTTACCAGACAATTTTCAAAGAGATATCGTTTGAAAAAAAACATGATAGAACACAATTTTTATTTGTGATATATTTCTCCATTATGAAAATTCAAAATCAGAAAGCGTTCGGATATCTTCTTGCAGCTTTGTCAGTTTTTTTCTGGGGAATTACCTTTGTTTGTACAAAATATCTTTTAAGAGATTTTACTTCACTGGAAATACTCTTTTTTCGTTTTATAGCAGCTTATTCAGGACTCTGGTTGCTTCGGCCTAAGTTTGAAAAAATAGCAGCCCGTGATAATATTCTTTTTGCCCTTGCCGGACTTACAGGAGTTGTTCTTTATCAGCTCACAGAAAATATTGCAATTCATTTTACAAATGCATCAAATGTAAGTGTAATTGTAAGTATTTGTCCTCTTTTTACGGCCATAATCACTCAGATTTTTCTAAAGGAAAAACATCTTTCGCTCTGGTTTATAATTGGATTTATAATTTCTATTACAGGGGTTACCCTTGTCTGTTTAAATGGTAATACTACTTTGGAATTTAATCCAAAGGGAGATTTTCTGGCGCTGCTTTCCGGTATTTGCTGGGGATTTTATTCAATGTTGATTTCAATTATCAATAAAAAGAATTATGATCCAGTCTGTTCAACCCGCAGAATCTTTTTCTTTTCTGTAGTAATTATGATTCCACTTTCTTTTGCAGGATGGCTGCTTTCTTCTGGAATGATTTGCGGGAACGCAGAAAACTCAGAGTTCATACAATCATTCTATTTTTCATTTAATAAGACAATTAATGCGGCACGCTTTTCGAATCCGTTAAACTGGCTTTATCTTTTGTTTTTGGGAGTGATTGCTAACGGCTTCTGTTTTGCAATGTGGAATAAGGCCTGCAAGATTGCGGGCACAGTAAAGGTTAGCTGTGGACTTTATCTGATTCCTGTAGTAACAATTATTTTTGCCTTTTTTACTCTTGGCGAAAAAATTACCCTGCTTGGTGCAATAGGAGCGCTTGTTACAATAGCAGGGCTTTTTATCAGTGAAAGAAAATAGCAAAAGAAAAAAACGAAAACATGTAGCGAAATAAAATAGATTTTATTGTTTTGAATAATATTCTTCCATTTTCGGACGGGCAGCAATGTAATATTTTTCCAGCTGCTTGTCAAAATGTTTTCCGAAGCTTTCCATCATAATTGCATCAGCCTTTTCAAAGCTCATTGCATCCTTATAAACTCGCTTACTTACAAGTGCGTCATAAACATCTGCTACAGCCATTATGCGGGCTTCAAGAGGAATCTCTTCGCCTTTGAGTCCTTCCGGATATCCCGAGCCGTCCCAGCGTTCGTGATGGTAGTGGGCAACATTTTCGGCAAGCTTATGGAATGCCATGTCATCAGTTCCCTTTAGAATTTCATGAACAATTCGTGCACCTTCAGCAGCATGGGTTTTCATAATTTCAAATTCTTCGTCTGTAAACTTGCCGGGCTTGCGCAGAATTGCATCATCTACGGCGATTTTTCCAAGGTCATGCATTGGAGCCGCTTTTATAATATTATGGCAGAAATCAGCAGAAAGCTTCAGACTATTATCGCTTTTATCCTTTTGAATTTCGGTAATAAGAATTTCTACAACTTTACTTGTTCTCTTAACATGACCACCCGTAGAATTGTCACGACTTTCAACCATAGTTGCCATACTAAGAATCAGGTTATTGTGCATTTCTATAATATGCTCAGTTTTTTTATTAACTTCGTCCCGCAGATTATCATTGTACTGGTTAAGAAGACCAATATATTTCTGATCTTTTGTATCATCCTGCATGTAAAGAATGTAGCCGCGGTTTACCCGACCATCGTTAAGCTTGCTTATATCAATCTGGAAAATCTGATCCTTAAATTCCTTAAAGAATGTATTCTTTTTAGGATTGATAATATATTCGCGCACATTTGTAATAAGATCTTGATTAAGCCCCGGATTAGCAAGAATAGAGTCATCAACCTTTAATTCGCTAAGCTCAGGAAAAATCTCTTTTGCGATTTTATTGCTTCCAAGATAATGAAAGCTGTCGTCCAGAGAGACAAAGCCGGTTTTGCCGTTGAAAGCAATTGTTTCAATTACAGTTTCTGTTACATCATAAAGAACAATTCTGCGGCTAATCATAATCAATACAGTTTCGCTTAGAACATAAGATAAAGGCATCAAATCGACTTTAAGATGTAATAAACGTCCCAAAAAGAAAGTGATTACAGGAATGGATTCACAGGCAACCATGTAACGCAAATTATGACGGGATACATCATTTTTTTTGCGGAAGGCATAAAAAGTTGCAGCGAATGTTATCATCATGTAAATGAACATTTGAAGATAATATAAGGTATGCAGAAATCCATAGCTTTTATGTACAATCAGCTGCTCTCCAATTAATTCCGCAGAAATATCTTTGTAAAAAATCGGCAGGGAACCAATTGAAAGGGCGCAAAGAAAGAAAAAAGACGAAACAGAAAGTAAAATAATTCTGATTGATTTTCTTAAATTCAGATTACAGAGATTAAAAATCGCATACATTATAAAAACATGAACATAAATTCCGAGATAAGAAATCTTTATGCCAATGATTGATTCCTGAAGTGTTTTAGATGCCGCAAATATATAATAACCAAGATTTATAATAGGAATAAAGGCAAAAATCAGCGTGAGAAAAACTGAAAACCTTTTTCTCCAGATGCCTGCATAAATTCCAGTCGTCAAAATCGAAAGAATAAATAGAATTGCATAGTAAACTTTCATAATAGTATAACACTCCAGAAAAGAGTTTTTATTCCCTTAATCACGTTTTATCGGATTTTTTATCGCATTAAGGAACGGAAAAACGCACATTCATCATCATTGCATTTTACGGCTTCGGGCAGTTTCGGGTCGCAGTGGAAAACATGCCAGAGCGGCTTTTCTGCTGTACCATAACAGTGAAACTCATGAGGTACACCGGCGGCTTCAAGAGACCTTTTCATAAGGTCAGCATCCTCTTTCAAAAAATCTCCTTCGCAGGTCATTACAAAAGCCGGCGGAAAATCCTTTGAAACATGAGCGGCAGAATTAATCATCTCAATTTCTTCCGGCGTACCCTTGTTAGGAAGCAGCCCGCTGCGAAGCAATTTAAACTTTGGCTCAGCTTCATCAAGCCTGTATTTACCGCAGTTCAGCGCAACGCCGCGCAGGGTAAAAGGCTTTTCCTTTATAAAATCAAACTGCTTGCCAAATTCCTTATTTGTAATTGCGTCGGTATAAAGCGAAAGCAGGTGCCCTCCCGCAGAATCGCCGACAGCAAAAAAGTTAGAAGTATCAAAACCATATTGTTCAGCATTATTACAGGCCCACTGAAAAACAGCCTCGGTATCCTGCATGGAAGAAGGAAATTTAGCTTCCGGCGCAAGCCTGTACGAATAATTAATAACCGCAAATCCGCGCTGAGCAAGTCTCATGCAGTAAAACTGATATTTTGTTTTGTCTCCATAAATCCAGGCTCCACCGTGAACACTCACAATCACCGGCAGCTTTTTGAGCGAGCCGTCTGCTTCTACCGCAGCCTTAGGTCGGTAAACATCAAGCAGCTGCCATTTACGCAGCCGGGTATCATTTCCGTAGAGAATATCATCATAACGCTTAATATCAGCCGGAGTAGTCTGACCGGCATCGCGCTTTTTGTCAAATGAGCCGTAATCGTGTCTGATTTTTCTTGATGCTATAAATTGTATGAGTGTTGCCATAAATCCTCTCGTATATTATATATAATTATAACACAAACTCAGAGGAATTCCAAAAAAAATATGAAGACCTTAATTAATACTACACTCTGTTATATAGAAAAAGACGGCTGCTATCTCATGCTGCACCGCACCAAAAAAGAACACGATTATAATAAAGATAAATGGATAGGAATCGGCGGCAAGTTTGAAAACGGCGAGTCTCCGGAAGATTGTGCCGTGCGAGAAGTCCGCGAGGAAACTGGCCTTGTCATACAGCCGGCAGAGCTGGAATACTGCGGAATTGTTACGTTTGTTGATGTAAGTAATATAGGTGAGGGGGAAAGCCTTCCCCCTGGCCTCAGCCCGCAGGCGGTCTTCGGCACACCCCTATCTCCTAGGGGGGAACCCCCTAAAACCCCCGGCATATATACCGAGTTCATGCACGTTTTCCGCGCCCGCAAATTCAGCGGAGTTCTCAACGCCGCCTGCGACGAAGGCGAACTTGAATGGGTTCCGATTACAAAGCTTAAAGAACTTCCGCACTGGCAGGCCGACGAAATCTTTTACGACTTTCTCGCTCAGAACCACCCGTTCTTCTCACTCAAGTGCATCTATAAAGATAACAAATTGATTCAAACTTATCTGGCCGGCAAGCCCTACAATCACTGGAATTAATTAAGAATTAAGAATTATGAATTATGAATTATGAATTATGAATTAATCCGACTGATTGTCTCATAGCTTGTAATCTACTATAATAGATTAATTATTTTTAATTGAGGTAATAATATGGTAACTTGGTCTAATGCAGACTCACTTTCTTCATGGAAGAAGCTTCAGTCTCTTAAAGGTATGGTTTCTGTTGCAGATGAACTTTCTGGTTCAGGTGCTTCAGACAGAATTGCAAAATATTCTATTCCTATGGGCGGGGAACTTACTTATAATTTTGCTGCAAAACAGGTTAATGAGCAGATTCTTAAAACTCTCGCTGAACTTGCAGAAGAGCAGCAGCTTGTAGAAAAATATCAGGAGCTTTTGGACGGTGCTGTAATCAACACTGGAGAAAAGCGCATGGTTTTGCATCAGCTTACACGCGGTCAGCTCGGAAAAGACGTTATGGCAGACGGCGTAAACAAGCGCGAATTCTACATAAACGAAGTTCGCCGCATTGCTGAGTTTGCAGACAAGGTTCACTCAGGCGAGCTCAAGAACGAAAAGGGCGAAAAATATACAACAGTATGTCAGATCGGTATCGGCGGTTCAGACCTCGGTCCTCGCGCTATGTACCTTGCTCTCGAAAACTGGGCAAAGAAAAACAACACCTTCAAAATGGAAGCTCACTTCATCTCTAACGTAGACCCTGATGATGCTGCAAGTGTTGTTAAGTCTCTCGACATTTCAAAGACAATCTTCATTCTTGTTTCAAAATCTGGAACAACACTCGAAACTCTTACAAACGAATCTTTCGTAAAAGAGTTCATTAAAAAGGCTGGCTGTGATGCAAGCAAGCACATGATTGCTGTAACATCTGAAACTTCACCTCTCGCTCACAACCCAGACTACATGGCTGCTTTCTATATGGACGATTATATTGGTGGCCGCTATTCTTCAACTTCTGGTGTAGGCGGAGCTGTGCTTTCACTTGCATTCGGACCAAAGGTATTCCAGGAATTCCTCGACGGTGCCGCAGAAGAAGATAAACTTTGTCTCAACAAAGACATCACAAAGAACGCAGCTCTTATGGACGCTCTCATCGGTGTTTACGAGCGCAATGTTCAGGGCTATCCTGCAACAGCAATTCTTCCATACAGCCAGGCATTGAGCCGTTTCCCGGCTCACCTTCAGCAGCTTGATATGGAATCAAATGGTAAATCAGTAAACCGCGACGGAAAGCCTCTCGGCTATGTAACAGGTCCTGTAATTTTTGGAGAACCTGGAACAAACGGTCAGCACTCATTTTATCAGCTCCTTCACCAGGGAACTGATATTATTCCTCTCCAGTTCATCGCCTTCCGTGAGAACCAGACTGGCGAAGATGTTGTAATTGAAGATTCTACAAGCCAGGTTAAACTCTGCGCAAACGTAACTGCTCAGATTGTTGCCTTCGCTTGTGGTAAATCAGACGAGAATCCAAACAAGGCATTTGCCGGCGGTCGTCCATCAAGCCTGATTTACGGCGCACAGCTTAATCCAAAGAGCCTCGGAGCTTTGCTCGCTCACTACGAGAATAAGGTTATGTTCCAGGGCTTTGTATGGAATATCAACAGTTTCGATCAAGAGGGAGTACAATTAGGTAAAAAGTTAGCAAAGGCTGTATTAAGTGGAAATACAGATGGAGCTCTGGCAGCTTATTCTAAACTGTTGATAAAGTAAACAGTTTCGACCAAGATGGCGGGTGGATGATTTATTCAGCCACCCGACAAACAAGTTTGTCAAGGCTTTAAGCGAAGCGTGCCTTGACGAACTCGTACGCTGGTCTTTTGATTAAGTAGATTGCCACATCTCGTCATTGCGAGCCGCAGGCGAAGCAATCCACAATGTTGAGACCTCTCACATTATAGATTGCCACATCTCGTCATTGCGAGCCGCAGGCGAAGCAATCCATAATGTTGAGATCTCTCTCATTATAGATTGCCGCATCGCTTTTCGCGTCTCGCAATGACACCCCCCCTGCTCCCCCTGTCATTCATTATTTTAATTTTCTTTATCGATTAGCCTTTTAGTGGTATAATTAAAAAGTTACTATTTACGAGGCTTTTTTTGAAATCACAGGACAAAGTAAAAACCAAAAAAATCGGTTTCCGCACAAGAAGAATCCTTTTAGTGCTTAGTGGAATCTTTATAAATTTCTTTCTTTTTTTAATTATGGATAAACTTGGGCTTCCTTTGTTTTTTGACACTCTTGGAACAATAGGTATCGCTGCAATAAGTGGAGCTCTTTTTCCTGCAATCTGTACGGCTGTCGTTTCGAGTGCAATTTGTTCGTTTATTTACTGGCCGTCAATTTATCTCTCATTTTTCCATGCCTTAATAGCAATTATTGCAGTTATATTATTCAGAAACAAAAATTACAGAAATATCGGAAAAGTTCTTCTATATGTATTGCTCATATCCTTTATTTCAGCTGTTTCTGCAAGTGTTCTGCAGTATGTAGTTTTTGGAAAAGCAGATACATCGTTTATAACTAAGAATGCCCTTGCATTTGCGTCTGCATCTGTATCATCATATTTTCCATCCTTATTACTTACTAACTTTTTCATGTACTTTTTTGAAAAAGGCTTCATGTTCATTTTTGTAATCATTCTTCTGTCATTAGTTCCGGACTCTATGATAACTTCTTCTGAAGCAGACTGCTGGAACCGTCGTATTAATTCAGACGCTGTTCGTCAATATATAAATGACAGTAAAGGAGATATGAAGCATCCGCTTCATAAAAGAATTGTACTTACCTTTATAATAACGTCTTTAGTTCTTGTTTTTATGACAGAAGGAATTGCGCTTCGCGTATTCTTCAGTAATACCAAAAAAGAAAAAACTCAGCGTGCCTATAAATGTATAAAATTTGCAGAAGATTTTCTGGATGCTTCAAAAATTGACGATTTTATAAAATATGGAATGGAGGCACCGGGCTATCAGGAAACGCTTGATCAGTTCTGTAAAATCAGGGACAGTTATGATGATATAACCTATCTTTATGTTCTTAGAATTGAAAAAGACGGTGGCCGTTTTATCATTGATACAGATAAAGAAGAGCCTTATGAGCCTGGAGAGCTTGTTCCTTTTGATAAGGATTTTGAACCGTATCTGCCTGCTCTTTATGAAGGAAAGGCAATTGAGCCGGTTGAAGTAAGTACTGTACTTGGATGGATGCTTACCGTTTATCATCCGGTTTTAAATGAAGAAGGGCATACCGTTTGTTATATAGGTGCTGACATTTCTATGAGATACATAGCAGAGTATGTTGGCGGCTATATTTTTAAGCTTCTGTTTATTATGGCTGGTTTTTTTATGGTGATTATTTCTTATACAATCTGGTCTATAGGAAATAACATGTCTTATCCGATTAGCGCTGTTGCTGCCTGTGTAGATCGTTTTTCTGATTCTTCTGAAGAGCAGGAAAAGCTTGAAGAAAACGTAAGACTTATCCGCTCGCTTAATATTCAAAGTGGTGACGAAATCCAGAAGCTTTATGATGCAATCTGCCGAATGACTTTGAGCCAGACCGAACAGATTCGAGATATTCGCCGGCTCTCTGAATCGGCCTTAACTATGCAGGAAGGTCTTATTATCACAATGGCAGACATGGTAGAAAGCAGAGACTCTGATACCGGTGCGCATGTTCAAAAGACCTCGGCTTATGTAAAAATTATTGTGGAAGGTCTGAAGAAAAAAGGTTATTATCCGCAGAAAATTACTCCAAAGTTTATGTCCGATGTTGTGCGTTCAGCACCGTTGCATGATGTTGGTAAAATCAATATTTCTGACAGTGTATTGAATAAGCCCGGTAAGCTTACTGATGAAGAATTTGCAATTATGAAAACTCACACAACTGCCGGTAAGAAAATTCTTGAAAAAGCTATAAGTACAGTTCAGGGAGAAAACTATCTTAAAGAAGCCAGAAATATGGCTGCTTATCATCATGAACGCTGGGATGGAAAAGGCTACCCCGAAGGCCTGCATGGTGAAGTCATTCCTCTTTCTGCACGTATTATGGCAGTAGCAGATGTCTTTGATGCTCTTGCTTCTCCACGTGTTTACAAGCCGGCTTTTCCTCTGGAAAAAGCTCTTGCAATTTTGCAGGAAGGCAGCGGAACTCAGTTTGACCCTAAATGTGTAGAAGTTTTTATGGATTCACTTTCTGAAGTAAAAATGGTTTTGAAAAAATATCATGGGGGAAATTTTGAAAACCAGAATTAAATCTTCTTTACTTAAATCATTTCTAACTGCTGTTTTTGTGTTTTTTTATGTGCCGCGTATTTTTGCTCAAGGCGGTGGGTATGCCGTAACAAAACAGGTTCCTGATATCGGATATACAAGTAAAATTTATGATGCAACAAACGGGCTTCCAACCTCTGATGCAAATTTTATTCTGGGCTCACAAGATGGTTATATCTGGATCGGCGGTTACAGTGGAATTATAAGATACGATGGAACTACCTTTGAACGACTTCCAACAAATAACGGGCTCACAAGCGGCCGCGGCTTTTTTGAAGACAGCAAAAACCGTATCTGGGTTGCAACAAATGATAACGGCGTTGTTGTAATAGATGGAGAGACAACCAGACAATATACGTATAAAGACGGTTTGCCATCTTCTTCCATCAGACATTTTGCAGAAGATAATGAAGGAAATATAATTATTGCAACTACAAACGGTCTTGCTCTTGTGCGTGAAAACGGACTTTTATATAAGATTCAACATCCGGTTTTAGATAAGGAGCGGGTACTGAAAGTTGAAGCAGATTCTACCGGAAAAATTTACGGTCAGACTTCGGACGGGATTGTGTTCGCTATAACTAACAGAAATGTTTCCGAAGTCTATACAAGCTCCGACCTCCAGATAGAAAGAATTACAACGCTTCTTGCAGATCCTCTTAATCCAGGTAAAGTTTATTTGTGCTGCGAGGGTGGAATAATTTATTACGGCGATTTTGGTAAGAAAAGCACAGAACTAAAAAAGATAGATATTTCTCCAATAAAAACTGTGCAATGGATTTCTTATGATTGTTCCAGAATCTGGCTTTGTTCAAGAAGTCAGATTGCTTATCTTGAGCCGGATAATCAGCTTAAGCTTGTTCAGAATCTTCCTATGAACGGTTCTATCGAAATGATAACTTCAGACTATCAGGGTAATATATGGGCCTGTTCTTCCACTCAGGGTGTAATGAAAATTGTTGCAAATAATTTTGTAAATATTTTTGATGATGCAAAGCTTTCTAAAGTAACAGTAAATTCAACCTGCCTTCATAACGGGCTTATTTATATTGGAACCGAAACCGGACTTCGTATTGTTGATAAGAGTAATCATGTGATTCAAAATGAACTTACAGAATTTATTGCAGATTCCAGAATCAGATGTATTGCAGAGGATGCAGATAACAATATCTGGGTTGGAACCTTTACAAACGATAAAGGTCTTGTTTGTCAAACACCAGATGGAAAGATTACTTCTTTTACGACGAAAGAAGGAATGTCTGATAATAAAATTAGAGTTATAAAAATTTCAAAGGATAATTCTGTTCTCGTCGGTACAAATAATGGCTTATCAATAATAAAAAATAATAAGATTATAAAAACTATTGGTAAAGATGAAATTATTAAGAACTCTGTTTTCCTTTCTGTAGAAGAATCTGAAGACGGAAAGATTTATGTTGGAACAGATGGCGACGGTATTTATGTAATTTCAGGTTCTATAATTCAAAGATACGGACGTGACGAAGGTCTTACAAGTGATGTGGTAATGCGCATAAAGGAAGATAAAAAACACGGCGTGTTGTGGCTTGTAACTTCTAACTCAATTCAATATATGAAGGGTGGAAGAATAAAAAATGTAAGCTCTTTTCCATACAATAATAACTATGACCTTTATCTGAATAATAATGATGAATTATGGGTTCTTGCTTCAAGCGGAATTTATACAGCAAAAGCAGACTCTCTGCTTACTGATGAAGTAACAGATTACAGACTGTACACGGTTGCAAATGGTTTGCCTAGTTCTGTTACAAGCAATTCTTATAGTGCTCTTGACGAAAATGGAAATCTCTATATTTGCTGTCGTGAAGGTGTTTCCCGCGTAAATATAAATAATTATGCTGAACAGAAAATCCAGATTAAAACAGACTTGAATTCAATTTACTGCGGGAATCAAAAAATTCTGCCGGGTGTCAATGGCAATTATATTATACCTGCTTCTGATAACCGCATAAAAATCACAGCCTCCGTAATGGATTATTCTATGACAAATCCAATGGTGCGTGTTTTTCTTGAAGGTGCAAATGATGACGGAATTATGGTGAACAGAAATGAACTTTCACCTCTGGAATATACAAATCTTTCCTATGGTTATTATACGTTCCATATTCAAGTTTTAAGTCAGAATAAAAAGGATGTTCTGCTCGATAATTCTTTTTCAATTATAAAACGCTTCAGGCTTACCGAGCTTATGGAATTCAAATTCGTAATCATTTTACTTTTGATTCTTGCAGCGGGCTTTATTGTATGGCGGTTTTTGAAGTCTACTGTAATTTTAAGTCAATACACTCAGCTGCAGGGAGCAAAGGAAGAAGCAGAACGGGCTAACAAAACAAAGTCCAGATTCCTTTCAAACATGTCTAAGGAAATCATAACTCCTATTAATACAATCATGTGTATGAATGAAATGATTCTTCGTGAAGATTCAAAGGATGTTCCAAATAATTATTATTCATCTGTTATGTCTTACGGCATGAATATTCGCGAAGCTTCGGAGTCTCTTTTGACTCTTGTAAACGACCTGTTGGAAATGACAAAAATTGAATCTGGAAAACTTATTCTGCATGAATGCGAATATGATGTACAGAATCTTCTTCGGTCAGTTATTGTTCCGACACATCAAAAGAGTTCTATAAAAAATCTTAAATTTGTTATTGATGTTGACCAGATGATTCCTTGCCGGCTTTATGGAGATGTCGGCAAAATCAAACAGATTCTCTTAAATCTTCTTTCAAACGCAATTAAGTACACAGAAGAGGGTGGTGTAGATTTTAAAATTACTCTGGAAGGTCGAACTAGTGAAACTTGTGATTTGTGCATCCGTGTAAAAGATACCGGAAACGGAATGAAGCCAGAAGTTATGGAAACTATTTTTGATGCTTACGGTGCTTTTGAAAAAGATGCAAAGGATTTGAATTTAAAGACAGGTCTTGGACTTGATATTTCAAGAAGATTCGCCGAGCTTATGGGTGGCGTTCTTGTCTGCACAAGTGATGTGGGCAAGGGCTCTGAGTTCATATTTACTCTTACGCAAAAGATTATTGACAAGGCTCCTATCGGGAATTTTTCTGAAACGGAAGATGTTGTAGAACGGGGACCGTATAAGCCTGAGTTCATAGCACCAGATGCCGATGTCCTTGTTGCAAGTGAAAATCTTGTAAGCCTGAATGTGCTTGATAATCTTTTAAAAGCGACAAAGGTTTTTGTAAACCGTGCAGATTCTAAACAAAGTTTTATAGACAAAGTTCGGGAAAGCTCCTTTAACGTTGCCTTTATAGATCAGATGTTCTTTGAAGATGAAGAAACTGAAATAGATGATTTTATTTCCCGAATCAAGGAAATTAATATATCTCTGCCGATTTATATTATCACAGAAAACGCTTCTGCAGATGAAGCATATTTTAAGGAAAAAGGTTTTTACGGAACTCTTTCTCTTCCTGTAGATTCAGTTCTTCTGGAAAAAACTATTATGCGACATATTCCGAAGAAGATGATGGAGATTCCTGAAAAAACACAAAAATCGGAGGAAGCAAATGTTTGATTTTATCAGAAATCATCAGATGAATATTATGCTCTGTCTTTGTGCGGCCTGTTTTACAATGGTTGTAATGCTTCTTGTAACAAAGTTTCTTTCTAAAAGGCGTAAATGGATTTTAATCGCCATGGAAATAAATGCAACGCTTTTGCTTTTTTTTGACAGACTTGCTTATATTTATGCCGGTAATCTGGGGAACATTGGCTATATTATGGTTCGTTTTTCCAATTTTATGGTGTTCTTTTTAACAGCCTTTAGTGTTCTTTGTTTTAATTATTATCTTATTGATCTGCTTGAGAATGAAGGAAAACTTACAGCTATTCCGCGACGTCTTATTTTTACCGGCTTTGCCAGTGCAGTTGGAATGCTGCTCGCAGTTATTTCTGCTTTTACAGGATTATATTATTATTTTGATTCAAATAATATTTATCATCGTGGTTCAGCCTTTATTGTGGCGTATATAATTCCTGTAATATGTCCGGTTATTCAGTTTTCTGCAATCGTAAAACATAAAAAATCTTTCAGTAAATTTATTATTATTGCTGTTGCCTTATACATTTTTGTACCAATTGTTTGTGGAATCATTCAGATTTTTACTTATGGTATTTCAATCGTAAATATGTCTATGGTTCTTGTTTCTGTTTTTCTGTATATGTTTTCTTACCTCGATGTAAATTCGGCTGTTGAAAAAGCACATGAAATAGAAATTCAGACATTTAAAGATGAACAGAAAAAAATGATGGCAATTTTTGGGCAGGCTTCTGAAGCTCTGTCAACAGTAATAGAGGAAAATAGTGAAAGCCTAAAAGGTCATGCAGAACGTACAGCCAATTTAGCAAAGGAGCTGGCTAAACGTTCCGGTAAGTCTGAGGAAGACTGCGATAAAGTTTATTATTCTGCTCTTCTTTGTGATGCCGGCGAAGAAGCACTCTCGTGTATAAAGGTATATCCATTTTTAGTGGAAACTGCCCGATATGTAGGAAAAGACTATTCTGAAGATATTCCGGAGTTTTCCAGAATTATCACAGTTGCAAAAGCTTTTGACAGCATGATAAATAATCCTGAAATTCCTCCTTTTTTTGTGCGTGATTATTTTATTCGTGAGGCGGGAACAAAGTATGATCCGGTTTATGCAAAGCTTATTGTTCAGATTCTTGATTGTGAGACTAACAGCGGTTATTTTGAAAAAACTGTAGAAAAAAAACAGTCTGAGCTCGTCTGTAAAAATTACCGCGATGCTGTTACAACTGGAATTGATATTTTACAGAATGTTACTGAGATTTCGTTTGAGTGCGAAGCAGAATCGTCAGCAGTTTTTTCTGCTCCGTCAATTATTCTTTTTGATTCTTCTGACGGAAGGGTTCAGCGAACTCCTGAAACTATAGATTCTCATAAATACCTCGAATATGGCGAAGTGTGGTTTGATGCACATATTATTTCTACTGGTGCAAGAAATATGGAGATTCGGAATATTGAAGAATATAAGACAGTACCTGCCAGTTCTGAGAACACAGCATCAATATCTGATAGAAAAGAATCTTCAGTTTATAAAATAATTGCCTGCCGTTATGAAGACCATCTTTTAATAAAAATGATGAGTACGCAAAAAGCCTTTGAAGTAATAGTTGCACTTCCTAGTGCTTCAAAATCTGCATTTCTTGGCATTACCGGAGAGAATGTTCATATAAAAAATATTAAAACAGAAATTACTGACCGGATTACGAATGAAAATGATATTCCCCGGATTGCTGAAAAAATCAATTATATTGACCGTATTGAATCTGATGTTCCTAATGTTCAAATTGTAAAACCTCTTGCATTATTTACAAAAGGAATAGAGATTAAAGAATCTATGAAGATTTATTTTCATGCGCAAAGCCTGCCTGATGCAAATCTCGTTTGGCATTGTCCATACATAATTCTTTATTATTCTGATGATAAAAAGGTGTATGGAAAAAATTATCGTGAATATGCAATGATAAAATTTGATGGTGAAGAAAACGGTTCTAATGAATATGCAGAAAACGATTTTCTTATGAGAAAAACTGAGAACTTTACAAACTGGGAAGATTGGGAAGCACATAATAAGGCAGGTTATGAATGTCAGATTGAGTTTATTAAAAATGGCAACGAAGTTACGTTGAGAACTCAGAACAAGGGAATTTACATTCAGAATACTACAAGAATTCGAAATGGAAATAAAGAAATTTTTGTTGCCTTTAGCGGTGACCAGGTTGCTTTGACAGATATAAGAATCCGCTGATTTTCTAAACTTGAAGAAAATGCATAAAAAGTGTATATTTATACATTATGAAGGAACGTCAGTCTCGCCTTAAGGCTATTAAGAATCTCATCAAAAATAATACTATCGAAAGCCAGGATGATTTGCTTTCACTGCTTACAAAAGAGGGCTACGAGGTTACTCAGGCAACTCTGAGCCGCGACCTTAAGCTATTGAAGGTGGGCAAGGTGCCGGACGGACAGAACGGCTACAAGTACGCTCTGCCTGGCGAAGATGAAAACGGCGAGAACGAGGCGATTTACGTTCAGGACTTCCTTCGCGGCTACGTAAGTATTGATTTTTCGGGAAACATTGTAGTTATTAAGACTTTCCCGGGTCACGCAAACACTGTCTGCAATGCAATTGATAATCTAAACATGGACGAGGTTCTGGGAACCGTGGCCGGCGACAACTGTATGTTCGCCTGCCTCCGCGAAGGTGTAACCGGCGAAGATTTCATGGAAAAACTCAAGAAACATATACCTGGAATAGAGGATTGACGGTTGAAAATGCCTTTTCAACCGTAAAAACAACCTTGTCAAGGCCTTGAGCGGAGCGTGCCTTGACGAGGTTGTATTGACGGTTGAAAAATAACAGTGCTGTGCTATAATTAGAATATAAGGAGGCGCAGATATGATAGTTGTTTCTTATGCAGATTTTTCAGCAGATATGAATAAATATCTTTCTGAAGCATCCACTTATGGTTTAAAAATTCTCCCTGAAAAAAAAGAACGAAAGAAATCCGGTAAACATGAAAAATTTGTTCAGGCAATAGACGCTGCT
This sequence comes from uncultured Treponema sp., assembly GCA_947166355.1. Classification (GTDB taxonomy): domain Bacteria; phylum Spirochaetota; class Spirochaetia; order Treponematales; family Treponemataceae; genus Treponema_D. The sequence goes on from CAMVDX010000002.1 coordinate 159,030, forward strand.
TCTGGAATTATTCCGTCTGATATTGATGTTGATAAAGCAAAGACTGAGGCAATTACACCGGAAGATTTTATTTCAAATATGTAGATAGTAGATTTTTATTGTCTTTTTAGCTGAAGAAATGAATTATTTATTTCTTTCAAAACTTTTTCTGCAAGTTGATTCTCAATAATGTCGATTGTGTTTTTTGAAATGTCATCTTTTCTTTTTTCCATGTTTATTTTATTAAATAGTTCCATTGGGTCAATCTTTAATACATTGGCAATTTTTTCAATGGTTTCAGGAGAAGGAAAATATTTTCCATTTTCGATACTGTTTATATAATTTGTACTTTTGTCAATTTCAAGAGCCAAGTCTAACTGGCGTAGACCAGAAAGTTTTCTATAGTATTTCAGATTTCTTATAAAAGTCTCTCTTAACGTCACGATTTATTTAGTATGACAGTGTTTTTAGAATTTCGTACATTTAAAATAAATGTATTTTAAATTACAAATTGACTTGCTAATCTCCTTATATAGATGTATTATATACATCTATATAAGATGTGCAGAAAAAGTACACAAAAAAAAGAGAGGAAAAAAATGAAAAAAATTTTTGGTTTATTGGTTATTCTAGGATTGAGCACAGGTTTATTTGCTGCAAGTTCGGGATTTGGAAGTCTATCAAAGAATTTAAAATCTTTGGATGGCACGAAAGTTTCTGCTGCAACTGCAGAACTTGCTGAAGGGAGAGAATTATTTCCAATTGTATGGAAATGGACTCATAATGAACTTTCTGTTGGTGGAAAAGTTGTTGGTGCACAATATAGTCTGGATGAAATGAATGTTTTTGATGATACTTATCAGATTACTACAGAAGTATATATGAAAGGTTTGATAGGGCAACTTGTATGTCAGAAAAGCGTTCTGGAAATAACTTGTGAAAACAATACAGTTTCTGTACTTACAAAGGAGATGTATCAATATAATTGTGATAAAAACCTGGACCGAACTGGAGACATTATTGAAGAACAAAAATCGGCTATGAATACACAGGCAAAATCGTTTGCAGATGGATTTGCCAATGATTCTAAAAATCTTTCAGATGAAGAATATAATACATGGAGTGATGCTGCTTATTACAATATTGAAACACAATTGAAAATTTCTAAATATGCAGCAAATAAATTAAAGGCAAAAAAATGGTATGAAAAACACTCATTAGTAGGAAAAACTGTTGAGTTTACTATGTTGTTTACAGATTTAAAGGAAAGCAAAACTAAAGGTTTTGAATATGAAGCAGGTGGTTTATATGGCTTGACTCCAATTACTGTTCTTAGTAATAATGATGACTATATAGACTTAAAATCAGAATCTAATTTGAAAATTAAAGGTGTAGTTAAAGATGTTCATTATTCAGGTGATTATGATACAAAATACGAAATAAAGTGGATTATCATTGAAGAACAGTAATATTAATTATTGATTAAAATTGAGCGGATATCTGAATGGATATCCGTTTTTTTATGCCCGCCTGCGAGCTTACAGCGTTAGGGATTGGAGGGGCGGCGATGAAGCCGTTCCGAAGGAATGGAGCCGAATGGCGGAACCCCGGAAAGCCCGACCCGGCGGCGGCACGAAGTGACGACAGCGGGGAACGCCCAAAAACACAATGACGTGAGGGCGTTGTTAAAAATCGGTTTTTGAGTTAAAGTTATGCCATGCAGTTTACAAGTACAAGAAATAATAATTTAACGGTGAGTTTTTCTCAGGCAGTTCGGGATTGTATTCCGGACGATGGCGGGGTTTTTGTGCCTTCTACTATCGAAGATATGCGCCGCTGGATTTATTATATTGATGAAACTACGCCCTTTGCATCTATTGCGGGTTCTTTGACTTCGGCTTTGATGCACGAAGAATTTTCTCCAATCATTTGTGAAACTATTGCAACTGCGGCTTTTCCGACGGAGCCTGTTGTTCGCCAGCTGGACGGCAGTCTTTTTATGACAGAGATGTATCACGGTTTTACCGGCTGCCATCGCGATTATGGCGTTTCGTATCTGGTTTCATATCTAGAAACAACCTTACAGCTCAAGGGTGGAAAGGCTGTTTTTCTTGATTTTACACATGGCGGTCTTGGAGCTCTCTTGTCAAAGATTCTCAAAGGCAAAAAAAATATTAAGGCTGTGCTGGTTTATAAAAAAGGAACAGTCCGAGGTCTTGACGAAGAAAGTCTTGCCTGGAACGGCGGAAATATTTATCCGGTAGAAATGGAAGGCAGCGAAACTGAAATTAAGGCTGCCATTTCCAAGGTTTTTGCCGATCGCGAGTTTGTTCAGGCTAACGGGTTAACCGTAGCTAACACAACAAATGTCTGCCGCCTTCTCGGACAGATTTTCTTCTTTCCATATTCTTTTGCTCAGGTAAAGAATAAGTTTAACGGCGAGTTCTATTATGCTATGGGTGCGGGAAATTACGGCTCTCTTATTGCGGGACTTTACAGTTGGCGCTTTGCTCTTCCTGTAAACGGCTTTTATGTTCCAAGTACTGCGGCTTTGGCCCGCAGTGCAAACGGTGCGCCTGTTGTGCTTGACTCTCTTGTGGATCTTAAAGCAAGAGGTGAGGCAAATCCTGCAATTCCTGCAAACCTTGAGCGCCTGGAATCCTTCTTCGGCAAGAACGAAATGATGATGCGAAACTTCATTTATCCTTGTGATGTAAGTGAGGCTCAGCGTGATGCGGCTGCAAAAGAGCTTTATATGAAGTACGGCATTTTTGCAGATAAGGATACGGCTTCGGCTTATGCGGTGGTTAAAGAAAATTGCAGTGAGGTCTTTGACGAAGACGGAGCATTTATTCTGACGGCTTATAATCATCCATCTCTTTCTTCGGATTATTGCCGCCACGTAATTGGTGAAGCTCCGGAAATGCCGGACGAAATCAAGGCAAGCTTTGTGCCTGTCGAGCTGAAACGACCTGTCGTAAGTGATGCGGAAGAACTGAAAAAGATTGCTGGAAGTTTATTCTAAATACTTCTTGTCATACTCGGAAATTGGAATCGGTTTACTGTAATAGTACCCCTGAATAATTTCACAGCCGAGTGTGCGCAGCCGGTCAACCTGATTTTTGCTTTCAGCTCCTTCTGCGAGACAGACAAAGCCCAGTTCCTTTGCAAGAGTTATAATGTGCTGAAGAACTATAATATCTTCTTTTCGTTCATTTTTTGTTGCAACGTTATCTACGAAGCTTTTGTCAATTTTCAGTGTATCAATTGGCATTTTTGTAAGAAGTGAAAGGGAAGAGTAACCGGTTCCAAAATCATCCATGGAAATTTTAAAACCTCGGCTGCGGAGTTCTTCGAGCACATTTATCATGTGCTCCATATTATCGTAGGTAGCACTTTCTGTCAGTTCAAAATCAATGTATTTATGCTCAACTCCGTAATGGTCAACAATGTTCACAAGATTATCAATAAGACCGTCGTCATACAAACGACTTCGCGAAAGATTTACGGAAATCGGATAAAGCGGTTTGCCTTCTTTTTTCCAATTAGCCAGAGCCTGACAAACTTTTTTCAAAACAAGGTCATCAATTTTTGCGATTGAACCGTCCTTCTCAAAAAATGGAATAAAGCGGTAAGGCGGCAGAAATTCTTTATTCTTATAATTCCAGCGGATTAAAGCTTCTGCGCCTTTTAAGGTTTCTTTTGAAATGTCAAACTTTGGCTGAAGATATACTACAAATTCATCTTCTTCAATTGCTGTTTCAACATAGGCTTTTATATAGTTACCCCAGGAAAGGTCGTCGTGCATTTTGTCGGTGTAAATTATAATTTCTGTCCGCTTTTGATTTGTCGCAAGGGATTGTGCCATTTTTGCAAAGTCTGCAACACGGTTACCAGAAAGCATTGCACGCTGCATGGGAACAAGCCCGCATTTATAATAGATTTTATAATATGGATCTTCTTCAAGAACAGAAAGCTTTTCAAAAAAAATCTTGAGCTTTTGAATTAATTCTTCTTCCGGCAAATCTTTAAGAAGCATTGCAAAATTATCATTGTGACAGCGTCCGCTTGCAAGAATAAAATCAGATTCATTAATTGCTTTTACAATATTGCTCAAAACCTTGTTGGCAGCAATATGACCGTAGGCTTCGTTTATAACTCGAAATTCCTTTATATCAAAATGCGCAAAAGCATAGTCATTTATGCCATTATCTGCGGGCACTTCAAGAAAGGCTTCAAGATGATTCCAGCTGTAGCTTCTTGTTATCATATCTTTAAAAGCTGTTTGATAGAGCGCATCTTTTTCAAACCAGGAAATCTCATCATTTATAACATGAACTGCTCTGTCGTTATAAAGCTTCCATTCATGTAAAAGTCTGTTCTTTTTATATCCGTGAAAAACGCTTATGACCTTTGCATCTTCTTTTATACATAAATCGCTGTATGGCCTGTGTGCATTATCTTCTTTTGCAATATCGGAAAAAAGCTGTTTGATGAAAGGATAATTAATTTCTACATCATCATCAATTTCAACAGAATAAAAAAAGGCTGCATCGAGTGCTGTTGCTTTGAGGTCTTGAGGATATTGAATTCTTGAATCATCCGGTCTGTATTCAATTCCGATTACTTCTTTATCTATTCCTTCAACAAAAAAAACTCCAGGATAATCATAAGTACCGAAAGCATTCGAATATTTAGCAATTTTGTCAGGTATATGTCCGCTGTAAAAGGCCTGAATTTCTTCAGGTGAGGCCTCGATATAATAGAGAATCCGACTTGGCTTAAATAACTGATTGAGTTTGTTTACAAACATATAATTATGATAACATAAAAAATTTGTATCGGCTACTTTTAAGAGGAGATTTATTCAATTTTTGTAAATCTATGTTATTTGTTGCATGCTCGTGGCGGAGTATTATGTCGTCATGGAAAAGAAGAATCTTGTTAAACGCATTTTGATGTCGCTCTTTGGCGTAATAATCTGTGCTATAAGTGTCGGCATTTTTAAGATTGCGGCCCTTGGCGTGGATCCTTTTCAGTCCTTTATGGCCGGGCTAGATGCTCTTGTGCCGATTAAGTTCGGGACTCTCTATGTAATTGCAAATGCAGTGCTTTTTATTTTTATGCTGATTTTTGACCGCCACTACATTGGAATCGCAACATTTATCAATCTTTTTTTGCTGGGCTATATTACTCAGTTTACTTATGAGTTTTTGCAGACTGTGATTGTGGAGCCTGCTTTGTGGTTGCGTGTTGTCTGCCTTATTGTGGGTGTTGTGATTATCTGCTTTGGTTCTGCCTTTTACATGACTGCCGACCTTGGAGTTTCAACTTACGATGCCGTTGCCCTGATTATCGTAAATACCTGGAAGCGCGGTAAGTTCCAGTATGTGAGAATCATTACTGATGTGGTTTGCGTGCTTCTGGGAGTCGGGCTTTTCTTGATTTCCGGCGGAGCAGTTCGTGGCATTATTGCGATTGCCGGAGTTGGAACGATTATTACCGCATTTTTCATGGGGCCGCTCATTGAGTTCTTTAATGTGCATTGTGCGCGCCCGATTTTGAGTAAGTAGATTAGGGAATAGGGAATAGTAGGAGGGGGAAGTCTCCCCCACGCTCCAACCCGCAAGCGGTTTTCCGCTACCCCCTCTGCGGGCTCAAACGCCGCCCGCAACGCCTGCTTTTATAAATTATTTTGGAGGAAATAGAAATGAACGAAACTCTTAAAGTATTAGAGACCCGCCGCAGCTGCCGCAAGTTCAAAAGCGACATGCTCCGCGAAGAAGACCTAAATGCAATCATCCGTGCCGGAACTTTTGCTCCAACCGGAATGAACAAACAGACTCCGATAATCATCGCCGTAACAAACAAAGAACTCCGCGACAAAATAAGCGAAGAAAACCGTAAAATTGGCGGCTGGGATGCAGGCTTTGATCCGTTTTACGGCGCGCCTGTAATTTTGATTGTCTTGGCAGATAAAGGTGTTAGTCCTAACTACATATATGACGGCTCCCTTGTTATGGGAAATCTCATGAATGCCGCTGAGTCGCTTGGGATTGGCTCAATCTGGATTCATCGCGCAAAGCAGGAATTTGAAAGTGAGTTTGGAAAGAATCTGCTTGCAGAGCTCGGCATAAAAGGTGACTTTGAAGGAATCGGCCACGTTGCTCTTGGCTATGTGGATAAAGGTGGTGTAAAGCCTGCTTCACCTCGTAAAGAAAATTATGTTTATTGGGTGAAGTAATTTTTGCTGCTTTTAATGTAATTTTCTGTCAGTCTTCAGATTATTCTCACGGTTTTCTGCCGTCCCGGTAGTCAATAATCCAGCCGCCGTTGTAAAAGCCGTTGTCATTTCGCGTAGGGGTAACAAAGATTACCTTTGTAGGATTTTCTGTGTTGTATTCAAAGACGTTTGATTCCCACTGGAAAGCCTGAGGCTTCGAATATTCTACAACTCCCGATTGCAGAGCGGTTCTGGCTTCTTCTCCAGTTTCCGGGTAAATAAAATTATTCTGCTGGTCTACGGGAGTGTATAGCGAGATTTTGTAGCGGCCTTTTTTGAGCTTGAGGTGCATGGCCATGCCGCCGGAAAGAAAATAGGTGTGCTTGTAATTACGGATAATGTCTGGTGTGCTCAGCCATTCGTAAGTTGCGGTGATGCTGCTTGTGTCGTAAGTGATATCGTTGCCCTGTTCGTCTTCGACTCGCAGAAAGCAGCGGATGTCGTTGAGAACTCCGACATTGTCTGGCCGGTAAATTATGAGCGAAGTTTTGTCATGACCGGCCGGCAGGTCTTTAGTGGCGTCTATGAAGTCATAGTATGAGCCTGGTACCGGCTGAGCAGCCAATGTACAGGATAAGAAAAATGTAAAAAGGATTGTCATCCCGAACTTATGTGTTGTCATCCCGAACTTGTTTCGGGATCTATTTAAGAGATGCTGAAACAAGTTCAGCATGACATTCTTTTGTTTCGGGATGACAGAAGGTTCTTCTTTTCTCATACAGTCATTATCTGCTGGATTTTTGCGTGGCCGATATTTTCAGTACCTTTGGAGCCACAACTTTTTCCTGCTGCGGTAATTCTGAAAGGGCAAAGCGGGAGGCCGTTCTTTCCATAAATTATAACTGGACCATAATTGTACCAGCCGTAGCGTGCCGCAACCGGATGTCTGACCTTGTTATTGCATAACACGATAGTGTTTTGTTTTCCGTCAGTACCGCCGAGAGCAAATCTTGCCGCATGCCAGATTCCATCGCTTCCTGCAATTTCAAAGCCTGTAAATTCCGGGCTCACGGTGCAGCCCTGTATTTCTTCCATCTTTTTATATTCTTCAAGCCGAACTTTATCTTCGCGAACTTCAAAACCAAGCGGCGCATTTGAAAAACTTAAAACAAGCTGACCGTGACCTTCAGAATCCAGATTGCCGCATGGATAGCAGCCTTCTATCTGAGGCGCCGCTGCATCAACCGAAGGAATCAGCTGGTAAACATTTGCAATGGCATTTTTTTCCATTCTTTCTGCAAGTTCTTTTTTTGCAACCGGATGAATATCGCTGTATTGTCCGAGGTCAAATGCGCTTGTAAGCCATGCATTACGAACAGAGCTCGAAACCTTTGCCTGAGCTTCGCGAACAATACACCAGTGCTTAAAATCAGGGTCAGCTTCGTAGCGGTGAACCGGCAGCTGAACAAAAACGAACGGCAGGTTTTCATCCTTCCAGTCGCTTCGCCAGTTATCAATGAGCGAGCGGAAAAGCTTATAGTAAAATGACGGCTTATGGTCATCACTTTCACCCTGATACCAGAGCACACCTTTGAGTGTGTAAGGTAAAATACGGGCAACCATGCAATCATAAAGCCCGCATGGGCGATACGGATTTTTGCATGAAGCCGGCCCCGGCCACGGATTTTTGCCAAGAATTTTTTCTGCTTCTGCCCAGGTAATGCCCGGCTGTTTTTCCCAGAGTTTGCCAAACTTTTCCTGCCACTTTGCATTTTCTATTTCGTATTCATCAAATTCTTTACACTGCTGTTCGATTGACTTACCGCGAGTTGCTTCTGCGTAATCGGTGAGGTAAGTGTTAAGGTCACGGTCTTCTTCTAGATATTCGCGGCGCATCCAGGCACTCGCCGAGGTCCCGCCCCAGTTACAGCCAATCACACCAACCACGCAGTCCAGGTCGGCCGCAAGTTTTTTTGCAAAAAAATAACCGACCGCAGACCAGGCACCACGCGAAGGACTCTCCCAGGTCTGCCAGCAGGTCTGTCGCTCTGCTTCAAAAAACTTATCATCCATCCAGCCGATTTTATTTGTATAATAAAAGCGCACGTTTTTTCCGGCCGTTTCATCTGCTAACTCAGCGGGGCCTTCCTTGCAGTTCTGGAGTTCAAATTCCATATTGCTCTGACCACCGGCAAGCCATACTTCGCCGATTGCAATATCAGTAAATTCGATTTCTTTTTCTTCTGAAGAAACGACTAGAGAACAGCCAGTTCTTGCCAGCTGCGGTTCAAGCTGTAAAAGCCATCTGCCATTTTCTGCAATGCAGGAGTTCTCACAAAGCGCCGCCCCCTTATCATCATACAGAGAGGCCTTAATTATTGAGCCGTCTTCAGCCTCGCCAAAAACTGCCGTCCATTTATTTCTCTGCAAAACCATGTGGTTTGAAAAAACTGCTGCTATTGAAAAGTTTTTTGAATCTGACATTTTTACCTCGTTAGAACCCGTCATTAGGAGCCCATGCGACGAAGCCTTCTGGATTACCACGCACTTCGTGCTCGTAATGACATATTTTTTTCGTGCTTTTATTCTACTATTATTGTATACTTTTTTTAAGAGGAATTTTATGTCTAGAACAAATTTTGGAAAACAAACTTTTATGTATCCGATGCCGGTACTGATTATTGCAACTTATGATGAAGACGGAACGCCGGATGCAATGAACGCAGCCTGGGGTGGAATCCACGATACAAATCAGATTGCAATTTGTATAGATCCGAGCCACAAAACGGCAAAAAATCTTTTAAAGAAAAAGGCATTTACCGTGAGCATGGCAGATGCGGCTCATGTAAAAGAGTGTGATTATGTAGGCTGTGTTTCGGCAAACAATGTCGCAGACAAATTTGCAAAGGCGGGCTTTACGGCAACTAAATCAGAATTTGTAGATGCACCGGTTATCAACGAGCTCCCAATGTGTCTTGAATGTGAAATGCTTTCTTATGAGCCGACTACCGGCTGCATGACGGCAAACATCATTAATATAAATGCAGACGACAGTATTCTTACTGATGGAAAAATTGATCCTGCAAAGCTCCGTCCAATTACTTATGACCCGGTAAATCATACTTACATCACACTTGGAGAAGTCGCAGGCAAGGCATTTGTAACAAAAAATTTATAAATTTAAATTCGCGTTATTTGATACACGGTAAAAAAACTAAATTTACACAAATTTATGGAGTATTGTTATAACAGCTAAGCTAAAACGAGTTTCTGTATTTCTTTGTATTTTTGGTGTTTTTGCCGTGTTCGGCCTTGCAATCCTGATTCAGGGAAATTGCCCGCGGCCGTTTCCGCCCACAGACCTAAACTGACCTTGAAATGGCCGTGGGAGCTAAGAAAATCAGTGAGAGTGGAACGGAGCTTTCGGAGATTTCTGGAAAGATGAAAGACTCTATAAGTGATATGGGAAAACAGATAGCTCAGTTTACAGTTTAACGTAACACGCACTGCTGAACTCGGCCGTCTGTCATTGCTCAGCAATACGGCAATCTATAACTCTTTCACAAAGCAGTCGCCTTGAGCGGCAGAAACGAATCCCATCTTGCGAAGGTATTTTTCGTGAGACGGGATTTTTGTTTTTGCTGTAAGCTTTTTAATTCCATCATGCTTCAGATGGTTATAAAGAAACTTTCCGGCAGAACAGTCTCGATAGGCTGGAGTAGTGTAGTCCAGCTTTACGGAAAGTTCGTTGCTGTCAGCAGCCGACTCTTCTGCAATAAAAACTCCTGCCGGAACTTCGCCGCAGGTAATCAGAAAAATCTTGTCGTTGTCTGCAGGCTTTACAAAATCAGGAAAAAACTTTTTGATGTCATCATCAAAAGCATAAAGAAAGTGTGCCAGAAATCCGTCGTTTACACCGACGCTTACCGCAGAATATTCTTTTTTGGTATTGTAAAGTTTATGCAGACTGATAATATTAATCACAATCAGACAGACCTGCATTGCGGCGGTAGGGTAAGAATGAATGCAGAGTGCATATCCGCAAAAGATTACGCTGCCTATAGTATTGATAATTCGAAGCTTTACCACCGAGGTCATAAGCATGGAAACGATAACCAGGAATGAACCGGCGTATCCAATCAGTTCTAATAAAAATTGCATGTTCATATTGTTGATTTTATATCAGTATTGTTTTTAGCGCAAATAGAAAATAGCAAGGCGAAAATACCTCGCGTAAAAAAGTCTTTTGTGATATACTAGTATGTGAGGTAAAAATATGAAACCATTTCTTGACGAAAATTTTATTTTACAGAGCGAGCCTGCTCAGATTCTTTATCATAAATATGCAGAAAGTCAACCGATTTTTGACTTTCATAATCATTTAAGTCCTCAGGAGATTTATGAAAATAAACCTCTCGGAAATCTTGCAAATGCCTGGCTCGACCATGACCATTATAAATGGCGTGCCATGCGTGCCGCTGGAGTTGATGAAAAACTGATTACCGGACATCTGAATAAAGACGGTACTGTGAAGCAGGTGGTTGAGTCTGCCGAGAATTCAGGAAAGTCCGAGACCTCCAAAAAATCCGAAGACTTCGATTATTCGCGCTATCTTGCTTTTGTTCGTACTCTTCAGCTTTGTCCCGGAAATCCTCTTTATCACTGGAGCCATCTTGAATTAAAAAGATATTTTGGAATTGATGTTCCTGTTACAGAAGCTAATGCCCGTGAGATTTGGGATAAGTGTAATGCACTGCTTGCTAAAGAAGAATTTGGTCCTCGCGGTCTGCTTGAAAAAATGGGTGTGCGCGAGCTTTGTACGACAGACGATCCACTGGACTCTCTTGAATGGCATAAAAAAATCAATATGACTAATGCAGCTTTTAAGGTTCGTCCTTCTTTCCGTCCTGATTTGATTATTAATGCTGAAAATCCTGATTTCCCGAATTATATATCACGGCTTCAGGAAATGGACTGTACGAAATTCCGTTCTATTTCTGATATGATTTCGGCGGTCGCTCGATGCATGGATTTCTTTAAGCAGAATGGTTCTGTTGTAAGCGATCATTCTCTTGAAAATGATTTTTATGCTCCGACTACTTTTGATGATGTGAATTATATTTTTGAAAAAGCCTGGATTGGAAAAAGACTTCGTCCGGAAGAGCTTGCAAAATATAAGGGCTGGGTGTTGACGGAACTCGGAAAGCTTTATGCCCAGAAGGGCTTTGTAATGCAGATTCATATTGGAGCGCTGCGTGACAACAATGCGGCAATGCTTGAAGCTTCGGGAAAAAATATCGGTGAAGACAGTCTAGCAGATTTCAATTTTGCACCGCAGATTGGAGCTGTGCTCAATGCAATTTATTCTGCAGAGCCTGAAGCCCGCACAATCCTTTATAATCTTAATCCAAAGGATAACGAAGCACTTGCAACAATGGCTGCAAACTTCCGTAACTGTCAGTTTGGTCCTGCCTGGTGGTTCAACGATCACAAAGATGGAATTGAAGAACAGATTCGCGTATATGCTCGTACAGCGCCGCTTGGCCGTTACGTTGGTATGCTCACAGACAGCCGCAGCTTCCTTTCTTATCTGCGCCACGAATACTTCCGCCGCATTCTGTGCAACTTTATCGGAAACTTAGTAGAGCAGGGCGAGTTCCCGTGGCAGGAAGAGTCGCTTGGTAAGCTGATCCAGAATATCTGTTATCAGAACGCAATGACTTTCTTTATTCCTGAATAAATTTTTGAAATGTGATATAATACCAGTTATGAAGAAAAGAGTTTTATATATCAGCTGTCTTTTTCTCCTGCTTCTGACTTCCTGTACAAGTCTGAATTATGTAGAAAAAGGCCATCAGAAAAATATTGAAAAGCTGCAGGCCTGCGCCGCTTACAATTCTGAGCCTGTAAATTTTGAAATCAAAATGATGGTGGATGAAGAGCAGGCAGCCCGTATTCGTGCCTACTTTAAAGAAAAAGCAGACCTCGATCTGGAAGCTCTTGCTGCTTCTCAAATCTCAACCTGGGAAAAAGCTTTGCAACTTGCAGTTTTCGTAGCGAAAAATATTCCTCATGATAATCAAAGAGAGATGCTTGACGACCGCTCTGCAATCCCTCTTTGGGAATATTCCCGTCGTATTCCGACCGGCTTTAACTGTCGCTGGCACAGTATTCTTTTGAGCGAGCTTATGCTTGCTGCCGGAATTAAAAACCGCTTTATAACTTGTCATCCAGAATGGGAGGACGACGGTGACTGCCATGTTGTAAATATTGTCTGGCTTCCCGAGCTCAACAAATGGGCAATGATAGATTCAGATATGGTAGAGTTTGTAACTGATGCTGACGGCACTCCGCTTTCTCTTGCAGAAATGCGCGAAGAAGTTATCGCCGGCCACACTCTCAACATTAACGTTCTTCCGGGCTTTGAAGATTACTGGGTAGCACAGCCTTCCGGTATTTCATACATGCAGGCCTACTGGGCAAAGAACCTCTACTGGTTTTCTGCCCACACAACTTACGGCTTTAATCTGGAAGGTACAGACCGCACTCTTCCAGATTCCTATGCTGCGCTGATTCCTCCGGGATACGACTGTTCAAAGAATTACCGCTCTGGGCATGCAACTTCAAATGCACAGGCCTTCTGGGATTTTTAATTCCCAAAACCTATCTGCAGCTGGCGTTCGCTTTCAAGCTTTTCTTTCTGACACCAGGTTTCGATTTCTTTGACGGAGCTGTGTCTGCCGGTAAGAATCTCCTGCATGGTGGCCTTGCGTACAACGTTGTCTATTTCGCCGCCGCTAAGCGGGTAGCTTGAAGCGAGTTTTTCTGCCGTTGTTTTATCCAGCCAGTCCAGCTTGCTCTTCCAGATTTTTTCCTTGACTTCTGTGGTCGGCTTTTCAAACTTGATTTTGTAGAGAAAGCGGCGTTCAAAAGCCTTATCCAGAGCTGTTGCCAGATTTGTCGTGATAATCAGAATGCCTTGTTGTCTTTCAATATAATCCAGAAGTACAGACTGAATATGATTATTTTCCACATCGTAGCTGCGTTCCGGCTCTTCTATGCGTTTACCAAAAAGAGCATCAGCCTCGTTGAAAAGTAGAATCGGAAGATTTTCGCCGCGCTCCTTTGCCTGCCTGCAAAAACGGTCGTATTTTTCGAAAATCAGCGAGAGGTTTGTCGTTGTGCCGCCGCCCCACTGGCTTATGGTTTCCCCGATATCAACATGGTAGATTGCCCTGTCGGTTTTCTTTGCAATCTGATAAACTGATTCAGTTTTTCCGGTTCCGCTTTCGCCGTAAAGCATTATGCAGATTCCGCGGCTGAGTTTTTTTTCTGTAAGCCGGCTCTGGATTTGCTCGAACTGTTCTTTCCCAAGATACTCAGTAAGCGTTGCAATATCAGTTTTAATCTCTTCCTTATAGAACATCTCTTTTTCCTGAATTTTTTCGGGATAGGTAAGCTCTCGGTTTTGAGAATGCAGGCTTTTTTCTAAAAGAGCTCGGTCGCCTTTTACAATTGCCTCTTCCAGTTTTTGCGGAATGCGGTAATGTTTTGACATAGAGCTTGGATCAATGCCTTTGTCTGCATAGATAAATCCCTTTTCTTCCAGAGATTTAAATTCATCTTTAAACTGCAGAAAGCGAAGTGGCGTTGTGTCTGCTTCAGAAGAAAGAATGCCTATATGAACAGGAGTTTCGTTATAGGCGTAATAGCATCTGAAGATTAAGCAGAAAAGCGCAGCTTCATTTTCTGAAAGCTTGAGAAAGTTTTTTACACGGTTTAAGCAGACTTTTAACTCTGCGTCATTAGTACCATAAAAACAATTTTTTGAAAGATTCGCTGCTACCTTATTGATTCCTTCCAGAATCGGATTCATACACTCGTAAATATTTGCCATAAGACCTCCTTGAAAAGATTGTCGGGTCAAGCCCGACAATGGCACATGAGTCGTGCAGATGCTGAAACAAGTTCAGCATGACAATACTTTTTGGACCTCCCCAGACGGTTTATTAAAACTTATCCTTGTGTCCAAGATAATAGTCCGGCTTATTGCTGTTCTTATCTTCCTGGTCTGCAAGGGTCTTTAAATCCTCATGCTCCAGCATCCAGTTGTATATTGCCGGATCTGTATTTGCTGCCGCATAGTGCAGGGCGTTTCTGCCATTCATGTCTTTGCAATTCCAGACGGCATCGTAGTAGAGCAGCATTTTAATTACGTCCGGATTCGAGTTCAGCTTTGCGGCAAGCATAAGGGGTGTGCAGCCAGCTTCATTTGTAAGATTTGCGTCGCAGCCCGAAAGCAGCAGCGCTTCAAGAATTTCCGGCGTGTCATTCATGCAGGCTAAGGTTACGTGTTCTCTCTTCATCTTTGTCAGATAGTAGTTCAGCACCATAGGATTTTTAGCATGAAGGAGGGCAGTTTCCAGACAGGACTCTTCATCTTCATTCAGCTGAGAAGTGGTAAAGAGAGTCTGAATATAGCCCGCAATTGCGGAACAATTGTTATAGGCTGCGAGGTGAAACATATTATTGCCGCTGCTTGTTCTGGCATTAGTGTCTGCTCCAGCCTCAACAAGAAGAGTGATGACATCTGTGTTAGACTGCCATCTTGCCGCATTGAGAATTGGTGTAAAACCTTCCTTATCTCTTACCTCTGTGTCAAAGCCAAGCTTGAGCAGAAAGTGTGTAATTTCCATACTGGAATTTCTTCCCGCCGCCGCAATCAAAAGATTTTCGCCGTCAATATCACAAACCTCAGTATCAGCACCGGCATCAATAAAGGCCTGAAGCACCTCCGGATTGTCGCTGTATTTTGCCGCATAAAATAAAGGAGTTTCCTGTGTGTCGATGGTTTTTGCTTCTATATTAAGGTCCTTTGCAAGAAAGAACTTTACCGTTTCCGGATAGTTCGAGGCTGCCGCCCAGTGCAGAAGGGTAGCGCCATCCTCATCCTTGTAGCCAAGGTCAAAGCCGCATTTTTCGATTACATACTCAATGAACTTTGTATCAGGTGCATTCATAACAGTGTGTGTCAGAATGTCATTCTTAAGCTCCTGATCAAAGCCGTCAAAATCTCTTACCAACGCATCAAATACCGGAATGTCAGCATTTAAGATTGCGTACTGGAAAGAATCAATGTTCTTTTTTGCCATAAGGCCTCCTTTTGAATGTTATTATTTATAAGGGTTCAGAACTTATTTTTCGTTTTAAGGTAACAGAGCTGGGGTATTGTCCCAACTCTGCTACTTTCTTGTTTATCTGAGTCTTATTTCGTACTGGATGATTGAACTTGTCTGAATCTGCAGTTGTTCCAAATCATTTTCGATAAGCTTTGCAGCTCTCTTTTGAGCATCGCGCAGGCATTCTGATTGACCTTCTGCATCATTCTTGATTTCTTTGATGGCATTAGACATGGCTGTATTCTGTTCCTTAGCTGAAACTTTTCGAAATATTGTTTTTTCAATTGAAAAGGAATCTTCTGTGAATGATTCTGGATCGCAATAGACGTTTAAGATTTCTGCCTTTGGTATATAGATAATTTGTTTATCATTTTCCTCGGAAACTTCAAGCTTGCTTTCATCAATACCAATTTTTACAAGAACCTTATGTTCAATCCAAAGCTGCTTATTTCTCTTCTTAAAGAACCAGTAACCGGCAGAAACTTTTGCAACATCATTGTAATCTAGTTCTATTGTGGCTCGTTTGCATATCTCCTGCATTCGTTCAATATCAATTTTGTTGTAAGTTTCTCGTGGTTTAGCAGTTAGCATGTTCTTTATGAAAAAGATAAGAACAATAATTAATGCAGCTGCAATAATGGATATAATTAAATACTTAAGATTCAAATTAAACTTAAACTCCATATAATAACTCCTTTGCCGGCTATCAGCCGGCATTTTTGTGTTTTAATATAAGGTGCTTTCACACTTAATCAGATAAAAATTGTTTAATCGCAGATTATTTTATAGTTTGGATAGATTGAACTATAAAAGCTTTTTGCAGTATTTTCTGTATTCCTCCTTGCCCTCATTTTTAGGGTTGTATCACAATCAATTCTTTCCTTCATATGTTCGATGCAAAGTTTGTAGGAATCAGCAGAGATTGTTTCAGTTTCGTATTTTCCTTTTTCAAAGATGTAGTCAATTGAATCAAAATCAACCTTGTAGTCTAAAATCTTTGGTTCCGGAATATGTAACAGAATAGTTTTTGTTTCATTATTAACCTCAAAGCTTGGCTTTTCTTTTGTACCGATTGTTACCCAGCCTTTGTAAGTAACTTTATAAAGAAGCTTTTCTTCTGATTTTCCATTTCTCTTTTCAATCGTCTGAACACGCTTTGCAATTCCATTGTAGGGATAGTGCATCATTAGCAGCTCATCGATATCCTTGATTTGATTAATTGAAGCTTCAGAAGAATAAACAATTTTGTTAGATTGTTTATTTTTCACTGCTCCATAGATGACAAAAAAGAGAACTACTATAAGTAAAGCTAATCCTCCATACAAAAGTCCCATGTTTTTACTCATTTTACTTACCTCCATAAGTTTATTGTTCTTTGCGGAGCTTATCCGCTTTTTTAAGCAGCCATATCAGCGCTTACATTAGTACTTTGTTGAAAATTCATTAATTTTTGAGAAGTTTTTTTGTTTTTTTCACTTTTTTATATTCTTAATTTGAAATATAAAAATCTAATCAAGTGACAGGCGAAAGCTTATGTGTTAGAATAAATGTATGAAACAAAAAGAAGAAAAATCTACTACGTTAATAAAACTTATTGCAGATATGTTTTACATTACATTTTTGCCTGAAGCCGAAGATAAAAAAGAAGATAGAAAAATAAAAGACAAATACTTAAATTTGCTGGAAAAATATATTAACGAAAATGGGTTTAATAGAAAGAAGTTTATTTGTGATGCCAAAAAATTCGATAAGAATGACAGAGAAATCTTTTTATCTTTGTTGCCCGAAGAATTAATTGATAAAGATGAAAATACCTTAAATGAAATAGAGGCTGCCTATCAAAATATTCATAAAGAAAATATTAAAGGTGGCTATATAAGAGCTGTTTTACAAGTTTTATTTGATAGAGAATATCAAATAAATTTTAATAAGAAAACTCATGATTATTTAAGTCATGTAATGTGTTATAAGGAAAATATAGATTTTAGTGTTCTATCTAACTATATCAATTGTGCAAGTCAAATCATAAAAGGCAATTACACAGGATATCAGTGGAATATCAGCAATGTAACAGATTTGAAGGCAATTGGTTCAACTAAAGATGGTAAAACAGAGAAAATAGACAATCCTTATTCTTCTTATAAGGTTTATGCACAGGGAGAATACTCTAAACTACTTATTGGCTGGGAAGCCGATTCATCTCTCCCTTTGGAATCATTAATAGTTAAAGGGTGGGAAGAAATTCTTACAAATGAAAAAACGTATAGATGTGAAAGTGCAAAAAAACTTGAAGATTCAGAAAGACCTGAAGATGTCAGAGTCTCTGAAATATCTAACGAAGCACAAAATATAATACCTTGCAAAATTATTCCTTATAGGGAATCATATAATTATTCTCAAACAGAAACAAAATTAAATCGATTAAAATATATTCTTAGAAAACAGGAAATTGCAATAACAAAGAATTTGCAGAGGTTTAATAATTTTATTCCATATGATTTAGATACAGAAGTTATAGTAAAAGATAAAAAAGTTACATTCGCAGTTAAGATTTATCAGGAATGTAAAAAAATCTATGAGAAGTATCAAAATATCTATGTAAATTTTGACAAAAGTGATGCAAAAAATGAAAATTCTCAATTTGATGCCGAAGAAATAGCATTTATAACTCGTTATTACAATCTTATTATAAAAAATTTAGATGACACTAATAGAAAAGAATTTGACGAAAAAACACATTGGAAATTTCAGTCTAAAAAAGCGAGCATAAAAGAAAAAATAAATGCTTTAAATTCTGTTATATATACCGGTATCAGTACTGATGAAAATGGAAGGATCCATAAAGCAAGCATAATGCAATTTCACCCGCAAAAAGACAAAGTCATAGGAAAAAATATTGATTCAAGTAAAACATTGCAGGAAATAATTGAAGGTCTTGCAAAAAATGAAATATGGTATGGCATTTTAAATAAATTTAATAGTGATGAATTCAAAAATCAAAGTTATTCAAGAAATGAAAAATCCTTCCTTGATGAAGAATCAAATGTTCTTTATACAAGAATAGAAAAAGATTACAAAGATAAAAAGCTCTCAAAGCCTGCGTTAGAATTAATGAGACTGTTTGATGAATACTTTTATGGTAATATTCTTTTTTTAAGTACAATTTATTCATACATAAAAAATATTGATTCAAACATTACAGGACCAGGAATAAATCATATAGATGAACTAAAAGTAAGTATGCATGAACTTCTAACAAGCAAAAAAGAAAAGGATGCTTTTGATGCATATCTGGTAGAAAAAGAAAAATCCGGTGCTTGTAATATTTCATGGGATGAAATAGATGAAAGATTTTTCATTAAAGACGAAAAAAACAGTGCAAAAAATGGCAAATATTTTGATAAAATTGGAAAATTAAAACAGAATTTCGGTATGCAATGTCTTGATAAAAAACGAAGTTGGGATGCTGCCTTCAGATGGTATAATCATAGAAATTCTTTTCCTAGTGAGAATAAAAAAATGGAACAAGAGTCTTTTAGAAGGAATATGTATTCTATTTACGATGCGTTTGACAGACAACAATTTGAAAAAGACAGATATTCATTTTAATAAAATGATAAAAACAGCAGATGAATAGGAAATGATTATGACAGACAAAGAAAAGTTCAAAATCCTTGATGGAATAAAATTAGCTAACAATATTTTTCCGATAGACGAGCAGGACTGCCGCGAAGAGAATGCTGCAAAAATTGCAGACATGGAAAAAATCTTTGACTTACGGGACCGTTCAGACTATAGCTGTTTGTTTGCGCTTGCAGAATTTATGGCCGATGACAATAAAGTTGAGGCAATCAAAAAAAATCTGATAGAAGAAAATTCCTACGACAGAAATCAAGTTTCTGAACCAGACTGGAATACAAAACTTCTCGTTTCTACAGCGCTGGAAGATAATCCGCTCTTTTTCTCTATGGCCTATAACTGGATTACACTCTGCGAATACAGAGTCAGCAAGGCTGTAGCGTCGATAACTCAAGATATAATGTCTGACGTATATAAAGCAATAGATTACGCGGCTTTTGAAGTTGATTATGCGGCCGCCGGAAAAGCCGGCTTCAAGAAATTCGGTTCAGAGCATACAATCGGAAAATACGGAAAAATTGGCCAGGAAGGCTGTGCAGACAAAGGCCTTGAAGGCATTATTTTCTACATCCTGCTTAGCGAAGAATATCAGAACAAAGTTGTTTCTTTCAAGATTGAATTTACAACCCTTGCAGATGGCAAAGAATATAGTGTAATTCTGAACAAAAAATCAGCAAATCCAAAGAAGAAAATTCAGAGCGGAAAAACAAAAGCTGATATTTCAAAAGGAATCAGGGTTACGAAAATCTCTGTAAGGGAATAGTTGAAATATGAGCGGGATTTATGTTCCAGTTATCAACTGTGGTGAAAGTACTCTTTTTAAGATTTCTTCTACAGAAAGCGACGATTTTCTCATAAACGGAATTCTTCCTCATAATGAAGATAATGATGAAGACAGTGCAAAAATCACAAGTGTTGTCGAGAAAATAGAAAAGGTTTTCGGCAAAAATGTTGAAGAAATTCAGCAGCAGCTTTCGATTATAAATAAGGATGATCCCGATATAGAACTTCAGTTTGATGACTCAACACAGTCCATTACACTTGGCCTTATTTCAGAATTGCACCGCGAAGAAAATCATCTTACCTTTAAGAGCCAGTGGGATTATGCTGTAGTTACAGGAGATGTTGCAGAAAATTTTCGCCTCGAAAGGGTAGAGTTCATAGAAAAAAAGTTCGAGGCCGTAAAAGTTCTTGCCGCTAAAGAGCCTGAGAAAAAAATCATTTTTATTTACATAAATGATGATTTGCCAATCCCCCGAGGCTACGACAAAAACTTTCCGAATATTTACGTAGCCCCATTTACCTCAAACACAAAAATTGAATATATTTACGCGGAACTCTTTACACCGGAGTTTGACGAGAAACAGCAGGAGCTTTTAAGAAATACGACGAATCTCAACGAGAAAAAGTTTTATGAAACCAAAACTTTCCTTGAGCTAAAATCAGAAATCAGCAAATTCAACGGATTTTTTATCGAAGGGAAAAGCAACTCAGGAAAATCAATTCTTGCGAATGCACTGGTTCTTTATGCGATGGAAATTGAGCTTGCATATGCACCGATCTGGGTTTCGATCAACAATGTGGAAATTCAAAATATTTTGACTGCACGAAATAAAAATCAAAATCTCTACGAATATTTTCAGAAACAAATCGAATCAGAGAAAAACGAGCCTCAAAAAAAATATATTCTGGTTATTGACAATCTTGAAGTAAATTCAAATTACATCAACGATATTTTACGCTCTGTCCATGAAATTCTGCAGAAAGACGATTCGATTATTTTTACGATAATCACAAGCTGGCAGAATCCATCACACACGGAACTTTTTTGCAAAGGAAAGGTAAATTTCAAGACAGTTTCTTTGTCAGACACGGCGAAAGAAGATTTTTATGGAATTTACAAAACGATATATGACATTCATTACAGCAATTATCTTCAAAAAGCCGCCGTTGAAGAGCAATATGAACTCAGGGAACAGTCTTACAAATGGTTGAAAGACCGCCCAGGCAATATTCCTTTTATTTTCAATTATCTCGACAAAAAGCCTGTCAAAGAATTAATCGAATATTTGGAGACGAGAGACCCAAGCGAAGCAGAATGGAATGAAAAATTCATCGGAATGAGCTTTGATCAGCTGGGGCTATTCGCAAAAATCGTCCTTTTTGTGTTCACAAGGGATTTCGGCTGCAAAAACGAAAAATGTTCCGCAAAATCTGATTATGAAAAAATAAAAGCAGTGATTCAGAGAGAAGGCATAATTGAAGGTGATTTTATTACCAGAGAATCGATTAATGACGCATTCTCAGAAATATTATCGCACTATCTCTTGCAGGAAAATGCTGAAGGAGCTTTTTACATAAAAAATGATGTCCTTCAATATCTCTTGTTCAATAATGACGCAAAGACTTCAAAACTCAACGAGCATTTTATAAACGAAAATGAGAAAATACAGGCTACAATTCTGTATAACTGGACAGAAAAGATTACAGACTTAATAACCGAGCAAAACAGAAATCATGTTCTTTTTGAGATTGCGAAATATGCAAACAATCCAGAGCTTTTTGATAAATGTCTGGATGGAGAAATTGATCTAAACAGAAAAAATCAAGATGGTTTGACTTTATTACATGTTGCGGTAAAGCAAAATCCAAACCCGGAAATCATAAAATATCTGATAAATAAAGGTGCAGACTGGAAACTTCTGACAAACAATGAAAACACACTTATTCATCTTGCAGTAGAAAATCCGAATGTAGAAGTTTTGCGTTATTTGTTAGAACAGAATTTGTTTGAAAAAGTTGATTCAAAGAATTCGCTTGGTCTTACGCCCTATGACAGGGCTGCAGGTGTTGCTGAAAATATACAAGTCTTTGAGCTCCTTGAAAAATATGGGCATGAATTATCAGAAGAAACTTTTCAGCAGGCCTTGTCTAGAGCCGCTGAAAATAATCCGAACGTCGAAGTTATTAAATATTTGATTGAAGAAAAAAATGTAAAGACAAATATAGAAGATACGGATGGTGCAACACTCCTGCATTATGCAGCAAAAAATCCTTCAATTGAAGTTTTAAAATATGTTCTGGAAAATCATTTTTATGATGATATAAACAAAATAGATAAAACAGGAATTGCTTCTATTATTTATTCTGAGGATACAATGGAAGATCCTTTTGATCATAGTTTTCTAAAATTTCTACAAGAATCAAGTTATTTTCAAAATACAAAGAACTGGCTTGCTGAACATCCGGATGTTTCTAATGACAAAGAAATTCAAGAGGCATTACCTAAGCTGGAACTGCTAACTGAAAATAACTACGAAGGTATTGGAGCTACACCTTTACATTATGCGGCAGCTTTTAATTGTAATCCTCAAGCACTTGATTTGCTGATTGAAAATGGAGCAGACTGGCATAAAACTTCAGATGATTTTTCTCTTATTATGATTGCTGCGGCTCTTAATAACGAGAGTGTTGTTTCTCATATTTTAGAGCAAAAATGGTTTAATCTAAATTCAGGAAAAAATAAAACTTCAGGAAACGTATTGCATATGGCGGCACGAAACCCAAATGCAGAAGTAATGAGGTTGTTTTGTAAAACAGAATTTCGAAAGTATATAAATACAAAGGATTCTTATGGATATACACCGTTACTTACAGCTCTTGAGCATAATCCGAATATTAAAACTATAGAAGTTTTGCTTGAAAATAAAGCTGATTATAAGTCGAAGACAAAATATAATTTGTCAACTTTGCTTTGTGCCGCAAAAAATAAAAATCCAGAAGTTTTTGAATATATATTAGAACACAGGATTTTTGATAATAGAGCTATAAGAAAACGTGATAATAGCGGTCATACAGTTTTAATGTATTCCCTGCTTCCTCAGTTTAATCCAAAACTTTTCGAGACTC
The DNA here is from genome assembly GCA_947166355.1 of uncultured Treponema sp. GTDB lineage: Bacteria > Spirochaetota > Spirochaetia > Treponematales > Treponemataceae > Treponema_D. The sequence continues at coordinate 181,959 of CAMVDX010000002.1, forward strand.
TTGTAGAAGTTTATAAAATGGATCCCAATGATTTAGATGATGAAAAAAATACTTTGCTTCATCTGGCTGTAATGGTAAATAACGAGAAAATGGTTGAAGAATTGATAAATGAGTCTTATATTTCAACCCGTAGTCTTCTTGAAAAATTTGTATTTTCCATGACTCAAATCTGGGCGAAAACACACATTTCAAATGATGCAGATAGAATAAAAGATAAAGTAAAAGAATTAAATCAATATTACAAATGGGATATAAATAAGAAAAACAGCCGGGGACAGACTGCGCTTGATTTTGCAATTTGCCCAGCCAGAAACCTGAAAATAGCAGATATCTTATTAAAAAATGGAGCGCATCCTGGAGATAAAAATGGAGCTCTGTTGGATTTTGCTTGTATGACAGAATCCTGGGATATAGTACCTTGGATAATTGATAAAAAAGTTTACAAAAATCTGAGTTCCGAAACAAAAGATTTAATTAAACAGCACTGCCCGGATTTATCTTCTCTATTATAGAAACGAAAATCTTTACAAAATTTTAAATTTTTCTCTCAAAAACTCCCACATTTTCAGCAATGAGAATATGTAAGGCAATGATTCACAACCTTGCAAGGAGTTATTTATGAATTTTGAAAAAACACAGTCTGCTATCTATAGCAGTATCGATAAGATTGGTTACAAGGTTAATCCAAATGTTGGCTGTTTTCACGATGGTCCTGCTTTTCCCAAGCTGTATTTCAAATCTGATAAAAGAATTATGTGGGTATTAAAGAATTCCTATGATGATTGTGATGAAAATGGCAATCCTGTAAGTGACGGAATGGACGTACGCGACTGGTTCTGCGATCAGGCACTTGAAACTGCAAGTCATAAACAGATTTTTATAAAGATGGCTTTGATATCATATTGCATTCAAAATGGTCTTGCTTATTCAGAAGACTTGCTTTGTAACAAAAGTCTCCTCATGCATTCACTTAAAAGCATCGCTCTGGTTGATTTGAGCAAACTGCCAGGAGGAACTTCAATTACCGACAAAGATTTGAAAAAAGAGTTTTCATACTTTAAGAAAGTCTTTGAAAAGCAGATTGCTTTGTATGAGCCGGATGTAATCATCTTTGGAAATACCTTGCATATTTGTCACGATGCTTTTCCAGGGCTTAATTACAAAAAGCCGCAGACTGTGTACGAGTCAAATGGAAACTGTTTGCTGCGTTCCTTTATAGACAAATCTTGCAAACGATTGTATCTGGAAGCCTATCATCCTTCTTATCCAATGAGCTACGAAGATTATGTAGGGACAATAGTAAAAGCTGCACTTAATTCTTTTTAATTTTTTTTAAAATATTTTCAATTTTTTCTCATTTTTTCTTTCTTTTTCACTAAGTAAAAGTTAGAGGCAGTAATATGTCTGCCTCAATAAAAGCAACAGTTTTTTTCGTTCAGGAGGTTTTATATGACGAATGAAATTTTGAAAAATGTTTGTGGGTTAGTAGCAAGCGGAATGGCAATTCCTCTTGTAAGGTACGCTTCTCTTTCAATTGGAGTTTATGTTTATAAAGGAGTCAAAGATAAGGTTTATTTTTGCAAAGAAAAAAGAAAAGAGTTCAAAAAAGCTAAATTAATTACACAGGATAATAAAAAAATTGCAGTACTGGAAATCAGGGTTAAAGAAATAGATGAACAGCTTTCTTCCATGACTTGTCATAGTCCTCTGGTTAGTTTGTTTGCAAAAAAAGAAACGAAGGTTCTTCTGAAGAATTTAAAAGGACAGAAACAGGAGAAAATGGAAGAAATCAGGACGTTAAAAAATCACATCAGAGTCATTAGAGGTATTTAAGCAGATATTCGGTGATGCATTCTTGGCAGGAGGTAACAATGAAGTATTATATGGTGACTGCAAAATGTGGTCATGTTGGCAGATGTTTTTATTACAAGGGTAATTTCTTTTTACGTGCAGAATCCGCTAAAGATGCTGCTCGTCAGGTAAGATATTTTCCTCGCGTAAAACATGATCATAAGGATGCAATTCTTTCTGTGTTAGAAGTTGATTATTTGAATTATCTGGTAGGAAAAGAATTTGAGGATCTGAACCCTTATTATAAGTGTAGTTCCAAACAGGAACAGTCTATATATTGGGAGGAAATTTCTCGCAATGTGTATGAAGACTCTCATTCGAAAATATTGAAGCTTTCTAAGAGAGAGCATCATTTGCATTCCCTTCGCAAAGTTTACAACAATGATCCTTCCTTTGAAGAATTTAAAAATTATCGTGGCGTGATTTAATGCACTAAAAAATCAGAAAAAATCATCTTTTTTGTTGAAAATCTTCTCATTTTCATAGGGATTTTCAGCAATGTATATATGAGTGGTTGTGTTACTGCTCTAAATCAAATTATATGGAGGTCTTGTTATGGAAAAGACTACTAAAAAAATTATTGGAAAATGTGCTCCTTTTGTGATCAATTCTCTTTGGGCTATTGCTCTTGTGGGTATTCTCTGGTGTGGTTTTGGAAGAAAGTGCCTGGGAAAATATGATAAGTCCAACACCTATTCAGAGAAACGTACTGAAAGCACCTCAATTACCAGCTGGAATTATAATCTTGATAAAGAGATTCTTGAAGCATGTGATAAGGCTCATGCAGAGGCAGAACTTTATGTGAGCACAGAACTTGATAAGTGGATCGATGAAGTTATGCATCGCGTGGATGAAAGATTCCTTGATGATTATTTCAGTTTTATAAATGTGAAATGCCGTGAATTTGGATATGCAGTTACTTCCGTTGCTAATTTCTTACATTTTCCTGCACCTTCAGCAGAAGAAAGACTTACTAAGGAACTTGAAACCAAAATTGATTCAATGGTAATTCAAAGCGAAGTTTCAGAAGCCAGAATAAAGAATATTGTTGATGAGGCAACTGTAATCTACTTTTCTCGTCTTGATAAAGAGTTTGCAAAAATACAGATTGCCCACAAGATTCCTGTAGCTGCCTGGAATGAATATGTTTCTCAACTCTGTGGTATGACAATGAATGTAGAAAATGCGGCTATAAATGAAAGTGTAACTCCAGTTTCTATAAAAGTTCTTGCCCTTTCAAGCGGAACAGCTGTTGCTCTTTCAGCAAAGCCTGCAATCAATTTTGGTAAAACTGTCGCTAAAAAGGTTAGTACAAAAATTGCTGAAAGAACAGGGAAAAATGTTGTTGAGAAAACTGGTGAAAAGCTTCTTGTTTCTACAGGTGCAAAAACTGGTGGAAAAACCGCATCTCGAATGATTCCTTATATCGGATGGGGAATCACAATTGGAACTTGTGTTTGGGATATCATAGACTACAAGATTAGTGCAGAAAAGGGAAAAAAGATGCTTCGCGAGAACATTCAGAATTATCTCTGTGAGATTAAGAGAGAGCTTATGGGTAGTTCAAGTGACAGCATAATGACTTCGCTTGTCTTGTGGGAAAATGACGTTAAGAAAACGATCTCTGAAAACAATAATCTTAAAAAGAATCTTAAACAAAATCTTTCAAAATAAAGATAGTTTTCACTAATGCAAAGGTATCAGGACGGTCGAATGACCGTCTCAATCAATTATTATGGAGGTGTTTCTACTTACATAAGATAATGTCCTTAAAATAATGCTTCTGCTTTCTTTGAAGTTAGATTGATGTAAGAGTAATGTGCGTAAACTTTGGAGCTTTCGCCTGCTTCGTTTATTTACTGGTTCCAAAGTTTTTGCCAGAATGTAATTGATTAAAAGCCCCTTTGAAGTTTACAATTCTGCTATAAAGTGTTAAAATAATTATTAACTAGAACACTAGTATACCACTTGCTAAAGAGGCATTTATGAACGATACATTGAAGCAGATTGGAGCAACAGGCATTGTTCCTGTCGTTGTTTTGAATAAGGTTGCAGACGCCGAGCCTTTGGCGGAAGCTCTGATTAAGGGCGGGCTCCCTTGTGCGGAGGTTACCTTCCGTACTGATGCGGCTGAAGAAAGCATTCGTGCTATTTCTAAGAAGTTCCCGGATATGTTTGTGGGCGCGGGCACTGTTCTTACTACTGAACAGGTTGACCGGGCAATCGGCGCGGGCGCTAAGTTTATTGTTAGTCCGGGACTTAATCCTAAGGTTGTTGAATACTGTATCAAAAAGGGATACCCAATCACACCTGGTATTATGACTCCGACTGAGCTCGAGGTTGCGCTTGGTTTTGGTCTTGATGTTGTAAAGTTCTTCCCGGCAGAAAATGCGGGCGGTCTTAAGATGATTAAGGCTATGAGCGCTCCATACACTATGATGAAGTTCATGCCGACCGGTGGAATCAATGCGACAAACGTTCGCGACTACCTTGCCTGCAACAAGATTCTTGCCTGTGGCGGCAGCTGGATGGTGAAGGGAGACCTGATTAATTCAGGCAACTTCGCAGAAATCGAGAGATTAACTAGAGAAGCGAGTGAAATCGTAAAAGAGATTAGGGAATAGGGAATAGTAAATAGGGAATAGTTTTTGGGGCGTTGCGGGGTGTCCCCGCTAGAAGGGGTAGCGAGCAACGCAGTGCGAGCGAGGGGAAGGCTTTCCACTACCACTATTTACTATTCCCTGCCCCCTATCCCCTAAAAAAGGAGATAAAACATGAAAGTAGTAACATTCGGTGAAATAATGCTTAGACTGGAACCTGAAGGATATTTCCGTTTTGTTCAGGTTGATAAAATGACTTCTACCTTTGGAGGCGGTGAGGCTAACGTTGCGGTTTCTCTTGCAAACTACGGGCTCGACGCTTATTACGTAACAAAGCTTCCAAAGCATGAAATCGGTCAGGCCGCAATCAACAGCCTGCGCCGCTATGGTGTAAATACATCTTACATTGTTCGCGGCGGTGACCGTGTAGGTATTTACTACAACGAGCGCGGAGCAAGTCAGCGCGGTTCAAAGTGTATTTACGACCGTGCCCACAGCTCTATCGCAGAAGCAAAGCCGGAAGACTTCAACTGGCCGGAAATTTTTAAGGACTGTAAATGGTTCCACCTTACAGGAATTACTCCGGCTCTTGGCGGAAACCTCGTACAGATTTGTATTGAAGCATGTAAGGCTGCAAAGGCTGCCGGTGCTACAGTAAGCTGCGACCTCAACTATCGCGGTAAGCTTTGGACTCGTGAGCAGGCCCGCGAAGCAATGACAGAAATCTGTAAGTATGTAGACGTTTGTATTTCTAACGAGGAAGATGCAAAAGACGTATTCGGAATCGAAGCTGAAAACACAGATATCACCGGCGGAAAGCTCAACAAGGAAGGCTATAAATCAGTTGCAAAGCAGCTGGCAGACAAGTTCGGCTTTAAGAAGGTAGCAATTACCCTCCGCACTTCTATCAACGCAAACCGCAATAACTGGGCTGCTCTTCTTTATGATGGAAAGGATTACTGCTTCAGCAAGGAATATGAAATGTACATCGTAGACCGTGTTGGTGGCGGCGACAGCTTTGGTGGCGGACTTATTTATGCTTTGCTCAACGGTAAATCAACACAGGATGCCGTAGAGTTTGCAGTTGCTGCAAGTTGTCTCAAGCACACTATCGAAGGTGACTACAACATGGTAAGCGTAGACGAAGTAGAAAAACTTGCTGCCGGAAACGGTTCAGGCCGCATCCAGCGCTAGCAGATTGCCACGTCGGCCTTCGGCCTCCTCGCAATGACGCGAGCTCGTCATTGCGAGCGGAGCGAAGCAATCAATAAATGGATTGCCACGTCGCTACGCTTCTCGCAATGACGTAGTCTCGAAGCAATCCATAAAATCATAAATATTTTTTATTTTCAAAATTTATAAATATTTACTTTTACATTTACGAAATCATCGTGTATAATTAACGTTATGTTAGATGTATTAAATGATGCCGATTACGAATTGTTCCGCAAGATTATTTATGATGAAAGCGGAATCACTTTTTCGGACACAAACAGATCTATTCTTGACAGCCGTATCAAAGAGATGCTCCGTAACAAGAACCTTGCTACACCTCAGGAGTATTATGCACTGATAACAAAGAATCCGGAAGAAATGAAGATTATGCTCGATGCAGTTACTACAAATCTTACCAGATTTTTCCGAAATCAGCCGCATTTTGATTCCTTCATAAACTACGTAATTCCACATGTAATTGAGCATAAAAAGAGTTCTGGCGGCGACCGTACTATCAAAATCTGGAGTGCCGGTTGTTCTACAGGAGAAGAGCCTTACACAATCGCAATGATTATGAAGGAAATCTGTCCTCCAGACTTCAATTTTCAGATTACGGCATCAGATATCTCACTTAAATCTATTATGACCGCGCAGCAGGGCTTTTATCCGGATGCACGTGTAGACGGTGTTCCAGAAAACTATCTTTCTAAGTATTTTACTAAGGTAGAAGGCGGCTATCAGATTAAGGATGATGTAAAGAAGACTATACATTTTGACTATCATAACCTTAAGCACGATTCCGGAGCCAGAAATCTTGATGTAGTTTTCTGCCGTAATGTTCTTATTTACTTTGATGAACCAGCGCAGCTTGCTGTAATCAATCATTTTTATGATTCAATGGGACCTCACTCGTATCTTTATATTGGTCACTCTGAATCTTTGTTTGGAATGAAGACCAATTTTGAATTCATAAAAACCGAGTGGGCCTGTTTTTACGGTAAGAATACCGCAAAATAAATTATTAACAGGTGGGTAATAAACAATGGATGATATTTCGGTAATGATATGTGATGATTCTGCGTTAATGCGGAATCTTATTGGCAGAATTGTTGACGAAACTACAGGTATGACTGTCTGCGGAAAGGCAGAAAACGGTCAGGATCTTATTGAAAAACTTAAAACCGCAAAACCAGACGTAATTCTTCTTGATATTGAAATGCCGGTTATGACAGGACTTCAGTTCCTGCGAAAACGCAATGAGCTTCATCTTGATGTTCCTGTAATTATTCTTTCAAGTGTAGCTACAGAAGGTGCCGCAGTTACTATTGAATGTCTTGAACTTGGTGCTTCAGATTTTATTACAAAGCCGGGTGCTTCTGTTACTCTCAAAATCGGTGAGGTAACAAACGAAATAATTGAATATGTTGCTTCTTATGGTGGTGCATACGCAATTATGCACGGTAAGAAGATTCCAGATCCGGAATTCTTCAGCCATCAGATTAAGCTTAAGGAAGCAGAACGTTTTGTAATCAAAAAGAAGGGTGAAGAAACTGCAAAGGCTGTTTCAATTACAAAGGCAGATGTTGTTCCTTCTACCTGGTTTCAGCCTAAGGTTAAAGAGCCGGTTGTTATTACACCGGAACGCGAGGGCGGCAAGATTGAAATTATTGCAATCGGAATTTCAACTGGCGGTCCTAATGCACTTCGAGATGTATTTAAAGACATAGACCCTAACTTAAAGCAGCCGATTCTTGTTGTTCAGCATATGCCGGCAGGCTTTACTGCGGAATTTGCAAATAGTCTGGACAATATTTGTCCTCTTAAGGTTACTGAAGCAAAGGATGGAGAGCCGATTCTTGGCGGTCACATTTATATTGCTCCGGGCAGTTACCACATGTTTGTTGAACACAAACCGCTTGGAAACTTTATTAAGCTTTCACAGGATGCTCCTCGTAACGGTCACAGACCTTCCTGCGATGTTCTTTTTGAATCAATTGCAAATATTTATAAAAACCATGCACTTGGCGTAATTATGACTGGTATGGGGCGCGACGGCGCGGCTCAGATTACCGAAATGCGCAAAAAAGGTGCCTGGACTCTTGGCCAGAACAAGGATTCAAGTATTGTTTATGGAATGCCTAAGGTTGCCTTTGAACTGGGCGGCGTTCAGAAACAGGTTGCCCTTCCTGACATGGCAAAGGAAATCAGTACCCTTGCAAAAGAGCATCTGATGGCATAAAGATTGTCGGGTTGAGTCCTGCGATGTTTTCGAAACACTGCTTTACGGCGCTCAACCACCGGATTAATCTTGATTTCTACTGAAAATCCCGATCTTCATGATCGGGTTTATTTTTCTTGTCTTGATAAATACAAAGCCTGCTGCGAGACCAAACAGAATAAGGGCACATGCAAAACGGAACAGCTCCGGAGTGTGGCTGCTGTTTTTCGAGATTATTTTCCATAAAGGGTCGGCCAGAAAACAGCCGGAAAAAGCGAGTGCAATCGGAATAAAAAGGTATAGTGTATCTATAAGCCTTCGTAAGTTTGTGCGGTGTATGTTTTTTTCGATTATAGTTATGTGTTCTTCAGTGTTTCCTGGCTGAGGCTGAGGTTTCTGCTGTGTCTGCGGAGCCTTTTGTGTTTCCTGACTTTCTGTCATTTATCAAGCTCCTGAATTCTTGCAGTTAAAGCCGCTTCTCCACTGGTGTTGTGAAGCATGGAATATGTATCGCGTAGGTTATAAATTGCATCCATGTAATAGGGATTAATGGAAACTGCCTGTTCAAAATAACTGGAAGCTTCTTCGTATTCTTCATTCTGAAATGCTGTTACACCTAAAAGATTCCAGAGATGGGAGTTCAGCGGATTATAATCAAGAACTTCAACACAAATCTGTTCTACCTTCTGAAACTTCTTCTGCATAAGGCAGATTGTGGCAAAGGTTTCTGCAACCTCTTCGTTTGCTGGTACCATTCCGTAGGCTGTTTCCAATGCGTGTTCTGCATCTGAAAGATTTCCTGCATCTCGATAGGTAACGCCAAGGTTATACCAGAGAAGATAGTTTTCCTTGTCGATTACAATAGCGCGCTTAAAGCAGGCGATTGCCTCGGTATACGCACCGTCAGAAGCGAGAATTATAGCCTGATTGTTTAATGTATCTGACCTTTCTGTCATCTGAAATTCTCCGGTATCATTGAGGTAAAGAGTGTGCGGATAGGTTCGGAATTAAACACAGCGCAGCTTTCTTCTATCAGTGAGCGGCCGCGCTCCGCAGCCTTTTTTATACAGCCGCTTTTTTCAAGAAGGGCAATGCATTTTTCTACGGCCGGCGAGTCAATTCCCTGCGCGGCCGCTTCTTTCATGAACGCGGCAATTTGAGTCTTGTCTGCCGGCTGTAAATGTGCATGAATTAGAACCGGCAGACTTTTTTTGCCTTCTACAATGTCGTCTCCGCGTTTTTTACCCGGATTTCCTGTAGTGAGGTTTATTACATCATCAATAATCTGAAAGCCCATGCCTATGTCTGCGGCAATTCCGCCAAACTTTTCTGCTTCTTCTACAGAAAGCCCGCCTGCAATACAGCCGAGCTTTGCTGCAAGGCTTGCAAGAGTTCCGGTTTTACATTTTACCATTGCAAGATATTCTTGTTCTGCCGGAAAAAAGTCTGGATTTCTGTGCCAGTAAATATCCATTGCCTGACCAAGATGAAGGCGTCGGAGTTCATTTGTATAGGTTTCGTAAAGCCTGAGCTTAAGAGAATCTGTTACAGAAAGCTGATTTATACAAACCGGAGCCTCGAAATAAAGCCAGGAACCTGCATTTAAGGCTGTGTCTAAGCCGTAAGTAATATGTGCTGCAGGTTTTCCACGGCGAAGGTCAGCAGAATCTTCTATATCATCATGAATAAGGCTTGCTGTATGAACAAATTCAACAAGAGGTGTTATGGAATAAGATTGTTCTTCTGTAAGGGCAGGGGAGTTGCCATTTTTAGCCGACATCTCAACTGCCATTTTGTAACAAAGAATCAAAAGCAGAGGTCTCCACCGCTTTCCGCCAAGGCTCACAAGAGCTTTGTTAGGTTCTATAAGCTTTTCTATATATTCAGGTTTTGCTCCGTCTGGCAGAGCTCTAAAAGAGGCCTCTGTCCAGTCTGACAAGGCTGTGGCAGGAAGTGCCTTATTAAGTGAGTCTTCTATTTTTTCAAGTATAGTTAAAAACTCTTTAGTCATACTTTAAAGTATATATAAGTTTTACAAAAAAGACAAATGAAAAGGCATGGCTTTCCTCCCTTGCTATGCCTTTCTTCCTTACGGCAGATTTTTAGCTTTGTTTTTTGATTTTCAACCTGAAACCCACATTTTTACACTAGATATCCACAGTTTATCCACAAATGATATTCACAACTGGGTCAAAATGACATGTCAATAGGGTTTTAAAAAAAAGTTACGAAAATTTACGAAATTTTATTAAAAATCACCTAAATCTATATAATATAAGGAGTTAGAGTGGTTATTCCGGTTTGTAAATCTTTTTTTAACTACGTTTTAAGTAAATCTTTCTAAAATTTAGTTTGATTTCAATGGTAAAACCACCATTTTATCCACAAGTTATCCACAAAAAGTGTTTCACGCAGAATAAAAGTTTCACGCTGCATTTTTTTGTAAGTTTTTACAATTATATTCGATTTAAAATAAAAAAAAGATCTTCAGTGTTACTGAAGACCTTTAATTAAGCTGAATTATTTTGCTGCTTTTTAGTACTTAGCCTAAAGAAACTTCGGCGTTGTCGTTGATTGCAAGAATTGAACGGCAGCCTGAGCAGCGGAATCTTCCTGATTTTGTAGCTCTAAGCTTTTTGTTACAAACCGGGCACGAAATTACTACCGGGAATGTCGAGTTGCCGGATGAAGCTCCACCATTACTGAAGTAAGAAATAGCTTCATCAGCGGTATTTTTAATATTAAAGAATTGAGAGAATCCCAAAAGCTGGAATACCTCATAAACCTTCGGCTGGATTTCAAGAAGGATGATATCTCCACCTTTAGGTTTTACAACCTTGAGGAATACAGTAAATGAACCGATACCTGTTGATGATACATAATTCAGAGAAGAGCAGTTGAAAACCAGGTTAAGGAAGCCTGCATCAATAACTTTCTGAATTTGCTTCTGGAAAAAGCTAGAATTATAAGTATCAATATAACCGCTAAGATAGATAAACATTCCATGTGGAATACTATCTGCTTTTCTCAGCGAAATTGTAAGGCTGTCATCCTTGTCATTATCAAAACCAGGAATTATTGCATTATTATTATCCATTACCAAACCCTATCTAATTACTATTTATTATTATATCTAACAAATAACTACTATGTCAAACATATTATCGGCATAAAGTTGTTTTTTCTCCAACGTTATTAATAGTAAATTTTATTTATTTTTTTCCGATAATATAGAGTATAATTATATTCAGGAACCTTATGAAAAAAGCATTAAAACTGGCATTAATTTATCTGATTAATCTCATTGCGGGTACAATTTTAGGAACCGTTTTGTATTCTCTTTATCTTAATCTTCTTGGATTTGTTGCCGGAAGAGAAATCAATCTTTTTAGAGATGCCGAACTTTTTCAGGCACTCTTTTTTGTTATGTTCTGTATGCTGATTTTAATCATTCCGCTGATTTCATATTATAGAATCCGACATCCGGGTGGAATACTTCAGTTTGTGGTTTATATAGTTCTGTGTGCTCTTACCTGGGCCTTGCTTATGCCTTGTAGTTTTAAGCTTCGTGATTTTTGTGAGAGAAGGTTTGTAAAAGAAGTCTATAATGAATCGCTTTCACCAAATTATTTCCGTAGAGTTGATAATGATGTATATTTTTTCACACGTGAATTCAGCGGTTCAACTGCTGGAAGTGTAGGAGTTGCACCTGCTGTTAAAATTGATACAAGGGAATATGGAGTGGTGGAATATGAGGATGTAAAGGATTATTCAAATTTTCCTCTTAACAGAAAAGCGTATCCGTTCCGCGAAATTCAGTTAAAAAAGATTTTTAATTCAGATGAAAATCCGCTTCCTTTTGATTTTAAGTCGCTTCAGTCTATGATTGAAAAAGGCTATTCTTTTAAGCTTTCAAATTTTTTAATGCTTGTTTCCTTTGTTCTGCTTTTATGTAGTGTTTATGGAACAACAAATTTATTTGACTGGCGGCTTTTGAATTCTGTAATGCTGTTTATAATAACGGCTGCAATAATCAGTATAAACTCTGTATATTTTGCTTCGAGGTTTAATGATATAAAGGCACATATAAATGGAATTGGACCATTTAAAGCTTTAGGAGGCATCGTTAGTGAACCTCTGCTTTTTGTTGTGAATATCTTCTTTGCGCTGATTTTTATTATTTCGGGAACCATACGGTTTATAATACACAAGCATTCAAAGAAGTAAGTTAGAGGTAACATGAAAAAGATAATCGGTATACTTTCAGTTTTTTTAGGAATTGGCCTCATATTAAGTTTTGTGGTTGCTTTTATAGGTTATATACCAGAAAATGTTCCAGAATCTTCCATATTTATATATAAAGTTATGACAGCCTTGCAGAACTTTACAAAGTATCTGCCGTCTGTTGCAATTACAGGTTTTGTAGTCAGCTGTTCAGTTCATTTTGGACGCAATGCAGAAGGAAGTACAGAACGCTTTTCAAAAGCGATGATGGATCGATTTAAGACTGTAATGATTGTTTCAATTGCAATCGCTTTTATTCTTACAGTTTTTACAGAGGTAGTAGGCCTGCTTACTGAAAATAAAAAAAGTTCTATTATTAACCGTCCGAAAATTGTAAATGAATATATCAGTGTTGGAAACAAGCTTTTTGATAACGGATATTATGAGCGTGCCATGAGTTATGCTGATGCCGCCTTAAAACTCAGTCCTAATGAAAAGAAGGCCTTGAATCTTAAAGATCGTGCAGATGTAGAAATTAACCGTGCCCGTACATCAAACATCCGCTTTAAGCTTTATGAATCTGTAGAAGAAGCAGAAAAAGTAGACCGGGTTGTTATTGATGCTGATCAGATAAATGAGGTGTATCAGCTGTGCCTGAAAGCCCGTGAGGCCTATGATAAGCAGGAATGGTTTAATGCACATTATTATTCAGAACTGGGAATTAAGCTTGCAACTCCAAAAGATCCTAACCTTGAGGAGCTTAAAAAAATCTCTACCGCTTCCTGGAACAATCTTACTGAATATCATAATCTTGCAAAGAGTGAAGGGCAATTACTTTTTGAAAGAAAATATGAAGGATATCTGGCTCTCGTTCAAAAAGATGACCTTAAGGCTTATTATATTTTCCGTGAGCTTTACCAGTCTTCTCGTGAAATGCAGTCTGATCCGGATGTTGTATTCTATCTGGAAATTGCAGAAAACCGCATTAACGAGCGCAGCTTCTTTGTAGATGAAACCTTTGAGCTTAAAAGCTTTGAAAGTGCAAATGATGTTTATTTTTCTTATGAATATGCAGACGGCTCTCGTGATATAGTTTATTTTAAGGGAATGACGGCAGTGGCTTCTACAGGAGATTCAATCCAGTATCTGAGAGCTCTCACAGTTGTTTCTGTAGACCGCAATGGCGATGTATTTAGAACGATGACGGTTCCTTATGCAAAGGTTCTTCCGGTTTCTGTAAAAACTCTTACTCCTACAACAAAAGCTCTTATGGGAATTGATGATAGTATTGATTATGTTCCATATATATTGCTCAAATCTGTAGGTCGCGATACACCTGAACTTCATAACGAACCGCTTTATTCTTATCAGAATGGGGAAACTGCAAATTCACCGGAATATCTATTGCTTTCCATTCCTTATGAAGAATTTTTAATTCTCGAAAATTCTGCTGTGAGTCCTGAGGCTATGTCGCTGCCGACTCTTTTTAAGCTGTCTCACATGGCAGCAAAATACGGTTTTTGCAGCGAGGTTTACGGACAGTCGTTTGTGAACAGAGTTTTCTATCCGCTTTGGATTCTGGTAATTTTCATTCTGCTTGCAAGCTTTGGCTGGAATAACAGAATCGGCCCGACACAATATTTTAAGTTTTCGTGGTCTTTGGCTTTTATACCATTTATCTTTATTTCCATTTTATTTAATAAGATGATGATGTTCCTGTTCCGCCTTATAAATTATGTTCTGCTTGGAGGCTTTGGAATTACCGGTGGAATGGTTGCGGGCTTGGTTTTGTATATCGTTTTGCTCTTACTGGTTTCTGTGTTATTTGTTTCTAGAAACTCAAAGATATAAATTCTTTCTGCAGTAGATTACCGCGTAGCGAAGCAATCCAGCTTGTACCGTCATTGCGAGCCGCAGGCGAAGCAATCTGCATATCAGGGCTTCCACATTATAAAATAAAATTCTGAAAACATGGCTTCCGGTCACGGCTTCGTGGTACAAAACCGCGCAATAATGCGCTACACGCTTTTTGTGGTATAGAAACTATTACACCTGCCGCTTACGCGGCAGCCACAAAAAGAGTGTTTTTGTACCACGCCCCGCTTCCTCGCGCCAAGATTACGTAAATCTTTTATAATGCGGAAGCCCTGTACATATCGGCCTACCCACTTGTCGTAATTCTTGCAGAGAATTATAATATTTTCGTATTTTTTTTATTCAGAAGGTTTCTTATGACAATTGAGATGCTTGATAAGGCAGTGCGTCGTGTTCCAGATTTTCCAAAACCTGGAATTCTTTTCTATGATATTACCGGAGTTCTCGTAAATCCCGATGCTCTTAAATTTTGCATAGAGCAAATGGTTGAAAAATATAAAGACGTAAAATTTGATGCAGTTGCAGGTGTTGAAAGCCGCGGTTTTATTTTTGCAGCTCCTTTTGCAGAACGTCTTGGAATCCCTCTTGTATTAATTCGCAAAAAAGGAAAGCTCCCTGGCGAAACCTACCAGTGCAGCTATTCTCTTGAATATGGAACCGCAACTATCGAAGTACACAAGGCCGATGTAAAAAAAGGCGGCCGTTACCTCGTTGTTGATGATTTGATTGCTACCGGCGGCACGCTCGCAGCTGCCAAGAACTTGATTGAGCAGGGAGGCGGGGAAGTTACTGATTTCTTTGGCGTTATCGGTCTTCCCGCATTAAATTACGAGAAAGTTCTCTCACCATGCAAAGTAACAACACTCATTAACTACGATGGAGAGTAGATTGCCACGTCGCTTACGCTCCTCGCAATGACGAGGCGCCGTAGGAAATCCTCGCAATGACTGTCATTATGAACGTAATGAAGACCTGTCATTGCGACCCCGAGCAAAGCGAAGCAATACAAGTGGTCAAGGCACGCTTACGCTTAAAGCCTTGACTCACTTGTTTTGAGGCTTGAGAGTTATTATCAAGCCTCAATCCATATTAATAAGTACAAGGAAAACTATTATGATTAAACTACCTTCAAAATATAAAGCAATTCTCGGAACACGTGAAACCGAGCACGCAATTGTTGCAATTAAAGATTTCTTTCAGCTGGCCTTGAGTACTGAACTCAACCTTACCCGTGTTACAGCACCTCTTTTTGTAGATGCAGGTAAAGGAATTAACGATGACCTCAACGGTGTTGAGCGTCCTGTAAGCTTCCCTGTAAAAGACCTTGGCGATGCTAAAATGGAAATCGTTCAGTCACTTGCAAAATGGAAGCGCCTGAAAATCACTTCTCTTGGACTTGAACCAGGCTTTGGTATCTACACAGATATGAATGCCCTCCGCCCGGACGAAGAACTTGATGCAATTCATTCTATATATGTAGACCAGTGGGACTGGGAAATGGCAATTGATCCAAAAGACCGCACCGTTTTCTACCTTCACGAAATTGTAAAGAAGGTTTACCGCTGTATTCAGAGAACTGAATTCTTCCTTTATGACCGCTATCCACAGCTTAAGCCGATTCTTCCAAAGGAAATCAAAATCCTTTACGCAGATGATTTGCAGAGACTCTATCCAAAGCTGACTCCAAAGGAGCGTGAAGATAAGGTTGCCAAGGAATACGGTGCTGTATTTATTACAGGTATCGGCGGAAAACTTGATGACGGTACTATTCACGACGGTCGTGCTCCAGACTACGACGACTGGATTACAGAATGTGGTGACGGCCACCGCGGATTGAACGGAGATATTCTTGTATGGAACCCTGTTCTTGAGCGTGCTTTTGAGCTTTCTTCTATGGGAATTCGTGTAAGTCCTGAAAGCCTTAAGGCTCAGCTGGAAGAACGCGGCTGCCCTGAGCGTGCTAAGCTTGAATTCCATTCACGCCTGCTTAAAGGCGAACTCACACAGACTCTGGGTGGTGGCATTGGCCAGTCACGTCTTTGTATGTTCCTCCTGCGCAAGGCTCACATCGGTGAAACTCAGGTTAGCGTGTGGACAGATGAAATCAAGGCTGACTGCAAAAAGCACGGAATTGAGTTACTGTAGATTGCCACGTCGCTGACGCTCCTCGCAATGACGTTGGCCGTTTGTGCACCTTGCAATGACGAAGGGCCGCGAGAGTTCACACAATGACTTATACAGTGTTTGTCATTGCGAGCGCAGCGAAGCAATACAAGTGGTCAAGGCACGCTAACGCTTAAAGCCTTGACTCACTTGTTTTGAGGCTTGAAAAATATTATCAAGCCTCAATCCATTGTTGTAATTGATAATGAACAAAGAATATAAATTTACATCGGCAGAATTTGAATCTCAAATTCCAACCTTTAAGCAAAAGGGGATTACGGAGTTTTCCATTCACGATTCTGCCCTTGCAAATGATAAACAGAAAATCCTGAAAATCATAAAGCTTATAGAAAAAAATGTTCCGGATGTTTTTGTTTCTATCCTGATAAATGCTTCTACCCTCGACCGCGAAGTTATTTCTGCTGCACAAAATATTTTCTGTTCTTTTGATATTCCGCTTGAGTGCACTGAAAAGGGTGGTCATCTTCTTTTTGATAAAAAATTTTATGCAAATAAAGCCCGTCTTTTGAATGAATCTGGTCTTGTTTTTGGTTTTCATCTGACCTATGCGGCAACTCCCGGCGACACCTTAAAGCTTTTTTCTGAACGTCTTGATTTTGCAGTTCAGCAGTATCCGAATCATATTGAATTTCCTCAGATTATGAATGCAGAACTGGAGCCTCCAAAGGTAACAGGGACTTTTTCTGCTCAGGATATCCGCTGGTGCCGCGACACTGCCTTTGCCTGCCGAACCTTTTACACAGCCGGCCGTGCAGTTCCCTGGTTCCTTTCTGTGCTCAAACCTTTGCGCATTTATCCTTCACGCTTTTTTTCTGATTTTGCAGAATGGCAGCGGGTGAATAACTGCAGTTACAAAAGCGGTTTTAATCCTGAAGAAGAAAATCATAAATCTATTGAAAAAATGCAGCTGCTTTTTCTTGATGAAAAATATGAAGAAAAACACTGTCATAATTTAATCACTCTTATGAATGATATTGTAAAAATTAACGGAGCAATGTCACGATTAGCCGGAGAGGGCGAAGAGAGTACGCTTGTAACTTCTTATAATCCGGATGATTTACTAAGTGAAGAAGCCTGTGATCTTACAGCCTTTTGCGAAAATGTATGTATGGAAGAATGTAAGGTAAAGATTTTTTCTAATGGCGAATATCCTGATTATGAGATACAATAATTTAGAATGGCATTCTGAACGCTACGAATTTGTGTTTCGAAGTCTATAGAAAGAATTGGATAAAGTTTAGATGCTGAAATTAGTTCAGTATGACAAGGATGTTTAATGTATAATATTGCGGTATTGGTACACAATTTTTCGGTGGAGTATGCAGACCTTGTAATTCAGGGGATTTATCGCTTTTTTTCTGAACGAAAAGATGTGCGCGTTTTCTTTGCTCAAACCGAAACTCCTCATATTACAGATGAGATGTATGATTATCAGTACTGGGCTGCGGCAGAATATTTAAAATCAAAAGTTATAGATGAAATCATCATAATCTCAAATACCTACTGTCTTTACAAAAACCGCGAGGAGCTTAAGGAGCTTTTACGTCCGTTCTTTGCAAAAAAGATTGTTTCTATAGGAATGAAATTTGATGAGCCTGGTATTCATTATACTACAGCTTATTGTGATGATGTTTACGATGAAATTGTAGGACATCTAAAAAACGAGCATGGCTGTACAAAAATAGGCTTCTTTTCTGCAAATAAAATTCCATCACAGGAAGGTTCAGAACGTTTTGCAGCCTTTAAAAATGCGTTGAAAAAGCATGGACTTGATTTTCATCCGGAATGGGTATTGGACGGGGCTTTTACAAAATCATCTGCATTGGCAGAACTTAAATCAAAATATAATAAGAAGACTGATGTTGAGTATGAAGCAATAATTTGTGCAAACGACCTTATGGGTATGGCTGTTCTGGACTATTTTGCAGAGCTTGGCATAAAAGTACCTTCAGAGATGAAAGTCTTTGGTTTTGATAATACGTCTCATTCAATTTTGAGTGTGCCAAGTCTTGCTACAGTTGACCAGTCTATAGAAGAGCAGGGCTATGCTGCGGCTGAGCTTGGTTTAAGGCTTTTGGAAAATGGGGATGCAGAGGCTTCTGAAACAGAGCTGACAGTTAATACAAATCTGAAAGCAATTTATCGCCGTTCCTGCGGCTGTGAAGATTTGATTGAGCAGAAAAAACGCGATGTTTTTAAGGCCGCTTCTTCGCATTATGATGAGCTTAGAAGAATAAGTAATCTTCTTGATGTAATGAAGGGAACGGCAAGTCTTAGCGATTTTGCAGATTCATTTAAATCGATTGTAGATAAATCCGGGTTTACAAAGCTGGTTGTTTTTGTATTGCGGGAACCTGTTACAGTTTTGAGGGAAAATGATTTTATTCCACCTTCTGAGGCAAGACTTCTTCTTCATATTGATATACCCGGTGAAATTGCTGATTATTATGAGGAAAGCGAATACATAAATATTAAAGAAACTCTTTTTGATAAACAAAAAGCTGAAAATAATTCAGGCTGTTTTATTTTTCAGCCGGTTTTCCTTGGAACGCAGCAGTATGGTTACCTTTTCTGTAAGGCTGAGCGCACAGATTTTGGAATGAACAGCATTTTGCTTAAGGTAATTACCAGTGTAATTGTTCAGGCTTATGATTATACCAAGACAATCAAGCAGAAGCTCCTTCTGGAAAATATGAATAAGGAACTGAAGGAGCGCAATATTGACCTTAATATCAGTTCTAAAACAGATGAGCTTACGCAGCTTTTGAACCGGCGCGGTTTTATGGAATATGGCCAGAAGCTTATTTTCTTTTCAGAAGAAATTGATACAGATGGTGTTGTGTTCTTTGCGGATCTGGATTGTCTTAAAATGATTAATGATAAATATGGTCATGAATATGGTGATAAGGCTCTTCAGGGTGTTGCAGAGGTTTTAAAAGATACCTTCAGAAAAATGGATATCGTTGGAAGGCTCAGCGGAGATGAATTTGGAGTAATTGCTTCGGGTATGGAAATCGTTTTCCTGGATAAGCTTCGCGAAAAGGTTGATTCTCTGTGTGCTGAATATTCAAAAAATAAAAAATTTCCTTTTGTGCTGTCTATCAGTCTTGGTGCGGCGAGATTTAATTCGCAGAATAAGGATTTGAATGAGCTTTTAATGCTTGCTGATCAGAATTTATACGAACAGAAAAAAATACACCACGCCAGAATGGGACTGTAAGGCGCTGAAGTGCTTAAGCTCTGAAGTAGCCGCGAAAAGCCAGGGGAAAGCTGAAAGAGTGTCATTTTGAGAACTCAGCTTTACTCGAAACAGATGTGGTAATCTAAAAGATATTTATGGAAAAAGAATTTACCTTCAAAACAGAAAAAAAATGCCGTATAGACGAATTTCTGCGCGCAGAATTGCCAGATGCGGTTAAATCGGCGGCTGAAAATACAGATCTGGCTTTCTCTAACTCTAAAATAAGGCGGCTGATTCTGGCCGGCGCGGTTTTTGTGAACGGGCGTGAAATAACGCGCCCTGCCTTTGAACTCCGCGGCCGCAGCACTGTCGCCGTTCGTTTTGATGCCGAAAAGTTCTTTTACGAAAAACAGCCGGATGACATCTCTTTCGAGGTCTCTGCGGCCGACATCCTGTATGAAGACGAGAATCTCATATTTCTCAACAAACCGCTGCGCTTCCCCGTGGAGCAGACAATCACCGGGAACCGCAATAATTTGCACGATTCGCTCGTTGATTTTCTGTGGCGGCGTACCCCGTCGCTCCGAAATCCGCCGTATGCCGGCATTATGCACCGCCTGGACCGCGAAACAAGCGGGGTAATTCTGTTTACTAAAAACCGTGCTGTGAATGCGGCGGTCTCGGAAATTTTTCAGAAACACGACCTTACCAAGCAGTATCTGGCAGTGGTGGAAGAGCCACGGGGCGGGTGTGCCGCGAAGGGGCAAGCATCCCAATTTACCGTGGAAATGTTCATG
Organism: uncultured Treponema sp.; assembly: GCA_947166355.1. Taxonomy (GTDB): domain Bacteria; phylum Spirochaetota; class Spirochaetia; order Treponematales; family Treponemataceae; genus Treponema_D. The sequence goes on from CAMVDX010000002.1 coordinate 202,104, forward strand.
GGCCGCGTCACCGGAAAAAGTCAGCAGGGGCGCTGGGGAGAACTCGGCGAAGCCCGCGGCGGTCAGTATTCTAAAACAGAATTCCGAGTTCTCAAAAAAATCACAGTAGAAGGCCGCCCGTGCCGTTTGATTGAATGTACTCTCTACACCGGCCGCACCCATCAGATTCGCGTTCACTTAGCCAGCCGCGGCCTTCCCATTCTCGGTGACGAACTCTACGGCGGTGCTCCCGCAAAACGCATGTATCTGCACGCTGCCCGTCTTTCTTTTACACTTAATGGGAAAAAATACGATGTAAGTTCTCCTTTTGATAGATTGCCACGTACTTCGTGCTCGCAATGACAGCGGTGGTCGAATCTGTCGAAACCACGTCATTGCGAGGAGCGTATTGCCAAACCGTCATTGCGAGGAGCGCAGCGACGAAGCAATCCATCATTTATTCCATATAAGAATTTTTTTATAAATTTTTCACAAATTTATTGACGATTTAGCCTCAAAATTAGTAATTTTAACTATAGAATATAATTTTTGATGGTGGAAAACTAATGGCTGAAGAGAAAACTGAAAATCAGACAGAAGAAAACACAACTTCTCAGGAAGAAACTGCTGATTCACAGACTGCAGAAAGTACAGAAGCTGCTGCTGAATCTGATTCTTCTAAGGGCACAGAGCCTGAGGAAAAGAAAGAACAGACTCCAGAAGAGCGCATTGCTGCCCTTGAAAAAGAAAATGCTGACCTTAAAGATCAGCTCTTGCGCCGTGCCGCAGACTTTGATAACTACCGCAAGCGCATGATGAAAGAAAAGCAGGACACTTATGACTACGCAAATGCCGGCCTTTTAGGCGACCTGCTCGACAGTCTTGATAATTTTGACCGTACAATTGACGCTGCAAAGGACGCAAAGGATGCAAAAGCAATTGCAGACGGTATCAAGATGATTAATAAGAATCTTGTAAAGATGCTTGAAGATAAATACGGTCTTACAGGCTACGGCAAGGAAGGAGATGAATTCAATCCTGACGAGCACGAAGCAATCGGCCGTATGGAAGATGAAAAAGCCAAGAAGGAAACTCTGGCTCAGGTTTATCTTAAGGGCTACAAGCTCAAGGATAAAGTAATCAGACACGCTAAGGTAATGGTAAAAGTACCGAAGGCGTAAAAATCGACTGTCACCCTGAACTTGTTTCAGGGTCTATATAAAGGAGATGCTGAAACAAGTTCAGCATGACGAAAAATACGGGGCGTTGCGGGGTGTCCCCGCTGGAAGGGGCAGCGAGTAACGCAGTGCGAGCGAGGGGGAGACTTCCCCCTCCTTAATGAAATTGTAAATTAGAAAGCGAGGTAAATAAAATGGGTAAGATTATTGGTATTGACTTAGGAACAACAAACTCTTGTGTTTCTGTAATGGAAAACGGAGAACCGGTAGTAATTCAGAACTCAGAAGGTGGACGTACAACTCCATCAATCGTAGGTTTTACATCAAAGGGTGATAGAATTGTAGGTGCGCCTGCAAAGAACCAGATGGTTACAAACCCTAAAAATACAGTTTACTCTGTAAAGCGTCTTATTGGACATCGCTTCAGTGAGCTTCAGGGAGAAGCTACAAAGCTTCCATATACAGTAATTGATAACGGTGCAGACTGCCGTGTTGAAGTAGACGAAAACGGTGCAAAGAAACGCTATTCTCCACAGGAAATTTCTGCTTTCATTCTTCAGAAAATGAAGAAAACTGCTGAGGATTATCTTGGACAGGAAGTTACAGAAGCTGTTATTACAGTTCCTGCTTACTTCAACGACTCACAGCGTCAGGCTACAAAGGATGCCGGTAAAATTGCTGGACTTGATGTAAAGCGTATCATCAACGAACCAACAGCTGCTGCTCTTGCTTTTGGTTTCAACAAAGACCAGAATAAGGAACGCACAATCGCTGTATACGACCTTGGTGGTGGTACATTCGATATTTCTATTCTTCAGCTTGCTGACGGTGTATTCGAAGTTCTTTCTACAAATGGTGATACACACCTTGGTGGAGATGACTGGGACCGTGTTATTGCTAACTGGCTTATTGACGAGTTCAAGAAGGATACAGGAATCGATCTTTCTAAAGATCCAATGGCTATGCAGCGTCTCCGTGAAGCTGCTGAAAACGCAAAAATCAGCTTGTCTAACCAGACAACAACAGATATCAACCTTCCATTTATTACTGCAGATAGCACCGGTCCAAAACACTTGCAGAAGTCTTTGAGCCGCGCTCAGTTTGAACAGATGACAGATTCTTTGTTCGAGCGTACAAAGGAACCTTGTAAGAAGGCTTTGCAGGATGCAAAACTTACAACAGACCAGATTGACGAGGTAATCCTTGTTGGTGGTTCTTCTCGTATGCCAAAAGTTCAGGAAGTTGTAAAGGCAATCTTTGGAAAAGAGGGTAGCCGTTCTGTAAACCCAGATGAAGCTGTATCTATCGGTGCTGCAATTCAGGGTGGTATCTTGAATAAAGATGTTAAGCAGGACATCCTCTTGCTCGACGTTACTCCACTTTCACTTGGTATTGAAACAATGGGTGGCGTATTCACAAAGCTTATTCCAAGAAATACAACAATTCCTACAAAGAAGAGCCAGATCTTCTCTACTGCAGCTGATGGACAGACTGCCGTATCAATCCACGTACTTCAGGGTGAGCGTGAAATGGCTGACCAGAACCGTACACTTGGCCGCTTCGACCTCGTAGGTATTCCAGCCGCTCCTCGTGGTGTTCCACAGATTGAAGTTACTTTCGATATCGATGCAAACGGTATTGTTCACGTATCTGCTAAGGATCTTGGAACAGGTAAGGAACAGCACATCCAGATTACTTCTTCTTCAGGTTTGAGCGACGAAGAAATCGAAAAGATGGTTAAAGATGCAGAAGCAAATGCTGCTGCAGATAAGGCTAAGCGTGAAGGCGTTGATGCCCGTAACGAGGCAGACAGCTTAATCTACGCTACAGAAAAGACACTCAAGGATCTTGGAGACAAGGTTGATGGTGGCGAAAAGCAGAAGATTGAAGATGCAATTGCTGCTCTCAAGCAGGCTATGCAGGGCGACAATGTAGAAGATATCAAGGCTAAGACAGAAGCCCTCAAACAGGCTTCATACAAGATTGCCGAAGAACTCTACAAGCAGCAGGCCGCAGCAGGTCAGGCAGGTGCTGGTGCTCAGGGTGCTGAAGGAGCCGCTGGTGCAGACGCCGGAAACGCTTCTGGAGATGCTGGCGCAGAAAACAAGAGTGGCTTTGACAAAGGCTCAGCCGATGATGTTGAGTACGAAGTAAAAGACGAAGATAAGTAGGCAATAAATAAAAGATAATCTGAGATTATGAAAATGGCGCGAGTGGAACGGAGCCCCAAAATCATTGGTAGTGGTAGAGCTAAAAATTGCTTTCGCAATTTTCTTAACGCTCTGCTATTGAACAACGGTCGCCAGCGACCTTACACAGGTTTGGGCGAGCCTGCGCTACAAGCGGTGCTACCCTTAGCCCGATTTTGGAGCTACGTGCAACGGAAGCCATTTTCATAAGAGCAAATGTCCTGTTCTTGTTGGCAGGGCATTTTTTTGATATATTATTTTATTATATTTTATTAATGGACATACGATATGGCAAAGCGCGATTATTACGAAGTATTAGGTGTAGACAAATCAGCAGATCAGGAAGCAATAAAAAAGGCTTACCGTAAGCTCGCTGTAAAATATCACCCGGACCGAAACCCGGGCGACAAAACTGCCGAGGAGAAATTCCGAGAGGCAACAGAGGCGTACGAAGTTCTTTCTGATGCAGAAAAGCGACCTATTTACGACCAGTACGGCTTTGCCGGTCTTGACGGTATGGGCCAGGGAGGCGGAGGAGCACAGTATTCTCACGCCTTCCATGACTTCTCAGACCTCTTTGGAGGAGCCGGCGGCGGCTTCTCTGATATTTTTGACAGTATTTTCGGCGGTGGCTTTGGCGGCGGTTCACGTTCTTCAAGAAGTTCTGGTCCTGCAGCAGGGGCTAGTCTCCGTTACGACCTTCATATTCAGTTTAAAGATGCTGTTTATGGAACAACGGCAGATATTCATTTTAAGCATAATGAGCCTTGTGAGGCATGTAAGGGAACAGGTGCGGCTGCCGGTGCTTCTAAAAAAACTTGTCCTACCTGTAACGGTATGGGCCAGGTTCGTCAGGGTAACGGTTTCTTTACAATTCAGCAGACTTGTCCAAAGTGTGGAGGTCGCGGAACTATAATTGATAAGCCGTGTCCTAGCTGCCGAGGAAAAGGTATTCAGGAAAAATCTAAACAGATGTCTCTTAAGATTCCAGCTGGAGTTGATAATGGAAAACGTATCGTAATCCGTGGAATGGGAGATGCCGGTGAAAACGGTGGACCTGCTGGAGACCTCGTAGTTGTATTACATGTAGAACAGCATCCTTTCTTTGAACGAGACGGCGGTGACCTTTATTGTGCTGTTCCAATCAGTATTGCTCAGGCTGCTCTTGGCTGTGATATTACTATTACTGCCCTTGACGGCAAAAAGATTACTGTTAAGATTCCTGATGGAACTGCAAACGGAAAGCTTTTACGCATAAAAGGCGAAGGTGTTCCAATTTCTGGTTCTTCACGCAAGGGTGATTTGTATGTAAAAATCATGGTTCAGATTCCGACACATCTTTCAAGCAAGCAGAAGGAGCTTCTTAAGCAGTATATGGAGCTTGAAAATCCTCCTAGTGAGCCAAATCTGCTTAATCTTTCAAAGCTCTCTGATTAATTGATTGCCACGTTGCTCTCCTGAGCTCTTCACAATGACGAAACTCGGCTCCATAGCCTTCGTCATTGCGAGCTAGGCATGCATTACGTACGACGCGAAGCAATCCAAAAAATCAAAAATCCCTCAAAAAAACTAGAATCTAAAAACTAGTAGCTATTACCTAAATTTCTGAACTTTTTTCCCAAATATTCCGATAATGTGATAGAATAGTATCAGTCTATTTAAAACATTTTAGTATTAAAAACAGAGGTAATCATGTATAAAACCAGGAAAAGAGCCGTTATAATCTCAGTAAACGTTCTTACGATAGTATGTTTTATTGCAGCCTGCCTGCATCTTTTACCGGTAAAAGAAACTGAGGGATTTTCTGTTGTAACGCTTGTCGTTACATTTATCGTATTTTTTGCTGCTGTTTTCTGGGGAAACAGATTCCGCTCGTACCTTATGGCAAGAGTACGAAAAGAAACCCTTGAATCGGGTGAAACTGTAATTCTTAATGATTTTATTGACAGACTGAGATTCTGCTATTCCCTCGATGATTTTTATACCGTAATAGGTGATGTTCTTGAAAAGCAGGGAGATTGTTCTGTCCTCCTTGTAGATCGTACTAAAAACTATATTCTCTATAATAGTCCTAACAGAACATCAACAAGTGAAACTGTAAGAAATAAGCTTGATCAGCACTTTACTGAATCCTGGCCTGATGGTTTCTTCTTCTTTGACCGTCATATTGGTGTTACTACAAACTATAAAAAAGCTCGCGGTTTCTTTATGTGCTGCGACAATTATCATCTTTATGTATTCTGCCGTTATACAAGACTTTTTGACCTTGCTGTATATAAACGTCTTTTTGAAGAATACAAGCGTTTTGTAAGCCGTTCCCGCACTATTACAACACTTTCAGAAATCTCTGCTACAACAAAGGAATGGGAACAACTTGCTGAAACACAGCAGTCCTTCCTTCCGCAGAAAATTCCGAATATTCCAAAGTTAAAAATTGCAACATATTATCGGCCTTTGGTAAACGTATCGGGTGACTACTTCTCAATTCTGCCTATTGACTCTTCTAAAACTCTTTTGATGCTCGGAGACGTATCTGGTAAGGGACTTCCTGCTGCCCTTATTATGGGTTTGGTGATGAATACTGTAAAAATTATTGAAGATAAGGAAGATCTTGTTGGTGTTCTTCATGCAATTGATAAAGCTATTAAAGGAATGCATCTTCAGGATAAATATACCGTATTGTTCTTGAGTATCATTGATACAGAAAAAATGCGTATCCGCTATATCAATGCTTCCATGTCTGATCCGATTATTCTTTCTCCTTCTCCTGATGGTTACCGCATTAAGCCGCTTACTTCAAACGCTTCACTTATTGGTATTCTTGATGTTGGAGATGTTACAGTTGCTGAAAAACGTTTGTTCCGTGGTGATACGATTTTGATGGCAACGGACGGTGTTTCTGAAGTAATGGATGATAGTGGTGTAGAGCTTGGTGATACTGATATCTATAAAAAGACACTCATGGCCGGTGCTGCAAAAGAGCCTCAGCAGATGGTTGATGATATTGTAGATTTGATTTGGAAATACAACGGCGATAAGAAACTTCATGATGACGTTACAATGATGATTGCCAAGGTAGGTTACTAATATGATTTATATTATTCTGAATATTATCTGTGTACTCTTTCTGATTTTCCTTACTCATCTGATGGATGCAAAAATTAAGACGAGTAATAGCGGAACTTCGGCTTTTTCTATTGCAATGCTGATTACGGCAATTGAATCCATTTTATTCGTGCTTGTTTTGATAATGAAATATTCCGGCTTTGAAGCTCTTATTGCTCCTGTAATGCGTATCAGCCTTACTTTAGACGGAATTGCATTTGTTACGGTTGGCTTTGGTATTGTCGATATTGTTGCTCCAAAAAAACATGTGCTGGTTTCTATTCTGCGCATAATGTTTATTCTGTTTTCTGTATTTGTTTCATTCTTTAAATTTACTACTATTGATATTTCTTTTGAAAATGGAATTGTAATTGCTTCTGAATATCTGATTTCAGGTCCAGCACGAGAATTCTTCCCGATTACCTGGGTTTCTCTTTATACAAATCTCTATCGTTATGTAATTCCTGTTGCCGGTCTTTTGTTCCTGATTCTTCTTCAGGAAGATAAAAATGCAACTCAGCTTGATAGATATCAGACTACAGTAATGGCTGAAGGTGTTTTCCTGATGTGGGCAATTAACTTTGCAATCAAGTTTGTTTCTACAGTATCTCCTTCATTCTCTCTTCTGTTCCTGTTCTCATATCTGTTTATGTATGTTGTGTTCTACATGGCGCTTTCAAAGATTTCTGTTCCTTCTGGAAAAGCCATGTTTGTAACTCTGTTCAAATCTATAGTTTCATATATTATTCCGGCTGTTTTGGTGGGAGTTCTTTCAATGCTGTTGCAGCCGGAAGGAGATACACTGAGTTCTGCATTTATCGGCAGCTTTATTGCATATTCTATTGTTGCAGTTTTGTTTTCTCTGTGGATTAGTTCGGTGCTTTCTAATTCTTCAAGATTGTATACGGCTGATTATGAGGCCTCTCTTGAAAAGGACCTTGCAAGTGTAGATTACAAGGAAAGTGAAATGGACCAGATTACGGCAAAGATGTTCGAAATTATGCGCCGTAATGTTGAAGCATCTTCTATGTCGGTTTATATTCTTTCTGAACAGAATAAGCTTGATGTTGCATATTCTTCAAATAATATGGATACAAAGATTTCTTTGAACAATCCGATGTTTGATGCTCTTTTGAATATCAACAAGAGTATTGTTGTTCAGAGTCAGATTGAAAAAGAACACGATATTGCTGTAGTTCAGAAGGAACTTGAAGCTTTCTTTAAGCAGACTAAATCTGATGCGCTGTTTATTCTTAATGAAGGTCACAATATTTTTGGTATTATCACTCTTGGTAAAAAGGCCAGCGGTGACCACTATAAGGAATACGATTATAACGTATTTGTAAAGCTTTATTCTTACTTCTTCGTATTTGGTTACTACATGCGTAATATTTCTAACAAAGACGTTATTAGTGTCGTAAACCGCGAAATTAAGATGTCTTCTCAGATTATTACTTCTATTCAGGAAAATATTGATCATGTTAAATCAAATAAGGTCGATATCGGTTATCTGATGGTTCCTGCGCACAATATTGGTGGTGAGTTTGTAGATATGATTCGTCTTACAGAAAGCCGCCATCTGTTTGTAGTGGGTGACCTTTCTGGAAAAGGTATTGCGGCTTCTATGAACATGGTCATCTTAAAGTCCATCATTCGTTCTTATCTTTCTGAAGTACATGATTTTAAGCAGCTTGTTGTAAAGCTTAATACGTTCGTGCGAGACTCGCTTCCTAAGGGAACTATCTTTGCAGGCTTGTTTGCCCTGATTGATTTCAATTCTGATACTATGTACTACATCAACTGTGGTGTTCCTGCTTTGATGATGTATACACAGGTTTATAACAACGTAATTGAGATTCAGGGTAGTGGTCATATTCTCGGCTTTGTTAAGGATATTTCTCCTTATATTTCTGTAAAAACTACAAAGTTGAATCATGGTGATATCATTATGGCTTGTACTGATGGTTTGATTCAGTCTCACTCATTGCGCGGTGAACAGTTTGGTAAAGAGCGAGTTCAGCAGGCAGTTCTTGACAATTCAACTTACCCTGCACAGCGTATGGCTCAGTTTACTTTTGACGGACTTTTAAAGTTTATGTCAAAGGAAATGGAGGATGACGTTTCTATTCTCGTAATTAAATACGAAGGTATACCGGAAGAAACTGTTGAAGAAACTCCTGCCTCTGAAAGTGAAAATGCAAAGCCGGCAGAAAATGCAGCCGAAGAGGGTGGTGTTGAACAGACAGCTCCTTCTGAAGAAACACCTGTAGAAAATACAGTAGATTCAAAAATGGAAGCTGTAGCAGATGAAACTGTAAATACACAAGAGCTTGCGGCTGAATCGGCAGCAATAAATGGTGAACAAAAATCTGATGCCTCAGCTGCAGCAGAAGGTTCTGAGCAGCCGGTTGAAAATTCTGCAAAAGAGGAAAAGCCGGCAGATTCGGCTGGTGCAGGTGATATGCCTTTGCCTGATGGTTTTGAGATGCCTGATTTAAGCGATCTTGATGAAATGATGAAGGAGGCTGGTTTATAATGGAACAGTTAACGATTATTGAAAAAGACGGAGCAAACTATCATCTTTATGAACTTGAAGGTTCGTTAAATGCATATACTCTCGGTGAGTTTCAGAATACCCTGTACGATGCTGTGCGCAAAAATAACATCGTACTTGATATGTCAAAACTTGTGGAGCTTGATCCGGCTGGAATAGGCTTTTTGATGGCTGCATTCAATGACAGTGAAGAAAAAGGCAACCGTCTCTACTTTATGTCTGTGTCGAACGAGGCAGAAAAAGCCATTTCTGCAACCGGCTTCAAATCTCTGTTTAATATTATAAACTCCGTTACAGAGGTTGCATAATGCGTTAAAAAACGACAGCCCGCCGGGACTGTCGTTTAGCATTTACCAGGAAATGGCTTGTGAGAATAATCGAGCCCTAAAACTGGCATAGTTCTCTGGCCTTTGCTTCTACAGCAGAGGCCAATTTTTTTTCATCTCCCTGATTTTCTGTAATAAGGCGCACAAAGACAGAACCTGCAACAATCGCCTCTACTGAATTACAAAGAGCTTTTGCCTGTTCTCCGTTCGAAATACCAAAGCCTCCGTAAACCTTTGACCCGCCGGAGCTTACTTTTTTAATAAATTCCAGCGTAGAATTATCAATTGTTGTGTTTGTACCGGTTATTCCTGTTCGCAGAGCTGCATAGATATATGGAAATCCTGCATTAGAAAGTTTTTCCAGCCGGTCAGAAGCCATGCTTGGAGCTGCGACAGGAATATTTATCATACCATTTTTTTTACATGCTGAGGTAAGGCCTTCATCATAATCAAAAGGCAGGTCTGGAATAATCATTCCTTTTACTCCGGCGGCAGCTGCCCGTTTGCAAAACTCTTCTATACCCGGTGTATAAACAAGGGAACCATAACTCATAAGATAAATTGTGATGTCTGGGAACTCCTGATGAAGTGTAGAAATAAAACTCAAACCATCTGCTGTTTTATAACCTCGTTCCAGAACCTTTGTGCAGGCAGTTTGAATTGCCGGACCGTCTGCGCTCGGATCAGAAAAGGGCAGTTGAATTTCTAAGATGTCGGCCCCGCCTTTTACAAGTGCGCGGGCTGCAGTAAGTGCAAGTTGTGTAGTTGGATAACCTGCAACAAGATGACTCATTAATTTTATTTTTGACATAATGTTTTTTCTCCTCGTATTTTATGGATTCCCGCGTCAAGCGCGGGAATGACAGTGTGTGTAATCTTCAGACTTCATAAGTCGTTTCAGCTTCGGGCTTGACAGTGTGTCATCTTCAGACTTGCCTCTGTGACATTTCGCAACAAACTTCGTCAAAGATCTATTATGCTTCATGTATGTCTTTTGCATTTTCAAGACGCTCAATTTCAGAATGAAGAAAATCCAGCCATTCTGTTGGACGGAAAACCGGGCTTGTAATGAAAACGTCTTTATCGCCACGACCACTCATGTTGATTATTATTGCCTGGTCAGCTGGAATTTCTTTTGCAATTTTCATTGCGGCGGCTCCTGCATGTGCAGATTCAAGTGCAAATAAAATTCCTTCGTTTCGGGCAAAAAACTGAACAGCTTCTAAAGCTTCTTTATCAAGAATTGAAGTGAACTCAACTCTGCCAGAGCGGCCAAGCGATGCAAGCTGCGGTCCAATTCCACAGTAGTCGAGACCTGCAGAGATTGAGCGTGTAGGAAGAGCTTGACCATCTTCATCCAGAAGAAAACGACTCTTGTAACCTTGTAAGATTCCATCACGGGCAGCATTGCCTGTCATGCGGCTTGCATTTTCTCCGACATTAGGACCGATTCCGCCTGCTTCTGCCCCAATAAGGCGGGGTGATTTTTCGTTAATGAATGGTTCAAAAAATCCTATGGAATTGGAACCGCCTCCTACACAGGCAACCATAGCACCAATTTTTATACCACGTTCTTGAGCCTGTTTTTTAACTTCACGTCCTATAACGCTTTGAAACTCTCGTACAATATCTGGGAACGGAGCAGGGCCGAGTGCGCTTCCCAATACATAATGTGTTGTGTCTGGATTTGCAGCCCAGTCACGCATAGCTTCATTTACTGCATCTTTTAAGGTACGGCTTCCGCTTGTAACAGGATGTACTTTTGCCCCATAAAGTTCCATTGACGCAACATTCGGCTGCTGTCGTCGTACATCAACTTCTCCCATATAAATGGTACAGTCCAACCCAAGCTTTGCACAGGCAGCAGCGGTTGCAAGTCCGTGCTGTCCGGCCCCGGTTTCTGCAATGATTCTTTTTTTACCCATGCGTTTTGCAAGTAAACACTGACCGATTGCATTGTTGATTTTGTGAGCACCTGTATTTGCAAGTCCTTCGAGCTTGATATAAATCTGAGCACCGCCAAGAAGCTTTGTTGCTGTAGGTGCAAAATAAAGAGGAGTTTCGCGGCCGATATAGTCTCTGCGAATTATGTTTAACTCATCTAAAAATGCACTGTCGTTCATGGCGTCGTGAAAAGCAACCTCAAGTTCATCAAGGGGGCGTCGCAAAACTTCTGCAACATATTTACCACCGTAGTTATTAAAAAATCCGTTATCGCTCATTTTTTATTCTCCTGTAAATACCAATAAATTATATGTCATTGTCGGGCTTGACTCTGCGATGTTTGCGAAGCAAACTCGTTTACAATCTAATTAATCACTGTTCTTAAAAGATTCTCGTGGCAAGTAAGGGAATGACAACAATTGTTTCATTTTTTGTGAATTTTTTATTCCCGGTATTTCATCTTCAATTCCACTTGAAACATCAATTAATTCCGGATGATAATTTTGCATTGCATTGTAAATATTATCTGGAGTGATATTTCCGGCAATCCATTTGATTTCATATGTTGATTTCTCTGGAAGAGCAGCTTTACAATTAATAAAGTCCTTTGAATCCAGAAGAACACGCATTTCACCTTCAGAAATTAATTTTTCATATTCTTCAAAATTTCCAACTGCAAAATAATGCGGCAGTGAAAGTAAGTCTTTACTAACAGCTTCATAAGGTATCTTATGAAATTGCAATGCATCAAATATTCCGTCTTTTACAAGCTGAATTGCTTTTTTACTTTCCGGAGAATCCAGGTTCACAATTACTGCAATTTTTTTGCAATGCAGATTACTGAGTTGGGGCAGAAGTTTTTCTAAACGGTCTTCATGCGTCACACTTCGCGGAAATGCATCTGCAAAAATAAAGCCAAGGAATGATGCTCCGAGTTCATCTGCAAGAACAGCGTCTTGTGAACGTGTAAATCCGCAAAGCTTAATGATTGGGTTGTCTGAACCAGGCTTTGCAGATTCTTTGAAAAGAGAAGCGGCTTCAGATTCAGAATAATTTTTTAAGGAATTAAAATCCTGACAATAGCTTTTCCAGAATTCAGAATTCATTGTCGGTTTAGAATTCATAAAGCTCTGAACAAGTCCCTGGCGGAGTTCTGGATTTTTTGCAGCGGCTTCGCCAAGCAGCAGGCCCGTAAAGCCCATAGAACTAACTGCAGCTGCGCATTCATAATTTGTAACTCCGCTTTCAAAAATAATTCTTGCGTTTGCGCCTATGATTTTCTGAATTTTAGAAAACATAATGCAAGGACGAAGAAGGTCAATCTTGAATGTTGTGAGATCTCGGCTGTTTACCCCAAAAACAAAGTTTTCTGACGGAACTTGTGACGCAATAAATCGGATCTTTTCTAAATCTTCATCTGAACGGATTTCGATTAAAGCATTCAGCCCAAAGCGAACTACTTCCTGTGCCATTTTCAAAAGTTCATCTTTTGAAAGAATTCGGGCAATGAGAAGAACAGCATCTGCTCCCGCTAAGTAAGAGATTTCAATTTCTTCCGGAAAGAGTAAAAAATCTTTACGAAGTACTGCAGGTGTCGTATTTTTATCCAGAGCATTTTTATCAACTGCCTGGCAAACTGACATTAAGTCTGTCAGTGAACCCTTAAAATAATTTTTTTCGGTCAGACAGCTTATTGCGCCAGCACCGGCTTTTATATAAGATTCGGCAGTTTCGTACGAATTAAGTTCTGGAGCAATGTCTCCCTTACTTGGAGATGCACGTTTTACTTCAAGAATCACACCTTTTGATTTTAAGAAAGGATGAATATCTCGTGTGCGTTCTTTTGGAAGATTTGTTCCAAAATTTAATCCCAGAGTAAGAATGTCATTTTTTCTTTTTTCAATTATTGTTGTAAGAATATCTTTCATGTAAAATCCATGGTGATGCAGAAAGGGGAATCCCCCTTCCTTGTTATGCACAAAGTTCCTCTGAAACCTTCTGAATTTCATGCAGCTTTGCAAGTGTACTTCCACTTGAAAGGGCTGCAAGCGCCATGTCATAACCATCTTTTAAGGTTTTAGCTTTGCCGCTCAAATAAAGAACAGCACCGGCATTAAGACCAACTGCGGCACGAATTGTTTTTCGTCCGCCACCATTAAGAACTTCTTGTGCGAGCTTTGCATTGTCAGCACCACTGCCTCCTTCAAGTTCTTCTTCAGAAACTCCTATGATTCCAAATTTTGAAGGTTCAATTACATAGCGGTATTCTTTGCCATCCTCATTAATCTGAAAAACATCGGTTGGCTGGCAAGGAGATATTTCATCAAAACCATCACGGCTGTGAATTACCATAACACGTTTTGCTCCGAGAGCCTTTGCCGCTCTTGCATAGTCTTCCATTAAATCTTCACTATATACTCCAAGAACTTCATATTCAGCGCCAGCCGGATTCAAGAGAGGACCAAGTACATTAAAGATTGTCTTAATTCCAAGTGCTTTACGAACCGGTGCCGCAAAACGCATTGCTGCATGATAAACCGGAGCCATTAAAAAGCCGAAGCCTGTCTGTTCAACCAGATTTGCTGTTTTTTCTGGTTCTGCCATAATTTTGATTCCGAGGTTTTCAAAAAAGTCTGCGGCGCCGCTCTTAGAAGAAACTGCTCTGTTTCCGTGCTTTGCTACTGGTTGACCACAGCTTGCAGCAACAAGAGCTGACATAGAAGAAATGTTAAAGCTTCCTTTTCCGTCTCCGCCAGTTCCAACAATTTCTGCAAGACCGTTGTTATTGTTTGCATTAGTATTCTGTAATGGGAAAGGAGTTTTCTTTTTCAAAAGAGCTTCTGCACAACCTGCCATTTCATCTGCAGTAGGAAGGCCAAGGGCAGCCATTGCAGTAAGAATTGAAGCAGTTGCTTTTTCATCCATTGTTCCGTCTGTAAGATTTTCCATAAAGAAAGAAGCCTGCTCACGGGTTAATGGTTTTTTCTCATCAATAAGCTGTTTAAGATATTCAGAAACAGGAAGATTGTCACGGCGATAATTTAAGAAGCCCTTAAATAAATCAAGACATGCCTGACTTGCAATACTTTCCGGATGAAACTGAACACCTTCAATTGGCAGTGACTTATGACGAATACCCATGATGTCTCCATCCTGAGCACGCGCTGTTACTTCGAAGTCAGACGGCAAAGTTGCTTCATCTATAACTAACGAATGGTAGCGTGTGAACTTCGCAGATTTTCCGATAGTGCGGAAAATACCTCGACCATCCAGATTGATTTCTTCTATGATTCCATGCTTAATGAATTTTGCACCTACTATCTTAGCGCCAAAGGCTTCTCCAATTGCCTGATGTCCAAGACAGATTCCAAGAATTGGAATTTTACCTGCAAAAAAACGGATTGCTTCAATGCAAATTCCTGCACTGCCAGGATTTCCAGGTCCTGGTGAAACTATCAGTTTTGACGGATTCATAGAGGCAAGCTGTTCTACTGTCACCTCATCATTTCGCACAATCTTAATTTCTTCTTTTGTTGCGCATTCAAGAGCCTGCACAACATTAAATGTAAAACTGTCATAATTATCAATAACCAATATCATTTTTCATTCTCCTGTTTCTGCGGTAGTTTCGACAGGCTCAACCACCGTATTTATAGAAGTCTCTTTGGTGGTTGAGCTTGTCGAAACCACCTTTTGAGCTTATTTAGTCAAAGTATCAATCAAAGCACCGAGTTTTTCACAAGTTTCGGTGAACTCTCTCTCAGGTTCGGAATCGTAAACAATTCCGCCACCTGCCTGAAGGTTCCATACATTACCCTGGCGTAATGCGCAACGGATTGAAATGCAGAAATCAAGGTCTCCGTTTGGCTGAATGTAACCAACTGCGCCTGCATAAAAACGCCGCTTTGTTTTTTCAAGGCCGCTTAGAATCTGCATTGCATTAATCTTTGGAGCTCCGCTTACTGTTCCGGCAGGGAAGGATGCACGAAGAACCTGGATTGGTTTTACTCCTTCCCGAACTTTACCTTCTGTTGTGCTTACAAGATGAATTACATGACTGAAAAGTTCACATTCCATATATTGAGACACTTCGACGCTGCCTCGTTCACAAACACGGCCAAGGTCATTACGTGCCAGGTCCACAAGCATAAGATGTTCTGCCTGTTCCTTAGGATTATTTTGAAGTTCAATTTTTAGTTTTTCATCTTCAGCTTCTGTTTTGCCACGTCGGATAGTTCCTGCAATCGGATGAATTATAGCTTTGCCTTTGCGAACTCTCACAAGACTTTCTGGTGAGGCACCTGTAAACTGGAAATCTCCAAAATCAATATAGAAAAGATATGGAGAAGGATTTACTTTACGAAGCTTTCCGTAAACTGCAAGAGCTTCTGCTTCACATTCAATCTGAACTCGGCGGCTTGGAACGGCCTGAATCAAATCTCCTGCAACAATATGCTTTTTTAACTCTATAACCTTTTTTATATATTCAGCCTTGCTTGCTTCCATGTCAGTAAGCATTTTGTATTTAAAGCTTTGATTATCTTCTTCAACATAAGAAAAATCCATATCGTTTATGCGCTTAAGAATGCGTTCCATTGCAGCGCCTAAGTCAATCTGATGTTCATTATAATTCAAACCAAAAATGTGAAGTTCTTCAGTAAAGTGGTCAAAAATTATGTAAATGTGTCCGGTAATGAACAAACTTTCAGGGATATTCAAATCATCTTTCTGCTCAAAAAAACGGATGTTATCACAGTGTTTTGCGAACTCATAGCTTAAATATCCCAATCCACTGGCGGGAAGTGGGAGTTCGGTAAGAGGGCCTTGAGGAAGGACATTTTGACGTGCAATGTAGAGCAGCGCATCAAGAATGTCAGGAGTTTTTTCATTGCCAAGTGCGTCGTAACTTTTTTCTCCTTCCATTGCGGCCTTCATGTCAAAAGGAGATTCTTTTCCATCTATAATAATAGAAATCTGCTCTTCATCCTGTTTAATTTTAAAAGCTTCTTCTGTCATCAAAATTGAATAGCGCTCACGGCCTTTTGCAAAGCTTGCAGATTCCAGAATTGCAGTTGCTCCGATTTTCTTTGCAAGAAGATAAGGTGTGTAGCGCGAATTCGATATACATTTATAAATCAAATCCATACGGTTTGCCATTTTTTTTACCTCTCTGTTTTGTACTATAGATTTGTTACTATAAGTAGTAACGTTTCTATTAATAGTAACTTAACACGAGAGAATGTTTCTGTCAATAGAAACATTAATAATATTTTGTTATCTGGATTTAAAAAAGTCATCCCCCGGATTGACCGGGGGATCTGTATAGAAAAAAATGTGTTATCGCGATGTTCAGCTCCATTTGTCATTGCGAGGAACCACAAGGTGAGGTATTACGTCATTGCGAGGAGCCCGAAGGGCGACGCGGCAATCAACAATGAAAGGGGTCTCAACATTGTAGATTGCTTCACCTGCGGCTCGCAATGACGAGAAAGGGATAATCTATTTCACTACGATATTTACCAGCTTATCTTTTACAACAATGCACTTTACAATCTCGTGACCGTCTGTAAACTTCTTTACACCTTCACGAGCAAAAGCAATTTCTTTAAGGCTGTCGTCTGAGCTGCCAGGTGCTGCTTCAAATGTATCGCGCTTCTTGCCGTTTACCATTACAACGATTGTCTTTACATCATCTTTTGCAAAGTCTTCGTTAATCTTTGGCCATGTAACGTAGGCAATCGATTCTTTGTTACCAAGCTTCTCCCAGAGCTCTTCGCCAAGGTGTGGTGCGTAAGGGGAGAGAACCTTTACGAAATCTGGCCACATAGCGCGAGGAACTTCCGGAAGCTTTGAAAGCTCATTAATGAAAATCATCATCTGGCTGATTGCTGTGTTGAAGTTCAGCGTTGCTGTATCATCAGTTACCTTTTTGATTGTCTGAGCAAAAGTCTTGCGGGCGCTGATAAGTGCCTTGTCTTCGAGTTTACCTGTGATGTCGATGTCAACCATCGGCTTTTCGCTTACAGACCAAACCTTTTCGAGGAAGCGGTGAATACCAACGATACCCTGAGTTGCCCATGGCTTAGACATTGTAAGAGGTCCCATGAACATTTCGTACATACGAACAGAGTCTGCACCATAAGCCTTAATTTCATCATCAGGATTTACTACGTTCTTGAGCGACTTAGACATCTTGGCAACAATCTGCTCCAGTTCTTCGCCGGTTGCCTTTTCATAGTATTTTCCGTCGTCGCGCTGTTCAACTTCATCAACTGGAACCAGAGTTTTGTTCTTTCTCTGGAAGGCAAATGAAGTAATCATACCCTGGTTTACAAGGCGCTGGAACGGCTCTTTTGTGCTTACTACACCGATATCATAAAGTACCTTGTGCCAGAAGCGGGCATAGAGGAGGTGAAGAACGGCATGCTCAGCACCACCAATGTAAAGGTCTACAGGCATCCAGTACTTTTCTTTTTCAGGAGCACAGAAAACTTTGTCGTTGTGTGGGTCCAGATAGCGCAGGTAGTACCAGCAGCTTCCTCCCCACTGAGGCATTGTATTTGTTTCGCGTTTAGCAGGCTTACCGCACTTTGGACACTTGCAGTTTACCCATTCATCAATTGCAGCAAGAGGAGACTCACCGGTTCCTGTAGGCTGATATGACTTAACCTCAGGAAGCTTTAATGGGAGCTCTTCTTCTGGAACAGGAACTGTTCCACAGTCAGGGCAGTGTACCAGAGGAATTGGTTCACCCCAGTAGCGCTGGCGGCTGTATACCCAGTCGCGGAGTTTATAGTTGATAGCCTTGCGGCCGATTTTCTTTTCTTCAAGGAATTCCAGCATCTTTGCAATTGCGTCTGCCTTGTTGAGACCATCGAGGAATTCTGAGTTTACGTGGATTCCGTCCTGTGTCCATGCCTGTTTCTGTACGTCAACTTCTGATTTAAGAACTTCAATGATTGGCAGATTGAACTTCTTTGCGAATTCCCAGTCGCGGTCATCGTGAGCAGGTACGGCCATAATTGCACCTGTACCGTAAGAAATCAAAACGTAGTCTGCAATCCAGATTGGAATCAGTTTTCCGTTTACAGGGTTAATTGCATAGCTTCCGCTGAATACACCAGTCTTGTCCTTTGCAAGGTCTGTACGCTCAAGGTCAGACTTCTTTGCTGCCGCTTCCTGATAAGCCTTTACAGCATCTGCCTGTTCAGCAGTTGTGATTTCAGGAATGATTTTGTGCTCTGGCGAAACAACCATGTAAGTTGCACCAAACAAAGTATCGCAGCGGGTAGTGTAAACAGTGAGCTTGTTATCAGTTGGCTTTCCGTCCTTGTCTGCTACAGTAAAGGTAACCTCGGCACCGGTTGATTTTCCAATCCAGTTGTGCTGCATTGCCTTTACGCTTTCCGGCCAGTCGAGACCTTCCAGGTCTGCATCAAGGCGGTCTGCATAATCAGTAATCTTCAAAATCCACTGGCGGATTGTTTTGTGAGTTACTTCTGCACCACAGCGGTCGCACTTTCCGTCTTTTACTTCTTCGTTTGCAAGACCAGTCATACAAGAAGGACACCAGTTGATTGGAGTCTGTGCTTCGTATGCCAAGCCCCTCTTGTAGAGCTGGAGGAAAATCCACTGTGTCCATTTATAATAGTCAGGCTCACAGGTAGACACGCAGCGGTCCCAGTCGTAGCTGAAGCCGAGCGACTTAATCTGCTGTGTAAAGTGTTCGATATTTGCGTTAGTTGTTGTCTTTGGATGAGTTCCGGTTTTAATTGCATAGTTTTCTGCAGGAAGACCGAAAGCGTCGTATCCCATAGGATGGAGTACGTTATATCCATTCATGCGCAGGTAGCGGCAGTAAATATCTGTTGCAGTGTAGCCTTCAGGATGTCCTACATGTAGGCCGGCTGCACTTGGATAAGGGAACATATCAAGGACATACATGCGTTTCTCTGGAGGGAATTTTTCGTCCTCTGTTACCTTGAAAGTTTTGTGTTCGTCCCAATACTTCTGCCATTTAGGCTCGATTGATTCAAAAGGATACTTACTCATTTTACGTTTACCCCGTTGCGACATTGAGGTCGCTTTTTTTAGAACTAGTAGATATTCAAGTTTATGCTTGCATAAACTTGGTAAGTAAACATTACAGGATATAATGTTTACGACATTATATAGAAAAAATCGATTAGTGAAAATATGTGATGAGAAAGAAAATATGATTGCCTCGAGGGTCTTAATGATTTTTACGGATTAAAACTCAACAGAGTTCGCTTCGAGGTATGTATAAGAAACGCCATCGGTTTCTATCAATTTATAAATGCCTGTAACGGTAATGTCATCACCGGGCTTTGGAAAGTCGTCGGGGTAGGTATGATTTCCCGGCCATACGAATTCTAGTCCCTGCTGACAGCAGGCAGTTGCGTCGGGAACAATTACGGCATAGTAGAGTTTTCCAGTTTCTGTGTCTACGTAGGTTTCAAACCAGCCTTTTACTTTGATGTTTTTTTCTATATAGTCTTCCGCCATTATGAGCATATCAAAAATTGTTGAATAAATCATTGTTGCAGACATTTTTGTAAGATCCAGGTCTACTTTTGAAAGGGCGGGCGTCGTGGTGGTTTCGATACGCCCTGGCGGGCACTCAACCACCGTATTTTCAGACGCCACCGAACTTTTTGCCTCGGCTGCGGCCTGAAGACCTGAGTTATCTGTATTATCCTTTGCCTTACATGAGAGCAAAGCGTTAGGGATCGTCGCGAGTACACCGCAGGCCAGAATGGCCGAGGAGTATCGAGCAAGAGCCCGACGGCAGCGCAGCTGCCGGAACGCCCAAATATTTTTGAATAAAATCATACTTCTATTTTACAAAAACTCCGGCCAGTGTAAATATAAGGAAAGTTGCAAGGTCAACGGCGACTATAGTACTTCCAACAGGAGTACCAGCGAGAACAGAAATCAAAAGTCCTGTAATCGAACAGAAAACGGAAACTACTGCCGAACATACAGTTACCGAACGAAAGCTTTTAAAAACGCGCATTGCAGAAAGGGCAGGGAAGATTACGAGGGCAGAAATCAAAAGTGAACCAACCAGATTCATGGCCAGAACAATTATAACTGCGATAATTATTGCAATTACAAGATTATATACCTGGGCGTGAGTGCCGACTGCGGTTGCGAAATTCTCGTCGAAGGTGACGCAGAAAATCTTATTATAGAAAATTATGAAGGCTATGATAACTGCAATTGACAGGCCGGTACAAAGCCAGACTTCGCCAAGTGTGAGCGTTAGAATTGAAGTTGAACCAAAGAGTGTGCTGCATACATCGCCGGTAAGATTTGATGAGGTTGAAAAAATGTTCATCAAAAGATAGCCGATTGCAAGAGATGCTACCGAAATCATTGCGACTGCAGCATCTCCCTGAATCTTTGTGTTTCTACCGGTTCGCAGAAGCAGCACGGCGCATAAAATAGTGAGCGGCAAAACTATGTACATGTCATTCGGAAGTTTGATGAAGGTACCAAGTACAGTTGCAATACAGATTCCGCCAAAGGCTACATGCGAAAGTCCGTCGCCGATAAATGAAAAACGTTTGAGCACCAGTGTAACCCCGAGCAGAGAAGAGCAGAGAGAAATCAGAACTCCAACTATGAAGGCGTAGCGGACAAAGGGAAAACTAAAGTATGTTATTAAGGTGTCTATCATATTCTTTTACGTCTCCAAAAAAGATTTCGCTGGCCTCGCTGCCTGCTCCTGATTTTCCAATATGCAGAACGTGACTTGCATATTTTAGTGCGGCATCTATATCGTGAGAAATCATAATGATTGTGATTCCGTCTTTATTTAACTGTTCTATCAGGTCGTACATTTCCTGAGTTGCGGAAGGATCGAGCCCCGTAACAGGTTCATCGAGCAAAAGCATTTTCTGAGCAGCGCAAAGTGCACGGGCAAGAAGCGTTCTCTGCTGCTGGCCGCCCGAAAGCTCGCGGTAACACTTTTTTGCAAGGTGAGTTATTCCAAGCTTTTCCATTGCGGCAACGGCAAGCTGTTTTTCTTCGCGGTTATAAAAAGGACGTTTTCCGCAGCGCGACTGACAGCCCGAAAGAACAATTTCCTGTACACTCGCAGGAAAGTCACGCTGAACATCTGTCTGCTGTGGAAGGTAACTGATTTCGTCTGGGAGAAGTCCGTCGCCAGTTGTGATTGTGCCCGCAAGAGGTTTAAGAAGGCGCAAAATAGTTTTCATCAGCGTGGTTTTTCCAGAGCCGTTTTCACCAACGATGCAAAGGTAGTCGCCTTTGTTTACACTGAAGGAGAGATTTTCTATTACTGTTTTTGTTCCATACCCAAGGGTAAGGTTTTTACATTCTAGCTGAGACATAATTTGATAACGATTATCAAATTATACACATTTTTAATTATTTTACAATATCCAAAAAAAATGCAGGTTAATCGTTTTTTTAGTTACAAGTACAAAATTCTATATTATAATTATAACGTTATGACAGTATTTGCCACATTTGTTATTGTTTTGCTTGTAGTTACTTATGCAAGCGTATTGACATTGAGATGGTTTGCCCTTGAGTTTATTTACAATGATGTTGCCGCCATGTGGGGAGGCACTTTGCCAAACATTATGGTAGCTTCTCTGCTTTTACTGATAGCTGTAGCAATCGGGTATTTTATTTCAAAGCCTTTTGATCAGATTCTTAAAAAGATTAAGGAAGAAGGCCGCCGTGCAACAGATGAAGAAATCCTAGTTTGTCTTAAAAGCTATAAACAAATTATTGCTTTGATTATTGCGGCAAATGTAATCGGCTTTTTTATAGGACAGATTATAATTGTCTGGTTAGGAATTGCTAACGGAACTAACGATTATTATTTTTCCCGCGTCTTTCTTGTAATTGCTCAGGCAATGGCTTTTGGAGGAGTTTCGGCAATTACAGCCATTAAGGTTGTAGATTATCTTCTCAGTAAAAAACGACAGATGCTTGGAATCTCTTCTACAGAAGGGTATAAAGGACGTACTTACGGAATTACTTTTTCCATAGGACTTGTGTTCTTTATTTCGCTTTATTTTCTTGGAATGAATATGCTGACTGTTCCTTATGGAATCCTTCTGGAATCTCATAACGGTGTTTTTGAAGGTGATCTACTTTCTGCATTTTTTAAGAAAGGAGTACTATGTATTATACTTTCAAGCCTTATAGCTATCGTTCCTTTTTATACAGTTCTGCACGGACTTTCAAAGCGAATTAAAGCGACAAGAAAACTGCTTAATAAAATTGCAGATAACGGTGATCTTACAAGCCGTTTTGATATTACTGTAGTTGATGATTTTGGTTTATTGATTTCTTCTATTAATAAACTGATTTCAAAGCTTAACAGCATGATTAAGGATTTTAAGACTGAGACCGGAGCTGTAACAGAGTCGGCATCAGTTCTTTCAAAATCTGCAAAGTTTGCAAGTGGTGCACTCGGTGTAGTTTCTCATTCGCTCCAGCATATTGATAAGAACAGTAAGCGTCAGGATGAGCTTGTTGCTGTAACTGATGATAATATTATGGTTCTTGCAGATAGCATTGAGACTGTAAAGCTTCATGTTACTCAGCAGACAGAATCTGTACAAAGTATTTCTAATGCAATTTCTAAGATGACAGAAAGCATTGCAGATGTTGCAGAAACGGCTCGGCAGGCTCAGTTTGTTTCACAGGGGCTTTCCGAACGAAGTGAAATTGGTAATACGGCGGTTGAGCACGCTGTTGCTACAATGAAAGAGATTCAGACAGTTTCGGAAGAAGTTCGTAAGCTTTTGCTTGTTATTCAGGGAATTGCTTCGCAGACAAATCTTCTTTCTATGAATGCGGCAATTGAGGCGGCTCATGCCGGTGAATTTGGTGCGGGCTTTGCGGTTGTAGCTGATGAAGTGCGCTCGCTTGCTTCTTCTTCATCTTCAAGTGCCAGAGATATTCAGGTTAAGATTAAGGAGATGATGGAAAAAACTAAGGCTGGTGTAGAGGCAATTGTTTCTGCTGGTGCGGCCTTTCAGGGAATCCGCGATAATGTTTCTGAGAATGCAAAGCTTGTAAAAGATATTTATGATGCAATGATGGAACAAAATCAGGGAGCGGCAGATACTAAGGTTGCTGCTGATGAAATGGTAGAAGCTATTCAGGCAATCAGAGATCTTGCAGAAGAAGAAACAGAAAGTGCAGGTAAACTTCGTGAATCTATGCAGGCGGTAGTAGAAGCTTCTAAGTCTACTGTTGCTGCTGTACAGGAAAGTCTGGAAGCTACTGAGAATATGAAGAGTACGGTAAATCTTGTAGATTCTTCGGCAATTAATAACCGCGAGTCAGTTGACCGCATTCATAACCATGTAGAACAGTTTGTGGTTTAAGATAAAAAAGACTTTCGGTTATCGAAAGTCTTTTTTTATGGATTGCTTCGCTTCGCTCGCAATGACGGTAAATGTCGCACGTAATGACGAATAGTTTTACGTCATTGTCACATTGCCGCGCATTATGAGGAACGTATTGTTATGCCCTCGTCATTGCGAGGAGCGTAGCGACGTGGCAATCTATTTTCTAGAATATCTTCTTAAATTCACCGAGCAGAATGTCTGTTTCAATTGAAGCATCCAGGTTGGTAATTTTTCCCTTTTCTTTATAGAAGTTGATGAGCGGTTCTGTCTGTTCGCGGTAAACGTCCATGCGGTGCATGATAGATTCCTGTTTGTCATCATCACGCTGATAGAGCTCGCCGCCACACTTGTCGCAAACACCTTCTACTTTTGGTGGAAGTGTAAGTACATTGAAGTTTGCTCCACATGCTTTACAAACTCGGCGAGTAGAAAGACGGCGGATTACGATTTCGTCTTTGATTTCAAAGTTTACAACTTTTACATCGCTTACAAGCTTTTCGAGCATTTCTGCCTGTGGAATTGTGCGTGGGAATCCATCAAGAATGTAGCCGTTTTTGCAGTCATCCTGAGCAAGGCGGTCTTTTACCAATTCAAATGTGAGCTCGTCGCTTACGAGAGAACCTGAGTCAATAATAGCTTTTACCTTAACTCCGAGTGGAGTCTGTGCTTTAATATTTGCACGGAAAATATCACCTGTAGAAATGTGAGGGATTTTGTAGTCTTCTGCTACTTTTACTGCGAGAGAACCTTTTCCTGCTCCCGGTGGTCCTAAAAAAATGAAATTATTCATGAATAAACCTCTTTAATGTAAAATCTTATTTATACTATTTTATTATGAAAACCCGTTGAGGGCAAGAAAAAAACGACTTTATTGCCTTTATTAAGTAATAAAATATGTCATTTCGAGGAGCAGCAGCGACGTGGTAATCCACCAGTGACAATGGATTGCTTCGGCCTTCGTCCTCGCAATGACGTAGATTTCGTCACTGGAAAAAGCTCCGTCATTACGGTAAAGCTAACGCATTGGGCAAAGCTACGTCATTGCGAGCGTAGCGAAGCAATCCATTGCAGATTGCCACGTCGCTTCGCTCCTCGCAATGACGTGGGAAAGCAGATTGTCGTGTCGCTTCGCTCCTCGCAATGACGTGGGGGCGTTATTTGTTTTCTATGATTTCGATTGAAATGCCTGTTTTCTGGTATTCGTGGAGGAGGTGGCGCTGGGCGTGGAAGCGGCGGAGAATCTGGGTGAGTGGTAAGTGGTCGCGGCGGCGGGCCCGGCGGAGTCTTGTAAAAAACGGTGCGGTTACGAAAATGATTTTCTGGCAGCGGCCCAGGAGCTCGGGGGTTTTGTAGAGCACGGTTGCGTTTATGATTGTTTTTTCGTGTTCGGCAATGAAATCATCTATCCATTTTGTGATAATCGGGTAGACCATGGATTCCTGTACCTTTAGCAGGTCTGGGAAGGAAAAGAGCAGCTGTCCGAGGGCTCGGCGGTCTATAGAGCCGTCTTGTTTTTTGAGCTTAAGGTTCTGCTGCTCGGCGTATGGAATAAAGGTTTCTAAGATTCTGTCTTTTACGATTTCGATTGCGTTGTGGACGAGGATGTCGGCGTCTACGGTGGACCAGCCTTCTTTTTCCATTTGAGAACAGATGTAATTTTTACCTGCCGCCATGGGGCCGGTGACGGCGATTATAAGGGGGCGTTGCGGGGGAGTTCCCCCGCTAGAAGGGGTAGCGGAAGACGGCGCTGCCGGCTGGAGCGAGGGGGAGACTTCCCCCACCTTGGAAAAATCAAACATCAATGGAACTCTCCCCAGTTTTTACCATACTCTATGCTGACACGCAGCGGAACGTTGAGCTTTACTGCGTTTTCCATTTGCTCTTTGATGAGGGCGATTGTTGCGTCGATTGTGGCCTTGTCGTCGGGGCATTCGAAAATGAGTTCGTCGTGTACCTGGAGGAGGAGACGGGCCTGAGATGCGCTGGCGATGAGGGCGTCGGAAACTTTGAGCATGGCTGTTTTTACGATGTCTGCGGCGCTGCCCTGTACAGGTGTGTTTACGGCGATTCGTTCGGCGGCGGATTTTTCGAGCTTGTTGCGGCTGTTGATATTCATAATCGGGCGGCGACGGCCAAAGAGCGTTTCGACATAGCCTGTTTCTTCTGCCTTGCGGATTGTTTCTTTGATGAAGGTGTCTACGCTGCTGTACTGGGCAAAGTAATTTTCTATAAATTGAGAGGCCTGTGTGCGGCTTATGCCGAGGTCTCGCGCAAGGCGGAAGGCAGACATTCCGTAGATTACGCCGAAGTTGATTGTTTTTGCGGTGCGGCGCATTTCCGGGGTAACTGCGTCTGGAGTAACTCCGTAGATGAGGGCGGCGGTGGCTTTGTGGACGTCGGTGCCGTCTATGAAGGACTGGCTCATATTTTTGTCGCCCGAAAGGTGGGCGAGGACTACAAGCTCAATTTGTGAGTAGTCTGCGGATATGAGGACTTTTCCTTCCGGAGCGGTGAATGCTGAGCGGATACGGCGTCCTGCGTCGTTGCGGACCGGAATATTCTGAAGATTCGGATCTCGGCAGGAGAGGCGGCCGGTTGCGGTTCCAGTCTGCACAAAATCTGTGTGAATGCGGCCCTGGTTGTCTGTAAGCTTTGGAAGAGTTTCTACATAAGTTGACTTGAGCTTTGCCATTTCGCGGTAGTCGAGAATCATGCGTGGAACAGGATCTTCGAAAGCGAGTTCTTCAAGTACGGAGGTGTCGGTTGAGTAGCCGGTCTTGGTCTTTTTACCTGCCTTGAGGCCGCGTTCTTCAAAGAGCACGGTTTGCAGCTGCTTTGGCGAGGCAATATTAAACTCGTGGCCGACTTCTTTGTAAATTGCCTGCTCCGCCTGGGCAATGCCTTGGGTGAGTTCTTTGTTGTAGGCGTGGAGGGTTGCGGTGTCCAGATGGATGCCGGTGAGTTCCATTTGCGTAAGGATTGGAAGAACTTTCATTTCCAGGGCGAAAAGATGTTCGAGATGTGGTCTCGATACACCGCTATCGCGGCACTCGACCACCGGCGATACACCGCTGTTGTTGCAATCGACCACCGGTGGTTGAGTAGGCGAAGCCGTACGGTCCCTGAGCTTAGTCGAAGGGTCGAAACCACATTTTTGCTGAGCCAGGGCAAGTCTCAGTGTAAAATCTGCATCTTCTGCTCCGTATGGGGCGGCTTTTTCCAGAGGGACGTCTGCAAAGGTCTGGCCTTTTTCTACGATGTCATTAAACTCTATGCCTTTGAGGCCGAGAACTGATTCGCCGAGAGCTTCGAGTGAGTAGCTGTTTTTGCCGGTGCGTTCAGGATTCTGAAGCCAGGCGTAAATCATTGTATCGTAAATAGAAGATTGTAAAACCTTTTGTATGAGCTCTGGATTTTTAAAGCCCGCCTTTTTGATATTTGTGGCAAGGACTTTAAGGTCGAATTTTGCATTGTGCATTATGACGGTAACATTCTTTGCCTGAAAGAGGCGGAGAAGCTGTGTGAGTGCGTCTTTGAGCGGAATGCTGGTTGTGTCTGCAAAGAGGTCTTCGCTGTTGCTGGAGATTGGTATGTATACGGCTTTTCCTGGTTCATAACAGAGGGAGAAGCCGAGTATGTTTGCGTTGATTGTGTCGAGACTGTCGGTTTCGCTGTCGTAGGCTACCTGAGGTGAGGAGAGAGCGGTGTCGATAAATTTTGTGAGGTCTGGCAGAGTTGTGAGAGCTCGGTAGCTTGAGGTGTCGTTTTGTTTAAGTGTGATTGGCTCTGACAAACTATCGTTAGTTAGTACGACTGGGGCGTTGCGGGGCAAAGAGGAAGTTGAAGTTGCCCCGCTGGAAGGGGTAGGCTGCAACGAAGTGCAGCCGAGGGGGAGACTTCCCCCTCCTTTCTGCCCATTTTCTACTCCAAGACTTGCGTACTGTTTGGCAACGCTCGGAGCGCCGTATTTCATTAGAAGCTCGGCGGCGGCCTGATAGTTCAAACTAACGCTGTCGCGATTGATTGCGTCGTCGATGTCTGTGCAGGGAACTGTGTCGCAGAGGCGTACGAGCTTCTGGCTGAAAAAAGCGTTTTCGCGGCCTTCGGTGAGTTTTGTGAGAACGGCGCCCTTGAGCTCGCTCAGGTGTTCGTAAATGCCTTCGAGCGTGCCGTAGTCGCCGAGGAGTTTGGCAGCGGTTTTTACGCCGACTCCGCGGACGCCCGGAATGTTGTCGGCTGTGTCGCCGTAGAGTGAAAGGAGGTCCAGAAGCTGCGGAGGCTTTACGCCCCATTCGGCTTCTACGCCTTCTATACCGGTCACCTTCCAGGTTTCACCGCCTGTTACTGGTTTTAAAATTTGAGTTGATTCGTCTACCAGCTGCATGAGGTCTTTGTCGCCGCTGAGAATTCGGCAGGTGCGGTCTGATTCGCGACACTTGCGGGCAACGGTTGCTATGATGTCATCTGCCTCGTAGCCGTCGCACTGAAGAACAGGGATGCCGAGAGCTTCGAGGACTTCGCAAATCCAGGGTACCTGAGCGTGCAGGTCTTCCGGAGTTTTAGGGCGGTTTGCCTTGTACTGGTCGTACATTTCGTGTCGGAAGGTTTTGGTTTTGCTGTCCATGGCGGCCACTATACAGCCCGGTTTATAATGCTGCAGTATATAATGAAAATTCCTGAAAAAGCCGAAAAGTGCCGAAATGTTTTCGCCGCGAGAGTTTGTGAGCGGGCGATTGATGAATGCAAAATAGCAGCGGAAAATAAGACCGTAGCTGTCTAATATATAAACTGTTTTGTCGTTGAATTCCATATCGCCCTCCTCAGGTTATTTTCTACAGCGGTTTAATGCATCTGTGATATTATCAAAAATGTTATCTCTTCCTAACTTATCTGCCATGCCTGATTTTTCGAGCAGCAGATATGGCTGTGTATGAATGCCGCTGATAACAATCGTAATTCCTTTGCGGTCGCAGGCAGCCTTACACTGTTCGAGTGCTCTGATTCCACCTGCATCAAGATAGATTGTGTTACGCATTCGGAGAACGAGATATTTGCAGTCTGTGCGTGCACGTTCAGTTGCAAGCTCAAATTTACGTACGGTTCCAAAGAAGAGAGGGCCTTCGATTTCGTAAACAAAGGTCTGAGGCGGAATGTCGAGATTTTCTGCAGGCTGATCTTTTTTGATACCGCCTGTAAGAGTTTCCCGCTGATTCTGAACTTCAGACAAATCAATCATCTTTTTGATAAAGAAGAAGGCAGCAAAGCCGAGTCCAACTTCAATAGCAACTGTAAGGTCTACAAAAACAGTTATAAGGAAGGTCACTGCAAAAACTGTGATGTCTGATTTTTGCCCCTTGAGAAGTGAGCGGATTGCAGGGAAGCCAGCCATGTTCCAGGCAACGTTGATAAGCACTGCGGCAAGCGCTGCCATTGGAATATAGGCTGCGTATTTTCCTGCAAAAAGCAAAATAATAAGAAGTGTGATTGCGTGGATAATTCCGGCAACTGGTGTGCGGCCGCCGTTTTTTATGTTTGTTGCGGTTCTGGCAATTGCACCTGTGGCAGGGATTCCTCCAAAGAGAGGACTTGCTATATTTGCAATTCCCTGAGCAATAAGCTCTGTGTTTGAATCATGCTTTGTACCAATCATACCGTCTGCAACTACAGCAGAGAGCAGCGACTCGATTGCGGCGAGCACTGCAATAGAAATTGCTGTAGGGAAGAGAGTAGTAATTGTCTTAATACTGAGGGCCGGCAGCTGTGGCTTTGGAAGAGTATTTGGAATAACAAAGTGCTGAGAGCCGTCTGCGAAAGTTCCGATTGTGTCTGTGTGGAGGCCTGCTGTTTTTTCAAGAATGATGCTTACTGCTGTAGCAAGAATGATTACGACAAAGCTTCCTGGAATTTTCTTTATGAACTTAGACCAGATGAAGATGAAGGCAAGACAAACTGCTGCCATGATTGTTGAGTAAAGATTAAAGCTTGCTGCTGAGCGAATGTAAACTATGATTTTTGGAAGAAAATCGCCAGGCATTTTGCTGTATTCTTCGCCGAGAATCATCATTGGACTAGAGAAGTCCGGGCGGAGACCAAAGAAGTCTCCGAGCTGGCCGGCTGCAATTGTTACTGCGATTCCGGCTGTAAAACCTGTTACAATAGTATATGGAATAAATTTTACAAGACCTCCCATCTTAAAAGCGCCGAGAAGAATCAAAAGGATTCCGGCCATAACTGTGGCAGTGGCAAGACCACTCAAGCCATACTGTGCAACAACGCCGTAAACGATTACTGCAAAGGCACCTGTAGGGCCTCCAATCTGAACGCGGCTGCCGCCAAAAGCAGAAATACAAAAGCCTGCGATAATTGCTGTAAAAAGACCTGCTGCAGGATTTACGCCCGATGCAATGGCAAATGCGATTGCAAGTGGAAGGGCAACGATTCCAACGATTATGCCGGCGATAAGGTCGCTGATAAAAGTTTTTGTGCTGTAAGTTTTAATTGAATTAATGAGTTCTGGTTTAAACATAGTTTGCATATTATAACGAGTTTATAAAAATGTGTCATTCAGTAAATGGGGTATGAAAGTGGATTGCCACGTCGCCATGCCAGGGCTTCCGCATTATAAAAGATTTCAGTAATCTTGGCGCGAGGGAGCGGGGCGTGGTACAAAAACACTCTTTTTGTGGCTGCCGCGTAAGCGGCAGGTGTAATAGTTTCTATACCACAAAAAGCGTGTAGCGCATTATTGCGCGGTTTTGTACCACGAAGCCGTGACCGGAAGCCATGTTTTCAGAATTTCATTTTATAATGCGGAAGCCCTGGTCGCCCTGCGAGCCGCAGGCGAAGCAATCCATATGTTTATGATGTCAAAAATTAAAAAGTGGTGTATACTTAAAATATGGCTAAATCTAAATTGACACAGTTTAAGAAAAGAGGAAGCGGTGTGCTGATGCACATTTCGTCGCTGCCCGGACCTTTTGGAATTGGTACCCTTGGTAAAAATGCGTATAAGTTTATAGATTTCCTTGCGAAAGCGGGGCAGAGTTACTGGCAGATTCTCCCGGTTTGTCCTACCGGTTACGGTAACTCGCCTTATCAGAGCTTTTCGACCTTTGCGGGAAATCCTTATTTTATTGATTTTGATTTACTGAAGAAGGACGGGCTTCTCGCTAAAAAAGATTACGAAGGAATTGACTGGGGTGCAGACCCGACCTGCGCTGATTTTGGTCTTCTTTACGTAAAGCGGAACGAGCTCTTTGAAAAGCTGCAGAATAATTTTGAAAAGAAAATTCCGGCCGACTACAAGGCCTTCTGCCGTAAGAATAAATTCTGGCTGGAGGATTTTGCCCTCTTTATGGCTGTAAAGGATGCTCATAATGGCGCTTCTTTTATGGACTGGGAAAAGGATATCCGCCTGCGCGAAGAGTCAGCCTTAAAAGCCTGGTCAAAAAAATGTGAGCGCCGCATTGAATATTACAAGATGCTGCAGTATCTCTTTTTTAAGCAGTGGAAAGAGTTGCGTGCTTATGCGGCTTCTAAAGATATTAAGATAATCGGTGATATTCCGATTTACGTTTCTGCAGACTCCGCCGATGTATGGACCCATCCGGAAAACTTTTTGCTGAGCAAGAAGGGAGTGCCGCTTGAGGTTGCGGGCTGCCCTCCGGATGCTTTTACCGACAAGGGCCAGCTCTGGGGTAACCCGGTTTACAACTGGAAGGCTCTTAAAGAAGACGGCTACGGCTGGTGGAAGCAGAGAATTAAGTCCAGCCTTGAGATTTATGATATTTTAAGAATAGACCACTTCCGCGGTTTTGAATCCTTTTATTGTATAAAGTATGGAGCAGCCGATGCCAAGAACGGCAAGTGGCGCAAGGGGCCTGGTGTTGATTTATTCAGGGAAGTAGAGAAGGCTCTGGGCAAGGTTCCAATTATTGCGGAAGACTTGGGTTACCTTACTCCACGTGTTCACAAAATGCTGCGCGACTGCGGCTTCCCTGGAATGAAGGTGATTCAGTTTGCCTTTGGCGGAGACGATACAAATACTTATCTGCCTCACAATATTCCTGAGAATAGTATTGTATATACCGGCTCACACGATAACGACCCGATAAACGGTTGGGTAGAATCATGCAGCCCTGCTGAGCTCGAGCACGCAATGAAATACTTCAAGCTTACCGACAAAACTCAGATGCGCGAAACCATGATGAAGGCGGCACTTGAGTCTAAGGCCTTTGTTTGCATCCTTACAATGCAGGATTTGATTGGCCTTGGTCACGAAGCGAGAATGAATTTCCCGTCTTCGGTCGGTGAAAACTGGAAGTGGCGTGCAACCGAGGAGCAGATTACTGCGGAGCAGGCTGCCTGGTTGAAAAAGGCTAGTAAGGCTGCGGGGCGGAATAAATAGATCCCGAAACAAGTTCGGGATGACAGTGGCTGGTCGTCATGCTGAACTTGTTTCAGCATCTATAACTCAATTAATGTGTCGCGCTGGATAACTGTTTGTCTAGCGGCCTCCAGCGTGTCATAATCTGCGTAGATGTAGGTTGAACCTGACGTTCTTGTAATTGCTGTATAAACAATCTGTCTGTTCAAAAGAGGGTGTCCTTTTTGTTCAGGCAGGAAAACAAGAATTGCAGGATATTCAGAGCCCTGTGATTTATGAATTGTAATTGCGTAGGCCGTTTCAATAGATTCCTTTGGCAGTAAATGCAAAGGATAGAAAATAAAACTTCCTTTTTTGAAAATCCCCTGAAGCTTCATTTCCTTGTCTAAATCACTTTCGTTTTCCGTATTATTTCCCTGAGTTTCTTTTTTTAGCATAAGATACATGAGGTTTTCATTTTTCATTACAATTCCGGAGTCTCCGTTGTAGAGGCAGAAGGTTTTCTGATTTTTTGTAAGCATCAGTAACTGGCCGGGAAAGTATTCATCGCTAGAAAGATTTTTATCTCCAAGCGATTTAATAATCTGCTGGGAAATCTTTTTGTTGATTTCTTCAACACCCTGAATGCCTTTTCTTTCTGCACAAAGAATTCTTGCGGCGATTGCTTTTTTCCAAAGGTCTTCCAGTTCAGAATCTGTATAATTTACCAGATCTTTTTTTGCATCTTCTGCAAGAGTGTTAAAAAAGCAGCTGCTCCATAGTGTAATTATTTCATCTATCTGTTTTGATTTTTCATCATATTTTTTGGGAGGGACAAAAGTTGTTACTGGAAACTCTTTTGCCTTGCCTTCATTTTCATTTTTTTTGTTATCCGGGATATGAAAAATAGAAGTCACTTTCCATTCATCCCAGTTAGTCTTTGATAACAATTCTGAAGGCAGAGCTTCATTGTCCTGCATTGCATTTTTTAATCTTCCGGCCTCGGAGTTTTCGTTGAATCTGTTTGATTTTGTAAGGGCAATAACGCTCTCAGTTTTTTTGGTAAGCAGTTCACCAAGAACTGCACCGGCCTGAACAGAAGGCAGTTGGTCTTTATCTCCAAGAATGAAAACTCGGGCCTCTTTTGGAATTGCTTCAAGAAGTGAACTGAACAAAGAGATGTCAATCATACTTGCTTCATCAATTATGAAGATGGATTTTGCATCAAATTGATTTTCAGAATTATATCTGAAGCCGTTTATCGAAGGATTATAGCTGAGCAGTCTGTGAATTGTGTAAGGCTTAGCTCTATCAAGCTTATCATAAATCTCAGGATATTTTTCCTTTTCTTGAACAGATAAACCGGAAAGGGCTTTTGCAACTGATTCATGAATTCTTTCTGCGGCCTTTCCACTAGGGGCAGCAAGATATAACTGATAGTCAATAAAAGAAGATTTTTTTAATAATTCCCATAAAAGGTAGCAGACTACGGTAGTCTTTCCAGTTCCAGGTCCCCCGGTAATTATCAGGTTTTCGGCCTGTCCACGCAGAATCGCCTCAGACTGTTCCGGCATCAATTCAATATGTGATACAGTGTTATCTTTAAAATATTCTATAATGCGCTTTAAATCCTCTTCACTTGTCTGAACAGAATTATCCCCCATTATTTCTTTTATGCATTTTTCAATATTGATTTTTGCCTGATGATATTTAGAAGCAAAAAGCCAGCGTTCATTTTTTTCAGTTCGATCGATTACAAAAGGCTTCGAGTAGTCAGGCGAAGCTGAAATCTCTTCAATCAGATTCGGAAGAGTTTTTTCATTTATCTGAGGAAGCGCGGCTTTTAGGATTTTTTCAAAATAAAGTTTGTCTGCCTCTTTTTCTTCAAGACGGTTTTCAACGAGAAGAAGACCTTCCCATTTTTCATTCCATTTTTTGAAAAGACTTTCATCCAGGGGAAGGCAGATGTTTCCGTCATCAAGCCGTGAAAAATAGACACAGAAGAAGGCGAGGGCCTCATCACTAATATCCGGCTGCAGGGAACGAAGAACATTCAAAACCTTTTCCCAGATATTCGAGATGGAATGCATCTCCTGCATTTTATTTAAGAAGTCTGATATATTTTCTTTTGTTATGCTGTCCATAGCTTTCCTCTTATTGCTTTTTTGTAATCAGTTCTTTGAAAATCTTTTTGTAAGCTTTTTCGAGCTCATCCCAGTTCTTCCAGGTTCGGGCATAAATACCGCTTGAACTAGCCGGAGTACAGCCTCGAATGTAGACATAATAAATTCCGCCAAAATGATTTTCAAAAATCTCTGCTTCACTTTCGTCTTTATAAAAGATTTTAAGCCATCTGATTAAACTGTATGAATAGAGAACTCTCTGAATAGAATAATCTGTGTCGGTTTCTTTTTTCAAACTTGCGTAATCCGAATAACCTTCTTTTGTAAAGGTGTTGCTCTTCCAGTCAAGAATGGAATAAACCTCTTTACCATTTATCTGCCGCATGAAGACAAGGTCAATAAAGCCGTTGCAGTAGTTTTTGAGAGCAGTCTCTTCCGCAGTATCGTTTGAATCAGCATTCATGTTGTATTCGGCTTCGCTGATTCTATGCTCGGCGTCTATTTCTTTGAGACTGAAGAATTGTCCTGTCTGTGTGCTTCCTGTAATTTCCGGAAGCTTTGCATTGAGGGTCTTCCACAAAAGTGAGCTTGTATAAGAAAGCCATTTATGAGGATCTTTTTCGGGAATCAAAATGGTCTGCTTTTTCAGACAGTTTATGATAAGCTGGCTGATTTCTTTGTTAGTCTCTGCTTCTGTCGCACTGGTAAGATTTCCATGCTTAACAAAATCAGCTTTTTCAAAAACTTCATGAAGGGCAATACCAATCTTAGTGCCCATAGGATATTTTGCAGGAGCTTCTGTGATGGCTGTGCTTGCGGCAGTGTTATAAATCACAGAATTTTCCGAGCTGTCGAAGGCGGCCGTTGATTCTCTTTCTTTATCTTCGCTGCCACTTCCGTCTTTGTCGGCTCGGCCTCCGTTTGCTGTCATTTCATTTGAGTTCTTTTTATTTCTCTTGGAAAGAGAAATGTAAGAGTGTTTATACAAGCCATGGGAAGGAACCTCTTTTGCCAGAGCCGCAGTATTCATTTTTTGCTTTTCTATAGCTTCATCAATTGCAAGTTCTTCTTCGCCTGCGGAAGAAGCTTTTTGCTGCTGGCTTTCTTCATTGTTTTTGTTGAGGATTTCCTGAACACTGCTTTTTAGTACTTTATAATCAAGCATTTGAGGAAGAGGCAGCTCTTTGCAGTATTCATTTGCAATATTCATAAGAGGCCCGATATTCTTTCCTAAAAAGGAATAAGGGGAGTAGCTTTTCCATTTTTTATAATATGGAAGAATTAACAGAGATGACGCACGGGTGTATGCAACATAGAAAAGTCTCTGCCATTCGTAATCAAGTTCCATATTCATTTTATTTTTTGCATACTCGCTGAAGCCAATTTTGGCTTTGCCATTTTCATGAAAAGCATAAACGCTAGGGATATTTGTATACTTCTGCTTATAACCTCCGGCGGCAATAACAACAGGGAATTCAAGCCCCTTTGATGCATGAATGGTCATCAGCTGTACAGAGTCAAAATCAGTTCCTTTTGCTACAAGATTATCACCTTCTTCTACGCCTTTTGTAGATTGGGCGAGCCTGGCAAGATGATGGCTGACTTCTTCTATTGAGCATTCATTTTTATAAAGATATTCTATTGCGTAGTTTCCAATCTGGCGGAATTTTGAAAGAGATGGAATTTTGTCGAGTCGGGAAAGTCTGTTTTCTATATCCGAATCCTCAAAAATTCTTTGTAAAAGGTTTGCCCATCTTCTTTGTTTTGCGAGAGCCTGCCAGACAATTATTTTCTGACGTTCCGGAGCATAGGGGTTATCAAATCTTTCATCATTAACCTGGTCCAGCGGAATACCAAAGAAAGATGTAAACAGGGCTTCGCTCAAAAGACTTCTTTTGCTACCGGTAAAATCATCTGCTCCGATTGCATTAAAAAGAGAAATCCAGTGTCGGCATTCAATTCCCGCAAAGAGATTTTTATCCTTGTAGCGAAGGAAGGGAATACCGGCTTCTTGAAATACCTTTTCAAAGGCTGGCATTTCGGTAGAGGTTCGTGTAAGTACTGTAAAATCACGGAAGCTTACATTACGCAATTGAGTGCAGTTTCCGTTTTTATCCTTTTTAAATACCTGAAGCTTTGTTTTTCCATTTTCAAAAGAACAGCAGTCAATTATGGTTTGTGCTGCAACTCTTGCAAAGTCTTCTTCACCAATCATTTTTTGGGGATTTCCTGCTGTCCAGACAGGCTTTGCGATTTTCCAGCCATAAGGTTCTTCTTGTGTATCAAAATATAAAGCAGAGGCCTTTTTATGTGATGGAGCTGAACTGGTGAAAGAAATAGTATAATCAGGATCAATATTCATTCCACGTGCATCAAAAAATTGAATTTCTTCCGGCTCTGTGTCTTTGTTTGTTTTCTTCTTAGTTTTGGAATCGGACTCTTTTTTGTTATCCGAAATAATTTTGTCCTGAAAAAGAATATTGCAGGCCTCTACCATTTCATCTGTTGAACGGTAGTTTGTGGAAAGTCTGTAGCCTTTTCCTTTCTTTGCAATTGACTTTACGGCTGTCTTATAAACATTTACATCGGCTCCCTGGAAGGCGTAAATAGACTGCTTTGGATCTCCAACAACAATTATTGTGTGTTCATTATCTTCCATGAATACAGTTCTAAAAATATCCCATTGAATCTGGTTTGTATCCTGGAATTCATCAATAATTGCATATTGATATTTTTTCTGCAGATTTTTTTTGAGAATAGAAGCCGGTTCACAGACTGCTTCACGAACATTACGGAGCATGTCGTTATAGCTCTGCATTTTGTTTTTTTCTTTTTCCTGCTGCCAGGCCAGATAAAGAGTTTTCAGCTGATTAGTGTAAAACTTTATTATTGCGAATGAATCTGTATCAGCTACAATTGTTTTCAACCAATTTTTTAAATCTCTAAAGAATTCAAGGTCAGCTTTTATTTCACTTCCTACTGTATTTGTTTTGAAGGAAGTGCCGTTGTAATCAAAAATATGATTGTTGTTAATATTGTTTAGTATATCAGTTTTTAACTCTTCAGCATTTTTTGCC
This sequence comes from uncultured Treponema sp., assembly GCA_947166355.1. Lineage (GTDB taxonomy): Bacteria > Spirochaetota > Spirochaetia > Treponematales > Treponemataceae > Treponema_D. The sequence goes on from CAMVDX010000002.1 coordinate 239,366, forward strand.
TGGAGGTTTTCCTGAAGATGATTCCATTTATCTTCAAAACTGTTAATGATAAATAAATCTTCTATGCATGTAAGATTAGACGCTATTTTTGCTAGTTTTTCAGCAGTCTCACGGCTGATGACGTTTCCGGCTATTTCAATAAAAGAGTCTGCATCAAGACTTACAATATCGTTATCTTCTTCTCCGGCTGTATTCAGATAATATTTCGAAATCATCTGTTTAAAATCATTTATTAAATTATCAATAAAAGTGTTTTTGAGTATGGCATTTTCAAAAAGCGTTTTAAAATCAGAATTAGTTATTAAAACGTCTCTAATCCATCTTTCTATAAAGTCTTCAATTGCATCATCACTTACCAGCGATAGATTTGAACACTGATTTGCAGAGAAAGAGAATTCTGAGAGGGTTTTCTGGCAGAAGGAGTGAATTGTAAATATGTTAGCATTATCAACATCCTGGTTCGGACAATTTTCCCGGATACGGTTACGAAGTTCGCCAACCGCTTTTTCTGTATAAGTTACTATGAGAATTTTTTCAAGAGGAATATTGCTGTTTATAAGCTTTTCAACAATTCCTGTAATATTGTGAGTTTTACCTGTTCCGGCCGAAGCTTCAATATACATTGAAGTTTTTATATCTTCGTAATTTTTGAGGTCAAATGGTGTAAGTTCTGTTTGTTCTGTCATATTTGCCATATTTTAGTTTTCCTCATTTTCATTACTATTGTTATTATCGATGTCATTGTGTAAGAATAAAATGTCTGACATCTGACATTCACAGGCTATAGGCCATTCATTTGCAAAGTTTATTGTGCTATAGCCGATGTGTTCGTTCTTATCGAATAAATCAGCTTTATTAAAGTATTTCCAGCTGGTCTTACCATGATCTTTTTCAAGCTCATAAATAAGTCCGGATAGAGTTGTTGTTTTCTTTGGATCATCCTTTAAAATGCCATAAGGAACGCATTTGCAACAATATGCCGTAAACATTTTATTATAGAGTTTGTTTAGAATAAAACGGGCCTCTTCCGGTGTCGCAGAAAAACTTTTTGCTTCGGGAGGATCCTCATCTTCTTTAGAACTGATTACGTATAATGAAATGTCATATTGCACTTTGTTTTCGGATTCCGGTAAATCTGCAAGAAGAGCCAGGGCAGAAACATAACCGCTAAGACAATTATCCTGATTGTTGAGTTCAACAAAATAAATGTTTCGTCCGTCAATGATATGCCAGGCAAGCTCGCCGTTCAGATACCAGTCGTTGCTTGTAAAAGGCTCTTGTTTGCGAATGAGAATATTTCTGCTGTCATCCAGAACAAATGCTTTGTCTTCTGGTAAAAAGCCACCGTTCTTTATTGTTTGTAAAATCTGGTCTCTCTGTTCTTCAATGCTTTGGAGTGCTGCTATACCAAAGAAATCATCAGGAAGAATATTTTGATTTTCCAGCTCTTTTCTTAAATTGCCATTCGCTATAGTAGTCTCAGTTAATTCATCTGCTTTCTCTGCTTCCTGCTGCAAATCAGTTTTTACAGCCTGTTTTCTGAGCATTGAATTTGTAATGGTATCAAAGAAAAGAGGTTCAAGCTCCTGGGTTTCTTCATTAGCATCATCGTCATTTTTATTGAATTTCTGGCTTGCCATAAAAATAAAAGGGTCGGTAAGAAAGTTCTTGATTTGAGAAAGACTTACCCGGTCCGGCAGTTTTTTATCTGCTTCAAGATTTTCGTTTTCTTCTTCATGCAGAAATTTATAGAAGACACAGTCCTTGCAGCTTTTGTTGTTGTCTAAAGATTCCTGGTTTTCCTGTGAGGTTTGCAGCTGTATAAAGTTCTGCTTATTGCGGAATTCTCTCTGGGTGTACAATTCTTTCCAGGGACGGGTTTCATCGATTTTGATTTTGCTCTCGTAAACCAGAGATTCGTCTTCGTTCTTTTCCTTCAGATAAATTGTATTGAATAAATCTTCCAGAACAGAAGACTTAAAGAACTCCTCATCCTTTTGCAAATCCTTGTTTATATAGCTGAGGAAAAAGCCCTGGCCGGTAGCCATAAGCTGGCAGAGGAAAGCGTTTTTATTTTTTTCTACACTAGATTCATCACCTATATCTTTTTCGGCTTCTGGTCTTGTTCTAAGGTCCAGCTCGTTTTGATTTTCGCTGCCTGGGAAGACCTTTGAATCAATTCCAATAAAGAAAACATATTTTGCAGAAAGAACACGGTTTGATTCAAAGTTTGCAAAAGTGATTCCGCGGGTAAGAATGTTTGAGCTGTGAAGGGTAACCGCATGAGAACGGTCCAGAAGTCCATTTGTAAAGGCTTCCATAAATACGTCAGGTTCTGCAGTGAGCTTCTGACGTTCAATCTCTTCTATGACATTCTGGAAAACAAGGCTTTCATTGTATAAGTCATCAGTTGCCTTGTCGCCAAGAAGCAGCCAGCTTTCAAGCAGTGTGCGGAGACGGTCTATATCCTCTGCATTAAATTTTGCTTTTGACGAGAAGGCTTCCCATTCTTCAAGCCTGTCTATCATATCAATGAATTTGTAAAGCGAGTTGTCGTCGGCAGTGCTTATTGTTTCATAAGGAAGATATGCTTCTGTCTTGCCTTCCGGCTGAATAAGGTTTGTTGAGAGGCGGGAAAGCAGAAGTCTGTTCTTTGCTTTTTCCCAGTCTTTTTTGTTTTTGCGGTCGCGGAAAACATTCAGGCTGCTTGCCCACTCAGACCAGTCAAGAACATCGTCGTCTGAAATATTGCAGACTGTCTGAACAAGGTAATTGTGGAGAAGGGAAAAGAGGTCTGAACGGCTGAGATATTTTTTTCTCCAGATGCCAAAGAGCACCTGAAGGGCTTCGGCTGTAAGGGAGCGTTCGCCGGAATAATCTGCGATAGTATATGGAATATTCGGAAAAACAGAATCAGGATTCATGAGGTCATTCTGATCAAATACCTGTTCGATTGCAGTTTTGTAATTCTGAATATTCGGAGCAACAACAAGAATGTCACCCAGCTGAGTATTTTTATTTTCCAGAAGTTTACAGATTTTTGTATGAAGGGCTTCAACTTCACGAACCGCATTTGGAGCAGAAGTAAGAGTTATTGAGTCGTCTTTCTCTGTCTGCCTGGTAAAACTGATTGCAGTGATTTTCTCATTATTCAAAATTGCTTTTTGAGTACGGTGGAGAAGAGTGTCTTCAGCTTGACTTGCCATGTCTGTGGCCAGCGGAGTAACCTGCGCATCTTTGCACCATAAGGAAAGCTGTTTATGTCCGAAATTGCTCCAGCTTTTTAGCAGCTGATTTTGTGCCTTTTCCGGTTCGCCTGCATCGGCCAGTTGAAGAAAAACTTCGAGTCTGTTTTCCTTTGAAAAGTCTTCGAGAATGCTGCGGTAAATCTGACCCAGTCCTGAAAAGCCAAAGATGAAAACAGGTTTTTCTTTATTCCAGTTGAAGGAAAGCTTACCGGCGTTATTTTTTTTATTAAGCTTAACCAGCTGGTAAAGAGTCAGGTATTTTGTATTGGCAACCTGAATACCTTCTTCTGAAATTATGTCTTCGTAAAGTTTTTTCTGCCAGGCTTCAAGTTCAAGTAATTTGTCCAGTGAGTCCGGGCGGGTGTCTTCATAATCTAAAAATAAAGAGGCAATGGTCTGTGCAAAATCATAAAGGTGATTTGCATTGATTGAACGTGTCTTGCTGTCTCCAAAAAGATAATTGGAAATCTGGTCTGAGTTTAAGGTTTCAAAATAGTATTTTTCACCGGCGGTCTTTGAAGTCAGCTTAGTAATGATGATGTCGCGAAGCATCTCAACAGAAAGCTTTTCCGGCTGCTGCTCAAAAAGTGACTGCGGTGTTACCAGATCAAAAAGAAACTGCTGAATGCGCTGTGTTTTCAGATTCAATAAAACTGACTTGCCGGTTTTTTGATTTTTAAGCCAGCGGAGTTTGAACCACTGTTCTGTTTTTGGATCTGTAAAAATAACAACAGGTGAATTGAAAGGTGTTTTCCAGCTTTCGGTGATTTTTTCAATCATTTTGTCGGACAGAAGGTTAATATCCCAGGAAGTGTAAACGTTTTTCATTAAAAATCCTCTATATTTATTATAGCACATTTTAATGGCCGGGTAAAAAATATTTATTTACCTCTTACCTCAGGTGAAATAAATAGTTTTATGAGATCGAGGCCTTCTTTTGTCACTGTTTTTTCGTCGCCGTGTGCAGCTTTTTGAGTTCTTATTTATTTATAATTTCTTTGTTTTATCTTCATAATATTTAAGTTTTTTTTCTTCAGTAAAACCTTTCCTAAAAGAATTTGGATGATTAATAAATATTTCATGGTGTTGATTTATTGCATTAAAACTTGGTTTTACAATTTTCTTTTGCCATTTTTTAATAGTCTGTCCTAAGAATATTACATAATCAGGCATAACTATCTGCATTTCATTTTCAAGACATCTTTTGGTCTGTTCTATGAAGGTCTGATTGTCATTTAGAATCTCTCTTAAATAATTGCCATCGTTATTAGAATCAGCCAGACCATAAAACTTCAAATAGTCTGTAGCATAGAGGTCAGCCCCATTACGAACAAGAAGTGAAATAAAATGAAGAATAAATGCCGCATTTGAAGCCTTCCTTTTACAATATTCTGAGGAATGTATTCCCCATGGACTGCTCAAAGAAATTGTACCATCTTTCTGTTCATTACGATGCGGCTCAATTCCCACAAGCATAATTCTTTTATGGTTCAGATTAGGGTTTGAAACAAAGCGTTCTTTATAAATATCATCCTTTAAGAAGTCTTCGTTTCCGCCAGAAATCCATATTGGAAGATCCAGCCCAAGATTATGCAGGTTCCGAACTGCTTCAAATTTTTCATTCAAAGGAAACTTTTCATAAGAACGCTCTGGAATATCACATGTCATATTTTCCATTTCTTCATAACGTTCATTTAAGAGCGTTTTGAAGCTGTCATCAAAAATACACTCACAAAGTACATTATTTACAATAAATTCTTTGAAAGCTGAATTGTTTGAAAATGAATTGTCACAAATTTTTGTCATAATTACCTATCCTTTATTGTAAATCTTAAATATTCAATAAAATCCGCTTTTGAATCAGGCACAATAAAAAGATGCTTCATATCATTGCCGAAATTATCCTTCGCATTATTGCTGGAGATAAAAATCGAAATCTTGTCGGCTGTAATATCCTGTAATATTTTTGCACAAAACAGTGTGAGGGAGAAGTTTATCGTATCAGTAGTACTATTATTAATTACTGACAAAACGTTAACTTCTCGTTTTTCTGAGATTTGAACTTCCTTGTCGGTTTTTAAAACGTATATTTCTTTTTCAATTGAAATGTTTAGCCTGGAAGAGTTTGGTTCCAGACTGCACTCTACTGAATACCTATCTAAGTAATAACTGTCTGGCTGTTCTTTTCCTATGACATCATATATTTCCTGCAGTGCCGAAGAAAAATCATTTTTATTTAATTCCAGAAGAAAAGGCTCTTTTTTAATGCCTTCAAATAAGTTATGTTGAGTATCGAATCTAATATACGCATCGATGCAAGTTTCTTTACCATCATATCTAAAATAAACATTATCTTTGTTCTCCGGTTGTAAGCCAATGGAAAAGTCACCTTCATTTCCTAATTGTTCAAGAAGACATTTTGCAATTTTCATATTTATTGAAATGGAGACTAAAGGAACATTTTTCATTTCTGTAGAAATAAGATGTGAATCGTACATTATTGCATCGGATATTGTTAGAGTATCATTTTCCAAATATAAATATATCTTATCACTAGTTGAATTTTTTAAAACTTTATTGAGCATTTCCTTAAAGTCAGACAGCTTTAATGTGTAAAACTTTGTTCCTTCTGGCGCAGGTACAACTGGAAAGCCATATTTTAAATAATAATCATTTTTTTCCATGACATCAGTATGATCATCTGCATATAAGCACTCTTTCTCCAGCACTTCATTTTTGTTTTCATCAATAGAAAAAAGTGCAGAACAATCGTCTCTATTCAACCAGGTCCACTTGCCGTTTTTATCAACCAGTTCATCAATTCTGTAATTGAGTCTATGAAAATTTGCATCTTTTAATTTCTTTGGTGAATGAAAAGCCAGAATACCTCCATCATCCTCTCCTTCTTTGAGAGTATAATATAATCCCTGATATATACAGTCTGGAGCTTTTTCTTTTAAGCATTTTACACAGCCTCCAATACCTTCATCATAAAAGAATCCTTCGGAGGTAATTAATCCATCTTTTACAGACATACCTTCATAGTCAGCTTCAATGATTTCCTGAAATTCATCATAAATTCTTTTTGCTGTTTCAACATCAGGGGTTCCATCGTCCTTAAAGAAACGAACATTAATTTTTGAAAGATAGTGATTTCCCATAATTTTACTCCTTTAAATGAGATTAATAATTTCTTTTGTAGCACGGTCATTATCGGCGTCAGTTTTTGATTTTTTTTCAATCTTAAAAATTGAATCACTTGCACTGAGCCATGACATGCCGATATTTTGGAATTTGTTATTCAAGCTGCAAACAAATATATCGCTCTTGTTTTTGTATCGCTCAATAGCCGCCTCAAGAAGATTCCTTCTGCCGCAGCCAGAGAAGAATGCAACTTTAAGTTTTTTATAATCTAAAAGAACTTCAAAGTCGCTTTTTGTTCCCCAGATTGTTTTCTTAGCTTTGAGTTCAACTGCTCCTTTTTGTAAAAGAGTTTCATAAACGTTTTCAATTGTCGTTGTTTTTCCAACTTTGCTTCCGCCTAACAAAACAATTATTTTCTTCATACTCACCTCATATGATTTGATTCTTGATTTAATGGTATATCCAGATTCTTCAATTGTAATGAGTGAGTTTTAATGATTTTTTTGTGAGTTACGCACAGATATTTTTGACTATAAATTATTACCACTTTTTTTAAAAACGGGTTTATATTTTTAAGTGACTGCTTTTCAGGTATCTGGAATTATCTAAAGAAAGACTCAGAGGCAAACTGCCTTTACCGACACAGGAGGAGAATTATGAAAGGGTTTTTATTTGAATTATTCAGTACTTTGATTCTACTTGTAGTTGTAGCTTTGTTAATTGCATATCCGGTAATTTCTTTAATTGTGCTTGGTATTCTTATAGCTGCATATATTATTATAAACGTAATTACTAATAAAAAAGGTGAGATTCACAATCAAGAAATTCCAAAAATGAAACCTTTAAGGTAATTCGAGGGTAGACATATGGAAATACATACTGTAGAAGATTTGCGGGCTTCGCTTTTAGAATTGGAGACTTTAATGTCAAAGTGCGGTATAGAACTTGATGATGAGTATGATCCAAACGACCCTTATGCCTGGATTAAAGATGCCGATCCAAAAATGTACAGAAAATTAACCAGAGAATTTAAAAAAGACCAAAAAAAGAAAGCCAGAGAAGAGAAAAAACGCCAAAAAGAAATAGGTCGTTTTAAGCTTGTAACTTCTACCACTCCACGCTGATTTCTGTGCCGGAGTCAATTTCGCTTTTTATTGTACACGTGCCGCCAATAAGCTCAGCACGTTTTTTCATTATTTCGAGTCCGTGGTGCAGGCTTTTGTCTACGCTCTGTGTATCAAAGCCTTTGCCGTCATCAATTATCAAAAGAATTTTTCGTGGGGCCCTGGAAGTTGATTTTGAATCGGTTCGCAGAATTACGCTTATGCTTTCGCAGTTGGCATGGCGGAAGGCGTTGTTCACTGCTTCTTTTGTGATGTTGTAAATGCTTTCCTTTTCTTTTTTATCTGCCTGGGAAAAGGCTTCCTGATTCTGGATTAAAAGCTTGATGTCCAGCTTAGTAGAGTTTTTCAGGGTAGTGCAGAGCTCTGTGATATTCTGGCAGAAATCTTTTTCTGTGTTTGCGCTGTAGGTGTTTAAAATATTTCTGACTTCGGTGAGGTTCGTGTTCTGGATTTTTTTGATTGATTCATAAAGCTCGCGGGCTGTTTTGTCTTTTGGGATATAATCTTCAAGCTTCTCGGTAAAAATCTGTTCTGCTTTTGTGTTCTGGCTTACCGTGTCGTGCAGAGTCTGATAAAGCGCGCTTCTTTCTGAATCCTGGATCTGGATTGTTGCTTCTTCAACTGCCTTTGTAATTTCTGAAAGATTTTTGAGCTTGCGGTATTTTTCTTCTTTGTTGACGGCATAACGTAAAAGAACAATCATAAATAAAATGAGGATGCAAAAGCCTGTGATAGTCCAGGTAAGAAGATGTTCACCGGTAATATGAGAAGAAACATAAGCTTGTGAGAACTCGTAGGCATAAAACTGAAAAGCCTTTATGTCAGCTTCATTCATAGGGTGGGAAGAAAGCTCTGCGATTTTATCAAAGTTTGCTTTTGCGTCCTCATTGTCCTGCAGAACAAATAAAGTGTCATCCTGATTTTTTAATTCCTGAAGCTCCTGATAAAACTGAACTCTAGCTGCTTCTGAGAAGTCAGATTTGTAAAAATCAGAATAAATGTCAGAAAAGTCTTTTGCAAAAAAGGGAAGTGAGAAAAGCAGAAGAATCAGGAATAAAGAAATCTTTTTCATTTTCAGTTTAAGCAGGTGGTTTCGATACAGCCTTCGGCTTACTCAACCACCGTGATTATCGCCCGGTGGTTGAGTGCCTGCGCAGCAGGTGTATCGAAACCACCCTGTCAATCAATAAATATAACCCGTATCCTGCAAAAACTGCAATCAGTTTATCCAGCGCATTTACCGGTAGCCGCGACAAAAAGGAAGAAACAATCAGCGGAATCTGCTGGCGTGTAAAAACCATTGTCATATAACGCAAAGAATTATAATCAGGATAATCAAACTTATTAAAAGCGTACGTTGAAATTACAGCACCAGTTATGCTTACAAAAACAACGCATAAAATATAAACATAAAGAAGGGAAATAATACTTACCCTCTCACGCTTTTTGTAAATAATGCGGACAATACAAATCATCATCATAACGCAGACGGTAAAGAGGGCGCTAACAAGTCTTACGCCACTTTCGCTTTTAAAAGCCGACATTATCGCAAAAACTATAACGCTTATAATTCCGCTCCACCAGCCTGTAAAGGCAGCCGTTACCGCAAAAATTGTATCCATAAAAATAGGGCTTCCGATTTTGCCGAAAAAGGTGCTGAAGCTGGAATTCAAAAAGCCAAAGAGCAGGCCTGACAGAATCTCAAACCACAGGGGATATTTTTTTAATACAGATTTTGTTTCCGTCATTTTTTTCATCCTTGTAAAGATTATCGGGTCAAGCCCGATAATGACATGCGGTGTCATGTTCGGGCTTGACCCGGACATCTTGTCTATAACTTCCCGAACATTTCAATCAGTTCATTTTTGTTTGCCGCATTAGTTTTAGAATATATCGTAGAAAGATGATTTTCTACAGTGCGCTCGGTAATATTCATGATTGCTGCAATTTGAGAATTAGCAAGTCCCTGCTGAATGTAATTAAGAACTTCACGCTCCCGTTTAGAAAGTAAATCAATAACATCTTCTGTAGTAACAAGAAGGGAGCTCAAAAAAGGATCAATGAATTTTTCACCCTTATAAACCGCATTCACAGCATCAATCAGAATTTTTGACTCTGACTGTTTTGAAACATAAGCCCAGGCTCCAACTTCAGGGTTCATTGCATTTCTGATATAAGCCTGGCCGTTGTAACTGGAATACATGATGCACTTTATATTCTTTCCGCTTTGCTTTATAAACTTTGCCAATTCAAAACCTTTTACCTTCTCCTGGGCCTGGGCACTTGTCGTAAAACCAACGTCTACAATTGCAATGGCTGGGGCATCTGTCTCGGATTTATAATCCGAAATGATTTTTTCAGCCTTTTCGATTGTACCAGCATCACCAACTATTTTATAAAGAGAATTATCAGAGAAAAAAGCCTTTATGCCGTTTCTCATCATTTCGTGATCATCAAAAACAAAAATATCCATATTTAAATTTACATCTCCATATAAATTTTACACCTCATACAAGCCTTGCGTAAAGAGGGAAAAATCCGATTTTCTTGTGCGTAACGCACGGTTTTAATTTGTGACTAGAGTGTCTGCAAGCTCTGTCTGTGCCTTTTTGAGTTTGATTTTTTTCAGCTTAATTTATATATTTTTAGTATGAAGAAAATAAATGCTCGTTTTTTTGCTATTGTGATTGCGGCTCTTTTGTGTGCTGCCGCTTATTTTGCCTGGGATTATTTTGACGGCCGGGAAGAAAAAGTTTCTTATGTTGATTTCTGGCAGAGTGTTGAGGCCGGAGATGTCGAGTCTGTAAAGTTTGACGGAGATAAGATTCATTTTACGGTGGTTGAATCCAAAAGTCCGGTGGTTGAGACGAAAAATCCGGTGGTTGAGCCTTTCGAAACCAACGGTAACGAAACCACCGCAAGTTCCGGCAATTTTGTAACCCAGAATCCTAATTCGCCTTTGCTTCAGGAAGAGCTGATGAAGCGGGCGATTGAGGTGACTGTTGCAAAGGATGATGCCGAAATTATTTCCCTGATTTTTGATGCATTTTTTTATCTTTTTTTCTTTGGTGTAATTATAGTTGCCTTCAGAAAGTTTATTTCGCCGAACACTTTTAAAGTTGTTCATAAGACCGGTGTGAAGTTTGATGATGTGGTCGGCATGGATAAGCTTAAGCGCGATATGGTGCAGGTCATGGATATTATGAAAAAGCCTGCTGAATATGCAAAACGTGGCATTCGTATGCCAAAAGGAATTTTGCTTGAAGGTGAACCGGGAAACGGAAAAACACTTTTTGCCAAAGCGCTGGCCGGCGAGGCGAGGGTAAACTTTATTCCGGCTAAGGCTACGGATTTTGAAAGCATGTTTATGGCAATCGGCCCGCTTAAAGTAAAACTGCTTTTTAAAAAGGCACGACGCCGGGCACCCTGCATTGTTTTTATCGATGAGTTTGACGGAATTGGAACTGTGAGAAATTACAGCGGTTCCGCAATTGAAACTGAAAACACAAGAATTGTAACAGCACTTTTGAATGAACTGGATGGCTTTGAGCCAAGTAACGGAGTTCTTGTGATAGCTGCAACTAACAGTATAAAGGCGCTGGACCCGGCTCTGATACGCCCGGGACGCTTTGATGCAAAGCTCACGGTTCCTTACCCTGATGAGGCAGCAAGACGTGAGCTTGTAAAGATGTATACAAAAGGAAAAAATCCTGCCAAGGATTGCACACCGGAAACTTTAGCACGTCTTTTCAACGGCTATTCGTGTGCAAAAATTGAGAGCGTATTGAATAGCGCGGCTCTCATAGCAGGGCAGGCAGGCCGCACCGAGTTCTCCCTGTCTGACGTAAAAGCCGCATCTGCCGAATGCTAAACGCTTGCCGGTGCAGGACCGTCCGCAGCTTGCAATCCGCGACTGGCCGTCCGCAACCAGCCGACCATCCGCAGCTGACCGTCCGCAACTGGTTGTCCGCATCTGGCTGTATCCGGCCGATTACAGTTTAGAACATGTACATTGCCTGAATTGTTGCAAATACTCCGCCGTCATAATCCTTTTTGAATTTTTCATCGCCGGCGGTAAGAGTCTGCTTTCCGCCAAATGCATAACCGGCGCGGAGTGTTATGAGAGTCAGACTAAGCTCTCCATACGCGCTGTAATACTGATATTTCAAAGAATTCTTATTATCAATCTTAAAGCCTTTCTGAGAATTTGTAATTCCTGCAGAAATACTCATAAAATCACCCATCTTGGTTTTTGTAAGCGGGTAGCAGCAAACAGCACAGTCAAACTTCAAATCAGAAGGCAGGTTGAATCCTCCCAGAGAACAGCTTCCCTTAAAGCGGAACATTTTATGAGGCAGCAGTGTAAGGCTGACAGATGGCAGACCAATCCAGTCAAGGCTTGCATTAAAATATTCACTGTTATAAGCAAACTGAAGCAAAGGTAAAGGAATAACAAAAGGTTTAAAGCTTCCAATTTTAAGTCCCAGGTCGGCCGCAATAATTCCACCGCCAGCAGTAAATGTAATAGAATCAGTCTTTATCAGCTGACGACCATACATCAAAACTCCGTTAAAATTTTTGTAGGAATCAAACGGTTTTGCTCCCGATAAAGCAAGCTGCAGCATAAAGTTATTTTTTCCGGCAGCTACCTGAGCAAAAACGCTCATAGAATGAAACTGTCTTTCATCATAACCTTCAATCTTTTTTGTAAAAATACTCTGAGAATAAGAAGCGCCGGCCGCAATTACGTCTGGCTGGCGGGAAGTGCTCGATGCATCCTTTCTTCGCATAAACTGAAGTGTTCCCGATGGAGTTAGAACAAAACTCTCTTTTTCCAGCTGAAGCATGTCAAAGCCAATAACAGGAATTACATTGAACGTAAATTCCTTAGCCGGAGCTTGGGCTGCCGTTGAATCTTCGACCGTTGTTTCATCTGCATTTAAGGTCTGGTCTAAAGCACTGTCGTCTGTTTCCTGTGAAGTAAGAGTAAAGGCTGTTACTCCAAGAATTAAAAGTGCCATAAAGCTTTTTTTGATAAGTGTTCTCTTCATTTTAATATTTCCTTAGATTTTCAAGTATATTTATTTAACACTCTAAATGCAAAAAAATGTTACATAAAAATCTGTTATAAAATTCAGGCCCGTTCAGCAAGCTCTTCCCAACGCGGATATTTTTCTTCCAGCATCGCTTCAATTTCCTTGTAACGTTCACCGGCCTTTCGAACCTCTTCAAAATCCGATGAAGCCATTTTTTCTTCCAGTGTTTTTTGTTCGGCTTCAAGGGCGGGAATCTCTTCGTTCAATTCTTGAAATTCCTTCTGCTCTTTGAAAGAAAGCTTTTTCTTCTGAGGATTCTGATTATTCGCCAGGGTGGGGGAATTCTCCCCCTCGCTCCCAAGTCCTCGCTCGCTGCCGCTCGCTCCGGTCTTGTCCGCTACCCCCTCTCCTAAGGGGGACTTCTCCCCCTTAAAATCCCCCTGTTGAGATTTTTTTAATTCGTCGCGATACTCTATATACTCTGAGCATTTTCCGACAAAGCCGCTTATGTCGCCGTTATCTTCCATAATAAAAAGACTGTCTACGGTTTTATCCATAAAGTAGCGGTCATGACTTACAAGCAAAAGACAGCCCTCGTAATTCTCCAGAAACTGTTCCAGAATATTCATTGTAAAAATATCAAAGTCGTTGGTAGGCTCGTCTAATACAAGAAAGTTAGGATTTTCTAACAAAAGCCGCACAAGATAAAGACGTTTTCTTTCACCGCCGCTGAGAGTGCTTACAGGACTATGCTGAATCTTTCCTTCAAAACCGAACTCTTCCAGAAAGCGCGAGGCACTTACTTCTTTTTTGCCGTCGTTTAGAGTCATGTGTTCTGCGGTTTCTTTTATATATTCAAGAACCGTTAAGTTAGTGTCGGCAAACTCAGGGGTCTGTGTGTAATAGCCGAACTTCGTGTTTACTCCGACGACTACACTTCCGCTGTCTGGAGAGAGGTGGCCGGTGATTATGTTGAGGAAGGTTGATTTACCCGAACCGTTATCGCCAAAGATTCCGATTTTCTGGCCCTTGGTGAAGACGTATGAGAAGTTATTAATTACCGGAACATATTCCGGGGTCTTAGGGGCTGCGCCCCTAGGAGAAGGGGTAGCGGAAGACGCGAGAGCGGCTGAAGCGAGGGGAAGGCTTTCCCCACCTCCCTGCTCACTAACATACCCTTTCGGATAATTTTTTGAAATATTATGCAGTTCAAGAACCTTTCCGCCGAGTCTTTTGCCTTTTACCTCAAAAGTAAAGCCCTTGTCGCTCTTAAACTTTTCGCGGTTTATAAGCTGCTCGTCACGCTGAATACGCGCCTTGATTTTTGTGCCGCGGGCACACGGACCTCGCAAAAGCCATTCCCGTTCGAAACGCAGAACAGATTCAATGCGGCGCTCGGTGTTTGCTTCAATTTCAGCTTCGGTTTCTTTTTTTTCAAGATACTGGCTGTAGTTACCTTCATAAAGCTTTAAGCGGTTACGCGCAAGCTCGTAAATATTCGTGCAAACCGCATCCAGAAACCAGCGGTCATGAGTTACCATGAGAACAGAACGTTTTGTATCATGAAGATAATTTTGCAGCCAGTAAATTGTCGTAATATCCAGATGGTTTGTAGGCTCGTCCAAAAGCAGAAGTTTTGTGTCTTCAACAAGCACCTGGGCGAGCGCAACTTTTTTGCACATGCCGCCGCTGAGAGTTCCCATTCGGCGAGTCATATCTGTAATTCCAAGAGTGCTTAAAATTGAACTTATCTGCGCTTCATAATTCCAGAGGTCTGAAACATCCATCTTGTGCATAATGTCGTCATAGCGGTGCTGAAGACCTGAAGAAATTTCAGTGGCTGAGCCTGTTGAAACTACAGCAGAACTCTTTTGCATCTCTTCGCAGATTTCTTCGTATTCGCGGATAACGGCGAGCTTTGGAGAATTATTCTTAAAAATATGCTCACGGATTGTATCATCTGGTAAAAAAGCCGGAGTCTGCGGAAGATAGGAAACTCCAGCTTCCTTATTTATTACGACCGTGCCCTCATCTGGCTGGAGAACTCCCGCAATTGTTGCAAGCAGAGTAGACTTTCCGGTTCCGTTACGGCCAATCAGGGCTGCCTTTTCGCCCTCCTGAATTCCGAAGGTTACACCGGTAAAAAGAGGCTTTTCGCGCCCGATTTTTGCAAGATTATTTATAGAAAGAATATTCATATTTAGTACAGATTGTAGATTGCCGCGTCACTTCGTTCCTCGCAATGACAGTGCACACCGCCTCACTTCGTTCCTCGCAATGACAACGCTCTCGGCTTTGCGACAAGCCCCGCCATTACAGTAAGTCCTCGTCCTTATGACAAGTACCTGTGATTACGGCAAGTCCCCGTGATTATGGCAAGTCCCCGTCATTGCGAGCGGAGCGAAGCAATCCATTCCCCGTAATGACAGAATCAATCCAGTTTCTCCTTATTCTAATGTTTTCAAAAGCTCAAGACTTTTATTTGCAAGCTCTGCCATATTTGCCGCATTGTAAATTTCTGCTGAATGGCGTAGTGCTTTTTTCGCTTCAATTTTATCCTGTTCTGAAGAATCTGCTTTCAGCAGAATTACTGCTTTAATATAATAGTCAGCTCCAAGCCCCATGGAGTTTTCAGCGCAGCGGTCATAATAGATTGCTATGTTCAATGCCTTGAGGGCTTCTTTTTTATTTCCCGACTGAGAATGATTTTGAGCAATCTTATACCATGTAATTCCTATTTCCGAAAGATACATGCTGTCGGTAAAAAGCTTAGCAGCCTCATTGTAGATTTTATCAGCTTCCTTGTATCTGCCGCTAAGTCTGTAAAGGTCTCCGAGAATACTGTCGCACTGCGCATGATTATAAGGTTGGTTTTTAAAAATCTTTTTTGCATCATCAATCTTATCGGTGATTCTTTTAAAATTGTTCTGAACGTCATTTTGTGCAATCAGAATTCTTGCTTCTGCCATTGCGCATAACAGCTCGCTTTCATTTTCATTTTTTGTATTTTCTATAAGCTCGTGCGACTGTTCTAGATACAGTTTTGCTTTTTCAATTTCCGGAGGATTGTAAGAAAGATAAAGACTTACATGTGCAAGTGAAACTGAAAGCAGTAAGTCATAGTTGTCTATGGAAACAGCCTGCGTTCGGGCTACACTTAGAATTTTTTCTGCCTGCGCATAATTGCCGTTAAGAATGCAGGCGTTTGCAGTTTCAAGCGAGTCTTTGCATGAATTACTTATTCCTGTTATAACCATTTGTCTTTTTGGGCCGGAAGAACAGGCTGTAATCAGAAGCAGAAAAAAAATAGCAGACAGAACCAGAGACTTTTTCATCAGAAATTATCCTCCCTAAGCTTTGGTGCGGCATTTTCTTTTTCAGGTTTTTCAGAAATTCCATTTTTTAAGAGTGGATTATTTTTAAGACCTTCCATTACATCCTGCATCTGTTTTAAGAGAGTCTGCATCTGGGAAATCAGAATAGTTATACCAGGCATGTTGCTTTCTGCAGAAGAGGCAATTTTTGAAATTTCCGTTGCTGTCAAATCGAGCTGTACAAGAATATCTGCAATTGATCCTTGAGAGTTTTCGTCTTCCAGAAGTTTTGGAACAAGTCCCTGCGGATTTGCAGTAATATCATTCAGGTTTGTAAGAATTGCATTAAGCTGTAAAAGGGTAGTTGTGAGAGGTGTTTCATCATTTCCTTCAAGCGCAATATTTATCTGTTTTACCAGTGTATCAATATCGCTGATAAGAGTTGTTGCCATCGCAAGAATTGTGTTGATGGAATCTGTCTGCTCAACAATGCTGACTCTCTTAGCCTGAATTAAGCTTTTTGCTTCTTCACTGGAGCGTTCAGGAATAAAAGAATTATCTGGAATTAAGTCTGTTCTGTTTCCAGGAAAAAATATAACAGATGAACCGAGAGGGCTTGAAAGAATTTCAATTATAGAATC
Source organism: uncultured Treponema sp. (assembly GCA_947166355.1). GTDB lineage: Bacteria > Spirochaetota > Spirochaetia > Treponematales > Treponemataceae > Treponema_D. The sequence continues at coordinate 255,873 of CAMVDX010000002.1, forward strand.
TTTTACAACCTTGTTTCTGTAATCATCTATAATATAAAAATTTACGACAACCTTATCTGACTCGTCCAGAGAAAAGCTTTTTATTTTGCCTATTTCAAAACCTTTGTAGGTGATAGCTTTTCCTACACTGATGTTTGCAGCTGATGATATGACAGTATAATAATTATGTTTTGGTACAAGCCATTTTTGTGTAGAACCAATTAAGAAGATGATAAAGATTAATGCAATGATGGCGATAAGACTTAGTATTCCCACTATCTGATCAGCATACTTTATTTTAAATTTCATAAATCACCTTCGTAATAATCATCCATCTGATTAATATCATCCAGAAGGATTTTTTCTTTAATCTTACCGTCTTCAAAATATATTTTATCACAAAGAAATGAATTGATAAAATAGTTATCATGACTTACATAAATAATTGTTTTATTTTCTGCAATAAGATTTTTGAGGATAGAAATAAAAAGATCTTCTGTTTTATCATCAATTGATTCGCTTGGTTCGTCCAGAAAAAGAATGTCCGGTTCACAGATAAGCGCTCTGGCAAAACTGATTTTTTTCTGTTCACCAATAGAAAGAGCAGCCGGCCTGATAATAAGAGGTTTGTTGTAATCTACAAGTTCAGTAATTTTTTTTATTCTTTCCTTGCGCTCCTTTACCCCAAGCTTTGGAAAATGAAGCTGAAGCGGAAGCTCAAGATTGTGATAGATGTCCTGATTTGCCCAGAGCGCCGAGTCCTGAAACATAAACGAAGCGCGCTTTCTAAAACTCAGAATCTGTTTTTGATTCATGGAATGAATGTCGATATCTTCAAAACTTACGCTTCCCGAAGTTGGAGGAAAAAGCCCCGCAAGCAGTTTAAGGGCTGTAGATTTTCCGCTGCCCGGTTTTCCTAAAAAGGCTGTGACTGTACCGGGTTCTATGTAATGAGAAACATCGTCAATAATTTTCAGATTGTTATCTTCGTAGCTGACATTTTTCATTTTTAAGATTGCCATAAATTATCCTTCCTTAGAGCGCATACGACAGAACTGTAATAAAAACGTCAGCTATAATAATGTAGAAAAAAGCCTTGCTTACTGCTCTTAGGCCAGCCATAGGAATTTCGGTAGAAGCACGGCCTGCACTAAAACCATATAGCGTTGCAGATCCGGAAATTATCATTCCAAAAACAATGCTTTTTAAAATCGAAATCAGAATTATTTTTAAATCAAGGGCAAGAAAAACATTTCGTATATAGTCAGATATACTTGTTGTAGAAACAAACTGAATCAGAACTGCAGGACAAAGTAAGCCGAATAATGAAAAGTAAATATTCAGAAAAAACAGCGAAAAGGTAACTCCAAGAAAGCGGGGGGCTGCAATATGACTGATGGGGTCAATTCCTACAGAAATATATGCTTCAATTTCGTGTCTTACAACCATTGTACTTATTTCGGTAGCAATGGCAGTGGCTGAACGCGCAGTAACAATGAACGCAATGAGAATAGGGCCAAGTTCCCGCATTATGAGAAGAACCAGAAGGTCGTATTTAAGCCTGTCCTGTCCAAGAGAGGTAAGAAAAGTATTTCCAATCATAACGACAGAAGAACCGATTCCCGCTGCCAGAAAACAGCAGATTGGGAGAGCTTCAACATAGGTGAACAGAAGCTGCATTGTAAGGATTTTACGCGCAGTTTTTCCGCGCTTGGCAAAAAAGAAGGACGCAGTTATCAGCTTTCCAAGATAACCGACCATATATAGAAAGTCTCTGACTTTTTGAATTAATGAATGACCGAGCTCCGCAAACATTTATAAATGCCTTCTTTACTATATAATATATCAAATATTACATTTCTGCCACATTTTTGTACTAGATTGCTCGCGATTCTCGTGGTAAGATTTGACAATAAATACTGTAGTTACAAGGATTTTCAATGAATAACAAGATTAAAGATTTATTATCAAAACTCACACTCGAAGAAAAGGCTGGTCTTTGTTCCGGCAAGGATTTCTGGCGCACAAAGCCTGTAGAGCGCCTCGGCATTCCGTCTGTAATGGTGAGCGACGGCCCAAGCGGTCTGCGTACTCAGGTGGAAAACGGCGTAAACGAAAATGATTCCCGTTCTGCGGTAAGCTTTCCATCAGGCTGCGCAACTGCTACGAGCTTTGACCGCGACCTTCTCCGCCGCCTCGGTGAAATCTTAGGTGAAGAAGCAAATAACTATAATGTTTCAACTGTTCTCGGCCCTGCTATAAATATTAAGCGTTCGCCGCTGTGCGGAAGAAACTTTGAATACCTTAGTGAAGATCCGTATGTTTCGGGAGAACTCGGCGCGGCCTATATAAAAGGAGTTCAGTCAAAGAACGTAGGTACCTCGGTAAAGCACTTTGCCGCAAACAATCAGGAAACAAACCGATTTTCAATAAGTGAAGAAGTAGATGAGCGTACCCTGCGCGAAATCTATCTTACCGGTTTTGAAACCTGTGTAAAAAAGGCTGCTCCAACAACAATTATGTGCTCATATAACGCAATAAACGGTGAGCTTTCGAGCCAGAACAAATGGCTTTTGAAGGATGTTCTGCGTGATGAATGGGGCTATAAAGGAATGGTAGTTTCTGACTGGGGCGCTGTTTTTGACCGTGTTAAGGGAATTAAGGCTGATTTGAGCCTTGAAATGCCTTATTCTGGCGGCCATACCGATAACGACATAGTTCAGGCTGTAAAAGCCGGTACACTTAGCATGGAAGAACTCGACGAAGCTGTTTCTCACGTACTCGAAATGGTTTTAAACTACACAGAGCACAAGCAGAGCGGCGTTTATGATATGGAAAAAGATCACGAGCAGTCTGGACTTCTTGCTCAGGAATCCTGCGTTCTTTTAAAAAACGACAAGCTGAAAGACGGTTCTACGGCTCTTCCAATCAAGACTGATACAGAAAATGTTCTTTTTGTAGGTGAGTTTGCAGAAAATCCCCGCTGTAACGGCGGTGGCAGTTCAAAAATCAAATGCTATAAAATTACCGGCGCAGTTGCCGCAGCCCGCGAAGCCGGTATCAAAGTTGATTATGTAAAGGATTTTTCAGAGGAAGCTCTCGAAAAAGCCCGCACTGCCGGTACTGTAGTCGTTTTTGCAGGCCTTCCGGAAAGTTATGAATCAGAAGGCGAAGACCGCAAGAGCCTCGATATGCCTGCAGAACAGAATGATTTTATTGAAAAGGTTTCTGAAGTTAATCCGCGGACAGTAGTTGTACTTCACAACGGAGCTCCGGTTTCAATGCCATGGATTAACAAGGTTGCCGCTGTTCTGGAATGTTATCTTGGCGGTGAAAATGTTGGAACCGCTCAGATAAATCTTCTTTTTGGAAAAGCAAATCCATGCGGAAAGCTTGCAGAAACCTTCCCGCTCCGTCTTGAAGATACACCGTGCTATATGTACTATCCTGGAAACGGCCGTAAATGCGTTTATGCAGAAGGAGTGTTTGTAGGTTACCGCTGGTATGATGCCCGCAAAATGCCTGTTTTGTTCCCGTTCGGTCACGGACTCAGTTACACAAGCTTTGAATATTCAGACCTTCGTGTAAGCAGTAAGTCTTTTAAGGATACTGACGGGGTAGAGGTAAGTGTTACTGTAAAAAATACCGGCGCGGTTGAAGGAAAAGAAATTGTTCAGCTTTATGTAAGTGATAAAACCGGGGTAGAAGTTCGTCCGGAAAAAGAGCTTAAAGGCTTTGAAAAAGTTTCCCTCAAACCGGGAGAAGCAAAGACTGTTACCTTTAAGCTCGATAAACGTTCCTTTGCCTTCTGGAATACAGACATCAATGAATGGTATGCTCCGTCTGGAACCTACGAAATCAAGGCAGGTGCTTCAAGCCGCGACATTCGTCTTACAACAGAGGTAGATGTAACTTCTTCTATTAAAAAGGCATTTACAATAACTCCGCAGTCAACAATCGGCGACATGCTCCGTTTCCGCGAAATGGCAGAAATGATTATGCCTGAGTATGAAAAGGAATGTAAGGCTGTAATCGGTGATTTGTCAGATGAAGAGTTTGCAAAGCTTTATCCGTTTACAAAAGATGTTATGCGCGAGATGATAAAAAATAATCCGTTCCGCCTGAGCAGAGGCAAGAACGGAATAACAATGGAAGATATTCTGGCAGAAGTCAGTCGCTACAATAAAGCATTAGAGCAATAAATAAAAAAACTTCCAAAAGAAAAAAGGTATGCCCTACACGGCTGCAGCATACTACAGAGTGTAGTGCATACCTTTTTTTCTTTTGTAGGCCGTGTTCTTTTATACTTCTATTCTTACCATTGTAGCGACTGACTGTGTCTGTGCATTTGCATAAACGCTGCGGTTGTTTTTATATGGATTTTTAAAGCCCGAAATCTGAGCCTTAAGCTGTTCAATATGAACTCGCAGTAAATCACGGTTAATGGCATTCTGTTTAAGAACTCTGTTCTGCAAATCAGAAAGGTCATTCTGAATCTTTGCAATTTCAGCATCTTCCATACCGGCAGGTGCGGCGCCATTGCCAGAGCGGTACATTTTAGACATAGGCACAATCACTTTCTGGAGATTTGCAATGCTCTTTACAACCTGCTGTTCAAGTTCTGTGTGTGCAAGCAGGCTTTCCGGATTTTCAGTAGTAATAGAATCCTGCTGCTTTTCAAGAACGTTAAGATATTCACGGAATTTTCCGCGCTGTTCTTCCAAAAGACTTCTGAAGCGGCGTAAAATTGCTACTCTTTCATTCAATTCTTCCTGTGTAATTTCTGCCATAATCTTTCCTCCCAAATAGATTGTCGGGTCAAGTTGCAACAATGACACCCTTGTCATTCCCCAGATTGACCGGGAAATCTTCTACCCCTGTATATTCAAAACATTCTGCACCTTTGCAGCCGGTGCGTTTGCCGTACTGTTTGCAATGACTCTCCACGAGCCTGCAAGCTCATCAGTCATTTTAAGTACAAATTCAATCTTCTGTTTACTATGGCTGATAGTTGCGTCCATCAATTCTTCATTGAAAAACACATACAAAGACATTAGGTTTCTGGCAATGTCGCCGCCTTTTTCCATATCGAGCGAAACCTGAAGTTCAGTAATAATAGCCTGTGTTTTTTGCAGATGAATACCAAACTGTTCAATATCTCCAGCCTTTAATCTGTCATTTTCATCAAACAAATTAATAGCAGCCTTAAGATGCTTTACAGCTCCTTCATAAAGCAATACAACCAGTCTTCCCTGACTTGCAGTATTTACATTCGTTTTTTGATATGCAGCATAAGCGTTCTGGTAACCCATAGGTTTCCTCCTTGAATTTTCGAATTCCGCAAAAAATGCGGGTATTCTTTTCTGATTTTCGGATTCTGGAAAAATAACTTTACTATTTTTTTTCATTTTTTTTAATCTATACGATTTTAGTAGAAAAAATCCAATATCTTTACTATATTTAATGTATAGCCGTGATGGCTATCTATCGAACAACTCAGGAAACACAGATGGCAGAAAATCAGAACGACGAGAACAAACCACAGAACGACGAGAACGATCCATATAAGTTCTTTAAGTTTGCAGGACCAGGTAATAACGACGATAAGGATAAAAAGAATAAGAATAACGGCAAAAGGAAAATGCCTTTCTGGCCGATTCTGCTTCTAACTCTTTTTGCGGTTGCAATGGCAGAATTCTTCCTTTTTCCAAAATCAGATGATTTGATTGATTATTCCGATTTTAAGGCAAAAATCGAACGCGGTGAAATAAAATCTGTAATTATAAGCGACAGTTATTTTATTGGTTACGGTACGGTGATGGAAACTGACATAAGCGGTGGAAAAGGGCTCAAACTCTTTAATGTTCCATCTGCAAAGTCGGTGGCGCAGTATAAGACCTCTGCAGTGCTTACGCAGAGTTTTCTTGATTTCCTTGAAGCAAACAATATTCACTATAAATTTGCTGCAAAACAGAATAACTGGTTTCTTCAGCTGCTTTTGAATCTTATTGTGCCGTTTGGCCTGATATTTCTTATGTACTTCTTTCTGTTCAGAAAAATGGGCGGCGGTTCTGGTGGAGGAATCGGAAGTATTTTCAGCGTAGGAAATTCCCGCGCCAAGGTAGTAGAAGAGGGAAAAATCAAAACCCGTTTTACTGATGTTGCAGGTGTTGATGAGGCTAAGGAAGAACTTGTAGAAGTAGTTGATTTTCTTAAGTCTCCAAAAAAGTATACAGATATAGGTGGTAAAATTCCTAAGGGAGTTCTGCTTGTAGGTGATCCTGGAACCGGTAAAACTTTGCTTGCTCGTGCAGTTGCAGGAGAGGCCGGAGTTCCTTTCTTCAGTATTTCTGGTTCGGACTTTGTAGAAATGTTTGTTGGTGTTGGTGCCAGCCGTGTGCGAGACCTCTTTAAGCAGGCGCGCGAAAAAGCCCCTTGTATTATTTTTATTGATGAAATTGATGCGCTTGCTAAAAGTCGTGCAAATGGATTCAGCAGTAATGACGAGCGTGAACAGACTCTCAACCAGCTCCTCGTTGAAATGGATGGTTTTGATAACGAAAAAGGCTTGATTGTGCTTGCCGCAACCAACCGCGTAGATGTTCTTGACCCTGCAATTCTGCGTCCTGGTCGTTTTGACCGCCAGGTTCCTGTTGAAAAACCAGATGTAAAGGGTCGTGAAGAAATTCTCCGCATTCATGCAAAAAACGTAAAACTCGATAAAGATGTTGATTTTGAATCAATTTCACACGGAACTACAGGCTTTGCCGGTGCTGACCTTGCAAATGTTGTAAACGAAGCCGCTCTTCTTGCAGTTCGTAACGGGCGCAAAAAAGTTACAATGGAAGACTTTAATGATGCAATTGATAAGGTAAGCATTGGTCTTAAAAAGAAGAGCCGCAAGGACAATAAAAAACAGATGCGTCTTGTTTCTGTTCACGAAACAGGACATGCCCTTGTTGCAGCCTTTAATCCGGACCACGAGCCTGTAAACAAAATTACTGTAGTTCCACGCAGCCACGGAGTTGGCGGTTTTACACAGTATCGCGAAGAGGGCGAAGAAAAATTTATTCAGACCCGTAAGGATATGATAGACGAGGTAGACAGCCTTCTTGGAGGCCGTGCCGCAGAACAGGTAATTCTCGGTGACATTTCTACCGGCGCTTCAAACGACATTGCCCGTGCAACTGATATTGTAAAGCGCATGATTACCGACTTTGGTATGTCAGACAAGTTCAAGAATATGACCCTTGGTAAGGGTGTACTCGGCAGCCGTGGCGGTGATGCAAACCTTATCCGCGAGTTCTCGGAACAGTCTCAGAACTATATAGATGAAGAAATTGCCCGCATCATGGACGAGCGCTATAAATATGTGGTTAAGCTTCTGTCGCAGCATAAAGAGCTTCTGGATTATATTGCTAACCGTCTGGTTGAAATTGAAACTATGGATGGCAAAGAGTTCTATGAAATTGTAAAAGGCGAAGCTCACTGTAAAGCGCTCACAGAAAGTGCCGGAAAGAAAGAATCTGATTCTTCTGAATCTGAAAAGAAACCTCGTAAACCACGTACTAAGAAATCTGATAATTCATAAAAATCTGATGTGCGCGAGCGGAGAGAATACCCAATCTGCATCGCCAGGAGCGAGCGAAGCGAGTCTATGTTCCACTTCCTGGCGGCCGCAGATTGGGTGTTATCGCAGCGGAAGCACATTAGATTTTTATACATATCCGTTTTTCTATATAAATAGACACTATTCCATTTTCACGTTATAATATTCAGATATGAAAAAGATAATTCTTTCATTCTGTGCACTTTTTATTTTCGCAGCAGCGTTTGCGCAGAACATTACAACTGCCAGTGCTTATTTTAAGACTATTTCAGAGTATTACGGCACAATCAAGGATTACGAAGTAGATTTCGAAATCAAAATTGAAAAAACAGAATCTGCAGGAAAGCTTTCTTTTAAGACTCCTAATCTCCTTAGAATGGACTATACAAATCCTCCTGATCAGGTAATCTGCTTTAACGGCGATATTCTTACAATTTATATTAAAGAGCCTGCAGAGGCTGTGCTTCAGCAGCAGGTTTCTCCAGACGGAACAAATTCTGCCACAAGCCTTACAACTCCGCAGGGGCTCTCTCTTATGTCGCGCTATTATACAGTTGCTTACGAAACAGGCCAGAATCCGGAGCCTCTTGAAGAAGGTTCTGATGAAATGGTAGTAAAACTGATTCTGACAAGAAAAAGTGCTTCCGAAGCTTTCAGATATATCAAGCTTGCTATCAATAATGATACAAAGCTTATCCGCCGAATTGAGGCTGTAACTCCTAAGGGAGAAGAATTCATATTCAATTTCTTTGATTATAATCTTAATCAGAATATTTCTGAGCAGCGTTTTGTTTACGATGCACCTTCATCGGCAAATAATTACAACAACTTCCTGTTTACGGAGTAGAGTATTATGGAAAGTTATGGAGAACTTTTAAAAACAACTCGTGAAGCTAAGGAAATTGACCTCGATCGTGCAAGCCGCGAAATTTCTATAGAAAAACGCTATCTTCAGGGACTTGAAGAAGAGGATAATGCGGTATTTCCTGGTGAAGCTTATATGACTGGCTTTCTCAAGAATTATGCAGATTATCTGGAACTTGATTCTGAATTTCTTTTAAAACTCTATCGCAATAAACAGATTCAGGAGGCTCCTCTTCCACAGGGACTTTATGAACCTCATAGACCGACTAAATATGTTCCGCTTATAGTTGTGCCTATTGCCGTTCTGATTGCAGTGGTAGTTACGGTTTTAATTCTTATCAATGTAAAAAAGAAGAATAAAACAGAAGACGGCGTTATCGTTTCCGGTAATATGAAAAGCCATCAGTATGAGCTTTCTGATAAAAAGTTTTCACAGCGTGTTTATAAGGGTGATCAGCTTTTTATTCCTACAGAAAATGATGGAAAAATCATTCTTACTGTACACGATACTCTTTCTGCATTTGGAATTGATACTCCATCCGGAGTTTATTATATTGAGCTTGCAGAAGAATCTGAACTTGATATTAACGGCGATAATGCTTCTGACATGATTGTCTACGTTTCTGACATTTCTTCTACAGACGAGAGTCGTGGTGCAGAAGTTAGTATTCTTTTGAGACATGGCGTTGCTGTTGAGCCTTCTACTGTTGTTGCAGCAGATGAAATTCCATTTGCTTCTGAGGTTAAGTCTGCGCATCCGTATAAGGTGATTCATGAAGATAACCGTGCTTATCCGTTTACAGTTAATGCAAGCTTCCGCGGTCCTTGTTTGTTCCGCGACCGCGTGGATAATTCGCAGTCGGTTGAGTCTTATTTCGCGCGCGGTGATCTCTTTACTGCAACACCACGTAACGGTATTCGCCTATGGATGTCGAACTTCAATACTGTAAAAATTACGATTATTGCAGATTCCAAGTCATTTGATCTTGATATCGGTTCTGCAGGACAGGTATTTGTAGAAGATATCAAGTGGATAAAGGATACAGACGGAAAATATAAGCTCGTCGTCCTCGAACTTGATTAGAATTGTGCCGTCATGCTGAACTTGTTTCAGCATCTTTTGTAATATATTGCAAAATAAGTTCGGAATGACAGTGAACTTAAAGGCTTCTTATGAAATTTTTTATCGATCAGCACGGTTGTGCTAAAAATCAGACAGATGGTGAGCTCATTGCGGGCTTTTTGATGGAACGCGGCTACGAATTCACCCTCAATGCCGATGAAGCAGATTTTATTCTCATTAATTCCTGCGGATTTATTCAGTCCGCTAAAAAGGAATCAATTGATGCTGTTTACGATATAAAAAAGGCCTATCCTAAAGCAAAACTTGTTCTTACCGGCTGTCTTGCTGAGCGTTATGCTGATACGCTTATTGAACAGATGCCTGAACTAGACGGTGTGTTTGGAAACGGAGACCTTTCTAAAATTGCAGACTTTATGGACGGTATCAAAAAGCAGCGCGGCGCAGAGACTTTTGCGCAGAAAGGTGTATGTGGTGGGGCGCGCCCTGTTTTGTTCAACTTTCCGGGCAGTGCTTTTGTCAAAATCACCGAGGGCTGTTCAAATCACTGTTCCTTCTGCGCCATTCCGCTTATTCGTGGAGAACTCCGCAGTCGCCGCGAGTCAGAAATCCTCACAGAAATCCGCCGCCTCGTAAAAGACGGAGTTTACGAAATCAACCTTATAGGTCAGGATCTCGCGGCTTACGGCTCCGATACAAAAACATCGCTTGCGGAGCTTCTTACAAAAATTACAGCTCTTAAAGGAGATTTTGTTGTACGTCCGCTTTACATTCATCCAGATCATTTTACAGATGATATTATAGAGGCAATTAAGGCAGGCGAGGGAAGACTTCTGCCATATTTTGATATTCCATTCCAGAGCGGTGACGATGCTATAATCAAAGCTATGAACCGCACAGGCTCATTCAAAAAATATACTGCCCTTGTAAAAAAAATCCGAAGTTCCCTTCCTTCTGCCGTACTGCGTACAACCTTCCTGACCGGCTTCCCTGGCGAAACAGATGAAGCTACTGAAAATACGGCGCAGTTTCTTCAGAAAATTTCACCGGACTGGTCAGGCTGCTTCCCTTACAGCCGTGAAGAAGATACACCGGCTTATAAAATGAAAAACCGCGTACCTGCCCGTACTGCCCGCGCCCGCGCAGAGCGCCTGGAAGAGCTTCAGAGTGCAATAACGGCAGAACGTCTTTCCCGCAATGTAGGAAAAGAGCTGAATGTTTTAATTGAGGAAGTTGTTACAACAGAACAGCCTGTCAGCCAGGCGGCAGCTGAGAATTCTGGGCATGCCATAACCGACAATTCTGCAAATAACGAAGGTCTTGCAATCGGCCGCGCCTGGTTTCAGGCTCCAGAAGTAGATGGTTCTGTTGTTATTCGCTATGACCTCGATGATGTGACTGCTGTTTCTGCTATTGTTCCTGGTGCGGTTGTTACAGTAAAAGTTCTTGCCAGTACCGGTGTAGACCTTGATTCCCGCTTTATAAAAAATTATAGAAAAACTAGCAAAAAAAGCGAGCGTAAATTCATTTTTTAGTGTATAATATTTAAAGTTATCTAAATCGGACTGAAGAATGAAGGTTATTGCAGTTTTAATTCCAACATTTAATATTGAATATAGTCTTGATGTTTTAAATGGAATATCAGATTATTTTCGTGACAAAGAAGTTAAGGTTGTCATTATTCAGACTAGAATTCCTGGTGTAAATCAGGGAGCCTTTGACTATCAGTATTGTACTGGCTTTGAGTATGCAAAATCAAAAGAAGTTGATGCAGTAATCTGTGTAAGCGGTCTTTATGCTTCTCAAATGAACGAAGATAAACTCCGTGAGCTTCTTCAGGCTTTTGAGCCGCGTCCTGTTGTTTCTATTGCTTTGGAATTAAATTCAAGAAACAGTTATGTCATAAAGGCAGATTGCCGCAGAAGCTTTAAGGATATTGTAAATCATCTTAAAAAAGAACATGATTGCAAAAAAATAGCATTCTTTTCTGCAAACGAAACTAAATCAAAAGAAGCACTTGAACGATATGATGCCTTTACTGCTGCTTTGGATTCCTGCCATCTGGATTTTTATCCTGAAATGGTTTATGACGGCGCTTTTACAGATTTTAAAGCGCATGACATTATAAAAGAAAGATTCAAGTCAAAGTCTGAAATTCCTTTTGATGCAATTGTCTGTGCAAATGACATGATGGCTGCGGGATGTATTCGTGCTTTAGATGAAATTGGAGTCAAAGTTCCGCAAGACGTAAAAGTTATAGGCTTTGATGATGCCATAGTTGCCACTATGATGTCACCAAAGCTTTCGACCATTAATCAGGATATTTATAGTCAGGGCTATGAGGCGGCAGAAATCGCCGACCGTTTGCTTGATGGCGAAAAAATGAAAAAGGAACTGCTTAATCCGCTTATTCCAAAATTCCGCCAGTCCTGTGGCTGTATAAGTATAGATCATTCTCTTCCTTCTTATAGAAGTGTTGATGGAGAAATCTGTTCTGATGTCTGTGAGAAAAATAATGGTGTGATGCAGTTTGTAAATGCCCTAAGTGAAAAAAATACGGTGGTTACACTGCTAGATACAATCCGTGGTTTTAATACACTAAAGCAGATGTTTTTTAGTCTCCGATATATTGTGCAGCAATGTGCAATGAGCGGTATTGCCATTCACTTTTTTAAGGATGTACAGATTATTGATTCTGAACAGGAATTTGTTCTTCCAGAAAATGTAGACTTGCACATGTTCTATTCTGGGCTTGCAAATATTGAATTCTTCAGGCCGGGTGTTACAACTAATCCTCATGAAAAGATTTTTGCGGCCCGCGCTATGGAAGATATTCACGGCATTTTTATTTTGAATCCGATTTTTATGGGTGAAAATAATTACGGCTACATGCTCTGCCGTATCAACGAAAATAAATTTGCAGATTATAACGTTTATCTTAAAATCGTAATGAACGCAATCGCTCAGGCTTATGAGTACACAAGTAAGATTCAGGAAGGTAGAAATCTTGAGCGTGAGAACACTGATTTAGCCCTTCAGTCACGCATGGATGAATTAACAGGTATTCTCAATCGCCGTGGTTTTATAGAACGCGGTCAGGCGGCTCTTGATGTTCTGCAGGAAACTGATACTTCTGGTGTTGTATTTTTTGCAGATATGGATGGTCTTAAAAAAATTAATGATACCTGGGGACATGACATGGGTGATAAGGCAATTATGCTTCAGGCCCGCGTTCTTAAAGACATTTTCCGTTCTTCAGATGTTGTCGGCCGTCTTAGCGGAGACGAGTTTGGTATTGTTGCACTTGGAATGAAGATGAACTATGTCGAAAATACTCGTCTTAAAATTGATATGTTAAGCAGAAAGGTTTCTATAGAAAATCAGCTTCCATTTACTCTTTCCATTAGTCTTGGTGCAGTTGATTTACAGAAATCCAGTGTATTAAAACAGCTTTTAACTGAAGCAGATAAAGAACTTTACAAAGAAAAAAAGAAGAAACATGCCAGAGAATAGTTTTCTTGACTCGTTGAATGAACAGCAGCGCGCTGCAGTAATACACGAAGGTTCGCCGCTTCTTATTCTTGCGGGAGCCGGTTCCGGTAAAACACGGGTAATCACAACAAAAATTGCATATCTTATAGCCGAAAAAAATATTGAGCCCTGGAGTATCCTTTCAGTTACGTTTACAAAAAAGGCCGCAAACGAAATGTTCGAACGTGCAGTTGCTCTTGAGGAACGAGCTTCTGATGCTCAGATACGTACTTTCCATTCTTTTGGTTCATGGTTTCTTAGAAAGTATGCAGAACACGCCGGACTTGAGCCAAACTTTACGGTTTATGGTGAAGATGATATGGCAACGCTGATAAAAAAAGCAGAGCCGTCGCTTTCGACAAAAGAAGTTCGTACTGCCGTTCATCAAATTTCTTTGTGTAAAGATTACTGTCTTACTCCAGATGATGACCTTGGAATTATAGGCAGCGAATTTGATTTAAATGATATATATTCTAAATATCAGAAGCGTCTGCGAGCTACAGGTAATGCAGACTTCGGCGATTTGATTATGCTGCCGGTGCAGATTCTTGAGAGTTATGAAGAAATTGCAGATTATATACATAACCGTTTTAAGGTAATTATGGTAGATGAGTATCAGGACTCGAACATTGCTCAGTATAGACTTTTACAGAGTCTTTCGGGGGTAAAACAGGGGAGTGATACTTATGTTTGTGTTGTAGGTGATGATGATCAGTCTATTTATAAATTCCGTGGTGCTGAAGTAGAAAATATTCTTACTTTTCCACAGAAATTTCCGGGTACAGAAATTATAAAGCTTGAACGCAATTACCGTTCTACGGCAAATATTCTGAGTGCAGCGGAGCTCGTGGTAAAGAAAAACCATCATGCGGGACTTGAAAAAACTCTTGTTGCTGATCGCGGAGAGGGCGGAAAGCCTGTGCTTGCTTTTTTGCCGGATCAGAATGCAGAAGCTAAATTTGCTGCCGACCTTATTTTACAGTCTCTTGAAGGACCAAACAGTCAGCCTGGCGCAAAGTATTCTGACTGGGCTATTCTTTACCGAACTAATGCGCAGTCTCTCGGATTTGAAAAAGAATTTCTTCACAGAAAGATTCCGTATGTTGTTGTTGGCTCTTTAAAATTTTATGAGCGTGAAGAAATCAAAGATGCTCTTGCATATATTTCGTTTTATGCAAATCATAAGGATGAAATTTCATTTCGCAGAATAATCAATAAGCCTTCCCGTGGAATTGGAGAAAAAACTCAGGATAAGATAATGGAAACTGCCTTTTTACAGAATGAACAAGGTGCTCCTGTTTATTCTGATTTACTGGAAAATCTCCGCAAGTGGCAGCTTTCGGGTAATCTTTCTAAAAAAGCCTCTGATGGAGCTGCATCTTTTATAAAGCTGTTTGATACTCTTGCAAATTGTTTTGATGAAAATAAAGCTCTTTCTGATTTTGTTGAACGTGTTATTCGTGATTCGGCATTGGATGAATATCATAAAGCAGGCGATGAAATTGAAGGAACAACCCGTGTTCAGAACCTGCAGGAGCTTGTGAATACTGCGGTTCCATATAAATGCACAATGGAAGGTCTTTTACAGTTCCTTGATGCGATTAACCTTGATCGTACACTTGACGCAGAAAATCAGGCAGCTGGTGATGATTCTGTAACACTTATTACTCTGCATAATACTAAAGGTCTGGAATATAACAAGGTTGTCATTACCGGTCTGGAAGAAGGTGTGTTTCCCCGTATGGAAAAAGCCGGAGCAGAGCTGGAAGAAGAACGCCGACTCTTTTATGTAGGAATTACCCGTGCCCGTGATGAGCTTTACGTTACCTCAGCTGCAAAACGTTGTCTTTATGGCCGCTGGGATTTTATGCGCCCGAGTCCGTTTATTAAGGAGGCTGCGTCTGCCTTTACAGTTGTAGGTCAGGCGCCATTCGGTTTTCCGCGTGTAAAAGCCGGAGGAATGTCTGGTGGAACGGTAAGTTTTGGTCGCGATGCTTCGGCCTTTGCAGGTGAAACTGCAGATGATGAAGATGACGGACTTTCTTCTAAGTGGAAAAAGGGGGCTCACGTTTTTCATGATGATTATGGAGATGGTGCTGTCGTAGCTGCTTATAAGAACTCGGGTGAATTTGTAATTGAGGTACAGTTTTCAACTGGAACAAAAAAGAAGTTTCTTCCAAAATACCAGGCAAAATCCCTGACAATAATTAAAGACTAGGCCATACGGATTTTGTCACGCGGATTTTGTCACGCGGATTGTTACGCGGATTTCACGCGGATTTTACACGGATTTTACACGGATTTTACACGGATTTTACACGGATTTTACACGGATTTTACACGGATTTTTTCACACGGATTGTTACGCGGATTTTACACGGATTGTTACGCGGATTGTTACGCGGATATTTTCACATAGATTTTAACTTGGGTTTTATGTGGATTCGAAATTACTACGTTATTTTCTTTTTTTTATATTAAAATCGAATCCGTGTAACTATCCGTGTGCTATCCGTGTGACCAAACAATCCGTGTACTATCCGTGTACTATCCGTGTGACCAAATAATCCGTGTAACTATCCGTGTGACACCCAATCCGACTTATAACATTCTGTTAATAAAAATTTCTAGTGACAAACACAAATTTCTGAATTAAAATATTTAATAGCCCAAAAAGTAAAAAGAATTATTTAAAAATATTTATTTAAAACTAAAAAACTAACGGTAAAACAAATGCGAATAGGGCTGGTATTAGACTATGTAGTCTCAGAATATGCTGATAGAATTATCCGGGGTGTTTCGCTTGCCTGTCAGGAAAAATCTGCGGAGCTTGTTGTCTTTTCAGTGGGAAGACTTCAGGATTTAAGCGGAGCCTTTGACTATCAGAATCTTTCTGTATCATCATTCATTTCTTCAAAAAATCTTGACGGAGTAATCTTTATTTCCGGTACAATGATGCATTCTCTTACGAAATCGGAGGTTGCTTCATATATAAAATCCTTTAAACCTCTTCCGGTTGCAAATATTTCTATGGAAATACCCGGGGTTACTTCTGTAGTTGTAGAAAATCATGAAGCTTATGAGGCAGTAATTGCTGAACTTGTAAAACGTCAGAGATGCCGTAAGTTTGCAATTCTTGGTGTACGCGGGAATTCTTCAGAAATTAAAAACCGCATAAAAAATATTAAGGCAATTCTGGAATCTTATGATATTCCAGAAGATAATATAACGGTCTGGAAATCTGTTTTAAGTTACGGACCTGCTCTTGATGATCTTCGTAGTGCATATAAGGAAATGAGTTCCTTTAATTATGATGCAATTATCTGTATGAATGATGAAATGGCTTTTGCCGCAATGGATTTTTGTGCTGAAATAGGTAAGAAAGTTCCAAATGATGTCGCTGTAATCGGTTTTGACAATCTTTATTATTCAGATAACAGTGTACCAACCCTTTCTACTATTAAACAGAATTTTGAAGGTCAGGGCTATATTGCAGGAATAAATCTTATAAACG
The DNA here is from genome assembly GCA_947166355.1 of uncultured Treponema sp. GTDB lineage: Bacteria > Spirochaetota > Spirochaetia > Treponematales > Treponemataceae > Treponema_D. The sequence continues at coordinate 272,451 of CAMVDX010000002.1, forward strand.
AAATCAATGGTAAACCTGTAGACAAGCTTTCTGTCATGAAGGCAATTCCCGTTATGAGGACTTCTACACGCAGGGTTCCTTATGACAAATCTGCCCCTCATGCAAAAAATTTTGAGTTTGAGACAGAAGACCGTAAGCGATTTCATGCAAGTTCGGGAACTGAATGGTACAGAAAAAAAGGTGAGTTTTATCAAACTACCACATTTTATACAGAAATGCAGTCAGACATGACTTATGATCAGCTTCGTGCCAGAATCAATGATGATTTGCGTTCCTTCGGAATTTCTGCAAGTGCAATAGTTCTCTATGAAAAGCCGATAGAAATGACGACCCCTTTTGAATACTTTCATCTGCCTAAGAGTGCGCATCTTTTTTCCGGATTTGATGATAAGTCAGGTTTTGATTCTAATGTAGATAAAATGGATTTCATTTGTAATCCAAAAGAAAAAATGCTGCCGGAAGGAATTATAAAGTTTGGTTCTGATGGAGTGCTGGTTTTTGCTATTTATCATAGTACTTTGCAATACGGTTATATAATCATAAGACCTGGAAATTATGAATCTTTGATTTATGATCTTTTTGTCAAATTGCTTTCTTCTACAATTGCTTCTGTTTATTCCTTCTCACTTGCGCATAGCGAAACTTCTCGTGTTCGTCAAAAGATAGATGAGCTTGATCTTATTGCCAGTACAGATGAACTTACAGGCGTGTACAACCGCCGTGGTTTTTATTCTTTTGGTGAGACTACGCTTAAATTTGCAAAGGCAATGGGACAGAGCGGTATTGTAATTTACTGTGATATGGACGGCCTTAAAAAGATAAATGATGAATACGGGCATGAAGCAGGAGATAAGGCAATCCTTGCGGAATCAATAATTTTGCGAAGTAATTTCCGTTCTAATGATATTATTGCAAGAATCGGTGGCGACGAGTTTGCAATAATATGTCCGGGGCTTACCAAAAAGGCTTTGAATTCAATTCGTGAGCATATTGATGAGGATTGCAGAATCTGGTCTGGTGGAAACGAACTGGGCTTTTCAATTTCAATCAGTATGGGAAGTGTACAGTATCCTTCGCCTAAGATGGATTATAAAATCACTCCGCTTTTGAGTGAGGCTGATTCCCTTATGTATATGGAAAAAAGAGCCAAGAAAGCTAAGAAATAAAACATCCTGTCAGGGCTGTCCAAAAACTAGTGTCATGCTGAGCCTTCGTAGTACAGCTGCTCGGAGACTCTTTAAAGGGAATGACCAAAAAGTATTGTCATGCTGAACTTGTTTCAGCATCTACACTATATCTAGGTCTATAGATTCCGAAACAAGTTCGGAATGACACTGATTTTTTCTAGTTCCAGTCACGCTGAATGTAGGTTGCGCGCGGGCGGGCAATGATTCTTACACGGCGATTCTGGGCGCGGCCCTGTTCCGTGTCATTGTCTGCAATTGGCATGGTTCCGCCAAAGCCTTTGTATGAAAATATCTTTTCGTCCAGACCTTCGTTTACAAGAGCCGACATTACAGTTTTTGTTCTTTCAATTGAGAGATTCAGCTGACCTACGGGTTTGCCTACATCGGCAGTATGGCCTTCAATTAAAATACTGTAGCCTTCGTCTTCAAGTATTTCTTTAAGCTTTTCGGCAATCTGTTCAATCCGGCTTTTTTCCTCTGGAAGGAGTTCCGGTGAATCCGGATAGAAACGCAGGTTTACATCAAACATAAGGCCTGTAGCTGTATCAGAAATTGAAACTCCAGGAATCTTGTTCTCATAAAAATACTGTTTTACAGTGTTGTACTTAATATAATAGGATGGTGTTTTTTCCGGAATTGAAATATCATAAATCAGATTTTTCTTGTCCAGAAGAATTACTACTTTTCCTTCCTGCAGGAGTTTGATGTTTTCCGGTACGGTAAGAATTTTAAGTGCATCACGGCGTTTTATAACAGGGTCTGTGCGGTTACGGCCGTAAACCTGTGAAGCCTTTATATAAAGCGGATCTGAGCCTACGCGGTCTTCATAATCAGAAATATTGTCAGAATAATGATAGCCGGTTAGTCCTGTTTCTGATACGACTGCGGGAGAAACAATATTTTTTTCGTAGATAATGTTCATCTGATCATCCCAGATTTGTGGAAAGAAGCAGGCGTAAACTTCGCTTTTTACATATTCGCCGTGAACCGGATATGCGCCGCGAGCATCAATAATAATTCCGCTGAAAGCACGGGATGGAACTGAATCTATCGGCAGCTGTGGAGTGTAGGCGTAATTATGGCGTATGAGCAATTTACCTATATCGTTTACATTCATTGTGTTAGTTGTGTTGAGGTAATTCAGGTCTTTTGAAAAAACATCAGGTGTTTTGTGCCCACCCATTATAAAGTGATATACCTGATCAAGAGTGAGATTTTCATTTATTACTGCTTCCGAAAGGTCATTTTCCGAGTTCTCAAAAAGCGACAGAAGCGGCGGCTGAATCAGTGGAAGCAGTTTAGACTTTATGTAGGTTGAGGCTACTTTTTTACCGGACGGCATTTGAATATCAGCTTTTTTTGCATCAAGTGCAATGTTCGTAACAAAGTCTCTTGTAATCCAGTTGATGGAGCTTACTGCTTCAATTTTTGTATCATAATTCTGTCCAGTCTGTGAAAAAAAAGAATATGAAAATAATAAAAAGAGACATATAAATAATTGTCGTTTTTTGTTCATTCGTTTGCTCCGTAAATATTAATCGAGCGAATCTTGTCGTTGATGCACCTGTGTAATCATGACATTGACACATTGACCATTCATGTCATTGCCGTGCTTATCACGACAATCTTGGATTATCGGAGCAAGTCCGATAATGACATAATTGTTCAAGCGATAATAACATAATTATCCAGGATAATAGTGAATCAGTTAATAATCGGCTTATTTTGAAGGAATATAAAGTATTTTTCCGATTTTAAGGATTGCATTTTCTTTTATGCCGTTCAGCTCACAAATTGCCTGAACCGTAGTTTTATACTTGCGCGAGATAGACCAGAGAGAATCTCCTGCGACTACAGTGTATTTTACAGGAAATTCAACAGGCGTCATGTTTTCCAATGCATCCTGTGCAGACTGTTTCATTCCCAGCGGCAGGCGGATTTCACTCTGCTTTGAAGGATGAGTCATGCCCATTGTAAAGGACGGGTTGAGCCTTTTTAGTGTGGCTGAATCCATGCGCATTTCCTGCGCCAGCTGATTGAGAGAGTAGGCTTTATTTACCGTAATATAATCAAAATTACCGTTTTTTTCGTTTTCGAGCATCTCAAATTCTTCATCATGACTTGGAATATCAATGCCATAGTATTCGCTGTTAATGGCGAGATCTGCTATTGCAATCAGTTTTGGAACATATTCCGAGGTCTGTTTAGAAAGGTAGCCGTTTTCAGACAGATACCAGAAATCTTTTACACCGCCTGCTTTTTTTATAGCTTTGTTCATTGCTCCAACACCGCAGTTATATGCCCCTATGGCAAGCAGCCAGTCATTAAAGTAATTATAATTGTCCGTAAGCTTTTTAAGGGCCGCATCTGTAGACTTCCAGGGGTCCAGCCGTTCGTCCACAAAATCATTAAGCGTTAAAAACGGCCACACACTGTTTGCCATAAACTGCCACATGCCGATTGCACCAGAACGCGATTTTGCAGTTGTTTTATAGTTTGATTCTACAACCGGAAGATACTCAAGCATTTCCGGCAGTTGTGCATCCTGAACGGCTTTGCGTACATAAAGCCGGTATTCCATTGCGCTTTCAAGATATGTTTTTAAAAGTGTGCTCCATTTTTGAGAAAGATACATTTTTCGAAATCGTTCAACTTCCGGTTTTGCAATTTCTTCTTCAGAAATAAAAGAAAGAGGAATGTGTTCAGGTGCATTGCTTTCAGTTTCTGAATCAGAAGTGTTATTAAGAGGGTGAAGTTCCGGAACTGCGGCAGTTTTTAAGAGGTCGAGAAAAGCTTCGTCTTCAATAACTTCTTCTTCCATCGGCTCTTCGGTAAAAGAGAGAGGTTCAATTTCAGTGTCATGCTCGGACTTGACCCGGGCATCTTCTTCACCAAACATCGGAATGCAGAAAATCAAAAAGGCGGCAGTAGTTGCGGAAATCAGTTTTCTATTCATTACAGCTTATTTCCAAGGTAAATGCCGGCCCATTCCCAGTTTCCGTGAATATCCGGATCAAGAGGAAAATCTACCTTACGGAAGTACAGATACCAGACAGAAACGTAACTATTCCAGCCCCAGGTTCTAAGGTATGCCTCGTTAGGGTTAGAAGCTTCATCCAAAGTATCGCTGTATCGGATTCTTTTTCCTCTCATCCATGAATACATAGAAAACTCTTCCTGAGAGTTTGCATCGTTTTCGTCCTGCTTCCAGGACATAGAGAAAAAGTTTACCTTAGCCTTATATTTATCAAGAGAACGCCAGTCGTAATTAGAGATAGCTTTTTTAACGGCAGCTTCAAGAGCCGGAAGGCTTTCAAAGGTCCAGTCTTTAGAAGAATTATTAAAGTCTACAAGATGCCGTGCGTTTTTATATGCATCAGGCTCACCTGCAATCTGAATGGTTGTGGCATCTGGCTGCTCCAGAAATAGAGAATAGGTCTTTAGAGCCTGAGACCACTGGCTGTCATTCTGGTATTCGAGCGCAAGACGCAGGTATAACTCTGTAGTGTTTACGTTCTGCGGAAAGCGGCTTATGAGTTCGTTAAAATATTTGATTCTGTGAGCCGGAGTTTTACTTATCTGAATAAGCTTTTGAAGACAGATATAATGCGCCGAGTTCCCTTTTATCATCAGATCAGGGCATTGCTGCAGGATTCGGTCGAAATAGTATTCTGCAACTGGCTCAGCTCCCATTGAAAGGTAAGCGTCGGCAGTCATCAAAAGCCAGTACGAGTTATACATATTGTCAGGATTCTTATCAACCCAGTCTGTAAGAAATAAAACCAGCCCCTGATAGTCTTTTTTATCTCTCAAGGTGTCAGCAATCTGCTTTATAATGGAATATCTTTGTTTTTCATTGAGATTATCTGATTCCAGAAGCACCTGAAGATGTTCCTGTCGTGAGTTTTGTGCGGTATTTTTTGTGTTATTGGAACGGTTGCAGGCCGATAATAATATAGAAAGTATAATAATCAAACCCGGTACAGAAAACAAACCTTTTAATTTCATGTTTTTGAATTTAGCATAGTGATTTGTTATTGTAAAGATTAATTTTTATTAGTATTATTGAAAAAATATGGTAAAATAATACAGTATTGTCCGGGGTATTGGGGCAAGCCCGATAATGACAGTCTGGTCGAGTGGTGATGGCAGACTGTCTGTTGACCGTGTCAGTCTTGCCGGGTGAAAATTACAGGTTTCGTAAGAATATAGGGTGTTGAATATGGAATTGAAATCAGCAAAAAAAATAAAATCAATTTATTTTCTGATGGTGTTCGGTTTTATTTTTGCGGCACTTGGAATTATTATTACAGCACTAAATCCGGCTTCAAAACCAATTGATATTCTTAATGTTGTTTCAATTTTTGCACAGTTTATAATAGGACATACAATTATTCTTATAAGCAAAAAAATTACAAAAAAATTCTTTCATTTTTTTATAGGTCTTTTGTTTATGGGCTGGAGTATTATCTCCTTTTTAATTGCAGTTGTTCTGTCTTTTACAATTAAAGAAATGTGGCCGATGTATGGCGTTGCTGCCGGAGTCGCACTTTTTATTTCTGGGTTATTAAAATATAAGGCTGTGAAATTCGGATACGGTATTCCTTCAGTTGTTCTGTTTGGAATGGGTGTCTGGTACTCACTTTTCTCAATGCACATTATAAAAATGTCTTTCAGAACTGTTGTTGCAACGCTCGGACCTTTTTTCATGGGCTCTGTTGCGCTTTTTTTAATTCTGTTCTTCCTGTTGCAGCAGCATCATGAGGAGCTCGTTGTTAAGGACGAGGAAATAGGTGTCTTTTCTGATGAGGAGGCACTGTTTAATTCAACATTGGAAGACGATTGAGAAGGTGAGGGACTTGATAAGAAATGATTTAAAAAAATCAGTTTTTCTCTTTTTTGCTGCACTTCCTCTGTGCGGTTTTGTTTTTCCGTCTTCCAAAAAAAATCTTATTCCCCGCGAAAATATTTCAGAACAGGAATATGTTACAAAAGGACTGAATGTAGAAGAATCAATAAAACTGCCTTCAGCTAATAAGGGAAAAAAATCATATTTTTACAAAATAGATCCTGCCGTTCTCGAAAATGTTTATAATGGAAGTCCTGAAAATCTCAGAACCGCAATGGCACTTATGAGACAGAATAATTCAAATTTTGACGAGTCTGAAAAAGTGCTTGCTTTTGTTGCTTATTCTATAATGAAGATGGTTTGGACTTCAGAAAAAATTACCTGGGATGCTCCTTCTGTTACTGAAGATAATCCTTATACCGGGGCGCTTAATTCTGTAGAACGCGGTGTTTTTGATTACAGTACCGGAAATGTTGATTTTCTTACAACGCTTTTGCCGGCACTCGTAATTGTAAATACCTCAGCTGATTTTTCTGTTTACGAACCGTGTGAAAAAGCCCTGCAGTCAGCACTCTCTATGGAAAAAGATTCTGTGCTTGCAAATTATCTTGCGGCAGTTCTTTATGAAAAGAAAAAAGATTATGCCACTGCCGAAAAGTATCTTGAAGCAGCTTACAATGGTGCTTCAAAAACAGAGGAAATTGCACTTGCATATTCAAGAGTGCTTCGTCTTAACGGAAATCTTGCGCTCGCTTCGAGTGTGCTTGAAAAAATCAGTACAAATTCAAGTGATATTTCTGTGCTTAAACAGAATGCCTACATTGCCTTTGCTGCCGGTGATTATGAATCTGCAGAGCTTTATGTAGCACGTGTTCTTCAGCAGACTCCTAATGATCTTGAATTTCTTTTATTCCGTGCAAAAATTCTTGTTGAAAAGAAAGATTATATTCACGCGGTTTCGCTTCTTGATATGTATGCAAGACAGGATAGTTCTTCTATAGAATATCTTGTGCTTCGTGCTCAGGTACAGCTGGACTGGAGTAAAAATACAACCGCCGCAAGTGAAACTGTAGAAAAGGCTTTGCGCCTCTATCCTGATAATCCGGATGCACTTATGTTTGCGGCACGCATTTCTTCTGAAACAGATTCCCCTGTAGCCGGTAAATATGCAGATGAGCTTGCGGCTCGTGTTCTGGAACAAAGGCCTGGAAATCAGGAAGCAATGACTTATGCCCTTGATGGTCTTATTCAGCGTGAAAACTGGCAGGAAGCATATTCTGCAAGTAAAAAACTTATTTCTGCCGGAAGTGTAAGTTCTGCTGTTGTAGAAAAATTTGTTAAGGTCTGTCTTAAGCTCGGAAAGAAAAACGAGGCGTATGAATTTGCTAAGTCTATGTATGACGCAAATCCTTCTGATGAAACTCTGCTACAGGCATATATTCTTGCATATAGTCAGGTAGGAACCAGGGATGCAGTTGTAAAATACATAGATTCGCTTATGAATTCGGCATCTCCTAAATTAAAAAGTTATCTGTATTATAGAAGAAGTTACTTACAGCTTACAGAAGAGAAGAGTCTTGCAGACCTCCGTTCCAGCCTTATTTCAAATCCGCGCAACAGTGATGCACTTTTCCGTCTTTACGAACTCTACTATACAAAACAGGATTACCGCAAGGCACAGTACTATCTGCGTCAGGTAGTTGCTATAAATCCAAATGATTCTTCTATAAAAAAACTCAATGAAGCATTAACTAAATTAATCCAGTAAATTTGAAAATAAACAAACTTTGACTGTGGGACGCAGGCAAAAAGAATAAGGGGGGACCCCGCCAGCGGCCACGCGAGCGAAGCAAGCGTGGGTAAGCGAAAGGTGGGGGGATAACTTATTTTTTTGCCGTCGCTGGGACCCGCAGGCGAAGTTTGTTTATTTTCATGTATTCGGAAAATTGTTTATTTAGTTAATTCTCCATTGATTACTAGATTAAATCGTGTTATAATTTTTAGACTGATTTTATAATCAGATTTTAAAAACAGGATGGAAATGTATTATGTCATTTATCCCATTTTTGCAGGCTGGAGGAGCAGCAAGCGCATCTACTTCTGGGTCGCTTATCGGTAGTCTTCTTCCTTTTCTGCTCATTATCGTAATCTTTTATCTCTTTTTGATTCGTCCACAGAACAAGAAGCAGAAGGAAACTCAGAAAATGCTCGACGCATTGAAGAAGGGCGACAAAGTAATCACAATCGGAGGAATCCACGGAACTGTATCTTCTGTAAAAGAAAATACTGTAATCGTAAAAGTTGATGATGACTGCAAGCTCGAATTCAACCGCACTGCAATTTCTTCTGTTGAGCTCACAGAAGCTGAAAAAGCAAAGCTTGCCGAAGAAGCAAAGAGCAAAAAACTTTTTAAAGGTAAAAAATCTTCAGACGCTGCAGCAGATGCAAAGGCCGCAGAAACAGCTGAAGAAAACAAATAATTGGAGTCTATAAAAAAATGAACAAGAGAACTCGTTTATTGGTTCTGCTGGCTGTTATTGCCCTTTGTTTCGTTTTCTTGTGGCCATCTATCAGCTGGTATGCAAGAACACCAAAGGAAGTTCAGCAGCTTGCCCTTGGTTCAACAGAGAACATTAAGAATTATGCTGAACTTAAGGCTGCAGAAGATGTACGCACAATCAAAAAGCTTGATTTGTCATCAGTTATTTCTGATGAATATTCATGGCTTAAAAAAGATGTAAGCAAGAGATACAAAACTCTTGATAAGAAGGTTCCTGCTGAACTCACATGGAAAGATGTTCTTTCTGCTTATGACAGCGAACTTGATTTTATGTCTGCTTTCCAGACACGATATCGTGAAGAAATTCTTAAGGCAAAGCATTATTATGAGAACTCGGTAAAGCTTGGTCTTGATCTTTCTGGTGGTATGAACATTATCGTTAAGGCAGATTTGGACGCAGCCCTTGAGTCTATGGGTGATGCTGTAGCAAGTGAAGATGCAGCTGAATTCAAAAAAGAAGCAATGGCTAATGCAATCGATAATCTTTCAAGCCGTATCGATAAATTTGGTCTTACTTCACCTGTTATCCGCCAGCAGGGCGATGACAGAATCTACATTGAAATTCCTGGTGCTGCTCAGGCAGACGCAATCAATACATTGATTATGGGTAAGGGTATTTTGAACTTCCGTCTTGTTGATACAGAAGCAACAAATGCTTTCAAAGCTTACTATACTCAGAACCCGGCAACAACCTTTAATGCAATCGGCGAATTGATGGATCCTTCTGTTATTCCTGCCGACTGCGAAGTATTCGGTGAATATACAAAAGATGAATATGGTCTTGATGAGCGTTATGACTGGGTTGTTGTAAAGAAGGAAATTGCCCTTGACGGTCAGCATGTAAAATCTGCAACAGTTGGTGCAGATGAGTTTACAAACCAGCCTGAAGTTCACTTTAACCTCGACAGTGAAGGTGCTGTAATTTTCGGTGACTTCACAGGTGCTCATGTTGGCGAAAATCTTGCTATCGTAAGTGATAATAAAGTTAAATCAAATGCACGTATTCAGACTGCAATTACCGGTGGCTCAGTTTCACTTTCTGGTGGCTTCAGCTATGAAGAAGCAGACAATATCAAGAAGGTGCTTCAGACAGCATGGCTCAACGTTCCGCTCGAAGTTGAAAGTCAGCAGGTAATTGGTGCTTCTCTTGGTGAAGATGCAATTCGTGCCGGTGCTAAGGCTATTCTCCTTGGTCTCGGTCTTATTCTTATCTTTATGTTGATTTACTACAAGGCTTCTGGTATCAACGCTGTAGTTGCTCAGGTTTTGAACCTCTTTATGATGTTCTCTATTCTTTCTGCTTTCAATCTTACACTTACACTTTCTTCTATTGCCGGTATGATTCTTACAATCGGTATGGCGGTAGATGCTAATGTTTTGATTTTTGAACGCATTAAGGAAGAGCTCCGCCAGGGTAAGAGCCGTCCTGCTGCTATTGCAATGGGTTTTGATAACGCATTCTGGGCAATTATGGACTCTAACATTACAACATTCATCGCTGCTATCTTCCTGAGTCAGCTCGGAACTGGTGCTATCCAGGGCTTTGCTGTTTCTCTTGCAATCGGTGTTGTATCATCTGTATTTACTGCTTTGTTCGTATCTCGCTTGATTTTCGACTTTGATACAGATGTTCTTCATGCTAAGAAAGTAAGCATTGGTTGGGGGATTAAATAATGAAAAAGACAATTAACTTTAATAAAGGCTTCCTTCCAGCTGCTATTTTAAGCTGTGCAATTATTGTATTTGGTATTGTCGGATTCTTTGTAAAAGGAATTAATCTTGGTCTGGACTTCCGCCCAGGTCTTATTGAAGAGATTCGTGTAGCAGAGCCTGTCGCAGAAATTTCTTATAAGGGTTCTGCAAACGTTTCTATGGATCTTTCTGCCGGTCAGATGGATATAATCATTTCTGGTACTGGTGCTGATAACGAAACACGTTCCTTCAACTTTGCAGTTCTCAAGACTGTTGGTGAACTTGCTGCCGAAGTAAATAAGCTTGCTGATGTTACAATGACTGTAAAGAATGCTTCTTATGATTCTACAAAGCTCTTCTTGAACTCTGCCGTTACAAATCAGCTTACTTCTACACCTATTTACATTTATCCGGCTGGTACTTCTGAAATTACAACAGATGATATCCGTAACGCTCTTGGCGAGGTTGGCGGAAACATCAAGCAGCTTGGTACTGGTGCAGATGCTTCTTACCAGATTCGTATGGGTGTAAGCGAAGGCGATGCTCAGAATGAGATTCAGTCTTCTATTAATGATAAGCTTTACAAGGCCTTTGGAAAAGAGAAGGTAGCTATCGTAAAGACAGACTTCATTGGTGCTGGTATGTCTAAATCAACATCTATTAAGTCTATCATCATGTTCATTGCAGTAGTTGGACTTATCTGGCTCTATGCAACAATCCGCTTCCACTGGGACTTTGCCCTTGGTTCGGTAATTGCCCTGATTCATGATACTTTGATTATGTTCACCTTCATCATCTGGACTCAGATGGAATTCTCTTCTACTGTTCTTGCTGCCGTTCTTACAATCGTAGGTTATTCTATCAACGCTACAGTCGTAATTTTGGACCGCGTTCGTTACAACCTTAAGATGATGCCGGAAGCTAAGACCTTCAACGAGATTCTGAACAAGTCTTTGAGCGATACATTCACACGTTCTGTTCTGACAACAGTAACAACATTGTTCGCTGTAGTTTCTCTCTTTGTATTTACAAGCGGAAGCATTAAAGACTTCTCTCTGGCAATGATTGTCGGCTTGATTTGCGGTATGTATTCTTCTATCTTCATTTCAAGCGGCTTTATCAGTTCAACTCGAAAGAACTGGAAGTCAGAGTATGGTGTTCACCACTCACTCAAACATGTTCGTGCTGACGATGTGTAAGGCCGCTGGCGGCCGGTGTTCAATAGCAAAGCGTTAAAAAAATTGCGAAAGCAATTTTTAGCTTTACCATTGAATAATAAATTGTGACATCAGTCAAATATAATAAAACCTGCGGCTGTCATAACCGCAGGTTTTATTTTTTACAGGCAGGTCTTTTTTTTACAAGATGATAGCAGACTTATAATATGCCCTCATAAACAAGCTGGTCCTGTCCGTCTATTGTAACAATCCTTCCATTTTCAATGGATTTATCTGCTTTTCCTATTTCTGAAATCCATACTAAATCCGGGTTTACCAGCGAAATTGTTTCTTCGGAAAGTTCATTTTTGCCGGAGCTGATTACTCCATCAACAACGCGGAGAACCGGAATCCAGTCTTCCGTGATTGCCGGACACATGAGGATTTCTCCCTTTTTGCGGCGGATGGATGTTACAAAATCTTCCGGGGAACTGGCCTTTACAATTCGGCCAGACTTCTTCTGACTCCTTTCTGGATGCCCGCCGTTTCTTCCTCTTGCAAGAATGTTTCCCATTATGAGGACACGGATTGTGTTTACGGGAATTGAGCTTTGCAGCGGTATTCCGGCACATAAGATTATTTTGTCGCCAAAATCAGAAAGCTTTGCATCCATCATTGTCTTTACTGCATTCTGAATCATCTCTTCGCTGTCGTCTGCAATTTTCGGCATGCATAAAGGAGTGATTCCCCAATTTAAAAGAAGCTTTCTTTGTACGGCCTTGTCTGGGGTAACTGCAATAATAGACTGGTCGGGGCGGAATGAGCTTATCATTGTCGCTGTATGCCCGCTTAAGGTCGGAACAAGTATTGCGCCGGCTTTTATATTTTTAGCCGTAAGGTAGGTCATTTCTGCCATTGTCTGGCCGACCGTTTTTGCAAGATTTTCCGGTAAGTCCTGCTGCATCTTTTTTCTGTAGTCTTCACTTTCTTCTACTGTTCGTGCAATGCGGGCCATGGTTTCTACGGCTTCGGCAGGGTAACTTCCGCTAGCAGTTTCTCCGGAAAGCATGACCGCGTCCGTTCCGTCAAAAATGGCGTTTGCCACATCTGTAAGCTCTGCTCTTGTAGGTCTTGGATTCATAATCATGGAGTCAAGCATCTGCGTTGCGGTAATTACAGGCTTTCCTGCCTTTCTGCATACGGAAATTATGTGCTTCTGGGCCAGAGGAATGCGCTCTGTCGGGAGCTGGACTCCTAAATCGCCCCGGGCAACCATAATTCCGTCAGCGGCATCTGCAATTTCCTTTATGTTATTCAGGCCTTCTTCATTTTCAATTTTTGCTATTATCCTCATGTCTGAGCCAAGGCTTTCAAGGTATCTTTTGATTTCATGTACTTCCGATGGAAAGCTTACAAAGCTGGCCGCTATAAAATCGCATTTCATTTCTGCTGCAAAGGCAATGTCCGCCTTGTCCTGCTCGCTCATAATTGGAAGTCTTGCATGCATGCCTATAAGGTTTACGTTTTTCTTACTTCCGATTTTTGCTGAATTTGCAGCGATTGCATTTACATGGTCGCCTTCAACATTCAGAAGGTCCAGCTCAAGAAGTCCGTCTGCAATAAGAACCTTTATTTTCTTTTTAGGTTCTTTTTCAAGTGCTTCCTTTGTCCGGGAAATAAAGTCTTTCCAGTTCAGAGAGATGACCGCTGCTTTTGTTTCTGAGGCTGCAGTGGTGAAGCTGCCGTCTGTTTTCAGGCATACATGGTCGCCTTTGGAAATTAAAACTGTTTTTCCGTTTTCCACATCGCCGGTTCGGATTTCCGGCCCCTTGGTGTCCATCATAAGGGCAACAGGAATTGCTAGCTGGCTTGAAAGCCTGCGAACCCGTTCCATCTGTTGTCTGTGATATTCATGCGTGCCATGGGAAAAATTAAAGCGTGCAATATTCATGCCGTTTTTTATGATTTTTGAAAGAGTTTCATCATCTTCTGTCGTAGGTCCCATGGAGCATACAATTTTTGTTTTCAGTGGTTTCATTATATAAGTCCTTCATAAAAAAAATCTTCCTTAAAATCAAATACCGCAGGTTGTTTCAACAACCGAGGATATTTGATTAACAATATAAGAGTTTCGCAAGAAACTCTTAGTTAAATTGAATGGCGATATTTTAGCCATTCAATTTAAACATTCATAATCATAAAAAGAAATGCCTTTCTCTTGCAGAAAAGCCGGTGAAAAAATATCTGAAAGCTCAGGCCCTTTACTGCCAGCCTGGGGGTGAAGTCTGCGATAGCTTGAGCTTGTAAAAGCTGTCAGACCTTCAAGAAGCATGGCAATCCGCTTGAGAGAAAAGTCGTTTGGTCCTGTATACGCAATCATTGCATATGTTTTACCGTTTTTTCCTGCGGTTATGGAAGCACAAATATGCTTTACCCCTCTTGTTGGAGCATGATAAATTTTAAGCAGCTTGTTTATATCTGCATTTCTGTTTAGAATTGTATCGTTCATATCTTTTTCAAAGAGTTTTTTGTCGCTTATGCAGCCGCTCTCTGTTATTGTATTAAATAAATTCTGGATTATTTCATGCTCCGTGCAGTTGTCCTGCATGGGAGCAAATACAACCCATGGTTTGACCTCTTTTTCCATAGTGTCTTCCTTAATGAGATTATAGTTTGTATCTGGAAAAAAAGAGGCTTTAGAATAAAGTCTCGGTTAATGAAACCGATGATAAAAATTTGTTTCTGTATTTTTTAAAAGAAAAAATGCTTATGAAAACTATAATTCCTAACAGGAATAAATTTAGGATGTAATGAATGGCAAGTGAATAAAAATTTGATTTTAGCTTGGAGAAGGTTATTAGGGAATTGAGATTTTTAAAAAAGTCAGTATCGATTGTGAATAAGAGGGGACTTGTGTGAATCGGCATGCATAAATATGAGTTGCTGCCTGTGTTCAAATGAAAAAACGGTGTCTCCTGCAAATCATTTTTTGCATCATAATGATTTGCACATAGTAAAAAGAGAATAAGGAAAAGGGAAATAACTTTATTCGGCTTATTCATAAAAACAGAATAGCGTTTTTTTTATATGTTGGAAAGACTTTTTACTTATATGCTTGTCAGAATAATAAAAGCCGCGTGGGGCAAGAAAGGTTTTTGTATGTTTGTAGAAGTCGATTAATTATGATATTCTTGAAATATGAAAATTATCCGTGCATCTGTTCTGGGCTTTTGTTTTGGAGTTCGCCGAGCCGTTGAGCTGGCAGAAAAAGCCCTTGCCGAAAATCCGGGCAAAAAAGTTTATTCTCTGGGGCCTTTGATTCATAATGAAAATGCCTTACGTGCTCTTGAAGTAAAGGGACTTCATATTCTTGAAGAAGAAGATATCGCCGGACTGGAAGAGGGCAGTGTAGTGATAATCCGTGCACACGGAGTTGCCCCGAGCGTAACAGATGCCCTGGAAAAACGAGGCTGTCAGATAATTGACGCAACCTGCCCGCGTGTAAAAGCCAGTCAGAAAATGGTGGAGCGGTATTCCTCGGAAAATGATTACGTCGTGCTTACCGGCGACCGTAACCACGGCGAGGTAATTGGAATTGCAGGTTATGCTGGAGAAAACTTTAGTCAGCTTCAGGATTTTGAAGAAGCAGAAAACTTTGAGATTCCAGGCGGTGAAGAAAAAAATGTAATTCTTTTGAGTCAGACAACCTACAGTCCTAAGGAGTTTGAGAAAATAGAAAGCCTCTTCCGCGGAAAATTCAGGAATCTTGCAGTGATGAACACAATCTGCCCGGCTACCAACGAACGCCAGCAGGCCTTGTTAGAACTTTGTTCTAAAGTAGAAGGCGTTCTCGTAGTAGGCGGAAAAAACTCGGCAAATACAAAGCGTCTCTATCAAACAGCCGCCGCAAACTGTCGCCAGGCCACCCACATCCAGTCTGCTTCCGATATTCCGTCAGAGTTCTTCACTCTAAAAAAAATAGGCATCACTGCCGGCGCTTCTACTCCAGATGAAATAATTGAAGAAGTAGAAAGAAAATTAGAAGCAGGACTTTAATCAGGTTTATACAATCATTGATATCCACAGAACTCGTGCTTTCCAGGAAATAAACAATAATTCCCTTATGATTGCCTGGAATGTCGGTGGTTATGTTTCTGCAAAGATTAAATCTTCTGAATGGGGAAGCAATGTTGTTACAGAGCTTTCTGAGTATCTACGTACAAAAGATCCAAGTCTGAAAGGTTATAGTCGAAGAACCATTTATAAAATGGTACAGTTCTATGAAACATATTCTTCTCCTGAATTTGCAGCACTTATAGAAAAATTAAAGCTCAATGGAAAAATCGCTTTACCCAAAAATATGACTAAGAATGCAATTGTGCCAACAGTGTCGGCACAATTTCCTGCTATACTTTTATGCACAAACTGGTCTAACCATAATCAAATACTTTCTTCCTGTAAGTTTAATGAACAAAGAATATTCTATATGCTCTATGCAAGAAAAGAAAATTTACAAGTAAGAGAATTACAGCGTGCAATAAAGACGAATGCATACGAATCAGTTTTAGGAAGTAAAGATTTTAAGTCCTCTACACTAAAGAATCTTTACCCGGAAACAAGCCTTCTCTTAAAAGATACAGCATATCTTGAGTTCCTTGGATTACCAAAGAAATATAAAGAATCCAGACTTAGAAAAGGAATTGTTTCTCACATGAAAGACTTTGTTCTTGAATTAGGAAAGGACTTCCTTTTTATTGATGAAGAACATCAGCTGGAAGTTGGCGGAAAAACCTATAAAGCAGATTTGCTCTTTTATCACCGTGGCTTGCATTGTCTTGTTGCAATCGAATTAAAAACAGACGAGTTTGAACCAAGTTATATGGGACAGTTAGAGTTCTATCTGGAAGCTCTTGATCAGACAGAAAAACGCAGTAATGAAAACCCAAGTATTGGTATTTTACTTTGCAAAGAAGCAAACCGAGAGGTTGTAAAATATGCCTTGAACAGAAGCATGAGCCCTACTATGGTTGCAGAATACAAAGAGAAACTTATTCCTCAGGAAGTTTTACAACGCAACTTGGAAGAATTTATTAGTGCTATTTCAAAAAAGTGATAACTTGATATTTCTATTAGGCGAGGAAGTTCCTCGCCTTTTTTTATTTGTAGACGATTTTGAGTGAAATAAAGCTCTGCTTATGGTATAATAATAAATCAAAATTTTTATAAATAGTTAGGTTTTAGAGATGTCAAAAAGCATTGAAGAAAAAGTCGAAGATTGGTGCAAAAAGCAATTAGATAAATATTATACAAAAACAGAAAGTATCAACGAAGAAATTGAAAAAGCATTACAATTAGCCCCAAGTAAGAATGGCGGCGATGGAAATAATTATCCTGACATCAAATGTTTTATAGAATCTGAATCATTACGAAAAATACCTGTAATGATTGAAGTCAAGGGAACAAAAGGTGATTTTGGAAAGTTTGACAAAGATGGCAATGTATTAAATACAGATAAAAATGGAGATCCAAATTATAGCGTAATTTCTAAATATGCAGTAAATGGCGCTGTACATTATGGAAACGCAATTTTAACATACACTAATTCTTTCAAAGAAGTTGTTGCTATTGGTGTTAATGGTTATGAACAAGGCAAAAACTTTATAACAGAAATAGGTGCTTATTATATTTCAGAAGCAAATCTCTTCATCCCAAAAAAGATTGCAAATTATTCAGATCTATCATTCCTCAAAGAGGAAAATGTTGAAAAGTTCATTAAGCAAATTGATGAATTAAAGCTGACAGATGAAGAAAAAGAAAAGCAAAAGCTAGAACTTGAAGATGATATTGAAAAGAAGCTTAAAAATATTAATCAAAAAATGCATGATGATTTAGGCATTGTTGTAGGTGCTCGTGTAAAACTTATTTCAGGTCTTATTATGGCTGGACTTGGTGTAAAAGGAAAAGTCAGCGGCTTAAAGGTTGAAGACTTAAAAGGTGAGCTCGGAGAAAACTCAAATGATGGTAAAATTATCATTAATAAAATCACAGACTTTTTAGGCGAACGTAATCTCCCTAAAGAAAAGAAGGAAATCATTTTAAATGAACTAAAAAATGTATTTCTTTATTCGAAACTTGAAATTCCTGTAAATGGCGAAAGCAAATTAAAAACTGTATATACAAGTGTAAAATCAGATATTCTCCCATTTCTTACAAAAGACTTGCACAATATTGACTTTACAGGCCGTCTGTTCAATGTCTTGAACGATTGGGTTGATGTTCCTGATGGTGCTGAAAATGACGTTGTTCTTACGCCTCGTTATGTAACAGAATTAATGGCAAAATTATGTGAAGTAAATAAAGACAGTTATGTATGGGATTATGCTACAGGTTCTGCAGGATTCTTAATTTCATCTATGAATTTAATGATTGAAGATGTAAGAAAGAAAGTAACGAGTCTTGAAGAACAAAATAAAGCAATTACAAAAATAAAGGCTGAACAATTATTAGGTATTGAGAAACTTCCAGATATTTATCTCCTTGCAGTTTTAAATATGATACTTATGGGAGATGGATCCTCAAATATTATTCATGCTGACTCGCTTACCCAGTTCGAAGGAAATTATGAACAGGGAAAACATAAAGGTGAGAAATTCCCTGCTAATGTATTTCTTCTTAATCCTCCATATTCGGCACCCGGTAAAGGTTTTAACTTTGTAGAAAAAGCTCTTTCAGAAATGAACGGTGGCAAAGCTGCTGTTTTAATACAGGAAAATGCTGGTAGTACACAAGGTGCTGGATATACAAAAAAGATTCTTGAAAAAAATACTCTTCTAGCATCCATTCATATGAGTGCTGATTTATTTATTGGTAAATCTAGTGTTCAAACAGCAATTTATGTTTTCGAAGTTGGAAAACCACACGATACAGAAAAACTTGTAAAGTTCATAGATTTTTCAAATGATGGATATACTCGTCAAAGTCGTAAGAAATCAAGTCAGAGTACAAACCTTAAAGATACCGGCAATGCAAAAGCTCGTTATCAAGAATTAGTTAATCTTATAGTACGAGGAAAAGGAAAAGATAATAAGAATCTTAATTACTTTAAGGACTGCTACGAAGAAGATTATATTACACTTGATGGTAATGACTGGACCTATAGTCAGCACAAGAAAATTGATATAAATCCAAAAAAAGAAGATTTTGAAAAGGTTGTAAAAGAATATTTAGCTTGGAGAATTTCTGATTCTATAAAAAATGGTGAAAGCCTGGGAAAATAGGTCGCCCTCGTTCTGTAAATGAAAAAGCACTAACCGCTGGGAACGAGGGCGGATTTAAGAAATTTAAAATAGGAGATTTATTCAACATATTTACAGGTCGAGATGTTATAATAGGCAATACAAAACCTGGAAAAATTCCATTAATTAGTCATCAACATGATAACAATGGAATTTCTGAATTTATAGCAAAAATACCAGATAGAATTATTTTTGATCACGAAACTACATTACCACTTGCTGATAGAGGTGTTTTTCTTGCGACTACTCAATGTTATGATTTTCATATAGGAACAAGAGTAAAAGCTATCGTTTTTAAGAATGGGATTATGTCTGAATCAACAAGGCTATATTTTGTTACATCTATTAACAAACTTCAAATACTTTTTTCAGATTACCTAACAAATGCAACTGACTCTTTACCAGCTCTTGAAATATCTCTTCCAACTACAAAAGCCGATGAAATCGATTTTGAATATATGGAGAACTATATTCAAAAAATAATAAATGATAATTTACATATATTAGATTCCTTCTTAAACGAAAATGAACTTTCAATTTCACGTCTTACAAAAGCTGAAAAAAAAGCTGTCGATGATTTTGATAATGGTAGTATAGAATTTGCCGAGTTTAGAATTGGAGATTTGTTTGAAGCACAAACTGGAGATGTTGATCTTCAACAAAAAGACTGTAATGGAAAAGGTCATTTCTTAGTTAACTCAGGACTTGATAATATTGGAATAAAAGGTAGAACAGATAGAATAGCAAAAATCTTTGCTCCTAATACAATTACAATTGATTTTTGGGGAAATGTCTTTTATAGAAACTTTGAATATAAAATGGCAACACACAATCATGTTTTTTCTCTTTCAGGTAATTGCATTAAAAATGAAAATGTTGGCTTGTATTTAGTTAGCAGATTGGCCTATATGACTAAAGTATTCTCTTATAGCTCCATGGGAACTTGGACAAGGATTCAAGATATGGGCATTAGTCTGCCAGTAACAAAATCTGGTGATATCAACTATGAGTTTATGGAGAACTATATTTCTGCCCAGAAGAAACTAGCTATATTACCAATATTAAATGAAAAAAACTTAGAATATCAGTACTCTCCTGATTATGGTTTATTAGAAGTTGCAGAAAATAAAAAATCTTATAAATGATCTTTTATTGATTTAGAATTGAATTAAGTAATATTTGACATAACTGTTATTTCCTCTTATATTGTAACTGTTCCGTGGTAGAACATGCGGTCAGTGCGAAGATTTTTATCATACCATATCAAAACTTAATGAACACCAAGAGCATCAGGTTATTGCTGCTTAAGGTACTGACAAAAGCATTTGCAATTAGATGATGTCCAAGGAGTGTCATTATGTCTCATATTGAATTCTTTAAGCAAGAATCAAAAAATCTTTTAAAAGATTGGAAAACTCAAACAACAAAAACTGGAAGTGATGGAACTATTTCTTATCACTATGTCTCAAAGTTCTACAACGTAGATGATTTATTTAAATCTCTTAATTGGAATGACAAGGACCGGCAGCAGATTATGCTTGCACGTGCACAACATGCCATTTCACAAATAGTAGGATTTAAGAACTGGAATAATCTTATTGCTTCAGATGAAACTGAACTTGAAAAAGCAGAAAAACTTCTTCGTGCATTAAAAGAGAAAACAGAACTTGCAAAACTTATTAAAAAGTCAGACAATAAACAGTTTACACCATGCTTTAGAATCCGATGTATGTTTGAAATGACTTTAGCTGAAAAGAAAGCATTCCATAACGAAGTTATCAAAATCATCGACAACATTAAAGAATCTATAAAAGATAATGAATATTGGATTGATTTTTTTGAATCCTGGATTACCTTTGATGATTCAGGACGTTATATAACTTATTCCGAGCGAAGAGAATATCTTGAAAAAAAACTCAAAAACAGAAAGGAAAGCTATTCTAAAATTATCATTAAAGCATATAAATATTTTACAAAAATACAATATTGGGGATGTTACAGTCCTGTCGTAATGACACAAATTTTAGGAGAGCTTGGTATACGAGTCTATACTGCAAATCTAAAAAATAACAAAATAGCCGGATTCTGCAGTAAGCTCTTTAATACAGATTATGATGCGGAAGTTCAGGAACCTGTTATTGTAATCAATAAAACTCTTTGTAATACTCCAGAAAGATATTTGAAGGAAATGGCAAATCAGCTTTATTATATGATTGCGAAACCCGATGAATTTGATTTTGCTGAAGACATAATAAAATATGAAATGGCTTCTACACAAAATGAGGCAGAACAATTTTATAAAGATCTGGCAATTTCTCCGGATTACTTAAATTACATAATCCAGAATCATGCAAAATACGAACCAAAAGGTTTAAATAGAGATTGGAAAGATTTCTTTTTGAAAAATTATGAAATTGAACCAATTATCCAGGAAATTAAAAGTTCTTTCTTCATTGACTATAGAACAGCTATTAAACTCCTTATGGATTCTGACTGGGAATATAAGTTTATGTTTGATAGCATTGAAGAAGTTGAGCAATTCTATTTGGACTGTGTAAAAAAGTATGATGAACAAGGTATGAAGAAAATTAAATACTTGAATGGAGAACCGGAACCTCTGGACTGGTCTGATACAAATCTTGAGTCTAGCAAACAGTACATAGACTAATCTATAAGCCGCAGATTATTTTCTGCGGCTTTTTCTTTCCTACCTACTAACAAAAATTAACCCATAGGAAACGCACTCTGTCTTTAGAATTGGATTATGAGAATTCAAGGTAGAGATTGCACACTGACTGTTTCAAGAGACGGTGAATTAACTCCATTACCATACAGCGAGGAAACTGTAAGATTAACGTCGAAAGGCTACGTGCTGCCTGAATGTATCGGTAAAAGGAACAGGGAGAAAACTGTTATCACTCATAAGGAAATTGAAGGCTGCTTTATTACGCGGCTGGATTATTCTGTGATACAGTGCCTGTTCCTTTTGTTTTTTTATTACAACGAAAGCTTTGACCTTTATGCTGACCGGGACTTTGAAAAAATCATTTACAGAAATGTGAACTTTAGGGCCTTTGAGCTGCGCGGTATAAATGGCGAAGCTTATAAGCTTAGAGTTGATGCAAAAAGTTCGGAACAATCTTTTACAGAAAAGTGGCCTATGAATGTTCCTGACCTTTCCAGACAGAAGCAGAACACTATCCCCTCTCCCAGGAGTTTTCAACAGATTATGACAAAACGCAATATATTGAAAAGACTTCTTACTTCCTATATAATAATAAAATTATGAGTAGATGTTTTACAATGTTAAAGCCAGGCGTAGTTAATCGTCGCCTGGTAGGCGAAGTTATTGAACGCCTTGAAAAGAAAGGTTTTAAGCTTGTTGGAATGAAGATGATGCATGTAACTCCTGAACTTGCGGGAAAGCACTATGCAGAACATGATGGTAAGCCGTTTTATAACGACCTTGTAGATTATGTTACTTCTGGTCCTGTTATTGCTATGGTATGGCAGGCTGATGATTGCGTAACTCTTATGCGAAAGGTTGTAGGTGCTACAAAGCCTACTGAAGCTATTCCTGGTACTATTCGTGGGGACTATTGTATCCACACAGACAGAAATATTATCCACGCATCTGACAGTGATGAAAGTGCTGAGCGTGAAATTAATCTCTGGTTTAAGCCGGAAGAACTTTATGACTGGAAGGATTGTGAGGACGGATGGTTTTAATTTCCATCTGTTGAGGGGATAAATCATGTCTGAAAAAACAGTAGGCGTTATTGGTGGAGGTGCCTGGGGAACAGGTCTTGCTCAGGCTCTTGCACGTGGTGGTCATAAGGTTCAGATCTGGGCTTTAGAAGATGAAGTTGTTAATTCAATCAATAACGAACATGAGAATAAGAAATTTCTTCCAGGTTATATACTAAGTGAAAAAATTACCTGCTCAAAGGATATTATTGAAGTTGCAACCGGAAAAGAATTTCTGATTATTGCATCTCCATCTCTTTATCTTGCTTCTACACTTAAAAAGATTATTGATGTTCCGAACATTGCGGACGGTTCTACTGTTATTACAGCCATAACTAAGGGTTTTGTTCCTTCTGATAAGGGACCAAAATTGATTCTTGAAACTATGGAATCAATTTTGCCGGAAGTTTATAAAGATTGCACTGTTTATGTTGCGGGGCCTAGTCACGCAGAGGAAGTTGCAATGGGTAAGCTTACAGGGCTTGTTGCGGCTTCTTTAAATCCTAAAAATTCAATTAAGGTTCGCGAGCTTTTACGAGTGCCGGGTCTTATGGTTTTCTCCAGCTTTGATGTTGTCGGTGTTCAGATTTGTGCGGCTGCAAAAAATGTTATTGCCTGTGTTTACGGAGCCCTGGATGCTATTGCTGAAAATTCAACTGTATTTGGTGATAATGCGGAAAGCCTTCTGCTTGCTGCCGGCCTTAATGAAATCCAGACAATTGGCTTTGCTATGGGGGCAACTCATGCAGAAACCTT
This sequence comes from uncultured Treponema sp., assembly GCA_947166355.1. Taxonomy (GTDB): domain Bacteria; phylum Spirochaetota; class Spirochaetia; order Treponematales; family Treponemataceae; genus Treponema_D. The sequence continues at coordinate 295,694 of CAMVDX010000002.1, forward strand.
TACTTCAATTTCCGGAGTAGGAGACCTGGACGTTACCTGTAAATCAAAATATGGCCGTAACCGCCGTTTTGGTCAGGATTTAATAAAAACTGATATGCTTTCAAAATTCAAGGATATTGATGATTTGATAGCCAACGTTGGAAAAATCGGCTACCTGCCGGAAGGAGCAATTGCCTGCAAATATGTTCACGAAATTGCAGAAAAAAAAGATTTGAAGCTTCCTCTCTGCGACGGCCTTTACAAAATTTTAAATAAAGAAACTACTATAGAAAATACTTTGTATCAGTTGATGCACTTGTAATTTACAGGTCAATAAAAAAGACTTCCGTTGCGCATAGCGCCAAAAACCGATAAGGGTAGCCCCGCTTGTAGCGCAGGCTCGCCCAAACCTTATAATGTTTTTGGTGCTCTGCTCCACTCGCGTCTTTTTTCTTGACCTGCACATTCCTACGGAGAACTAACATGTTAGAAAAAATCACAGGAACTTTTAGTGGAATCGTAAAGAAACTCAGTGGTAAATCTACTATTACCGAAAAGAACATAGAAGACGCTGTTGAAGAAATCAAAATGGCTCTTCTCGAGGCCGACGTAAACCTTCGTGTTGTACGACGCTTTGTTAATTCTACTATAGAAGAAGCCAAGGGTGAAAAGGTTCTTAAATCTGTAGACCCGGGCCAGCAGTTTACAAAAATCATCTACGACAAGATGGTTTCAATGCTGGGAGATACCAAGGTTGATTTACACCTCAAGGGACCAGATACTCAGTCTGTAATTTTGATGCTGGGTCTACAGGGTGCCGGTAAAACAACTGCTGCCCACAAGCTTGCTGCTCGTCTTAAGAAAGAGGGGAGAAAGCCGTTGCTTGCTGCCTGTGACCTTGTTCGTCCTGCTGCTGTTGAACAGCTTAGCCAGCTGGGTGAGAAAATCGGTGTTCCAGTTTTCAAAGAAGATTCAAAAGATGCCGTTCGCAATGCAGAAGAGTCTATCGCTTTTGCCCGCAAGAACGGCTACGATACAATCATCATAGATACTGCTGGTCGTCTTCAGATTGATGAAGATATGATGGCAGAGCTTGTAAAAATCAAAAAGGCAACTGGGCCAGTAGAAGTTCTCCTTGTTGCCGACGCCATGACCGGTCAGAATGCAGTTGATATTGCAAAGACCTTTGACGAGCAGCTCGGTCTTACCGGTGTTATCCTTACAAAGTTCGACTCAGATGCCCGCGGTGGTGCGGCTCTTTCTCTTAAGACAATTACTGGTAAGCCAATCCTCTTTATTGGTACCGGTGAAAAAACAGAAGATTTTGAAGTATTCCATCCGGAGCGAATTGCTTCCCGTATTCTTGGTATGGGTGATGTTGTTTCCCTGGTTGAAAAAGCTCAGGAGACAATGGATGCAGAAGCGGCTCTTAAAATGCAGAAAAAGCTTCAGCGCAACGAGTTTACCCTTCAGGATTATCTTGAGCAGTTCCAGCAGGTTAAGAAGATGGGCAACATGCAGTCTATCATTGACATGATTCCTGGAATGAGCGGAATGGATGCATCTCAGATGGATTTTTCTGCTATGAAAAAGAACGAAGCAATCATCCAGAGTATGACTTATAAAGAGCGCCTTAATCATCTGATTATTGGCCCTAGCCGCCGTAAGCGAATTGCAAAGGGCAGTGGTACTTCGGTTGCAGATGTAAATAAACTTATCAAGCAGTTTGAAAAAACTAAGCTTATGATGAAGAAGGTTAGCCGTAACCGCGGAATGCAGGGCCGTATGATGAATCAGCTTGGACTTGATCCTTCTGCAATGGCCGGAATGGGTGGCCTCGGTGGTGCTCCTGGAGCCGGCGGCCTTCCAGGCGGCTTAGATCCAAGTGCCCTTAAAGGCATGGACATGAAAAAACTGATGGAAATGGCTAAGAAGTTCCGGTAATGGATTGCCACGTCGCCCTTATGGGCTCCTCGCAATGACCGTCATTGCGAGCGCAAAGCGCGAAGCAATCCACTACTGTACTGTTAATACACTGGCACTGCGGCCGTCGTTTGTGTAGATTTTCTGCGGATTTGTGTTGTCGAGAACAGGTGTAAGTCCAATATAATAATTGTAATAGTATTTTCCGGCCGGAAGGGGGAGTTCGAGTTCGTAAAGGCCCGGCGAGGTTTCTGTCATTTCGTAAATCCATGGATCCCAGTTTGTGAAGGTGCCCGCGAGGTTTACTTTCTGGCCTGTTTCCCCTTTGTAGATGAAGTGTGCATAGTCGTTCTTTGGCGACTCTGTATAAACGTTTATGCTTCCAAGATTATCCAGCTTTGAAAAATAGAGGTTTACATTCTGGTCGTATTCTTTGTTTGGATTTAACGGGTCTATTGTCCACAGTCCGTCAAAGACAAGTCGGTAACGGAGTTCTGTAAACTTATGTTCGCGTTTGTAAACGTAGAACATGTGTTTTCGGCTGATTTTTTCTTCATCATCCTTTTGGGTGAGAATCTGAAATGGATGAATTACCTTGTATTCTTCGAAATCAAAAGCAATGCCTACAAAGCGATGCTTTGTGTCTGCGGTGAAAATAATATAGTCGTCGGTGACAATGGGAGCGCCCGGCTTGTCAATTCCATGCAAAAGTGTATCAAGCTCAAAATTCTGATAATTAGTCTGTTCCGCAGCAAATAATGGGAGCGTGCAAAAACACCCCACAACCAGTGCCGCGAGTAAAATAAGCTTTTTCATAGTTTGATTATCGGCTGGAGAAAATCAAAGTTTAGTTCTTAATTTGCTGTGCTGCCACTGCAGCTACGTCCATCAAATTAAGAAAAATTGTGTTTTTAGAAAAATAGAATATGAAAACGTAGATTTTATAATTTAATATGCGTGAACGGAGAAAATACCCAATCTGCATCGCCAGGGGCGAGCGGAAGCGTAGCTGAAGCGAGTCTATGTTCCACTACCTGGCGCCCGCAGATTGGGTGTTTTCGCAGTGGAAGCATATTAAATTATACGATGACTGTTTATACCGCAACGGTAGTCCATTAAATCATATGATTTCCTATATTAATATATTTTTCTTAAGTCAAATACAAAATCATCCGTTCTTATAGATAGTATATTATACTTGTAATTTACAAGGGTTGTGGGGTAAAATTAAAGTAGTATGCCAGGATTAAGTCAGCTTAAAAAATTTAACAGCGATCTTCTTGCGCTCGGTGATGAAACAAATCTTCGTGCCGCTCGCGGTGAAAAGCCTGTAAAAATTGAAATTCCAAAAGATATTGAAGATAAAAACGACTCAGAAGACTTTGTTCTTGGTATGCCTGAGATTGAGGCTGAAGCAGATGTTTCTACTGCAGATGAAGACCTCTCTGATTTAACTGCCCTTGTAAATCCTTCTGCTTCTACGGCCAAAGCCGGCGAAGAAGAACCTGCCCCTAGCTTTGAAGCTCCGGATATGTCGGCTCTTTTGAATCCTGTTGCACCTCCTGCATCTGAAGATGATGCCGGAATGCCTGATCTTTCAATGTTTGATGAACCGGAAGAAGAACCTGAAGAGATTATCGAAGAAGAGCCGGAAGAAGTTTCCATTGCAGATATGGGGCTCGATGCACTGCTTGCCGGTGGTGGTTTTGATGAGCCGGAACCAGAAGAAGAAAGTGAGGATTTTTCTAATGGAGAATCTGATGCAGCTGATTCTGGAAATGTTGATTTAGATAATTTTGAAGAAATCCCTTCGCTTGATGATTTGGATTCTGTGCCTGCCGCAGAGACTATAGATGAGCCAGAGCCTGTCTCAGAAGAAAGTGCAGAGGATATGCTGCCGCTCGATGGAATGGGCGACGATTTTGATATGTCGGTTCTGACAGGAGGGGCAGATACAGAACCTGAGGCTGAACCTCTGAACAATGCAGAGTCTGTAGATGAGGTAGAGCCTTTTGAAGATGCAGAACCTCTGGACGCTGTTGAGCCTCTGGATGAAATTCCTTCTCTTGATGATGCAGCTTCCTTAGATGAGTCACAACCCGATGATCTTCAACCGCTTGACGCAGCTTCTGACCTTGATATTCCGTCTTTGGATGATGTTCCTTCTCTTGATGACATTCCTGCAATGGAAGGTGCTGCAGATGAATCGGTTCCGCTTGATGATGCTTCTCCTTTTGACGAACCGGCTCCACTCGAGGATACAGCTGCTTCCGGTGATTTAGGTGACTTTGGTGATTTTGATATTCCGGATGCTGGTGAAGCTTTTGATGAACCAGCTCCTTTAGATGAGGCGGCTCCTCTTGAAGAGCCAGGAGTAGCAGCTGATGCAGCTTCATTAGATGAAGTCGGTGGTCTTGAAGATTTAGGTTCTTTTGATTTAGACTCACTTGATGCTGCTGCAACTCCAGAGGAAAATTCTCCTGTTGAAGATACATCTTTTGATGCCCCTGCTGAGCTTGATGATTTTGATTCGCTTCCTCCAGAAAATTTTGATGAAGATTCGACAGAAGCTTCACAGGATGCTTCTGAAATATCAGGTGCAGAGTCTGGCCTGGATGATGCCGGTGCTGAAGATTCTGGTATTCCTGATGGGCTGTTTGATGCAGGTGATTTTGACCTCGGAGGCGGTGATACAGGTACGGCAGATACTGCTGACGCTCCTGTAGAAAGTGGTGACTTTGATTTTGATAATACTGAGCCAGTTGCTGCTGATTTTTCTGCAGAAGAAGATATTCCTGATTTCGGCGACTTTGGAGATACTTCCGGTCTTGATGATATGGGAGACAGCGGAGCTGCCGGCGGAGAAGAAGGTTCTGATGAAAATGCTCCTCTTGAAGTATTTGATACTTCTGAAATGGAGGGCATGGACTTTGGCATTCAGGATACAGACGCTCAGCTAAGTGGTGGCGGTGAAGGCGATTTTGAATTCGGTTCACATGACGATTTTGCTATGGAAGGCGAATTTGAGATTCCAGGCTTTTCTGATGTAACCACTGCTAAAGAAGAAAAATCACAGAAGACTCCACTTGCCTCAGGCAAAGATAAGGGCAAAAAAGGTAAGGGTAAGGCTAAGAAAGGCGATCTGGATGAACCAGATTTTTCTATGGCAGAAGAAGCAGAAGACTTGCCGCCTAATACTCTTTCTGACGAACAGTATAAAACCTTCCTTGCTAATCTTGCAGAATATCCGTTGAATGTTCGTCTTGCTTTTGAAGACTTTATTGTTCAGGATGAGTTTACAGACGATGCTGAATTCGAAATCATAGAAAAAATCCTCAATAAGGCTCCTGCTCGCCAGGTTGCCGGAATGCTCGAAAAGATGCTCGACACATCTATTCCGATTCCGCGTGACTTTGAGCACCGAACTGCGGCAGAGTACGAGGCTTACAAAAAGTCTCTTTCATATCAGCTGCGTAACAAGATTATTCCGGGAGTTCTGCTTGGACTTCTGCTTACAATTGTGGGCTGGGGATTGTTCAAGTTCTCTGTAAACTGTATTTACAGACCGCTTAAAGCTAATTCCCTCTATAAACAGGGCTATGCTTTGCTTGAAGCAGACGAGTATCCACAGGCAGAGATGAAGTTTGATGAAGCTGCTTCTAAACGAATCAATAAGAAATGGTTCTTTAAATATGCTCGCGGCTACCGTGAACATAAGCAGTATCAGCGTGCAGGAAAAATGTATCAGAATATTCTGCGCTACTACAGACATAATAAGGATGCCGGTCTTGAATATGCTGATATGGAGCTTAACGACCTTGCAAATTATGAGCGCGCAGAAGAAATTGTTCGTCGCGAAGTTCTTGATTATCATATAAACGATGCTGATGGAATTTTAAAGCTTGGAGATGTATTCCTTGAATGGGGAACTGAAAAGGATCCGTCAAAGCTTGAGCTTGCACGCGAGCAGTATGCAACTTTGATTCAGCTTTATAAGCCTACAGACCTTTATTTGTCTCGAATGATGCGTTACTTTATCCGCACAGACAATTTGCGCGAGGTTATTCAGATGCAGAAAACATTTGAACCTCGGGAAAAGTCTCTTGGCTCTGAAGACTGGGCAGAACTCAGCGGCTATCTTCTGGACAAATATTACGGTGCACTTGCTCCATCAGAAGAATATCTTCGCTATGAAATTGAAGGTTTGAGAAATCTTTTACTTCGTGCTGTAAAGACAAATCCTGATAATCCGATTGCTCAGTATAATCTTGCAAAATACTTTATTAACTCGGGTGAAACCGGCGCAATTGAAAGAACATTGCAGACCGCAATTGAAAAGTTCAATACAGTTCCTTCTATGAAAAAGCGTGACCTTTATAAGTACATTGATTCTTATCGTCTGCTTGGCGAGCATTATATTGGTACTACAGATTATCTTCAGGCTCAGGAGCAGTTTGCAGAAGGAATTTCTCTTTATACAACCGAGCGCGATAATGCAGGTTTTGAAGGAACTCCTGCAATCGGTAAGCTTTACGAAGATATGGGAAACATCAAATATACGATTTCTGGTGATTATGATGATGCCCTTTTGAATTATAAGTATTCAGTTGAGCTTGAAAACGACAGTCCGGCGATCCGCTATAGAATCGGATACATTCAGTATAAGAAGAGTAATTATACAGAAGCTCTCGGCGCATTTATGAAAGCCGGCGATGGAAATATTAAGGAAAGAAATCTTATGCTTGCAATGGCAAATACTCTTTCTATCCGTGGTGATGAATATGCTGCTGAAGGATATTATAATCAGCTGCTTGACGACCTGGACGATGCTATTGCAGAACAGGGACTTGTCTTCCCTCAGGCAAACATTAAGGATTATGATATCGTAAATACTTATCTTCATGCTTCAAATAATTACGGAGTTACACTGTACAAGCTTGCAAAGAGAACTGGAAACAGTGCACTTAATGCAAAGGCAATTGTGCAGTTCAGCCAGTCGGTTCGTGCCTGGGATGCGCTTACGCGAAATCAGGATACTCTTGTGAGACTTGAGGGAAGTAATCTTGCAGAGCAGAATATTAAGTATATTACACATCCGGTTCCAGAGTTTGAGCCTGCAATTTATATGGATATTTCAAAGACTTTGCTTGATAACGAACGGTTGTAAGTTATAAAATATAATTAAAAAAAAGTTTGGGGGTATATTCGTAATGCAGACGCAGAGAAACATCCTCTATGGAATTGTTGAAAGACAGAGACTAAACGCAATATTTAAGGAATTGTTCAGAAAGTCAATTCACATCTGTTCAAGTTTTGTGCCCTTTTTCCTTGGGCTTGCTTACTGGCCGGTAATCGCTCTGCTGGTGCTTGCCGTTATTGTTTATACTGTTAGTGAAGTCTTACGGAGTCATAATATAAATATCCCGCTTGTTTCAAAAATTACAGAAATTGCTGCGCGTAAGCGCGATGAAAATCGATTTGTTCTTGGACCTGTAACTCTTGTTTGCGGCATTTTGACAGCGGCACTTTTACTTCCTCTGGATTGTGCGCGGGTAGGTATTTTTGCGCTTGCCTTTGGAGATGGCCTTGCAAGCCTTATGGGAAAGCTGATTGGAAAAATAACAATTCCGGGAGCTCACGGAAAAACCGTTGCCGGAAGCCTTACCTGTTTTACGGCAGTTTTTATTTCGACATTCTGTTGCTGCGGTAACTGTCTGCATTCTCTTATAATAGCAACGGTAGCGATGTTTATAGAAATGCTGCCCCTTTCTGATTTTGATAATCTGATTATTCCACCTGCGGTAGGCGCACTTTTTATGATGTTGTAAGAGAATAAACAAGCTGGATAATGAAACTGCTTAATCAATCCACAGATAGTGCTTGTGAACTTCATTCAAATATGTGTTTGTTCCAAAGCCCAGAAAAAGAACCCCGCCGGTAAAAAGTAATATATTATAGCAGTAGAACATCAGCGTATAACCGATCGCAAGCATAATAAATCCGAGTGTCATAGTCTGCTTATAGTCGTTCTTTTTATTATTGATATAGAGTGCAATGGTGCTTAAAGCAATAACTGTAAATGAGAAAGCTCTGATGGCAGTAACATAACCGTATGAAACGCAGTAGTTTGGGAGAATTACGGCTGTATTGAGCGGAATTATTTCAGAAAAGAAAAGTGCAATTATTATTATGATTAGACTGTTACGGTCCGTGTTCTGTCTAAAATCATCTATGCACAAAACGGTGTTTCCCATAAGGGCAAGCGGAGCCAGGAGTCTGGCAAAAAGATGAATATTACCGATTTTCAAGAGAAACTTTGAGTAACTTCCCGCAATATGAAAAACTGGAATTATAAAACGTGTTGTATCACACAAACAGGCAAATAGAAAAATCAGGAAAAAAAGTATATCAGGAGCCTGAGTTTTTTCAAAACTATGGTAGATAATCAGAGTTGTGATGCAAACATAGAGCATTTCGATTGCAATGCCACAAAAAATGATGTAAGGATTGTATTTTAGAAGCAGATTTGTTGGAAGACCTTTGTTATAGATTTCTGGTAAATCTATTCCTACGCTAAAATATTGATAGAGTATTAGAAAACTGGAAATCAAAAGTGTAGATACTGCAAAAATAAAAAAGATAAATGTTACTCTGTTTCTGAACCTGATTGTCATACCTTTTTAGGATAACGAGAAGATAAATAATAGTAAAGAGTTTTGTTTTTATTCCGAAAATTTAATAAGGAAATATTGGGAGGATTCTAAAATGAAGAAATCTTTTGTTTGCAGTTTGATTTTGATTATGGGCCTTTCTGCTCTTTTTGCGGGCGATGTGGCTACGTTTGTTGATAAGGGCTTTTCTGCGGACGGAAAATATTATGTATTCGGTCAGTATGGAAAAACAGATAAAAAATTCCAGGGCTGGGCAGAGCTGTATCAGGTTGATATTGCAGCAAACGATTATACTGACAAAGGTGTCTTTAAGACAAATCCTTCTGCCGTTACCGCTGATAAAAACGGACGCGAGGTTTTTGAGGCACTTGAAGGAAAAAGCTTTTATTATTTTAAGGAACTGAATCTTGAAACTGCCAATATGGATCATGTTCTTTATATTCTTGATGATGTAAATAAAACCGGAACAGATGAGATTGTTTTTAAAGATTTCAGAAGTTCTGACCTGGAAAATGCAGATGTTTATCATATCAGATTGTATCCGACTGTAACTGGTAAAGGAAAAAATTCCCGCTCATCTTTTTATATCATTCTTGAAAAACGCAATGCAGCTGGTGAGTTGATTTTGAGCCGAAAGGTTGGAAGTCCTGATATTACACGCAAGGGTGTAACAAATTATAAGATTGAACGCATTTTCTGTGATAAATCAGAAAAGAATTTAATCTTTGTAATTGAAAAAATGCTTGAAGATGATACAGGAACTTCAATCAGATATATGATAGAGGCAGCTCAGTTCTAAAGATTAATGTGTCAGGCACAGAAAAGACAGATGTCATTATCGGGCATGACCCAATAATCTAAAAAAATCTAAAAATATTTAGGTTTTTTTGTCAAAAAAAGAAAATTGAGGCTATATTATATATAGAAAAAATCCTTTTGTATTGTTAGAGAACACGGTCCATCTGGGCCGTGTTTTTTTATGTCTGCGTGTATTGCGAAAAGCGGTAAAGTGCGGCGGGGCACTATGTACTACGCAATAAGCATATACACGACAGAAAAAAATTGGAGGTCTATATGAATAAATTGAAGGTTGTATTAATTCTGGCATTTCAGGCTATGATTCTGACTGCTGTAACGCTTTTTTGTGTTGTTCCTTTTTCCTGTAAACTTACGGAAGAAGGTATTGTTTTTGTTGGCGGTGATTATAATGCACCGGTGATTGAAACGGTTGATGTGATTGATGATAGAACTGTGTGTATAAATTTTTCGGAAGGAGTAAAAATCAGTTCTGTTGTTGTTTCCAAAATGGTTGAAGATATTTCAGATTCTATGGAGCATAGTTCTACAGTCGATATTTCACCATCCCTTGCGGCGGCTTGCGGAGAGTATGGAACTGTGAATGCTTCAACAATTGTTTCAGAGGATGGAACTCGTGTTACCTTTGCAATGGAAGAGGCATGTGAGATAGGGGAGTCTTATGAAATTTACGGAGTTGTCGAAGACAAGACAGGTAATACCTTAAGCTTCTGTGTTCCTTTTATAGGTTATAATTCGCGGCTTCCTAAAGTGATTATGACTGAGATTCTTGTTAAATATGGAACCGGAACTGTAAAAAAAGAAACTGTTTATAGAAATGAATTTGTAGAGCTTCTGGCACTTACAGATGGAAATCTTGCAGGAATAGAAATTGTCAGTGGTTCAGATGGAGAAAACAAGAAATATGAGATTCCGCCGGTGGAAGTTACTGCCGGAGAGGTGATTCTTGTTCACCTGAGGACTACAGGTGAAGGTTGTATTTCTGAAACTGATGATTTAAATGAAGCTACAGCTCCTCATTCCTGCCAGAATGTACTGGATTTATGGTCTGAAAATACGGCTGCCTGTCTGAATGATAAAAATGACGTGATAATATTAAGAAACGGTCCAGAGAATAAGATCGTAGATGCCTTTATGTATGCAGAGGAAGCCGCAACAGAATGGAAAAAGGGAGCTCTTACCTTTGCAGAAGCTGCCTGTGAAGCGGGCATTTATGAGACGGCTGATATTACAGAGGCTTGTTCGAGCAAGGGGGTAAGTCCTTTGCAGTCATTTCAGAGAAAGAATGCAAATGAGCTTAAGACGGCAGCTTTAGATGGCACACTTGAAGAGTATCCGGTAAAAAACAGTGCAGAGTTCTGGAAAGTTGCATCCGCAAAACCCGGGGAATTGTGAGAGCTCGGAATGAGACCGGAATGGGAACTGTGAGAGCTCGGAATGCGACCGGAAGAGGAATTGTGAGAGCTCGGAATGCGGTCGGTTAATTAGCTCCAGTAATTAGCCCGGATAATTTAGCCCAGTCAATGCTTTAAAAATCCGCTGAATTGTGATACATTTTCCCGTATGGTAGAATTATTAGCTCCTGCGGGAAATATTGAGTCGCTTGATGCCGCAATCGGTGAAGGCGCGGACGCTGTTTATCTTGGTTTGCGCAGTTTTAATGCGCGAATGCGAACTACTAACTTTGCGTGGAATCAGTTTGAAGCAGCTGTAGAAAGTTTGCATAAAAAACAGAAGAAGATTTACGTTACAGTAAATACAGTCTGCGAAGAACGTGAAACTGAACGTCTTTATCGTTTTCTCTCTTATCTGAATGAAGTAGGACCAGACGGTCTTATTGTGCAGGATTATGCTATCATGCGAATGGCTCAGGAGTTCTTTCCGAAGCTTGAACTGCATGCTTCTACCCAAATGAACGTAGAGAGCAGCAATGCTGTAAAACTGCTGCAGGGCTGTGGTGTAAAGCGTATGGTGCTTGCCCGAGAACTTGGCCTTGAAGAAATCAAAAAAATAAAGAATGAGACTGGGGCTGAACTTGAAGTTTTTGTTCATGGTGCCTTGTGCGTAAGCGAAAGCGGCCTTTGTCTCTTTTCAAGTTTCCTTGGTGGAAAGTCTGCCAATCGTGGTATGTGTACTCAAGCCTGCCGTCGTTTTTATACAGCAGAGGTTCCTGGTGGTGTTCGTCAGGGCTATTATTTTTCTCCATGTGACCTTGAGCTGATTGAAAAGATTCCGGATTTAATTGAAGCCGGCGTTGATTCCTTCAAAATAGAAGGTCGTATGAAAAGTGCTGAATATGTAGGAAGTGTAGTTTCTGCATACCGCTATGTTATTGACCATTATAAAGAAGATAAAAAAGGTGCAATTGCAGCGGCAAAACGCATGCTTGCTTCAGATTTTGCGCGTACTAAAACCTCTTACTGGTATGGCTTTAAGTCTCTGGAAGACGGAATCAATAATGCCGCAAGTGAAATTCTAAATCCTGATCAGGCGGGTGGAACTGGTATTTACCTGGGTAAAATTTCTGCAACTAAGGCGGCACCAAAGGAACTTGTTGCAGCTATTACAGAAACTATGAGTGATGATGTACTGCCGGAGCAGCGTCATATTCAGATGGCTCTTCTTAAAGGCGGTTCTTATGACCCTGATCCTGGAGATTCTATTCGACTTCATAAAAAAGATGATACTGGTCGTGTGAGCCATAAGGTTCATTCTGTAGAAGTTGAAGAAGACGGTTCTAAGCGCTGGATTGATATTCCGGGTGGCTTTAATATTGGCGACGAAGTATATCTTCTTCAGATAAAAGCTGGATCAAAACGTTATAATCGTGTGCTTCCTAATGACCTGGGCCGTTACAGAAAGCAGCCAAAGGATGAAAGACTTCCAGTTCTGGATTTGACTCCTGTTGCAAATAAAGAGCTCTCATATTTTCCAGAAGGTATATATGCTCAAGTTTCATCGGTACAGGATGTATTTGCCGTTCAGGGACTTAAGCCTGTTCGCCTGATTCTTGAATACAACAGTGAAACTTCTTATGATCTTCTTAACCATAAAACTGTATTGCCGTTCTCCAAAAAACAGCTCTATATTTCGCTCGATCCGTTCTGTTCTGCAGCTCAGGAAGATAAGCTTAAGGCTGAACTGGATCAGTTGATTGCAGACGGCTATTTTAATTTTGTTGCAAACAATATTGCTCATCTTCAGATGCTTAAAGGTTGCAAGGTAAACATTATAGCGGGGCCGTACCTTTACACCTTTAACCGCTGGGCGGTGAGCTGGCTTGAAAATCAGAATGTAGGCGCGTTTATAATGCCTTATGAAAATTCACGCCGTAACCTGGAAGCAACTTATGAGCAGAATGTCCGCGAGCGTGTTCTTGTTCCGGTTTTTGCATATCCTGCACTTTTTAGAATGCGTTTTAAGCTTCCATCTGACTACGATTTTACTTATTTTGAAGATAAGGAAAATTCTGTGTTCAAAGTGAACTCAACTGCCGATGGTTCTTTTGTTATGCCGGAAGAACCTTTTGCAATCACCGACAAAACAGATTTCATTACATCATCGGGCTTTAAGCGACTCCTTATAGATTTTTCAAAAACAAAGGTTTCGCGCAGTCAGATAAAAGCTATTACTACATCCATGATAAAAGGCCAGCCTCTGCCTGGTGTTTCTCGCTTTAACTGGAAAGACGGTTTTTATTCTCCTCAACAGATGGAAGAATACAGACTTTCCAATGAGCGTGCTGCAGAACGTAAGGCTGCAGCTACGTGTAATGCGCCGGCTCCAAAAGGTAGAGCCGGTCGTGGTGGAAAAACTGGCACAAGAGCCGGCGGAAAATCCGGAGGCAAACGCCGCTAATTCTTTTAGAAAACAGCTTCTGCCACTTCTGAAGCCGCAGCTTCAGAAGTGACGGTCACGAGTTCTTTTTCTTTCGGTGCTTCAGTTTGTTCAACCGGCTGTTCCACAGTTGTGGCTGTAGTTTCCAAAGGCTTTTTCGCAGGTTTGTATTCTATGTGTTCTGCTACTACAAAGACCTTGCTTACATTCTTGCCACTGCTGTCTTTCCAGACATCCTGCTTTAATCTTCCGACAACGCGAACTCCGCGGCCTTTAGTTGCTTTCTTTTCGCAGTATTCTGCAAGTTTGCCGTAAGCTTCTACATCAAAGAAGGATACTTCATTTTTGTCTTCATTTTTAAGACTTTTGTAGTAACGGTTTACACCCATAGAAAAACTGCATTTTGTAAAGCCTGGAGCTGGTTCTGAAAGAACGGCATCGCGTACGATATTTCCTTCCAGAATAATCGAATTCAAATTGTTCATAATAAAACCTCATAAAATAAATTTTAAAATGATGTCCGGCCGGGCAATCATCAGGCAGCCGCAAAAACTGCACATATATAATATGAGTCGCAAAATTCGATTTTTGACAAAAATTCGAGAAAAAAGTTTAAAAAAAGTGGAAAAAATACAAAAAAAGGATTAGATTCCCGTGTCGGGCACGGGAATGACAGTATGTTTTGGGCACGGGAATGGTCGTAGGTAAGAGCTCGAGAATGACATAATTATGTCGGGCTTGACCCGACAATCCTTTAAGAAAAGTTACTTACAAGCCGCAGAATATAGAGAGTTACGTATTCTGTAAGAGCTTTTTCTTCGTTGATTTTCTGCATGTTCGGAGTGTTTACGAGTGTTTTTGCCAGATTTTCAACTCGTTCACGGGTAAACGATGTGGCAGAAAGTGTTTTTACAACACGGCGTGTATAATCACGGATAAGGGAATTTACGTCTTCTGTAAGATTATTGTAGGCATCTTTAGAAATCATCTTATTCCACTGTTTTGTAAGGAAGTTTAGTTCACGGTCAAGAGTTGAACCTTCTGGAACAAGGTCTTTTGCAATTTCTTTTGCATTCTTTGCAAGCGCCTGAGTTTTTGTAAGCTTTGGACCGCTGCTTCCTTTCTTTGTGTCTTCTTCATCCTGCGAATCCAGAATATCCTGAACAGACATAGTTTTTGTGCTGGCTTTTGCAGCATTTTTTGTCTTTTCTTTTTTCTTGGAAGAGAAGAGACTCATAATCCAGGAGAGTACAGGTACTCCATAATAGAATGGCAGCCTTGCCTTTGCATTAGAATAGATTTTGGAGTTCTTAAGCATGAGCAGCTCGCTGTATGGAACAAGTTTTCCATCAACAAAAAGCTGAAATCCATCAAGATTTTCATCATCATGCTCATAGGACAGAATGCTCATAAAGTTTGCATTTAAAAGCGCATAGAGAATCGGAGAATTTTTTTCTACAAGCTCATGCAGGCAGGCTTCAAACTCAGAGGCATTAGACATTTCCGGCAGGCGTTCAAAATCCATAAGAATATCATACCATCGGTCTTCAAGTTCTTTTTCGATAGAGTCGTGTGCTTCGTTACAGAGGCGTACTACAACCTGGCTTACCTTTTTCTTGTATACATAATAGCGTGTACCTGAGCTTACTTTGAAAACCAGAAGCTGAGGAAGCTCGTTTGTGGCACCATCAGTTGTCATTTTCTGAAGGAACTCTTTAAGGTCATCTTCGGTGTAGCGGCCGTACAAAAGTCTGCCGTTATTGTCCTGAAACTTCAGAATCTGTGGCATCGAATAAAAATATGGCGGTTTTGCCAGCGCTGCTTCAAGCTCTTTTATGGCTTCTTCGCGTTTATGCTCATCCTGGAATTTTTCCTTGAGGTAAGAGCTGTGATTTTCGAGAATCTGAACAGCCTGAAGAATATTTGTATCTTCTATTGTGCGGTCCTGAATCTTTTCAAAATCCTGGCGAATATAATAAAGCGTCTGATTCCAGATATAGTAATCTTCACCGTCTGTAAATTCTGCAAACTGATAGTTTTCTGTATCTACAAAGTGCTGATAAAAGTTCTTGATAGAAATCTCTTTTGTAGGATTTGTACTTCGCAGCTTTTTGAGAAAGTAGTCGTGGAACTCTTCTTTTTTGAGAATTTTTCTTACCTTTTGCTGAGCTGTGTCCAGAAGAACTTTGATGGGAATGCAGGCTGGAAGAATCATTGCCGGAATATCGCGGTTGAAATCAAGAAGGTAGAGCAGTGGAGACTTTGAGTTATCTTTGTCGATTATTGATGGAATATATTGACTTATAGCTTTGTGTTCAATAACTTGAGTCGGAAACTGCTTTGGAAAGTCAGTTATAATAGGATATAGAACTGAATCGTTTTTAAGAATCTCTTTAAACTGATTTGCATACTTCATTGAAAAGTAAGTGATTGAAACAATAGTCTTTTTGTTATTGGCTGTGATTATTGTAACAAGATGCTTTTCTGAAAGTCCCTGAAGTTCGGCAACAATGGTGCTGGTAGGGTCACCAAGGTATTTTACAAGTTCGCTCTGTTCTTCTACATGATGTTCTGCGTATTTTCTTACATAAGCGCAGAATTCCTTGAGATCTATAAAAGGTGATTTTTGTTTTTCTGCATAGAATCTGATAATTGAACTTAAATTAGATGTTGTTGCCATAATGAAATATTTTATACCATATAGGCGTTTTTTTAAAGAGGTTTGTCGCGTGGTTAAATCACACGGATTGAGGCATGATAATGAAATGGCATGCCTCAAAACGAGTATGTCAAGGCCTTGAGCGAAGCGTGCCTTGACCACTCGTATTGGCACACGGATTTAACACGGATTGCACACGGATTTTTTAAGGGGGGATAGAACTCGGTGAATAAAAAAAATCTTAAGTGCGGAGTGGGTAAAGCTGAAATTATAATGATTGGGTACGGAGCGGAAAAAGACCCAAGGATGCATCGAGCCGATACAGAAAAACCGGTTCTAACGGAAGTTTCGAGCGGAGCGACGAGGCTCGCCCGCAGCCTTGGGGGATTTTTCAGCGGGAGTAGCCAATCATTATTTACACGGTACATTATTTTCCCACTCTGCACTTAAGATTTTTTTAATACAGGGGTTAAAAAAAAGTGTTGACATCTGTGTGTGCATGCGGTATATTATACTACGTCAGACGTAGTACGACAGACGTTGCAACGACACGCAAAGCAACGTCAGACGTAATATATCGTCCGGCAGGGAGTGCATATGACAGCAATCAGCAGTGATGTTATACGCGGTTATAACGACACAATGATTTTGTTTTTACTCCGAAACAAATCATCCTATGGGTATGAAATCTCTAAGGACATTAAGGCCTTGTCCGAAGAAAAGTACATCATAAAGGAAACAACCCTTTATTCTGCTTTTACCCGTATGGAAGCAAACGGTTATGTGGAATCCTATTCCCAGGAGGCTGAGAATGGAAAACGAAGAACCTACTACCGCATTACCGATAAGGGTCGGAGTTATTACAAAGAAAAGTGTGAAGAATGGAACCTTACAAAAGAGGTCGTAGAAAAATTTGTTGGTGGAAATGGAGAAGAAAATGGAAACAATTAAGAACTATCTTGACTCAATGTTCCGCGGCTTGCCGCTTACAGACAAAGTTATGAAGGCAAAATCTGAACTGCTTCAGATGATGGAAGACAAATATACCGAGCTTATCCGCAGTGGTAAGACTGAAAATGAAGCTGTAGGCGAAGTAATCCAGAACTTTGGAAATCTTGAAGACCTTGCAGATGACCTTGGAATTATGGATATTCTGCATGCAACAAAATATACAGAAGTGCAGCGCAGAAAAGTTTCTTTTGAAGAAGTTGTAGAATATCTTTCAGCTAAAAAACATTCGCTTGTGCTTAAATGCCTGGGAATTTTTTTCTGTATTATTTGTCCATCATGCCCAATTATAAGTGATACGCTGGATATGAATGATGTTGTTGGTGTTACAGCAATGTTTGTGTCAGTAGCAATTGGTGTGGTTTTAATGTGTCTTTCGAGTGCTGCAACAGAACAGTGGCGCTTTCTTAAGACAGAACCATGCAGTATTGATGCAGTTTCAATTGATTATCTGAAAAATAAACTCAGAGATTTTACACCTACCTATAGTATTCTTTCTTCTGTGGGTGTCCTTCTTTGTGTTTTCTGTTTTGTTCCGCCTATGATTTTTGATGAGCTTATTTTAAGAAAAGGAGGAGAGTTTGGATCTGTATTCCTTTTTGTATTCATTGGAGCCGGAGTATTTATGATGGTTTATGCAAAGAGAATGAAAAAGACCTATCATAAGCTTTTAAGTCTTAATGAGATTATTGAGTTTACAGAACCAAAGTTTTCGCCGGATTCAATTGAAAATCCAACAGCCCGTGTAGTCATGAAGGTTTTCTGGCCTGTAGTTACCTGTCTCTACCTTTGTGTAAGCTTCCTTACCTTCAGATGGGATATCAGCTGGCTTATCTGGGTTATTGCAGCTGTGGCTTTCTCAATCATGAAAGCAATTTTTACAGTAAATAACGAAAAGAATAAGAATAATAAAAATGTTGAAAACGCGGCAAGAGACGAGGACTAGAAAATGAAAAAGACAATATTTTTGATAATTCTTGGAGTAGTTACAGTTGGCTGTATAATTTACGGAACTGTTTACCATATTGGCGGAGGATTTAAGAACCTTAAGAGATCAGGTTTTATTGTGACTGATGATGGAAAAGACGGCGGTTTTTCTTTACATTTTGATTTTGATACAGATGAAGAAACGAATGATGAACATAATCTGAATCAGAAGCTGCAAGCTTTTTCAAAAATTAAAATTGATTCTGCTATCATGGAAATCAGAATTGAAGAGGGAAATGATTTTTATATCAGCAGCAACTGGAACAGAGATTGGCTGCGTCCAGAGGTTTCTGTAAATAACGGAGTGCTTAATGTTATTCAGAAGAGTAACAGAAAGAACAAGGCCGGTACAAATAATTGCCGTGTAACTATCACAGTTCCAGCTGATACAAAGCTTGGTGATATCGATATTGATTCAAATGTCGGAGAAATAAAACTTCGTAAGCTTGAAGCAGAGGATGTTTCTATTAATCTTAATGTTGGTGAAATTTCTTTGCGCGATATGAACTTTGAAAATGTTACAATTGATAATAACGTTGGTGAAGTTTCGGTTGATACAGATGCAAGCCTTGATGATTATGATATTTCCCTTGCGACAGATGTTGGCCAGGTTAATTATATTGGCAGAAGCTATAAGCGAAGTTATAATCAGAATGGAAGCGGTAAAAACAGAATTAAAATTAACACCAATGTCGGTGAAATTAATGTAAATTAAGCCTAAAATCGAAGAACCGTTAAAAAATGGGCTGCAACAGCGGGCCATTTTAGGTTCATCGAAAGAATGGCTCAAGCGCCGAGACTATGCGAGGCGCGATTATTGTAAAAAGGCGGTGAGACTTTTTACATACAGCTGGCATATTACCTGGATTATCTGGCCTGTTGCAGCAGTTGTTTTCACAACCATAAAGGCAATTTATTCAACAGATAATGAAAACAAAAAAGAAAAGGATCAAAGAGAGGAGTAATAAAAATGAAAAAGACAATTTTCTTTATAATTTTAGGAGTGGTCACTGTTGGCTGCATAATATTTGGTACAGTAAAACATGTTGGCGGTGGTTTAGGTCCTTTACATCTGATGGGAATTTATGAAAGTGATGATGGTGAAGCTGGCGATGTAAATTTTGATTTCCACTGGAAGTATGATAATGAGGAAGGTTCAGACAGTGAATTTTCGATAAATCAGATTCTGGAAAAGTTTTCTTCAATCAAAATAGACGGTACGATTATGGATTTGTCAATTGAAGAAGGGACTCAGTTCAAGATTGAGAGCAAATTTAATAAGGCACAGCTCAGACCATCTTATTCAGTAAAGAATGGAGTTCTTGAAATAACTCAGCAAAAAAAGAAAGGACCTCGTACAGGGAGCAATACTTGTAAGGTGGTTATTACAATTCCCAGTGGTACAGATCTTTCTCGTCTTAATATTAATGTTAATGTTGGCGATGTAAAGATCAGAGAACTTACTGCAAAAGAAATTAATGCAACTGTAAATGTTGGAGAAATTAATATTCGCAAAGCTGATTTTGATGAATTAAGTGCTGAAACAAATGTCGGTGAAATTGATATCGACACAGACGGAAAGTTTGGAGAATACAGCATCAATGTTTCAACTGATGTTGGAGAGGTTTCTGTAGACCACCAGAAATTCAAGCGCCACTATAATTCACACGTAAGCGGCTCCAAAAAAATTACAGCAAACACCAACGTAGGCGAGGTTTCTGTAAGATAATTCTGTAAAAATAACCAAAGTTACTATTTATAGTTACTTGACATAAAAAATCACTAACCAAAGTTATAAAAATTGTAACCAAAGTTAGAAAATTTAGAACCAAAGTTATACTCCGGCACGTCCGGAGTATATTTTTTTTAAAAAGTTGTGCTGATTTCGTGCTGAATTTTCCTTTTTTTTGTGCTGATTCTGTACTGTTTGAATTTTAGAATAATCCAAAAAAAGAAGGAGGTTCTTTATGAAAAAGAGAATCGGATTGGTGTCAGTTGTAACAGGATTGCTGGCATCAATGGTTTTGTTTGGTTGTGCCGGTGAGCAAACACCAGACGTTCAGACTGAGAAAGCAGAACAGAACGTTGAAGCTGGTGAAAAGGTAGATTTAAAATCAGCTGGAAAAAGGTACGTTATTACAAATCAGGACAGAAGTAGTGTAACAACTTATACTGTAGATCCTGAAACAAATCGTACTACAAGAAGCGTTGTTAGCAGAAATAACAGCGATGAAGTAATTACACGCAGCTACATTTATTCTGATTCTGGTGAATTGGCAGAAGTTCGCAGTACAAATACAACTTCGGGTACTTCGATAATTAAGTATTCAGTATCATCTGGTCGTGCTGATAATAAAAAGACAAAGAAATCAATTTACATAACAGGTACTCGTGGAGATACAGACCTTGTTGAGGTTGAGTATATTTACGATGATGATGGAACTGCACTTGGTGTTATCCAGAGAGATTCCAATGGCAATATATATGAAAAAGGTTTGATGGAGTAGAGAAATGATAAAAAAGATAGCAGTTGTTTTAACACTCTGTCTGCTTACAGTATGGCAGTTGAGTGCGTCTTCACAGTTTTCGGATTCTGTATTCCATATGAAACAGAATATTGTAGATTTTTCTGACACAGGTATTGCGGAAAATGTCCGTGGTGGTGATTTTGTAAATCCAAGTCTTGATGAACTTGTAGTAGGATCTATTTTTCAGGATGTAGACGGTGATTTTAAAAAGGTTGTAAAAATTACAGAAGGAAGAGATGGCACTGTATTTATTGATACAATTCAGCCTGAACTTCGTGAGGTTCTTGAGTTTATGTACATTCCTACTCAGGAGCTTTCGATTGAAATTGATGACCTTGCAGAAGCTCTTGAAGAAGGTTCTCAGGATTATGCCGATGGAACTTCTTCTCGTTTGAGTGGAAGCTTTAACTGGGATGGAAAATCATGGACTCTCAAAAAAGGAAGTAAAGCAACAGTTAAGTTGAATCTCAAAAATGTTCATGGTGATATCAATGCAAAAATGAATTTCGGTGCAGGATTACCTTATGAAAAGGTATCCTGGAAAAAGAAGTGGTTTATCTGGTATCCGGTATTCTCTCATGTAAAAGGATATGTAAATGCTAGATATGATCATAACCTCGGACTTGGATTGACAGTAGGTGTTTCTGTTGAAACAAATGATGGTGCGTTCAGTACAGACGATCTTCCAATTTACGAACTTGGTGGTGGTGGACTTGGTATAGGTCTTTACAATGTAGACTGTCTTGAAGGAAAGCTCTCAATAGATGATACAATAGATTTTAGAAACAGAGTCTGGGCAGAAGCTGGTTGTAGTCTTGACGGATTAGGAATCATCTGCTGGCCAACAGGCTGTTGGGGAAAAGGTGGTTCTCAGGTTTACTTTAGAAACGATATAGATGTAAATGCAGAGGCTAAACTTAAGGTAGGTTTCTATCTTAAGGGTAAGGTTTCATGGAGCAGCTTTAAGCTCGTTGAATGTAGTGTAGGTGGTGGTCCATTCCTTGGTCTTGAGGGTAAGTTCCATTATGGTCTCAGCTACAACGCTCTTGGTGGAAACGATTCTATGGGAAGAACTATCATAAATAATGGATGGCATATTGATCCGAAACCTACTGTAAAGGCAACTCTTTCTGCCGGTCTGTATGCAGACGGAGAAGTTACTGTCCTTAATGATAAGTGGAAGAAGCAGTTCCTTGATGAGGAATGGAGCAAACCAATCTTTAAGGTTTCAAACTAAGGTACGGAGGAAGATATGAAAATAAGTAAAAAAAATCTTTTGCTTGGTGCCGTATTATTTGCAGGCATCATTTTGACAGGTTGTTCAAACGGAAATGATAACACATCATCATCTTCTTCAGAAGAACAAACTACAACTCCAGCAGCTCCTGCTGCACCAACAACTCCAACTGCCCCTGAGCCTGATAATATTGCTACAATGAGCATTCCAAGTCTTGTAAGCCGTCAGGTTTATATGAATGCTTATCATTCTGGTGGCTATTGGGTTGAAACAGAGCGCTGGTATTATGGCAGTACAAATACACTGACAAATTATGTAGTAACAACTATTAAAGATATTGGAACTAGTGGTAATTATCAGGAAGTAAGATATGTATTCTCTGCTGATCCGTTGTTTTCAAAGACAGGAACCGGAGATTCAAAGATGTATGATACTTCTGAATTTGTAGCAGAATATAATCCGGAAGCTCATGGTGCCTATGTTGGAAAGTATATTTATCTTTACAATTCAAACAATAAATGTGTTGGTGGCGCATACGTAGAAAAGAATGCGGCTGCCGGTACTACAGGTGGTTGTTTTAAGGCAGTATACGGTCCTTATGGGTACCTGATGTTTAAGGAAGCTTCTTCTGGAACTATCAGTGGAGATATTACTAATGGATATACAATTTCTCCTACAGATTCTGATGTTACAGAATTCAGACTTTGTGCTTATAATACAACAGCACAACAGTATGACAAAGAAGCTTATTATAGCGGGGTACCTGCTGGCTGGACAGATTTGTCAGGAACCGATGTTGAAAACAATACAGCAGTTGCAAACTTCATTGCTTCTTCAACTGGTACTACACCTGCTGCTAATCTTATTACTAAGTATTCATGTACATACGACTCAAACAATAAGCCTGTTCTTGAAGTGAAATATGAAAAATTGGATTTTTCAAATGCTCCGGATGGAACTGCAGGTAATTATTCTGCTGGCATAAATGAAACTGATAGTGAATCCAATAATGGAAACTTGACGCCAGATACAGAAGCATCTAACGTAAGAATAAACAAAATAGTTTATGAGTTTGATACTGTAAATACGGCTTCTTCAGGATCTGCTAATTTCCAGATTTCTGTTCAGAGAAGTTATCAGTATACTGGTACTGCTTCAATTCCTGAGGCCTCTGGTGTTGCTACAGATGGTTCTAATTATTCTGCAGACGGTGAGCTTTCCATTATTTCAAGACAGTTTGATGCATATGGACGCAAGACTCGTGAGACGGAAACCTCTTACGGAAATAAGGTAAAAACAATTGTGCGCCAGTATGATGCAGGTACAACAGATGATTCTGGCTTGGGCATCGAAACAACTTATAATGGTAACGATCTTATGGTAAGTCGTACTAATTACAATCTGCTTGAGCATAATCAGGCAACAGAAAATACTGATACAGCAAGTGATTCAAAGAGATATGAAACTCTGAACTATGAGTATAACACAACTCGTGGTTATGCAGGGGACCGTGGCAGTGTTTGGGGTATAAATATGAAGCGCCCTGAAACAGTTCACTGGTGCGAACGCTAGTATTTTCAATAATGGCAACGTTGTTACTGGTTTTCAACGCTGCCATTATCCGGCTTGACCGGATAATCTTTGATATTACTGGAATAAATGTAAGTTTATGCACTTAAAGCTGCTTAGAATGTGCGGCTTCCTTCTGGTGGCTGCATATTTGATAATTTTTATTTTCTCATGTTCAATTCCTTCTCAGAGTGGAGCGGATACATCTAACACTGAGGAGGAAAAATCGTCTGAACAACAAAACAGTTCTGGTCAAAATCAAACTCAAGATGAGCCGGGGGGAACAAGAAGTTTTAATGCCAATGTTTCGGCGTGGACGCTTATGTTTTATCTTGGTGGAGATAATAATCTTGATGGTATGCTGCTGGCTAATATGTCACAGCTTCTGAGCGGTTATTGCGGGGGAATGAGGCCGGTAATTCTCATAGACAGAAGCGGTTCAAGTAATTCTGTTGAGCCGTTTGGTGAAGCATTTGCTACAACCAGAATGTATACTATAACTCAACATGGTTTTGTTCGTCTTTATGGAGATGAAATATTTCCGGAGTTAGACGAGAGTAATGGTGACTGTGAGTTGAATACAGCAGATGCTTCTATTCTCAAGAAATTTGTCGGATACAGTAAACAGCATTTTCCAGCGGATCATTATGCCCTTATTATAGGTTCGCATGGAGGTGGTGTGCGTACTGGAAATCAGAATGCACGTGCTATAGTTCTGGATGAAGAAAGTGATAAAGACTGGATTTTTACTGCGGAACTCACGGATGTGCTTACTGCAAGTGAATCTGTTGATGTACTTGCATTTGATGCCTGCTGTATGGGAAGTCTCGAAGTAGCATATCAGTTCTGTGGAACAAAGGATTTTAAGGCAGATTATATTGTTGCTTCTCCTGCTGAAGAATGGAGCTTTGGCTGGGATTATAACAGACTTGCTGCTTTATTTGAGACAAATTCTCCAGAACCTTCTGCATTTGCTATAGAACTTGTAAATAATTACAGAAACTATATTGAAGCAAATCAAAATGATTCGTTGCAGACTCTTACCTGTTTGCGTTCGAGTAGTATTTCTCTTGTAAAACATAAGCTTGATGCTCTTGCTGCGGAACTTGTTTCTTATAAGATTGCAATGGAATCTTTACGTGGTAAAGGCAGACTCAAGCAAAAGAATGTTCTGCATTATTTTAAGAGTGAAGTTAATACATACTGGCTGCAATATCCATATTTTGATTTGTATTCTCTGGCGGAACGTATATCAGCCAGTGAGGCTTTTTCAGAAACTGTTCGTAATGCGGCAAGAGAGCTTTCGTCTGCAATTGATGAAGCTGTTTTATGCTCATACTCTGGTTCAGGTTATACTCTTGCACATACGGATGTTACAGGGCTTTCAATTTTCTTTCCTTGTGGTAAGGAACCTTTTGGGTATTCAGGAAATACCTATTGGTATTATCAGTATTTTTATAATGCGCTTTCAGCACAAAGTATCAATCCTAAATGTTATGGAAAACTTGCTTTTTGTGCAGATGGAGCTACTGCCAGTAATGGCGCGGTTGAAAACTGGTTTGAACTGCTTGATTACTGGTTTGATGATGAAAAAAACAGAAATGGCTATGCGCCATAATAGATTGCCGTGTAAAACACGGCAATGACATAATGCCTGAACGGGCAATGGAAATGCTGTGACACAGCAATAACAATGTAACTACTTGGGAGTGTACTTATGGATGATTCATTATTCAGAAAGGTATCGCTGGAAAGACTTTCCAGTCCGGAACAGATAGATCAGCTTATGAAAATTCGAAGCCCTTCAGGGTGGATTGTTTTATCGTCGGCTATAGTGCTGCTCGTAGTTGGCTGTATCTGGCTATTCTTTGGAAAAATTCCGGTGACTGTTCCTTGTGAAGGCAATATTATGCCGGTAGAAGGACTTGCAGAAGTTCAGTCTGCGCATACACTTGCTGTAGAAGATGTGTATGTACAGACAGGAGCCTTCGTACAGTCAAATGATATTCTGGTAAAAGGAAAACTTCCTGAAACAGAGACCGAATTTCTGGTAAAAGCTCCATGTACCGGAACTGTTACAGATGTGTATGTCAATGAAGGTGCAGTGGCAACTCCGGGAACAACTATTGTACGCATTGAACCGACAAAAGAAAATGGTAAAACAAATTTGTGTGCCATCATGTATGTTTCTGTAAGTGACGGCGTAAAATTGACTGGTGGAGAAGATGCCTTTGTTTCGCCTGCGGGAATCAGTCTTGAGCGTTATGGTTATGTATGCGGAAAGGTAGAAACTGTAGGACGTTATCCTGAATATAAAGACGGACAGCATAATGTTGCAGTTCGTGTTTCTTTATCTACAGATTCAAGAAGCGGAAGACTTGATTATACTTATCGTCGGGTTCCTCAGGAGACTCCTCATGGTGGAACTCCTTGTACGGGCTATATTCTGCTTGGGCATATAAGTCCTGCAGAAATGTTATTGCCTTGGCTTGCAGCAAAAGATGAATCATAGAAGGACAGAACCGATGAAAAACGGAAATAAAAAAGAAAAGCCTGTTTATGGAAAAAGGGTAAGGGTTCCGACTGTTCTTCAGATGGAAGCAGTTGAATGTGGAGCAGCTTCTCTTGCCATGATTCTTGCATATTATGGTGCTCATATTTCTCTTGAAGAGCTTCGTGTTCAGTGTGGCGTTTCACGCGATGGTTCAAAGGCAAGTAATGTTCTAAAGGCTGCCCGTACTTATGGAATGGAAGCTAAGGGATACAAGAAAGAAGCTGAAGATTTACGATATATGACAATGCCTGTCATTATTCACTGGAACTTCAACCACTTTCTTGTATTGGAAGGTATAAAAGGAAATAAGGTATATCTTAATGACCCTGCTTCTGGAAGAAGAGTTGTAAGTTATGCAGAGCTTGACCAGTCTTTTACAGGTATAGTTCTCTGCTTCAAGCCGTGCGAGAATTTTCACCGTACTTCTAAAACTCATACCTCTTCAAAAATGCTTTCATCGCTTTGTAAGAGAAACGTGGCAACCCTTTGTTTTCTTGGAATTACAGGTTTACTGCTCGTAGCACCAGGTCTCATTATTCCTATGCTCTCGCAGTTCTTTGTTGATACAATTCTTTCGCAGCATCAGGACGGCTGGTTTACTATGCTTGCTGCGGCCTTTGCTCTTGTACTGATTATGAGGCTCGCACTTTCTTTGACGGAACGGCTGCTAATTGTGCGGCTCAAAACAAAGCTTGCAGCAGAGCTTTCTGGTTCTTTCCTCTGGAAGCTTCTTCACCTGCCTATGACTTTTTTCTCTCAGCGTTATGCAGGTGATATTGCAGGCCGTATTGAATCAAATATGAATATTGCAGACAGTCTTTCTGGTAAGCTTATGAGTGCGGTAGTAGATGTTTGTACGGCGCTGCTTTATCTTATTCTTTTATTCAGACTTAATGCTTTGCTTACCGTGCTTTGTATTGGCATTACTTTAATCAACGTGTTTGTTGTAATGGCCGTTCAGGAAAAATTAAAAATGGGCAGTCAGAGAATGCTTCAGGATGGTGGCAAGCTGGACGGTGTTTCCATAAATGGACTTCAGATGGCAGAAACCCTTAAAGCCGGTGGAACAGAAGATTCATTCTTTTCTAAATGGGCCGGTTATCAGGCAAAGTATGTAAATTCATATCAGGAGGTTTCTACAATTTCTGGAGTTCTTACAATTCTTCCTGATGTGCTTTCTCGCCTGACTGAGGTTATTATTCTGATTATGTGTGCCCGCGGTGTAATGCTTGGTGCAATGACGTTCGGTATGTTCATTGCCTATCAGCAGCTGATGGCGGGCTTTCTTGCTCCTGTTGTACGTACAGTTGGATTTTCGGCTGATTTTCAGGCACTTGATACGGATATTCGCCGTACAGGGGATGTTATGAATTACCGTGATGCAAATACGGCATGTGCTTCTTCTGAGCCAGTGATGCCGGCACAACGTATTGCATCTATAGAAAAAGAGGGAAAGCTTCAGGGGTCTGTCCGCCTGGATAATATTACCTTCGGCTACAGCATTCTTGAACCTCCTCTGGTTGAAAACTTTTGTCTGGACTTAAAGCCTGGCATGAGGGTTGCTCTTGTCGGCGGTTCGGGCTGCGGAAAATCTACAATTGCAAAGCTTGTTTCGGGCTTAAATCAGCCATGGAGCGGAACCCTTTATCTTGATGATATTCCGGATTCTCAGATTCCGCGGGAAATCAGGTCTGCTTCTGTTGCAATGGTAGATCAGGATATTTCAGTTTTTAATGGAACTATAAAAGATAATATTACGATGTGGGTTTCTGATGTTCCTGAAAGTGAGCTTATTCGTGCGGCAAAGGATGCCTGCATTCATGATGATATTATGCGCAGACCTGGAGGTTATTATTCTCAGATTGAAGAAGGCGGAAGGAACTTTAGCGGCGGTCAATTGCAGAGACTTGAGATTGCTCGTGCGCTGGTGACGAATCCGCGAGTTCTTGTTATGGACGAAGCTACCAGTGCCCTCGATGCGCGAAGTGAAAGAATTATCAGCGATAATATCCGAAGACGCGGTTGTACAACAATTGTTATTGCTCACCGCTTGAGTACGGTGCGCGACTGCGATTTGATTCTTGTGCTTGAACATGGTCATGTGATTCAAAGTGGTACACATGAGCAGCTTTCGAAGGATAAGGATGGGCTTTATGCTTCGCTCATTCAGGCGCAGTAGGGGGATCGTATGCAGGTTTTGAAATATTCTACAAATGAAACAATTTTATTTACAAACTCCAGCAGCTTGCATCGGATACTTTCCGGTACGGTAGATTTCTTTTTAGTTGGTTTTGAAAATGGCCAGCCAAAAGGACACCGTCGTTATGTTTTTTCTCTTGGTGAAAAAAGCTTGTTTCCTTTTTTCGATGCTTCCCGTGATAATGAAGCCTATTGTCTTATGGGACTTGCAAACGGGCCGGTTGAGATTGCTGAACAGAATGATTGTGATATAGAAATATGTCAGGCGGCAATGAACACCTTTGTAAAATGTATTCCTATGGCAAAGGAAGTTTCGGAGCGTGCACAAAAGCTTTCTAATCTTACGATTCTGGAACTGGATTCTGGTGAACATCTGGAAAATGACAGGGATTCAGGTTTCTGGATTACTTCTCAGGATGGAGAGGCTTGTCTTAATGGATTTAAGGAAATATGTATAAAGCCGGATAGCGGCTATGTTCCATTTCCTGTTCATGGTTTTGTTGAAGCAAAGACTTTCTGCTGTCTTAAGACCTGTACTACAGAAGAGTTTGCAAAACTTCCGGAAGCGGCTGATTATATCAGGAGCTGCATGCAGGCAAGCCTTGATATTACGCTTGATTTAATTATTGAGACAGAAAATCAGGAGATAGAACGGATTCGTGGTCGAAAGGTTCATGCTGATACTGAGTTTGACGCTTCCCTTAGAGATTTGTCTCATCTGTTCTGTAAGGATACTGATGCTTCTTATGCTTCTGATGAACTGAGCGCTGCCCTTATTCCCGTTTGTCGTGAGCTTGGAGTTAAGCTTCGCCTCCCTGCAGACGGTTCTATGGAGCTTGAGCGTATTCTTGAAACAACCGGCTTACGCAGTCGTGATGTTGTTCTTAAAGAGCACTGGTGGAATTATGATTGTGGTGCCATGCTTGCCTGGCGGGAAGAAGATTCAGTTCCTGTTGCTTTGATTCCTCATGGACATGGTTACCGTCTGTATGTAGCAGGTTCTGCACCTGTAAAGGTAACGGCTGCTGTTGCACTAACCTTGAAAAGTACAGCGCTGACACTGTATGTTCCGCTTCCAGCTCATCCGGTTAGAGCAAAGGATATTGTTCGCTATATGCTCAGACATATTAAAACTCGTGATGTTGTAATGTATGTTTGTGCAGGCGCAGGAGTTGCAGTATTGTCTCTTGCATCTCCAGCCGTAACAGAAAATCTTTTTGGCGTTGTTGTTCCGCGACAGGATAAGACAGGTTTACTTGGTGTAATGTTCTTCTTAATAGCAACTGTAGTGGCTTCTGCGCTGTTAAGGCTTTCTCAGTTTATGTCACATCTTCTTCTTGAAACTAAAAGTGCGGCTCCGCTTCAGGCTGCAGTTTGGGACAGACTTTTTCATTTACCGATTTCATTTTTTAAGAAACATGGAAGTGGTGAACTTTTACGAAGGGCATCTGGTGTAGAATCTATGCAGAGGCTGCTGTCAAATACTGTGATACAGGGTGCGCTGAATATAATTGCTGTAGTCTGTGGCTTTATTCTTATGCTGCGGTATAACGCTTTACTTGCACTTACTTTGATTGGTTGTGTCATTCTGGTTATGGGACTTCTTTTGTATGCAGGTTTTTCTATTGGAAAACGTGAACAGGAGGTTGCCTCTGAAGAAGCAGAAAGTACAGGTATCTTGCTTCAGATAATTCAGGGAATCGCAAAGTTCCGAACAACCTGTACTGAAATAAAAGCATTTTCTTTATGGGAACGTTCCTTTGCAAAGCTTTTGCGTATTCAGTACAAAAGGGATGGTGCTGAATCTTTAATGACGGCAATCAGTAGTTTGATTTCTCCATGTTTTTTATTGCTGCTTTATATTTTATATATGACTGGAAGTTTTGGCTCTATGGCTATGGGAACCTTCCTTGCATTTTCTGCAGCCTTTTCGTCTGTTGCGGCTGCAATGGAGGATTTCTGTTATTCTTCTGAAGATATTGGAAAACTGACTACATATTATAAACGTTTACAGCCAATTCTTGATGAATGTCCTGAGGGTGTTTCTTCTGCGGCAAGTCCTGGAGTACTGCGTGGAAGTATTGAACTTAGGGATATTACATTCCGCTATTCTCCTGAGCTTCCGGCGGTTTTAAGAGGGCTTTCAATTTCTATTCCTGAAGGTAGTTTTGTTGCAATTACCGGTGGTTCTGGCTGCGGTAAGTCTACACTGATTCGTCTGCTGCTTGGCTTTGAGAATCCGGAAGCAGGAACTGTAAGTTATGACGGGCAGGATATTGCACTTATGGATTGCCGTCAGATACGCCGTCAGTTAGGTGTTGTTTTACAGAATGGAAAAATTCTTGGAGATGATATCCTTACAAATATTATTGGAACCTCAGCTTCTCTTACGGTTGATGATGCCTGGGAGGCGGCGGAGCTTGCTGGTATTGCAGAGGATATTGAAGAAATGCCTATGGAAATGTACACCGTGCTTGGAGAAAACGGTGGAACTCTTTCGGGCGGGCAGAGACAAAGACTTCTTATTGCCCGGGCTCTTGCAGCTCATCCGCGTGTCCTGATTTTTGATGAGGCAACCAGTGCGCTTGATAACAAAACTCAGGCAACAATTACTGCACGAATAGATGCCTTGCATTGTACACGAGTGGTTGTAGCACATCGTCTAAGTACAATCCGCAATGCAGATAAGATATATTACCTGGCAAATGGTGCTGTAGCCGAGTCAGGAACGTATGAGGAATTAATGGCTAAGAAGGGGCTGTTTTATGAAATGGCTTCCAGACAGATTAGTTAATAAAATAATGGAGGTAGTTCTATGAAGAAGGTTCTGTACATATTCGGTCATCTGAATAATCAGGATGTGGAATGGCTTGCTGCAAACGGCAGAAAGGTACGTCTTAAGAAATCAGAAGCAATTGTAAGCAAGGGTGAAGAAAGCCGGCATTTGTACATTATTCTTGAAGGTAGTCTTGCTGTTATGGCAGGTGAGGATAATTCTGTAAGACTTGCTTCTTTAGGTAGCGGTGAGGTAGTAGGTGAAATGTCCTTTCTTGATGGAAGCACTCCTTCAGCAACTGTTCTTGCAGAAACAGATTCTGTGGTTTTTAGCATTCTGAAAACCCGCATGGAAGACAAGATTCGTTCTGATGAAGGTTTTGGTTTGAGACTTTATAAAGCACTTGCTCTTTTTCTTACTGCCCGATTGCGCGTGATAAATGCTAAGTATACGAATGCATCTCTTAATGAAAATACTGATGATGATGAGTCTTCAATTGATGAACTTGATTCTACTATGGCTGATAATGTGGGTGAAGCAGGAAGACGATTTTCACGCTTGCTTTCACTTATGCAGGATTTATAACAGCTTTTCATTTTGTTCCCTTAAGGGGATTTTCGCAGTATGGACTAATAAGAACGTTGTTCTTACTGTACTGTATAAAACTATTCTGGAGGAAAACTATGGAGAAAGAGAACAAGAAACCTACATCTGAGAATCAGAAGCCAAAGGATAAGGCTCTTGATGACAGCGCATTGGATGAAGTTTCTGGTGGTGCAAAGGGTGTTACTCGTAACACTGGTACAACTGGTGGTCACCATTCTAGATAATTTTCAATGTTGAAGAAAACGGGTGACGGCAGTATTTTCTGCCGTCACTTTTTATATGACAGATATATGTGCGTTTTAATAATGGCAGTTCGAATGATTGTCAAAATGTTTGCATTGAAATAAACACAATAAAGGGTTAAAATATATGCATGTTAATTTCAAATCGTGTTAGACAGCTTAATCCTTATGTTCCGGGCGAACAGCCTAAGGATCGTGTTTATGTAAAGCTTAATGCAAATGAAAATCCGTATCCGCCGAGTTCTGCAGTGCAGAAGGCGGTTCTTGATTTTGTTCAAAATCATCCTGAAAAACTGAGCCTTTATCCTGACCCTGATTCCCTTGAACTCCATGCCGCAATTGCAGATATGCTTAATAAAAGCGGGGGTGTTCTTTGCCGTGCTCATGTTGACGGTGGGGAAGTGCAGCCTGCTCCAGAAGATAAAATTCCATTCACAGTTACTCCTGATATGATTTACACAGGTAACGGAAGCGACGAGGTTTTGTCTTTTGTTTTCTATGCTTTTTTTGATTCTTCTAAAAAATTTGTAATGCCTCAGTTTACCTACAGTTTTTATCCGGTATATGCGGGCTTTTATAATATTCCTATGGATCAGGTTCCGCTGAAGGAAGACTGGTCTCTTGATGTTGATGAAATGCTTAGCCGGGCTGGTAAGAATGAAGGCGGAATAATTTTTGCAAATCCTAATGCGCCGACATCTCTGGGCCTTACCCGCGATGAAGTACGTCAGATGATTAAGAGGGCTTCGCAGGATGAAATCTTTATTGTTGACGAAGCTTATGTTGATTTTGGAGGAGAATCGTGTATTCCTCTTCTGGCAGAATTCAAAAATCTTGTGATTGTAAGAACCTTCTCAAAGAGTCTTTGCGGTGCCGGCCAGAGACTTGGTTACATTGTTGCTAATCCTGAACTTGTAAATATTGTTACGACTGTAAAAAACAGTGTGAACCATTTTCCGATTGATGCAGTGGCTCAGGTAAGCGGAACTGCTGCCTGCCGCGATGTTCCTTATTATGTTGAGACTTCCCGCAAGGTTGCAGAAGAGCGCGACAAGTTCTATGACTTTTTAAAGAATAAAGGCTTTTATGTATTGAAGAGCCAGACAAACTTTTTGTTTGCAAGACATCCGTCAATTCCGGGCGGTGAATTGTATAAACGTGTAAAAGAACACGGATATTTAATCAGACACTTTAATACACCTGGTATTGAAGAGTTTGTAAGAATTACAATTGGTACTGCAGAACAGATGGGTGGCTTAAAAAAGATTATTGAGGAGATAATCAAATAGTAATTGTCACTTGAATTCGATTTTGCAATTTGTAATTGCGAGGAGCCCGCAGGGCGACGTGGCAATCTGGTAAATGGATTGCTTCGCTACGCTCGCAATGACGAGATGGCTGTTCGCAATGACGAGATGGCTGTTCGCAATGACGAGATGACAGCGCAGCTTGCAATGTCGAGAATTATACGGGGCGTTGCGGGGTGTCCCCGCTAGAAGGGGTAGCGGAAAACGCCGGAGGCGGTTGGAGCGAGGGGGAGACTTCCCCCACAAAAAGGCTAATAGCTTATTGCTGACGGCTTGAAAGATGGAGATAATATGAAACTTTTAGTAATTAGTGATCTGCATGCACACAATGATGTGCTCGATAAAATGGACGATATTTTTAAGCAGGCTGACGCTGTGATTTTTGGCGGAGATTTTGCTGAATGCTTTAAGCCTGAAACTGGAAAAGAAGCTTTGGAGCGGCTTTGTAAAAAACATGATAATATTTTTGCCGTTCTTGGAAACTGCGATAACGAAGATTTTCTTGAAGAGCTTGAAAATCAGGATATCAGTGTGGAAAAGTCGCTTGTATTCCATGAGGGACTTGCCTTTGCGGGCAGTGGCGGTGGAACCTTCTTTACCGGTAAGACTGAATTTGAAAGAACTGAAGATGAGTGTCTGAGTGATTTTGATATTGTAAAAAACAGTGTGGAGCAGTCGGGCGATGCTTCTTTGTGGCAGAGTCTTATTCTTATAAGTCATAACCCGCCGGTTGGAGATAAGATTGATTCTTTTGACGGCGAGCATCATGCAGGAAGTCAGAAGTTTACTGATTTTATTAAGGCTAACAAACCGCTTGCAGTTGTGTGCGGTCATATTCACGAGGGTGCTGGAATCGAAAAGTTTGGCGATACTGTTGTGATTAATCCGGGAAGCCTTGGTGAGGCTCAAACTTATGCCTGGCTTGAGGTTGAAAAAGATGGAGACGGCTGGAAGGTTTGTAATACGGAATTGTGTAAGTTGTAGGAGATGGAGCGAGGTCGTTTGAGGATGGATTGCTTCGCTGCGCTCGCAATGACGGGAAGGCAGCTCGCAATGACGAGAGACTGCGTGCAATGACGGACGGTGGACTGCAATGACGGAAAGGCAGTTTGCAATGACGAGGTGGAGGTAATGATGAAAAGAATCTTGAAAAAGATAGTTACTGGTTTTTCTCTCTTTTTTATGACAAGTGGCCTTTTTGCTGAGCCTTCTTTTTCTCACATCAGTCTTGTGACTTTTCGCTCTAATCTGACTTATACTATTGGTGAAGATACGCAGGCTTATACTGCTGTGCGTAAGCTTGAGCCATTTTCTATAAATAGATTTGAAACAACCTATAACCTGTGGTATTCAATCCGTATTAAGGCTGAAAAAATCGGTTACAATTTTGCAAATCCGGGGCAGGGTGGCGCCGAAGGTAAAAGAGGTGCAGCGCCTGAGGATGAAAATTATGCTCAGCCGGTTACGATGATTAACTGGTATGATGCAGTTGTGTGGTGTAATGCCTTGAGTGAGCTTCGGGGTCGTACGCCATGTTATTCTTACAATGGTGAGATAATTCGTGATTCGGCTGATACTGCGGCCTGCGATTTGTGTGAGTGTAACTGGGACTGTGACGGCTACCGTTTGCCTAGTGAGGCGGAATGGGAATATGCCGCAAGACGTACACGACTTGGATTTCAGCGTGGGGATCTGGTAAGTGGGCAGATTTCGGAAGATTATGAAGAAGGGCTTTTATATGCCTGGACCTATGATAATGCAACGGGTTCTCATAATGTTGGAACTGCTGGAGTTCCGTTTGAGCCTGGCGAACAGACTTACCCTGCCAGTGGAAATGCGAATGCGGCCGGCATTTATGATATGAGCGGCAATGTTATGGAATTCTGCTGGGACTGGTTTGAAGATTATACTTCTGAGAATCCGCATGGTCCTTCTGTGGGATTTGAGCGTGTAAGCCGGGGCGGCAGCTGGAGCGAGTATACAATGTTCCTTTATGCCGGCGACCGTTATAGTTATGACCCAAATGAATGCTATAATTACATGGGATTTCGCATTTGCTGTAGCGCAAGATAAAAAAATCCAAAACTGAATTTACAAAATAAAAAACTCAGTCTGTGGGACGCAGGCAAGAAACGATAAGGGGGAACCATCAGCGGCCACGCGAGCGAAGCAAGCGTGGGTAAGCGAAAGATGGGGGATACCTTGTCGTTTTTGCCGTCGCTGGGACCCGCAGGCTGAGTTTTTTATTTTGTGAGATTTCAATTTTCTTGCCTGCGTCCTACAGTCTGATGGTGGGATATTGGAATTTATGGTTATTTTAGTTTCTTTTCGAGTTTGTGAAGCTTCTTTGTTTCTGCGCGGACGGTGCGCTGCTGCTTGCGGTTCAGTTTTTTTGCCTGGCGGATTGCGCCTACTGTTTCGCGGTTGAAGTTTAGCATCCAGCTGCAGAGGAATACTGATACAAGACAGATTACTGTGGCAATTATAACCGGCACGTAGCCAGGCAGATCATCAAACGGCAGCTTGAAATTCATTCCAAAGAAGCTTGTTACAAAGGTTGGTGCCATCATTACCAGATTGATGATTGCGAGTTTTTTCATTACGACGTTCAGGTTGTTTGAGATGATTGAAGAGTAGGCGTCCATTACTCCAAAGAGAATGTTTGAGTAGGTGTCGGCCATTTCAATTGCCTGCCGGTTATCGATTGTAACGCCTTCTACAAAATCAAGGTCATCTTCATCAAACTTAATGAGTTTTGTACTTTTCATTTTCATTAAAAGAAGCGAGTTGCTTTTGAGTGAGGTTGTAAAGTACACAAGAGATTTTTCCAGTCCAAGCATGAGAATAAGCTCTTTGTTTTCAACTTCGAGTCTCATTTCATTTTGAATGGATGTAGAACGGCGGTTTATTTCCTTAAGGTAACGAAGGAAGTTTAAGTTTGCGCGGTTTATGATGTGTACGATGAATGAAGGAAAATCGTTAAGGCGTACGTTACGTACACGGTTAGAACCAAAATCTTTTAGAACTTCGCAGTCGGTCCAGCAGAGTGTGATGATTGTCTTTCCTTTGATGATGATGCCGACTGGACCTGTAAAGTAAGGCGTTTCTGTTGTGGGGTCGTAGAAAGGAACTCGGACAATTGTAAGAATGTAGCCTGAGTCGCCGTCTTCGATTCGGGAAAGCTCATCTGGGTCGAGGATATCGAGGATATGATCCTGTTCTATTTGATATTCTTCCTGTAAAAAAGTTGTCTCATCGCGGGTTACGTTACGCGCGTCTACCCAGAGCGGAAGCTTTGTATTGATTTCGTCTTTTTTTGTTTTTGTAAACTGACCGTCTATCTGCTGCCAATATGTAATCATGATTAACCTCTCATACTTTTGAGGCCTCTATGACTGTTCGCTGGATTAATTAGAAGTGAATGGTCTGGAGGCTTTTTTTATTTACTGATGAACGTATGGGATAACTCGAACTACTGTCCATATCTGCCTCCTGAAAAAAGATACCTTTAGTTTAATGAATTTTCTGGAAGAGTTCAAGATTTTGTCACGCGGATGGTCACGCGGATTTTGTCACACGGATGGTTACGCGGATTGTCACACGGATTGTCACACGGATGGTTACGCGGATTGTCACACGGATTGTCACACGGATTGTTACGCGGATTGTCACACGGATAGGCACACGGATAGTCACACGGATAGGCACACGGATCAGGGGTTCCGCATTATAAAAGATTTACGTAATCTTGGCGCGAGGGAGCGGGGCG
>CAMVDX010000003.1 GCA_947166355.1 uncultured Treponema sp.
GCAGTCTTCTTAAATCAGTGATTTTTTTATTTGGATGCTGCATCAATAATCTTCTTGATATCAGCTGAGATTCCGTCACAAAGTACGCCTGCTTTTTTCTTTGCATCAGCGAACCATGCATCTGAACCATCACCTGCAGGAATCATAGAGTTGATGTAGAATTTGATTTTTGGTTCGGTTCCAGAAGGACGTGCACTTACGATTGTTCCGCTTTCAAGATAGAACTGAAGTACGTTGCTCTTTGGAAGGTCCGGGTCGCACATAAGGTCGCGAACCTTTACAACCTTTTCACCGCCAAGACTTGCCGGAGGATTACTTCTCATGTTAGCCATCATAGCCTTCATAGTTTCTCCACCAGAAGCACCAGGGAAGTTCTGAGAAATTGCGCGGTCTTCAAAGTAGCCGAACTCTTTATACATATCATCAAGGTGCTCGAGCAGGCTCTTACCCTGACTTCTCCAGTAAAGAATCATTTCTGCACACATAGCGGCAGCAGAAACGCCGTCTTTATCCATTACTTCCTTTTCAACCTTGTAGCCGTAGCTCTCTTCGAGACCGAATACATAATTGTGTGAACCGTCCTTTTCAAAGGCAGCTTCTTTAGCGGCAATCCACTTAAAGCCTGTAAGACAGTCGAGCATTGCAACATTGTATTTTTTACAGATATAGTCACCGAATGGAGAGGTTACGATAGAGCGGATGATTGCAGGATTTGCCGGCATAGTTCCAAGTTCTGTTCGTGAGCGGAGAACATAGTCAATAAGAAGGGCTCCCATCTGGTTTCCGCTGAGGAGTACGAAGTTTCCGTCCTTGTCCGGGAAGGCTGTACCAAAGCGGTCTGCATCAGGGTCAGTAGCCATTACACCGTCTGCCTTTTCTTTCTTTGCAAGTTCAACTGCAAGAGTAAGGGCTGGTTTTTCTTCTGGATTTGGCTTTTCAACAGTAGGGAAGTTTCCGTCTGGTTTTCTCTGTTCTGGAACAGTAATGATGTTAAGTCCGAGGTCCCCAAGAACTTTTTCAACATGCATAGCACCAGTTCCGTGGAGTGGTGTGTAAACAATGCGAACATCCTTTGCCTTTTCCTTAATAAGATCAGGTCGGAAGAGCTGAGCTTTACACATAGCCCAGAATGGTTCATCAATTTCTTTGTCGATAATTACAAGCTTACCAGATTTGATAGCCTCGTCGCGAGACATAGACTTTACTTCTGTAACCTTGTTTACTTCTTCAATAATTCCAACATCATGAGGCTCGATTACCTGAGCACCGTCATCCCAGTAAGCCTTGTAACCGTTGTACATTCTTGGGTTATGTGATGCTGTAACAACAACACCGGTCTGAGCTTTAAGGGTACGGATTGCAAAAGACAATTCTGGAGTAGGGCGGAGACCTGAGAAAAGGTATGCCTTAATTCCGTTAGCGGCAAAAATGAGGGCTGTAGCTTCTGCAAAAACATCTGAGTTCAGGCGGCTGTCATAAGCAACAACTGCGCTCAAAGTGCCGGCTTTTGCCTTGTCCGGGAATGCCTTAAGAACATAGTTTGCAAGTCCCTGGGTTGCCATATTGATTTCGAGGGTGTTCATGCGGTTTGTTCCGCCACCCATAATTCCGCGGAGTCCACCAGTTCCAAATTCGAGAGTCTGATAGAAGCGGTCTTCAAGTTCCTTATAATCTTCTTTAGCAATAAGTTCTTCAACTTCCTTGCTGAATCTTTCATCTTTTTCTGCGGCAATGTATGCTTTTGCACGCTTTAAGATTTCTTCTTTTTCCATTTATAGCTCCTGTATTGAATTATTATACAAATTTATTTATTTTTTGTCATAGTGGTTTCGATACGTAAGGTGCTTTAACACCTTACTACTCAACCACCCGAAATCTTCCTAACGTCCGGTGGTTGAGTAGTACGGTGCTGACGCACCTATCGTATCGAAACCACTATTTATTTGTCTGCTTTCTTAATAAGCTCAGTTTCCCACTCAAGCAGTGCCTTTTCCATATCAGGCTTGTTGCCCTTTACGTCGCACATGATACGGAAAACAGGCTCGGTTCCGCTTCCACGCATCCAGATAAAGGCAACAGGCTTTGAATCCTTATCTTTGAAAATGATTTTTAAGCCGCCTTTTTGGGATTCTGAAAAGTCTTTTACACCGCGGGTTTCAACAGTTCCCTTTGTGATAACTGCTTCCCAAGTTTCAATGTCGTATTTATTTTTGAGGTCTGAAGCTTTTTTCTTCCAGTCTGCCTCAAAAGCCTTCTGGAAATTAGCCTTGAGCTTTGCATGGTCTGTAGTTTTTACCTTAAGAACTGCACGCGGTTCTGAAACTCCTGTAGTTGTATATACCGGCAGAGATGCAATTACATCAGTCAGTGTAAAATCAGGATTATATTTCTGACCGGATTTTGTGCACCACATTTCGTAGAGGCCGCTTTCTCTCATCATCAAAAGCTTGAGAAGGGCAAAGATTGTATTTAGCGGGTCGCGGAC
Organism: uncultured Treponema sp.; assembly: GCA_947166355.1. GTDB lineage: Bacteria > Spirochaetota > Spirochaetia > Treponematales > Treponemataceae > Treponema_D. The sequence continues at coordinate 2,486 of CAMVDX010000003.1, forward strand.
TGCTGCAGGGTAGGTAATTGTTCCACCGTTTGAGCCTTCTCCAAGAATGCGAATTGTATAGCCTTGCTGTCGTTTTTCGCGGGCAAGGTTTACGACATTTGCTTCGCCAACTTCGGCACGGAAAACTTCTGCGCCAAGGGCTGAAGCAATTTCGTTTATACGCATAGAGGTAGGGCAGTTTACAGCAACAGCAGGCTTAAAATCTTTTTCGTCACTATGCTGCCAGATTGAATATGTAAGTTCTGCAAGGACTGAAAGACTGAATACTTCCTGTGCCTTAAGAATTACAGCCTTGCCGGCTTTTTCATCCCAGTATACGATGTTTCCACGGTCGCCATCGCAATCCGGCATATAACCGAGGACAACTTCTGAGTGGCCTTCCTTATGAAGCTTTTCCATTTCCGCAGCTACGTGAACAAGATTTTCTGCTTCAGGAATAATTTCATGGGCAATTTCAAATTCATTTATTGAATAAAAGTTGATTTTGCGTTCTTTGAAGTAATCTCTGTCTATGCTCTGATATCGTGAGCTTCCGTTAAAATCACAGACAACACCAAGCGGATTTTGCGCAATAAAGGTGTCCAGCATTCCGAAAAAATCGGTCTGGTACTCTTTATTGTCCGTGCCGGTTATAGTCTCATTAATAAAGTTGCGGTAAGCATAAAGGGCGTTGTGTTTAGAACTGTCTTTAATATCATAAACCTGCTTGAGCTCAGAAGTAGTGCAGGTAAATGCCTTTTTTACGGCAGCTTCAACGCCCTCATCATCAGAAAGCCGTTCCGTAAAATCTTTTACAAGCTTAGCGTTTTCAGTTCCACTTAAAACACCACCATCATTAATTCCGAATTTTATACCATTATGACCGATAGGATTATGACTTGCCGAAATATAAATAAAACCGTCAAGTTTTTTGGCATAAGCCATAATTTCTGGAGCAGCAGTTACTCCGCTGTACTGGATAATTGCACCTTTTTTTATAAGGGCATGAATCATTGCATCGGCAATTGCAGGGCCTGTAGGACGTGCATCAATGCCAAGCGCAATTACAGGGGCAGCCTGATTTGTAAGCGCTGAAAGATAATCAAAGAATACATCTGCGGCAATTACAGCAAGTTTTTTATCATTGTCATTAATCTGTGGATTTCTGTCCTGCTCATCGCCGGAAGCAGCAAATACTTTACGCCAGCCGGAAGCTGACAAAATCATATTGTGTTCCAAGTTTTACTCCCATTAAACTTAATTATATTATTTTAACACGAAATTCTGTATTTAACAAATATAATATGGAAAATATGAATAAGTTGGAAATCTGGGGATTGTAAATGATTTATGTAATATTGGTACGAGGGAGCAGGGCGTGGGGCAAAAACACTCTTTTTGTGGCTGCCGCGGAAGCGGCAGGTGTAATAGTTTCTATACCACAAAAAGCGTGTAGCGCATTATTGCGCGGTTTTGTACCACGAAGCCGCGACCGGAAGCCATGTTTTCACAAATTAGTTTTATAATGCGGAAGCCCTGAATAAGTTAAGAGTCTTACAATTTATTTAATTATAATACTGTAATTAAGCTGTTTTACGTTGCCGAGAAAATCTGTAATTACAAGACCTAGTGTTGCGCGTCCAGGAGTAAACATCGCCTCTCCAATCAGCTGAAGGTTTTCTTCTGGGAAAACATCATTACTTGTATATTTCTTTTTGCCGATTATACAAAGCTTGTTATTTTCCTGAGTTATTGTGTCATAAGAAATCTGATCAACGATTAAGCCATTTATGGAAATAGAAGTTTTATAAGGAGCCGCTATAGCATTTCGCTTAAAATATACTTTATAAAGGCCGGAATTAAAGGTTTTGTAGGTGTTAATATCATAGAAATCTTTATTCTTACTTTGAATTATAATTCCTGAAAGTGAAAGAGGAATTTCCGATTCTGAACGCGGCATAAGAACCTTTGGATTTATTGCAGATTTATTCTTGGCATCAACAATCTGGAATTCCAGATTTCCATTATTATTCTGATAGCCCGAATTGCCGCTTTGACCTAATATAGCTCCTGCTTCAATTGTTTTTTCAGTTTCATTTAAGGAAAGACTGTCTTTATCAATATTTCCATAAACCGAAAGAAGATTATCATCATGTGCAAGAATTACGGCAGTTCCAAGTGTAGATGGAAAAAACTCAGAATCATCATTATTTTCCGTAAGTATTGCCAGAATATAGCCGTCTTCTGCTGCCTTGATTTCGGCAGGTTCAGAAAAAATAACTGAAGTACTAAGAATATTACCGCGATTTTGTCCAAAGTAAGAAGTAAAGGAATCTTTTGTTACTTCGTCCTGCGGCCAGTCAAAAGCAGCTGTCTGGAAAATCAGAAAAATTGAAACAAAAAGTAATGCAAATATTTTAATTTTTTTCATATTAAATCCTATGTTATTCTTTGCTGACTGTTAATCTTGAAATTGTGTTGTCTTTTCCAAGGTAAATATCATTTCCTATTGCGTGAACAAAAGCAGATTCTGCTGTAAATGAAAAAGAACCTTCCTGGGTATTTGTGTCATCAATTATAGTAAGAGTGTAATTCGTTTTGTCTTTTCCAAGAAGAATGACAAAGTTCTCTGTTTCTTCTACAGAAATAATCTTATCTTTTATAGCAATTGTTTTTTCTGTTTTATTATCAATATCATAAACTCCCAGCCCCTCATAAAAATTATAGAAGATTCTTTTCCCATCATTGCAGAAATGAACCACTGTACGGTATGGAGAATCATGTTCAAAGAATTTATGATAGACGATTTTCTGCTGGTTTTCTTCGCGATGAGAGAGTACAAATCTTTGCTGATTATGACCTGAAATTGAGGCAATGTACTGACCGTCGTCAGAAATATCAAGTCCCAGAATTATAGGATAATCGCTTCCACCCGGAGCAAAATCTATAAGTGTATTGCCGGTTTCGTTATCAAGGACTTTTATAGTACCGTTTGCAAAGCCGATTGCAGTATAGTTTTTCTTGGCGGCAAAGGCTGTTATAGGAAGCGTTCCTTCAAAAGTCCATAAAATCTTTCCAGTTTCTGAACATTTTGAAAAAGAACAGCCTCCCGGAAGAAATACATAAATTAAGTCGTCTACAAAATATGGAAAACCACTTGCTTCTATCACGCCAGCTTTTTCACCATTGTTATGGAAGAATTCAGTGTTTTGAGCTTCTGAATCATAGGTTGCAAAGTAATAATCTGAAATTGAAACCTTAGACGGAAAGGTTTTGTAAACAGAAATATTTCCGTCTTCATCAAAATAACCGAGAGTTTGTCCCAGATGAAAGAATTGACGCTTTTTATCCTGTGGAATTTCTTTTATTGCAGGATTTGAAGTGTTGATTTTCCATACTGGAGTAAACTGATATTCATAAGAAAGCGGCTTTACCGCAAGTAATATATAGATAATTGATATTAAAATGCCAAGGAAGATAAACAACCCGATGTATTTCTTAATTTTCATAATTTTATAATATCCGATAAGAGGTATTTTTTCAATTCATTACATGCTTAACAGGGGAGCCGCACAGGGATTCCGCATTATAAAAGATTTACGTAATCTTGGCGCGAGGGAGCGGGGCGTGGTACAAAAACACTCTTTTTGTGGCTGCCGCGTAAGCGGCAGGTGTAATAGTTTCTATACCACAAAAAGCGTGTAGCGCATTATTGCGCGGTTTTGTACCACGAAGCCGTGACCGGAAGCCATGTTTTCAGAATTTTATTTTATAATGCGGAAGCCCTGGACATTCATTGCATGCTTGATGCTTCCTATTGACAAAATACCGTAAAGTATGCAAAATATTCTAAAGATTTCAAACAAAATTGAATAAAAGTTTAACAAAGGGGTTTCAGATGGAAGACGATATCCTTACTATTGAAGAAGTAGCAAAGTATCTTCGTGTATCAGACAGAACTGTTTATGATTGGGCTCAGAAGGGCGAGATTCCTGCCGGTAAAATCGGTACGGTCTGGCGTTTTAAGAAATCTGAGGTAGAAAACTGGGTAAATGCGCGTCTTTCTTCTGATGCAGCAAAGCCTGCCGAAATTCAGGTTCAGGTAAGAAACATTCTTTCACCGGATCGTGTTGTATTTATTTCTCAGACTTCAAAGCATGATGCTCTTGTAGAACTTGCAGATGTTCTTGCAACTGCTCCTCAGGTAAAGGATGGTCAGGAACTTATTCAGGAAATCCTTAAGCGTGAAGAACTTATGTCTACAGCAATCGGTCGTGGAGTTGCAATTCCTCACGTACGCCTTTCTTCTGTTACAGACCTTGTAATGGCAGTTGGAGTATGCCGTAAACCAGTTGCTGATTATCAGACAATTGATGATCAGCCTGTAAATCTTCTCTTTATGATTGCAGCAGCTTATAATCAGCATTCATATTATCTAAAAACTATTTCACACTTCAGTGCTAAGTTTAAGGATAAGGATTTGCGTGATGCTATGCTGGGCTCACTGAACGAAAAAGAAGTTTATGATCTTTTGATGAAGGCATAAAAAGCAGCTTATATAAATACAGGGAATACAATCAGTTTTAAATGTTGTTTTCTCACGTAAAAAAATCCCTCAACCAACGTAAATGATGTTGTTTGAGGGATTTTTTTATTCCGAAAAAGACATGAAGAGGTCAGTATTTTTTCTGTCTTTTTTTATCTGAGTTCTATTCATTGAAAGATACGGGAATCCATTTTGTTCTGTCTGCGTGGTCGGCGGCGATGGTACCCCAGGTTACTTTGGCGGTGGTTTCGCCCATCAGATATTCACGGCCGTTTTCCATTGTAAATGTCTGTCCTGGAGCCGGAATATCTGTTACTACCATTGCATGTGAATAATCCCTCGAAATTAAAATTGCAGTATCAATACCTGTATAATTTAAGAGAACGCTTACAAGCATGCTGCGGCTGTCACAGTCGTTTCCTTTTCCCTTTATTGCAGCCGGAAGACTCGTAAAATCTGATTCATTTTTAGTTTCAGCGCGGTTATAACTGAAGTTTTGTACCCAGCTTAAAAGAGCCTGAGCGTATTTTATATCAGCATCCTGGGAGTATTGAGCTTTCAATTCATAATATAGTTCATTGTAAATATCCTGCGAAACCTGTTTAAGACGCCCAGAGTTATCTCGATATATCATCCTGTAATAACGCTTCCAGGCTTCTTTCCAGAGCTTGTGATTTGCGTAAAGTTTTAAAACTGCATATTCAAGATCTATTGTAAATTTTGCGGCTTCTTCATCAACTTTGTCTATGGAAGTTGAAATTTGTTTTCCGCCAATATTAAGGATTACAGAATCTTTTCCTTCTGGTGGAAAAGCATAGCTTGTAATAATTCCCGGGGTTTGAAGATATTTATTATCCAGACAAAGTGAATTGAGTGTAGAAATAATAAACTGTTCACAGCCAGGTTTTGAGCTTGGAGCATAACACAAAAGGAGAATAAAATAGTCTTCAATTATCAAAGGTGCTGTAACTCCCCAGCCAAAATATTCGTCGTCAAGTGTCATTGTAAAATTACTGATACCACAGTTCTTTTTATTCCAGAAAAAAGAATCTGTATTTCCTTTTGCTCCAAGCTTTGTAAGATTATCCTGTAGCACTTTTGGAGCTGAATAAGTTGTCGGATCATTACAGATTTTCATGACGAGAGTAACAGGAATGTTTGGATGAGAAAAAATATATGACATTCCATCCTCAGTGTAATCAGCAACTTCAAAACCTTCTGGAATATCAAGGGAAAAGGAAAAGTCACGGTCGGTTATTTTTTCACAGAATGCGCGGGCGGTAAAAAAGAGTGCAAACAAAAAAATGATTAGTCGGCGAATCGTGTTTTGTTTCCTTGAAAATCTTGTCATTTTATAAAGCCTCCGTTATTATTATCGGTATATTATGATTCCTGTTATATATGAGAATAACGAAATATTTATTATAGATAAACCTGCAGGACTTGCAGTGCAGGGGGGGCAGGGAGTAGTACATTCTGTAGATTCTGATTTTGCCAAACAGACAGGGCAGAAGGTTTACCTTGTTCATCGCCTTGATAAAGATACTTCAGGTCTTATGATTGTTGCAAAGAATTCTACAGCAGCAGGTAAATGGACAAAAATCATTGGTTCAAAAATTGCACGTAAGGAATACCTGGCCTTATGTGCTGGACGCTTAAATCCGAAAAACGGTGTTATAAAAGAAAATATTGTTCAGCACGGCGAAGAAAAATCTGCAGTAACTCATTATTCTGTTGAAAAAGAATGGAATGTGACTTATGAAGGAGAAAATGGCGTGGAAGAAATTCCTTTGTCATTAATCAGGCTTCAACTGGAAACAGGCCGCATGCATCAGATTCGCATTCATCTTGCCAAAAATGGCTGCCCGATTGCTGGTGATGACCAGCATGGAAATTTTAAGCTGAACAAACTGCTAAAAAAAGTCTGCAAAATAAAAAGATTGCAGCTGGCGGCTGTAAGACTAACAATTCCCCTTGAGGGAAAAGAAAGAGTGTTTGAAGTAAAAGAACCGTTTCAAATTTTATAAAGATGTAGATTATCTTCATACTTTCATTGTTTCTTTATATATGCTATAATAAAAGAATGCGAAAACTTAAAAACATTCTTATCACAGGTGGAGCCGGATTCATCGGTTCAAATTTTATTCATTATCTATTTAATATGTCTTCTGCAGAAGGTAATCTTTTTAACGATGCAAACTTTAACGGTACAGTCGTAAATGTTGACTGTCTTACCTATGCAGGAAATCTTGAATCTCTTAAAGATGTTGAAGCTCAGTTCGGCGGAAAACGTTATTTCTTTGAAAAGGTTGATATCTGTGACCGCGAAAATATTGAACGTATTTTCAAGCAGTATGATATTGATACTGTAATTCATTTTGCAGCAGAAAGTCATGTAGACCGCTCAATTCTTGGTCCTGAAGCCTTTATGAAAACAAACGTAATGGGAACTTTCACATTACTTGATGTTGCCCGCAATTACTGGAAAAAGGAAGACGGCAGCATTCGTGACGATGTTCTTTTCCATCATATTTCAACAGATGAAGTTTACGGTTCTCTTGGTGAAACAGGATACTTCCGCGAGGATACACCTTATGATCCGCGCAGCCCTTACTCTTCATCAAAAGCAAGTTCTGACCACATTGTTATGGCATACTTTCATACATACGGCCTTCCAATCACTTTATCTAACTGTACAAATAACTATGGCCCATACCAGTTCCCGGAAAAACTTCTTCCTTTGATGATTTCGAATATCCGCGACGGAAAGAACCTTCCTGTTTACGGAAAGGGCGATAATATCCGCGACTGGATTTATGTAGAAGATCACAACCGCGCTGTATGGCTTATTGTAAACAAGGGCGTAACCGGTGAAAAATATAATATCGGCGGTGAAAATGAATGGCAGAATATCAAGCTGCTTCATAAGGTAATTGAACTTACTGCTGCTGCAACAGGAAAATCAGTTGAAGAAGTTGAAAAGACAATCACTTATGTAAAAGACCGTCCTGGTCATGACAAGCGCTATGCAATCGACTGTACAAAAATTAAGACTCAGCTTGGCTGGGAACGCAAGATGACCTTTGAAGAGGGCTTGCAGGAAACTGTAAAGTGGTACCTTAAAAATACTGACTGGATTAATAATATCTTAAATGGTAATTATAAACAGTGGGTTGAAAAGAACTATTCAAACAGATAAAATTAAAAAAGGTAAAAGATTTCTATGTTTGATGTAAAAGATACAGATTTTTTTGATATGGAAGACGAGGCATTTGATACTATTGTTGAAAATGATATCTCGTTTACCGGTTCCATAAAAATGAAAAAAGCATTTATGATTCGCGGAAAGGTAAATGGTTCGATTGATTCCACCAGTGACCTTGTAATAGATACGGAAGCAGTCGTAAATGCAGATATAAATGCTGAGCGGGTTCTTGTACGCGGAAAAGTAAAAGGTAATGTTGTAGGAAATAAATTAATTTTTGTAACTTCTACTGGTTCTCTTGATGGTGATATTACTACCGGCAAGGTTGTTCTTGAACCGGGATGTATATTTACTGGAAAATGTACAATGGTGAGAAATGAAAATGAAAAATAGAATCTGTATTCTGGCAGTTTTTCTGCTTTCCCTTACATCTTTATATGCACAGTCTGCTGCAAAACAGGACGCTCTTGTTCTTTATCATAATGGAAAATATAGAGAGGCTGTTCAGGTTTGTGAAGAAGAACTTGCAGAGAATCCTAATCGTGTTGAATCTTATGTAGTAATGTGTTGGGCTCTCGTAAAAAATAAACAGTACGCAGAAGCTGAACAGCGTGCAACTGAAGGTCTAAAAGTAAGCCCTTATGATTTACGACTTATAGAAATTCTTGGCGAAGCAAAATATTATCTTGGAAAAAATATAGGGGCAATGGATCAGTTTCAAAAGTATGTAGCCAGTGCTCCAGAAAGTGGTTCAAGAGTTGGAATTGCTTATTATTTTATGGGAGAAATTTTCATCCGACAGGCACGATATCAGCATGCAGACATTGCACTTTCTTCTGCCGTAAAAAAAGAACCTCTGCTTGATACCTGGTGGATAAGACTTGGTTATGCAAGAGAGATGGCTGGTAACTATTATGAAGCGGTTACTGCCTATGATGAAGCATTGCGTCTTAATTCTTCTTCTGTAGACGCTTCTCGTGGACGCGAACGCGTTAGTACAAAGTTACAGTAATATTGTGAGTGAAATTCGAATAGAAACTCTGGGCTGCAGATTAAATCAGATTGAAAGTGAATCTATGGCCCGTATTTTTTTAGACAAAGGATTTTCTGTCAGTATGGAAGGTGTAACCTCTAGTTCTCCAGAAGATTCGAAAACTCTAATCTGTATAATCAATACCTGTACGGTAACCCAGAAAGCCGAACAGAAAGCACGCCGGTTAATCCGTTTAATTTTAAAAAAATATCCTGTCTGTACTCTTATTGCAACCGGGTGTTATGCACAACTTTCTTCAGCTCAGATAGAATCAATGGATAACAGAATCTGTGTAATAGGCGGCCAGATAAAAAGTAGAATTTCTGAAATCCCTGAACTTTTACTAAATCTACTAAATGAAAAAAAATCTTCATGGAATCCTGTTTCTTTTGCAAATCAGATAAAAACTTCAATTGCAGCAAAGCCTCAGACAAAATTGAATTTTCCTGAGGAATCGTTTAAGCTTGCGGCTTCTACCTTTCTTTCTCATAGTCGTCCAAGCTTAAAGATTCAAGATGGCTGTAACAGTAACTGTTCTTACTGCGCAATTCATATTGCCCGTGGTCATAGTGTTTCCCTTGATGTTCAAACTGCAATTGACCGTGTACAGGAACTGGAATCAAAGGGACATGAAGAAGTTGTACTCACATCTGTAAATATTGGTCAGTATAAAGCTGAGTACGAAGGCCATTATATAAATTTTACAAAACTGCTTGCTTTGCTGCTGGAAAAAACAAACAAAATACATTTTAGAATTTCAAGCCTTTATCCGGATGTAGTTGATGATGATTTTTGCCGGGTAATTTCAAATGAAAGGGTTCAGCCTCATTTTCATATTTCCGTTCAAAGCGGTAGTACAAAAATTCTTGAAGCAATGAACAGACCTTACAGCAGAGAGTCTATAATAAATGCCTGTAAAAATCTGAGAGAAGCAAAAAACAACCCTTTTATTGCCTGTGATATTATAACAGGTTTTCCCGGTGAAAGTGATGAAGATTTTGAAAAAACTATGCAGCTTTGTTCTGAATGTGATTTTGCGTGGGTTCATGCTTTTCCTTTTTCAGAACGCCCGGGCACAATAGCTGCCAGTATGAAAAATAAAGTAGCTCAGTCGGTCTCAGGTGAACGTGCAAAAAGGCTTACTGAATGGGCTATAAATCAAAAAATCAAATATGTAAAAAGCTTTTCTGGAAGCGAGCATAAGGCCGTCTTAGAAACTGTAAAAAGACCTTTAGTTTTGTCTGCAAAAGGAGAAGGAAAAATTATATATCATGCCGTTACTGATAATTTTATTCACTGTGAAATAATTTCAAACAGAATTCTAGAAGCAAATAAAATGATTTCCATTCGAATAACAAATGTTCTTGAAGACCGAATAAAAAAAGGCGGCGACATAGAAGCTGCCGCCGAATTTATTTAATCCGAATCAGAGACTGCACATTGTTTCATAAAAGCCTGGAATTAACGAAGTAGCGAGTATCATTGATACAGTCGCAAAATCGAGTAGTGCGTGTCCAATCATAATTGGTAATGGATTTCTTTTTTTATAATATTGCCAGCATAGAATAATTGTAAGTGGTAAAAAAGATAAGAACCTGTATATTATAAATTTCACATCTAACAAAGTTGGAATAAAACTGTGCTGCAGGGCAAAGAAAAAGGCTGGAATAAAAATTGCTGCATATTTATTTTTTATCTGATTTACTCCACAGCCTAAATAAACTCCCTCTTCTGCAAAAGCTGTAGAAACTGGGAGAATGAAGAAATTACAGACCGCAAGTACAGGAGGAAGCGGAGCAATCATAGCAGGCGGTGAATAAGGAATTAACCCATAACAGATAAAGCCTGCAAGGTACATTCCAATCATACCAACTGGAAAAATAATAAGAAGAGTCAAAAAAATCTCTCTGACTTTTGTTTTGCCTTTCTCATAATTTATCAATTTACCAAAATCAGAGCCTGTTTTTTTAGTAATTATAATCAGCAACAATAAAATGATAATATTCACTATGCTTGCAGCAATAGACCACCAGTTACTTATTTCACTCAGAGCTTTTTTTAATGACAGACTTCCGGTTATAAAAATCAGGAAAAATGCAAGGCTGCGTAATGGTAAAAAAAAAGCAGGCAAAATTTTATTCTTCATTAAAAACTCCTAAAAGGAAAACAACTCCATCGTAAGTACTGAATCATTTGAAATACTTACCTTTAATTTACTGAATTTAGGAATGCTTTTACCGTTATAATTATTCATCGCAACCGGCTCCTTAGGCATTCCAAACATTCCTTCATCGAGTTTATCATTATTGTTAATGTCATGAAAAATTGCAAATAGATAATCTCCATCTGGTAATTCAACGTCAAATTCAGTTTTATCTTTAGTTGGAATTATTATTGTAGTATAACAGGGATCTTTTTTATTAAAACATTTTTCAGAATTATAAACACTTACGAAAAGTTTGCCATCTTCCGATATTACGTTAGCCAATTCAACTTTTACCTTGTTCTGTTTTGACTGTGCAAAAGCCTGAGAAAAGCTTAATGCCAGAATAGAAATAATAATTGTTTTGATTAAAAATTTTTTATTCATTTTTCTTTCCCTTATGTTTTTGTTGTATATTAATAAAACACTTAAGTAAAAGCTTTTTGTTACTGAAGTTAAATAAAAAAGACTTCCCATAAAGAGAAGTCTACTATCGGGCAAGAGGGATTTGAACCTGCTCTTATAGAAAATCCGTTAAGAAAAATTGTGCGACAGCGCAATTTTTTAGGATTAACAAAAAAATGCTCCGAGCGAGACTTGCGAGCGAGGCCGACATCCGAAGGATGTCGGGGGTAAGAACTCTGTAGTTAAATAAAAAAGACTCTCAATTATGAGAGTCTAAATCTCGGGCAAGAGGGATTTGAACCCCCGACATCCTGGTCCCAAACCAGACGCGCTACCAGCTGCGCTATTGCCCGTTGCGTGATTAATAATATATACTTTTTACGAGAGTTAATCAAGAGCAAAATGCTAAAAATGCTAAAAAATCAAAAATATTTTATTTACCTGTTGAAAATCCATTAATCATATCTGCAACTTTGTTTGTGGCAGAGAGATTTCTGTCTGATGCCGTGGAGGTTGCTTCTGCGGTATTTTTCATTTCTTCCATTCGGGCTGTAACATTTGTTGATTTATTCATAGTGCTTTCTGCAAGTTCATTCAACGCACGTATGCCTTCAAATACGAGTTCACTTTCTCCTTTCATATGCGATGAAGCAGAGGTAATATCGTTTGTGGTTCCTTCAAGGGTAATCATTGAATTCAGAATATTTTCTGCGCCAAGGCGTTCTTCGTTCATTCCAGACTGAACCTGATTAATAAGCTCTTCGAGATGTTTAATTTTTTCTGCAACACTTGCAAAGTTGGATGCAGATTTATTTGAAGATTCAACAATTCCACTGATTGCGTCGGTAATACTTTGCAAAAGGTGAGAAATCGAATCGGATTGTTTAGCAGAAGTTTCAGCAAGCGTTCTGATTTCTCCCGCAACAACTGCAAAGCCTTTTCCAGCTTCTCCTGCGTGTGATGCTTCAATTGCCGCATTCATAGCAAGAAGGTTAGTTTGCTTCGCAATAGAAGAAATCGATGCATTGGCCAAAAGCAGGTGTTCACTTTGTTGAGCAATGTTACCAATCTGCTTTGTTACACTGTTCTGCTGTGATTGTCCATCTGTTGCCTCTTTTACAAGAAGCTTATATTCACTTATGATTTCATTAACATTTGAATCTACAGATTTAATGCTGTCTGTAATTCCTCCTATTATAGAAGAAGACTGTTGTATTGCCTCAGATTGCTGACTAAGCTTCTGATCAAGACTTCTGATTTCACTTTCTACAGACTGCATACCATTAGTAATTCCTTCAACCTTACCTGACTGCTCTGTAATACTTGTAGAAATTTCTTCTATATCTTTAGTTGCAGCCGAAAGAACTTTTATATGCTCTGACATTTTGGTAGAAAGTTCACTTCCTGTTTCATTTAAGATTCCAGTTTCACCCTGCAGCTGTGTTATCAGAGTATGTAAGCTTGATATAACTCCGTTACAATGTTTTGCCAGTGTAGATAGTTCATTATTACCATGTTCAGGAATTCTAAAAGTCAGGTCAGCTTTTCCGGAGGCAATTTTTTCCATAGCAAGTGAAATAATCTTCATCGTTCCAAATATTCGGGATGTAAAAAGAAAAACAAGACCAATTCCAATTATAAGAACTATAATACTTACTATGGCAATACTTATAATTCTTCGTTTCAGCATTTGAAGAATTGTTTCAACATTAAAATCAACTCCGATAAAGCCGACAACTTTTCCGGCAGAGTTTTTAATTCCTTTATATGTTGAAATTGTGTAGCCCCACTGATCCTGTTTTTCAAGCCCAGACGAATGAAAGCCTCCGTCCTGCATTGCAAGAAGCGGACCTTCACCATAATCAGAAATATCTTCATGAGTTCCTAAATCAGAAAAGTTTTCAGTATCGCTCGGATCGCAGGAACCATCAATAATATACTTAAAAATTGTTCCACCTGCAGGCGCCATTGTATAAAGATATGAACATTTAATTGTTTCTTTTATTTCCAGGAGAGCAAGACGGGCTTCTTCATAATAAGGATTATTTACAGAAGGATTTAATACAAGTTCTTCAAACTTATCGCCATCCAATACTTCATCAGCTTTTTGTGCAATTGGAATTCCTTGTTCAGAACAAAGTGCAACTCCAGTATTTATAATACTATATGCAGAAAAAACGCCCATTATAGTACTAGAAAGAAGAATGAAGAGTCCAAAAATTACAATAAAACGTGTGCGTAGCGAATGCATAAAAAACCTCGATGTAAAATCTTAATATTTAATTTTACACCGAGGTTTAATGTTTTTCAAATTAATAGATTGTTATTAGATGTCAGTACCTTTTTCTTCGTTTTTCTTCTGAACATAAGCAATGAATTCTTCAATCTTCATTGTCTTCTGTTCAAGCCCGCTGTTCTGACGGAAGCGAACGGTTACAGTACCTTCCTTCTGTTCATTTTCACCAACAATCAGGATGTAAGGAGTTTTGTGTTCCTTTGTGATTGTCTTAATCTTGTTTCTCATGTTCTCTGTAGAAAGATATGCATTTGCACGGATATCTGCACCAATCAAAGATTCATATACCTTCTTAGCATAATCATCAAAATCATTTGAAACAGGAACAATTGCTGCCTGCTCAAAAGCGAGCCAGGTAGGGAAGTTACCTGCAAAGTTTTCAATGAGGATTCCAAGGAAGCGCTCGAAAGAACCAAGGATAGCGCGGTGAAGCATAACTGGGTGATGCTTCTGGTTATCTGCACCAATGTAAGTAGCATCAAGGCGTTCTGCAGATGGCAGCTGATAGTCTACCTGAATTGTACCGCACTGCCATTCACGTCCGATGCAGTCGTAAAGCTTAAATTCAAGCTTTGGACCGTAGAAGGCACCTTCACCAGGCTGAATCTCATATTCAAGACCAGCTTCGTGACATGCGTCAGCCAGTCCTTTTTCTGCTCTTTCCCAGGTTGCAAGGTCACCAACGTGATCTTCTGGCATTGTAGAGAATTTTACTACAAGGTCATTAAAGCCAAAGTCATGGTAAACCTGCTTTAAAAGCTTACAGAACTTTGCAACTTCCGGGCCAATCTGTTCTTCTGTACAAAGAATATGAGCATCATCCTGAACAAAACCGCGAACACGCATTACACCGTGGAGAGTTCCGCTTGCTTCGTTTCTTACGTCGTGACCAAACTCTGCAAGACGGAGTGGAAGATCCTTATAAGAACGCTGTCGGCTCTTGAAAATCTCAAGGGCTCCTGGGCAGTTCATAGGCTTAATAGCGAACATACGTTTTTCAGATTCAGTGATAAACATGTTCTGCTGATAGTGTCCCCAGTGACCAGAGCGCTCCCAGAGAGAGCGTGGCATGATAGCAGGAGTATTTACTTCCTGATAACCGTCGCGGCGGATCATCTTACGCATATAGTCCTGCATAACAGTGTAGATAGTCCATCCGTTTGGATGCCAGAAAATCTGACCAGGATCTTCAGGGTCAAGGTGGAAGAGATCCATTTCCTGACCAAGCTTACGGTGGTCGCGTTTTTCTGCCTCAGCAAGCATAGCAAGATAATCTTTAAGATCATTTGGCTTTTCAAAACAGAGAGCGTAAACGCGGGTAAGCATAGTGCGGTTTGAGTCACCACGCCAGTAAGCGCCTGCAACACGGTCAAGTTTGAATGCCTGTCCGTTGATTTCTTTTGTAGATGCTACGTGTGGACCACGGCAAAGGTCAAGATATCCATCCTGTTCGTAAGTAGAGATAGTTTCTCCCTCAGGCAAGTCGTTAATCAATTCAATCTTATAAGGCTGGTCTGCAAAAAGCTTGAGCGCCTCTTCCTTTGAGATTTCCTTGCGGACAAATTCATGATTTCCGGCAAGGATTCTTCTCATTTCTTTTTCAACGGTAGCAAAATCGGTCTCGGTGAAGCGGGTGTCGGTTGGAAATTCAAAGTCATAGTAAAATCCGTTTTCGATAGCAGGTCCGATAGCAATCTTTGTGCCCGGGTAAAGCTTCAAAATAGCTTCTGCCATCACATGAGCGCAGCTGTGTCTTACAGTCTGCAAGTGTTCATCAATAGCCATTTTTGTACCTCTTATAATTAAAAAATGTTTATCTATTATACCGCTTTGATTGTAAGTATTCAATAAATCTACTATATTATGTTTATGATAAAAGCACAAATTACAGATAAAGAGCTTACTGCTCACTTAGATAAAATTGAAGCCGATCAGCTTCGCATTTTTACAATGGCTGATGGTCGTATCCGCGGAGCACTTTTTCACGGAACAAGATTTGTAAACCAGATGAGAGCACAGCACAATTTGGGAATTCTCGAAACCTATATTCTGGGGCAGGCCAGCCTTTGCGGTGCCCTTACAATTCCTATGATGAAGGGTATGGAGCATACCCTGATTCGTTTTGAAGGTACAGGTCCTGCTGATGGATACACTGTAGAAGCTGATTCAACCGGTTATGTAAGAAGCTACCTTGAAAACGAACATATTCCTATTGAAAAACCTTTAGAAAACTGGAACTTAAAGCCATTTCTTGGACATGGAAATATTACTTTTTCACGCATTCATAAAGATGATAAATATCCTCAGTCTTCTACAGTAGACGTAGACGGTGAAAATATTGCAATAGATTTTGCATCTTATTTTGCCCAGAGCGAACAGATTAACACTGCCTTTAATTCAAGCATTCAGTTTGATAAGGCGGGTAGGGTAATAGGAGCCGGTGCAATGTACATTCAGATTATGCCAAAGACCGGTGGTACTGCAGAACTCGGTTCTCAGGTAGACAGTCATGCCGAAGAAGATGCTGATGAAGAAGATTTATTACGCCGTGTAGAAAACGCCTTCCGAGCCTGCCCGAGCATAGGTCAGCTTTACAGCGAAGGAGAAGTTGATTCTGAAGATATTATTCTGGGACTTTTCAGAGAATTTAATCCTATAATTACAATGAAACGTGATATAGTTTTTGACTGCCCATGCAGTAAGGAATACTACATAGAACACATAAGAGGTCTCCCGGCAAAAGACCTTGAAGATATCAGAAAGAACGGCCCCGACCCTCTGGAAGTTGTGTGTCGTAAATGCGGCTCTGTTTACCACATTCCGGTAAGCGAGATCTAAGAAGAATGGATTGCGGCTTGATAATGCATTTCAAGCCGCAAAACGAGTGAGTCAAGGCTTTAAGCGAAAGCGTGCCTTGACCACTCGTATTGCCACGTCGCCCTACGGGCTCCTCGCAATGACGCTTCCGCGCGAAAGATATAGAATATAATCATTTAGAGATTTAATAAATAAACTGTAAATGCAAAATAAAATGTGCGCGAGCGAATCGAGGCTACAAACTGCATTGATGGGCGCGAGCCGAAGGCGAGTCAAATTCCACTAAGCCCATCACCGCAGTTTGCAGACTCGAGCAGCGGAAGCACATTTTATTTTGTAAGATTTCAATTCTTTTTTTACTTGACGGTAATCAATAATATGATTATATTCAAGGTTGATAATTATTTTATCAACCTTGAAAACGACTGAGTCAAGGCTTTAAGCAAAGCGTGCCTTGACCAGGCGTATTCATATATCGTAAGGGGGTGTCCCGGTTTCGACGGAATTGGGAAATCTTGTACTGCAGGTAGGGGTGAAGGTCCCTTAAACTGACGACAAAATAACTGCAATTTTCGCAAGAAAAGAAGAAGAAGCTGATGAGGCTTCTTTCGAAGCAGAAGCACTCGCTGCGTAAGTAGCCGTGCAGGAACTCAGGTGGCCCTGTTCCGCGTTGCCTGATGTTCTTTTACCTTATCGGGACTTGCTGTGCATTGTGTCTGGTCTTTGCACGGGACTTTTAATCAGAATACGGAGGCGACGCTTGTTATGCTGCTACCGGCTCCCGACAACCACCTCGCATAACTAAACTTGTAGATGTACCTGGTTTACTTTTTCGGACGGGAGTTCAATTCTCCCCACCTCCAGTAAAAGCTTCGTGGAAACACGAAGCTTTTTTTATGTACTGTGTTATGGGAGAATTGAACTCCGCGGAGTGAGCGCCGAGCGAATAGCGAGGAAAAGGCGCCATGGATGGCGCCGGAAGCGAACGTAGACGGGGTGGAGGGATAAAACAGGATGTTTTAGCCCGTAGCCCAGTTCAATTCTCCCCACCTCCAAATAAAAAATGACTTTGCTTAACAAAGTCATTTTTTATTTAACTAGTTTTTGCTTTGCAAAAACTAGCTTGTGAACTATTAATTTCTCCGCGGAGTGAGCGCTGAGCGAATAGCGAGGAATAGGCGCCAGGGATGGCGCCGACCGTATTTGTGCGCCTTTCCGCTATCATTTACGGAGACTGACAGAGGGTTACTTTATTTTAAACTAATTTTTTTAGAATTATATAAGTAATATCATCATTAAAATTATCAGTGCCTGAGAATTTTTCAAGAGCAGCGGGAAGCGCATTTACCTGAGATTCAACATTTTTCCAGATATTTTCCTTAAATACTGATAAAACTCCATCTACACCAAAATATTGTTTTTCTGAATTTGTACATTCCGTAATTCCATCAGTATAAAGTACAAGCTCATCGCCTTTATTCATATTAAACTTTACAGTTTCAAAATTTATAGGAAAGTCTGGAATTCCAATTGCGCCAAACTGATTTATACCTTCCTGCTCAATTGGAGCAACTTCACCTGCCTGTGACTTATATAAAATCGCCTTAGGATGTCCTGCATTTACAAGTTCATAATTATCTTTATTAAAGCGAATCAGCATACCTGTAAGGTAGTTTTCAATACTTCCTTTTTCGGTAATGATTCTGTCATTAATTTTAGTCATTACTTCATTCAAAGGCTTTTTAATACCTTTACGAAATTCCTGTTCAATTATATTTTTTACGAGCATTGTAACAAGTCCCGAAGCAATTCCATGACCCGAGATATCAAAAATACCAATACCGTCAAGTTTATTTTCAGACATAAAGACAATATATAAGTCTCCGGAAACTCCTGCCATTGCCTTAAATGCAATGTTTAGTTCCCAATCCTTTAATTCACTTGTATCAATTTTATAAAAACTCTTTTGAACAAAGCCTGCAAGTTCTATTTCCTGTAAAGCTCTGTCTTTTTCTTTTTCCAGAGCATCAGTTCTGTCAGAAACAAGCTGTTCAAGGTTTTTGTTCATGTATTCAACTTTATTTGCAAGATTTACAAATCGTATAATAAGCATGCTGAGAAAAAGAAAGATAACGATAATCCAGCTGCTGGCAAGCATAAGAGAATTTACATTTTTCTTAAAACATAAATAAGCTATCGCCTGAACTAGCAGTGAAAAATATATCGGTACAAAGCCAAGAATAAAATGAAGAATCTTTTTTTCTTTATTCTTTATTGATATAACGAATATTTTAATAGGGAAAATGAAAAGAATTATCATTATAATAAAGCCAATACGAAGAAGTTTTCTTGTAATAACAATATCTGAGCCCATGAACATAAGCCCTACGGCAAATACAGTCATTGCAAGGCGAAAAGCTTTACCAAATGTTTTTTCTTTATAACCGAGAAAATCTCTTGTAAAATTAATGATACAATAGCAGGTGAATAGAGGAGCCGCACCATTAAAAACTTTTTCGAATAAAAGAAACGAATACTTATTTTTGTAAATTACTGAATATTCACCTATGTAAAAAACAAGAAGGTAAAAAGCCGTTGAAAGACAGAGAACCGCAAAAGACAAATTTTCTTTTTCAGATCTGCGTAATACATAAAGGAAAAAATATATAAGGAAAACAATTAAAAGTACGACTGAAAAAATCATGTAAATCTTTGAATTTACAAGATTGTCAAATTCAGCCTTATGAACTATATCTTCATAATCAGAAAAGAAAGGAACAGATCTGATTGTTCCATAATCATGACACCATATACATATAGTAATAGTATTTGTTCCAGAAAAGTTTATATAATCTTTTGGAACTTTATAATATGAAGAACGTTCACCTTCTGTAAACTCATGAGGTGGGAAAAAACCTGACTGACCGATAAGATTATCGTTAATATAGACTTTTGACGCAATTTTAAGGCGTCCGACAAAAAGACCGAAATCTTTATGCTTATAAGCTTGAGGAAGCGTAAAGTTCTTTTTCAAAAAAATATAGCCGGTACGATTTTCAAGCAGCGAAGAAAGATGAGTTAAATCATCATTAGGTAAATCATAAAATTCTGCAGGTCCACCGACATCTGAATATTTCCAGCCGGAAGTAAGATATACACGATTATTCAGAATATTAGAATTTTCTTTACATGAAAAAAGAAAACAAGAGAAGAAAATAAATATTGATAAAAAAAGGACTCTGTTTTTCAAATTTCCCCAAAAAAAATACCTGTAAAACTTATATTAGCCTTAGTAATAAAACGGACTCTTTATAAATTTTTACAGGTACTTTTATAATAAAAAAAATAAAGTTTAATTACTCGCCGTCGTGGTTCGCATTATGGAATTTCTGCTGATACTTTTTAAGCATTGCAACAGCATTTCTTTTTCCATTATAAACAAAGCCGCCATTCCAATATTCAAGAGCAGCAAAAAGCGCATTACCACCATCCTGACTGTCTGATTCCTTTGTTCGGAATGAAACGTAGTTTGAAAGTTCCATGAAATCATTGTTGTGAAGACATTCAAGACGCTTTTTATTAAAGTCGTTCCATTTTTCCAAATCCTGGAAACCTTCACCTTCATCTTGTACAATTATATGAGCATGTGTAGGGCTGAATGAATACCATACAGTTACTTTTTTGTTAATGTCACAGTGGTTACCGTGTTTTACAGCATTCTTAATAACTTCACTAATCTGCTGTTCGAGAAGATTCAATTCTTTGATTTCTGTAGGTGCCGACTGAACAATCAGCAAGGTAAAATAGCGAATCTGTCTGAAATCAGAAGGAAATTCCTTCTTAAGCATATTCGTTTTGTCAAATAAAGGGTCATTCTCATCCGATCTGAGTTCCTTAAATTCCTGAACCATTCCAGTTCCTCCTGCAGTTGTTTACTTAAATTAAATGGATGGTGATAATATTATTCTTTCACCATAAGAAGAGCTTCTTCAATACTGTTTGCAATAGGGAAGTAGCCCATGAGTTTGGTAAGTTCAATTACCTTTTTAACAGAACCATGAATATTTGCAATGGCAAGATTCAGATTCATCTTTTTGATTGTAGAACAGATATAAATAAGGGCACCAATTCCAGACGAATCGATGTAGTCTACCTGCTCGAGATTGATGACAAAGTTCTTTACATTTTTTTCAAGCATTTTCATAACCAGCTCTTTAAGCTTATATGAATTGTAAAGATCCATCTCACCGGTTACGTCAATGATGTAAACATCACCATTTTTTCGTATTTTAAGTTCCATATTGAATCTCCTTTTTAACTCCTAATTTTAATTATTGTATTTTTACAACCAAAAGGCTCTGATCATCATATTGCTGAGCAGCTCCACAATACTTTTTCAGATCATCTTTTACACGGTTAGAGATGTCTTTTGCAGCGGCACCGCTGTTCTTTACAATAACCTTTTTGAGATTTTCAATTGAGTATTGTACACCATTTTCATTGAGAGATTCAAGTAATCCGTCAGTACAAGTTACAAGAATATCTCCAGAATTAAGTTTAAGAGCAAAATTGCTGAATACAGTATCTTTTGTAACACCCATTGGTTCACTTGGAGAAGAAACCTGCTTCATAGTTCCATCAGCAGCAGAGAAGTGGAATACAGGATTATTTCCACAGGTACTGATTTCGGCTTCTTTTGCAGTAGCATCATAATTAATAAGAGCAATACTTGCAAAGTGGTCAATCTTTGAGCTTTCAAGACAGATTCCACGGTTTGCCCATGACATAATTGTTGATGCAGACTGTGCTGTATGAACTGCAAGACGCAGAATAGCACGAATCATAATCATTACGATAAGGGAGTTCATTCCCTTTCCTGCAACATCGGCCATTACAAATGAAATACGGTCTTTTCTTGAAACAAGAATATCATAATAGTCACCGCAGACATTTTCTGCAGGCTGTGAATAGCAGCCGATTGAAAGGCCTGGAATAACAGGAAGCTTTGCAGGAAGCATATCTTTTTGATATTTAGAAGCAATACTACCACCCTTGTTCAATTCAGTATGTTCAGCATAATCAAGGAAGCTGTAAAGCGGTTTCATTGCATTAGAAATTGCATCAGCAAGCATTGTTGCATCATCAAAATCATCTTTATTGAATTTTTCGCTTTCAGGCTTTCTTGCAAGAGCAAGGAGACCGACAACTGAATCAAGCTGTCTAATTGGTGCGAATATATAGCTTCCACAGCGAAGGAATTCTTCAGGGCCGTTCTGATATACACGAGGATCTTTTACAGAGTCTGTAATAAGAACCGGCTGACCCTCTGTAAAAATCTGACCAAAAATATTTTCCTGTAACGGGAACTGAGCAAAACGGAGGTTTGTTTCTACACGGATTGGCTTGTGTGGAAGGTCTTCCGGCAGCTTATATGGAGGCGGGAAAGCACCCTTAAAGGATTTTACAGCAAGTGTGTTATCATAATCATCTGCAATAAGTATAATACAACCGTCAGCTTTAACTTTTTCTGTTACAAGGTCATTACAGTATTCGAGGAAGTTTTCCATACTGTTGTTATTTGTAAAGAATGTAGAAAGCTTTGCAATGAGGTTTTTGTTTATTTCATTGTATTTTTGATTCTTTTCTTCAATCTGCTGAATAACGGCACGATTTACCATGTCATTATCGCGAGATGCAGTGATTTCTGCAGCTTTTTTTGCGGCTTTTTTCTCTTCAATCTTTTGCGGATTAATAAATGCCTTAATTATCAGATAAGGCAGAATAATCAGTTCTGCGAGAATGATTGTAAATACCAGATAGGTATAAAAACCACTGATATTACAGTAGATTGAGCCTATTGCCATAACAAGTGATGCAATAAAAAATGCCAGACTTACTTTAGCTTTGTTTCTTAACTTGATAATCAGAAGAAAGATGAACAAAATTACACTGACACCGGCTGCAATAAAGAGCGGAATGTTGATGAAAGAATCAATTGTATACAAGTTTTTCTCCTAATAGTTCGGCGTTAGCCTGCGGATAATTAAATCCGAACGCCGATAATATAGTATTACTATATTATCGGCATTATTTATGATTTTAGCATTGAAATTTTCAGCAGTCAAGTTTTATAAACATATATTTCGCAGTTAGAGGAAATGCCTTATGCAGCCATATGTCTGTTTTAGCTGGAATCTGTATGAAATCTACATTTTTAATATCAGTTTTCTTCTTCAAGCTCCGGATTTAAGTTACTTATAGCCTTTCTGAGTATGATTCCCTTGGTTTTATTGAGAATTCTCTTGGTAAATGGGATTTTATACTGTTTTTTAAAGCCTGTAACTGCCTGATCCATAGGAACAGAATCGCCGAATTTCTGTTTGAGGTCGTCCCAGTAGCGAACTGTCCACACGTAAAGGTCTCCAAGCGTTCTGCCAGGGAAGTCTCGCAGAATAAACTTTTCACGGATAATCGAAACAAGCGGAAAATATACGTTATAAAACCAGGATTTTATAGCTTCTTCCATAGAAACTTCGGTTGTACGGTTCTGATTCATGTAATATTTATGGGTCAGAATATGATTATAGATTACGTCGTAACGACCTGCCCTTGAAAAGTCAAGACACCAGTAATCTGTTATATCTCCAAAATTAGTTTCACTGTAAAAAACACGTTTTTCATAGTTGATAATCTGTTTCTGGATTTCTTTTAAGGAATCAGCCTTACGGAGCTTTATTTCACTCTGAAGAGATACTACCTCTGCATCGATAAACTCTGTTCCACGTGCTTTTGCAACAGAAACGCGGTGATTTCCGTCTCGAACAAAATATAAACCTGCAATTTCGTAAACTTTAATTGGAGGCAGGGTAATATCCTGAATGGCTGCTTCGTCTACATGCTGCCAGCGGTTTTTAAGGTGAGAGCTTTTAGGAAAAAAACGGTTGTCAAAGTCGTTGTATCGGCCTTCGCTTCCTACTATTTTATCAATAGGAATAACCTTCATTCCGATATATGTTTCTGCACTTGCCTTAATCATCTGTTTTACGTCATTAAGGGAAATTAAAGATGCTTCTTCTGGAGAAAGCAGATGTTGTATTTCATTAATAAACGCTTTTGTATGCGCTTTGTTAAAATCATCTTCTGATTGTGTTTTTGAAAAATCCATTCTTAGTTGTCCTTCTTTTCTGATGTTTTTTGTGGCAGTTCAATTACACAATGTGCGTATGCATTGACTACTGTAGTATCAAAATATTTTCCAATCCGTTCTTCTCTTAAATCATACAGATGAATGTGACCGTGAACCATATAAGTAGGCTTAAAACGCTGAATAAACCAGTTAAAACATTCAAAACCTATATGGCACGGGTCTTCGTGGTCATGTATGTGCCGCGGAGAAGCATGTGTCATAAAAATATCAAGATACCTTCCGTACTTTATTCTATTATATATAAGTCTTGGAACAAGGCGAAGCAGACGGGTTTTCATCTGGAACTCGGAAAACTGGCAAAGTCCATTATTATATTTGCGGGTACCTGAAACTCCTGCGATAAGTAAAGGGGTTGGTTTGCCGTTTTGCGGATCTATATATGAAAGAGCTTCGTTTACAAAAGCCTTGAATCCAAGATAGGTTGCTCCGTGAGCATGAGAAACATCATGCATTTCATGAATTGACTTTTCTGTCAGGGTACGGTTATCGCGGTGATAAAAATGATAATCCTTAAGGTCATGATTTCCGAATACAAAATAGGTAGGCTTGTTGAATACAGTGACAATGAAATCAACATAATCCATAGGCAGATCGCCTGCACATAAGATTAAATCTATGTCGGAAAAAGAGTTTTTTACGTTCTGGTTGTAAATCAACGGATCTACATAATCTGAAACGCAGAGAATTTTCATTTGCTGCCAGCTTTTGAGAGAAGTGCTTCAAGCTTATCTTTTTCTACAAGTTCAACAGGGCGGTTTTCTGCAAAGCGTTTTGCCGCAGTATTAAAGCCGGAACTTGAAAAAAGAAATGCTTTTACGCTGTTCATGGATTTCATCTGATCGAGAGATTCATGAATCTGAGGTTCTGCAATAGGTTCAGGATCCCGATAAAATCGGATGAAGATTACCTGTTTTCTTACAGCCATCCAGGATTCATCACTTTTATTCACTGCTGTAAGCTGACAACCCCATTTTTTTGCATCACACGAAAGAACCTGAAGACCAATGCCTTTTACAACCGAATTTTTGCAAATCATAGGGAATTCTTCATTACTGCAGGTAAGGTAATCTTTTAGGAAGTCATTTGCCTGTAAATCTTTATATTCAGAAAGCTTAGCGGAAACATCGCGAAAGCCTTTATTGCGTTTGTAAATTGCTTCCCACTGTTCTATAGCCTTGTCAATTTTGCGGTTTTTTTCAAAACAAGTGGCAAGAAAATAACGGGCATAAAGAGTTTCCGGCTGAGAATCACTTTTATCAAGCTCAATAGCGCGCTGGAAGTCTACAATAGCATTGTCGTAACGGTTTGCAATCATATAGCAGGAACCGTGTTCGATAATTGCTTTCTGTTTAATATCCTGATCACGCTGAGCCTTTTCAAAAGCCTTAATAGCTCCCTGCAGGTCTTTTGCATCCTTAAGAATTTTCCCAAGATAATAATATGATGAATAAGTTTCTGGACTCAGCTTGAGGGCAAGGTCAATTTCTTTTTTTGCTTCATTAAACTGCTTTGTTCGATAGAGCATGAGACCGATTTCCGCATGAGCTTTTGCGTGTTTTTTATCCAGCATTGCACACTTCTGCATAAACCCAAGGGCAATATCATAACGGTTCTGCTGCTCGTAAATATAGCCTACCTGATAAAAATTATCTGCATTCTGAGGATCGAGTTTTGTGAGCAGGAGAAAGTTTTTTAAAGCTTCATTCTGCTGATTATATTTTAAAAGAAGCTGAGAGTATTCACGGCGGAAAGAAAGTTCATTTATTCCTTCACCGAAAAGTGCGTTATCATTTACATTTTTGTATTCGATTATTGCAAGTTCTGTTTTATTTTCCTTTACATAAGCCTTACCTAGATAATAATGCGCCAGATAGTTTTTTGAATCCTTTGCAAGAATCTGTTTGGCAAGCTTAATTGCATTCTGAGTTTTTCCCTGCTTGATAAGGCGTGGTACAGCTTCTATTCTTTTTGGAGAAATAAAATTTTTTAATATGAGGAAAATGAGTGCAAGAACCACAAAGACAAGAAAAACAATGACAACAATAATCATCTTTATAACTACTCCCAAAAAAGAATCTGAACTGATATAATGATATTTGTGCAGATTAAGTCTTAACAGAATCTTTCGATAATAAGAGTAGTAAATTTATGTCACTATGTCAAACCTGAAGGGCAATAAATATGAAGAATAAAAAGAACACATTGAAGGTATTTGCATTTATACTTATTTTTCCGGCAGCACTGTGTTTTTCACAGAATAAAGATTTTTATGGGGCAGGTACAGGTGCTGGCGGAAATCTTAGTCAGGGAGAATCTCTTTTTAAGGAAAATAATGCAAAAGATGCGGTTCAGGTTCTTGAATATGAAATTCAAAATGGAACGGTTTCTGGTAATACTTATAATTTTCTTGGACTTGGTTATTATCAGTTAGGAGATTTTGAAAAATCTATTGATGCTTTCAGACGTGGCTTAAAGGCTCAGCCTGATAATGTAAAGCTTCTTTCTTATAATCTTGGAAATACTTATTATGCAATGAAGTCTTATGAGGAAGCTTTGCAGTGTTATTCTGATTCGCTGAACTCTGATCCATTTTTTTATGAAGCTCTTTTAAATCGTGCAAATGCCTTATTAATGCTGGACAGACTTGTTTCTGCAAAAGAGGATTATGTGGAATTTGTTGCAAAATGTCCGGATGATCCTCAGTATGAAAAAATTGAGCTTTTAATTGCAGCTCTTGATACTGAAATTGCACGCCGAGAAGAAGAAGCAAGACTTCTGGCTGAGCAGGAAAAAGCAAAATGGGAAGAGTTTGACGGTGCTCTTGCAGAAAAAAAAGATGATGATGGGATGCCTGACTGGGAAGAGATTGATGGCCTGCTTGAAAAGAACTCTGTTGAAACTGTAGCTGAATGGGAGCGCATAAATAGTGAACAGGATCCAGATATTAGTGAAGTTGCGGAAAGCGCTGAGAACTCTGGGAATGAAGAGGGCGCGGAAGAATGGGAAGAACTAACTCCTCAAGAAAAAATTGCAAAAACCGAAGAAGTTGAAAAATCAGACAAGGTATCTGACGAGCTGAAAAAGCAATGGGAAACAATTGAAAAAAATGAAGTTCCGGATGTAGAAGAAAAACTGGATGATGAAGAACTTCTTGCTTTTGAAGATTGGGAAGATCTTGGAGATGAACAGCTGGAAGAAATAAAAGCTCTTGATGAAGAAAGCCGCCGTGAGAGAGAGAACTGGCTTAAGCAGAAGCAGCGTGAGGAAGAAGATCGAATTGCCCGAGAAAACGCACAACGCCTAAAGGAAAAAGTTCAGGCAGAAGAGGATGAACGTAAACGCCGCGAGGAACTTCTGGAAGAACTGAGAAAATCAGAAGAAGACAGACGTAAGAAGCTTCTGGAAGATGTTGCAAACAGTCTGCAGAATGGAGAGTCCACAAACCTTACTTCTGGAGCAGAAGATCTTATGGATTATGATTTGGAAGGGGAACTTGATTAACGATGAAGAAAAAAAACAGGGAGCCGGTAAATCCGGAAAAGCAGGTTATAAATCAGGATGAAAAAAGAAAAAAACTCCTAAAACAAATTGGTATAGCGGCTGCCATTATTTTACTCATCATGTTAATACTTCTTTTGATGAAATGTGAAGGCTGTTCTTCTGAAAGCAGCAAAAATCGTAATTGGGAAAAAAACGGCCATTCTTATGAGTCAAAGCTGGACGGTTCAGAGCTCTTTGGTGATGGCAGCGAATATGATAATACTGATTATGGCAAAATGAACTTTGATGCTTCAGATGAAGAAAGTGCTCGTCTGGAAAAAGAAAGACTCGAAAAAGAACGACTTGAAAAAGAAAGGCGCGATAAAGAACGACTTGATAAAGAACAGCTTGAAAAGGAAGAAAAGCGTCGTGCCGAAGAAGCCAAAAAGAAAGCTGAAGAAGAAAAGCGTCTGAAGGCTGAAGAAGAAAAAAGACTTAAAGCTGAACAAAAAAGACTCGCCGATGAAGAAAAGGCCCGCAAGGCTGAAGCGAAAAAAGCTGCTGAAGAAGAAAAAAAACGCAAAGCAGCAGAAGAGGCGGCCCGAAAGGCCGAAGAAGATAAACGCAAGGCTGAAGAAGAAGCAAAAAAAATTGAAGAAAAACGCAGAGCAGAGGAAGCGGCTCTAAAGGCAGAGGAAGAAAAACGTAAAGCAGATGAAGCAGCTAAAAAATCTCTGGAAGCTGCCCGCAAAAAGGCTGAAGCAGATAATGCTTTAAGTGAAAAAATGAAAAAGATAGCAGAACGCTATATGAATTCTGAATCTGAATCAGAAAAAGCAAAACTGCTGGATGAAGGCGCGGCTTTAGCTCAGGAAATTCTTAAGAAAAATCCTGATGATGATTCTGCACATTATATGCTTGCACAGGATGCTCTTAAAAAGAAAAAATATCAGAATGCGCTGGATGAAATTTTAAAGGCAATTGCCCTTAATGAAACAAATTATTTGTATCATTATGATGCCGGAAAAATACAGTATATTTTAAAGCGTTATGAAGATGCCGGTGGTTCTTTTTCACGTTCTTGTGAGCTTAATAATCAGTATGCTCCAAGCCGCTATAATCTTGGGCTTACTTATATCAAACTTAATAATGAAGATAAAGCTCTTGAGGCTTTTAAGCAATCTGTAAAAATCAATCCTGAATATGAAAAGGGGTATCTTGAACAGGCGCGGGTTTATAATCGTCAGGGAAAACTTGCAGAATGTGTAAAAGCTTATGATACTCTTATTACAAAATTCCCGGATAATATTTCTGCCATGATGGAACTTGGCTCAGTTTATTATCAGAATGGAAAACTTGATGAATCTGAAGCACAGTATAGAAAGGCTCTTTTAGGACTTAATAAAAGTGAAGAAAGAACTCTTACAGAATATAATCTTTCGCGTGTGCTTTACGATAAGGAAATTCTTGAAGAAGCTCGTAAATATGCGTGGCTTGCGTATGATGAACGAGATTTTGTTCTTAATGACATTCAGCAGGCAAATATTATATATAATTATGCTTTAATTCAGGAAGATTTTGGAAAAACAGATGAAGCTGTAAGACTTTACAATGAAGCACTTGTTCATAATCCGAATCATGTAAAGTCAAAAGTAAATCTGAGTGCAATTTATATGGCGCAGGAAGAACCTGATGCAGATAAAGCACTGGAGCTTTTGCTTGAGGCATATAAAACTGATAAAAATGATTTTAGTGTAAATAATAATCTCGGAACTGCATATTTCCTAAAAAATGATAATCAGAAGGCTGTAGATTTTTATAAGAGGGCTCTTTCTATAGAACCTCTTGATACAAGCGCAATGCTGAATCTGGCAAATGTGTATACAAAGGATTCTATTGTTGATGATGCAGCTGATTTGTACAATAAAGTAATTGTACTTGAACCTGAAAATCTTGAAGCTTATGTTGGGCTTGCAAAAATCCAGATTCAAAAAGGTGAAGCCCAGGGCGCTTACCGAAATCTTCTTTATGTTCGCGGCAAAAATCCTTCATTCAGAAAAGCTGAGGTAGATAGTCTGATTGCCGTGCTTGAGAATTAGTTGATTGAGAATCAGGGGGTTGAGGATCAGGTGCGTTTTACTAATTCAAAAAGTTTTTCACGGCTGATGACAGTGTAAATTGGACGGCCATGAGGGCAATGCGGGTCTTCAAGTGTAAATGCCTGTTCTACAAGTCGTGCTGCCGTTATGTCGTCGAGAACGTAGCCGTCTTTTACGGCTGCTTTACATGCTGTCATTGCGGCAATTGAACGAATAATCTGACTTGGCTCAACCTGTTTTACAAAAAGAAGAGTGCGAAGATCGTACTCTGTTCCTGTCCAGCGTTCCGGGATTGTTTTGATTTCCCATAAACCGTCTGCTGTGTGCTCTGTTTCAAAGCCGATTCTGTTTAATTCTGGCTTTAGCTTTTCCAGCTGGTTATCCTGACTTTTTGATTCTGTTTTGATTTTATAAGGAATTAAAAGCGGTTGACGACCGGATTCACCCTGAGAGTTCATAAGACGGTCAAAAAGAATACGTTCATGTACTGCATGCTGGTCAATTATATAGAGACTGTTGTTTTTTTCAGCAAGAAGGAAGGTTCCAAGGCATGAACCTATGTAACGGACTTTCGGAGCATTTGTAAAGCCTTCGGAATTCGCATTGTTTCCCGTCTGCCCAAAAGACTTCGCCGCGGCGAGTGCCTGCTCTGCAAGGCTCCGTGTTGTATTGTAATTTTGCGAGGTCTCGCTGCTTTTTATACCAAGATACTTCGAACGGAAATCAGATAAAGCGTCGGACTTAGTTTCTGAAGCTTTGTAAGAAATATGTTTTTCGTAAACAGAAGGTGTATCTGCAGAGTCTTTTGCATTTAGAGAATTCTCTGCATAGCTTGCGTTTTTATTATTTGATGAAGCAGAGTTTTCTGGAATCTCTGGTGTAAAATCAAATTCCTGCGCCCGTTCTTCGTCTGCGGGTTTATCTTCCTTAAAATTAGAATAAGTATATTGATGAAAGAAAGTTCTGATACAACTGCTCAGACCATGGTGAAGGGCAGAAATATCAGAAAAACGGGCTTCTCTTTTTGCCGGGTGAATATTGAAGTCTATAAGATCCGGGCGAACCTGAGCAAATACTACGGCCACCGGGTAAGTTCCGTTTGGGAAAAAGCCTTGACCGCCGTATTCAACAGCCTGTACAAGTGAGTATTCCTGAATGCGCCTTCCGTTTGCATAAATAAAAATTTCTTTTTTGTTAGTGCGGCTAACAGCGGGCTCTCCGATTACAACAGTAAAAGACCATTCCGGATTGCTGCCTCCTGATGACTGACCGAACTCATAAAAAAGCTGTGCGTCTTTGTTATAATTGTTAGCCATAACAAACCTGTCTTTTATAGACTGGCCGGCAGGAAGGTCTAGTTTAGTTTCTCCGTCTGCAACAAAACGGAATGCAATATCCGGGCGGGCGAGAGCTTTTTCGATAAAGGTGTTACGGCACATAATTCCTTCTGTAGCCGGGCGTTTTAAAAACTGGCGGCGGGCAGGGAAGTTTTCGAAAAGTCCTTCGGATTGAACGATTGTTCCTTTGAGAGGGGCTGACTGTTCTATTATATGATCTTCTGTTATGCTAGCCCGCATTTTATAGCCGCCGCTCTGAATTGAAAGACGTGAAACTGCCGCAATGGAAGCCAGGGCTTCGCCACGAAAGCCGAGAGTTGAAAGATTCATTAAATCTACTTCAGATTCAATTTTGCTTGTGGCATGCGGGCGGGCACAGTTTTTAAGGTCGTCCTGAGTCATGCCTGCACCGTCATCTATAATTCTGATTTTGTCGATACCGCCGCCTGTGATTTCTACCGTAATACTTTTTGCTCCGGCGTCTATGGAGTTATCCATAAGCTCGCGGATTATGGCGTTGGGGCGGTCAATAACTTCTCCGGCAGCAATTTTTCTTGCTACCTCAGGATTCAGAGTGCGGACAGGTCTTGCTTGGCTCATTTTCTGGTTCCGTTTACTTCGCCGTCGTCGCTGAAAAGATCCATTTGAGGCGGATTTTCTTTTGTCATAGGATTTGGCTCGTTCATGAGAATCTGGATCTTGCCTTCGATTTCATCCAGCTGCTTTTCCATTCCAGAAGCAAGCTTAATTCCTTCTTCGAAGTCTTTAAGCGCGTCTTCGAGCGAAATGTCGCTGCGTTTGATATCTGATGTAAGCTGTTCGAGCTTCTGTAAATTTTGTTCAAATGAATTCAATTTGATATACCTCCAGATTAAGTCGTTGCGAGGAGCGAACTCAGTGAGCGGCGGGACAATTTATTGAATAAATTGCTCCACATTGCCCTGTTCGTGTTCGCAATGACGGTGTTTATTTTGTTACTACTGCGTTAATTTTTCCTTCCGCAGGTGTTATAATCAATTTTGTACCCTCAGTAACTTGTTTATCACTTCGAATAATTTTTCCATTTTCATCACAAACCATAGAATATCCCCGGTCGAAGATTGTCTGTGGACTTGCATTTTCCAAAACCGTGCGGCTTTGTGCTATGCGAACGCGAAGGTCGCGGATTTTTTCCTGTAAGTTTTGAGGAAGCGCTTCGCGGGCAGCGGCAAAACGGTTTAACAGCGGCTGCTGGATATTTCTGAAGCGCACTTCAAGGCTTTCAGGATTAAAGGCTTTTACCATAAGTCTGGTGTTTTTGATTCTGGCAGAAATTGTGTCGTAAAAGCCTGTTTTATAGGCTGCGAGGTTTTGTTTGAGGTCGGCCAGCAGCGGTACGGCCATTTCTGCGGCGGCGGATGGGGTTGGAGCGCGGCGGTCTGCCGAATAATCGCACAATGCCCAGTCAATTTCGTGTCCTACTGCGCTGATTGTAGGAATACGGGACTCAGCTACGGCGCGCACTACGCTTTCTTCGCTGAAAGGAAGCAAATCTTCAAGAGAACCACCGCCTCGGCCAACAATCAGGACATCGCAAAGTTCATAAAAGTTTGCAATTTCAATCATCTTGCAGATTGTCTGAGCAGCACCTTCGCCTTGAACAATAGCCGGTAGTACCAGAATGTTTACACCGGGATTGCGGCGTTTTGTAACATTCAATATATCACGTATGGCAGCACCTGTCGGGCTTGTAACAACTCCAATTGTGCGGGGAAAGAGCGGCAGGGGCTTTTTGCGGTTTTCATCAAAAAGACCTTCGGCTGCAAGCTTTCTTTTGCGTTCTTCGAGCATCTGAAGAATATTGCCGGCTCCCGCAATTTCCATAGTATTTACTATTATCTGGTAATTTCCCTGAGGTGCATAAACCGAAATGCTTCCCCTGCAGCGAACTTTGTCTCCATCTTTCGGGCGGAAGTTCAACTTCATTGCGGCACCGCGGAATATTACTGCTTTTATCTGAGCATTATTATCTTTAAGGGTAAAATAGATGTGGCCTGCGGCACTAGGTCTCCAGTTAGAAATTTCTCCTTCGATAGTAATAGTGCGGAAGGAGGTTTCTAAAATTTCTTTGATTAAATCTGTAATCTGCGAAACGCTGAAAACAATGTCCTGTGGTAATTCCGGTGCGTTCATTTTCCCCTCAGCTTGAATGGATTGCTTCGGCTATGCCTCGCAATGACATTATTGCGAGACCGTAAGTCCTGTCATTGCGAGGAGCGCAGCGACGAAGCAATCCATTTTACGTCAATTTCAACTTACCTTATTTTATTAACTTATTCAATGAAATGCCGATAAAGAATTTGATGAAAACCATAGTAATTTTTTATTCCGAAGACTCAAAATATGCCGCAGAAAAGGCTTTTAAGGGTAAATCAGCTGTAGAACTGACTTCTGAATGGGCTGAATCCCTCAATTTGGCCTCATATACAGTAAAATCTCCGACTTTATCAGAGCTTTTAACCGATATGAAAAAACTCTGCGAAGAAAATCAGGCAGAAACAGTTCTTTTTTCTTATAATGATCTTCCATACCTAAATAAGGAGCTTTCACAAAAAATCCTTAATTCTCAAATCGAATATAAATCAGAATATACCTTTGCAGACGGTTATCCTTATGGTTTTGCGCCGGAAGCCTTAAATGCAGGCACAATCGGAATACTTGCCGAGCTCTCAAAAACAACTCAGAAACCCCTCGGCGATTCACCGGTTTCCCGCGACGCTATTTATAATCTCATTAAAACAGACATTAATTCCTTTGATGTAGAAACGATTATTGCCGAATCGGACTGGCGTCTTTTGCGTTTAGCGTTTCATTGCGGAAAAAAAGATAACTTTATGCAGTGCAAGGCCTTGTTTGAAGAGGCTTCCGGCGATGCAAATGCTTTAGCTGATGTAGAACAGCTTTCAGAGCTGGCATCAAAAAATCTAGCCTGCTTAAAAACTGTTCCGGGCTTTTATAATATTCAGATTTCAGACAAAGTGAACTTTGAATCAATTTATCTGCCAGAACTGGAATATTCAAAAAGTACAATGCCATATGAAAAGTGCGCAGAACTTATAGAAAAAATTGCCGCTTTCAGTGAAAAGGCTGTAATCAGTCTTTCAGCCTTTGGAGAGCCTCTTTTGAATGCTGATTTTCTGAAAATTGTTGAAAAAATTCTTTCTTATAAAGGCCTTTCAGTATTTTTTGAAACTGACGGTCTTATGGTAACACAGGATTTTGCAGAAAAAATGGCCGTGCTTGAAAAATCAGCAAGCCCACGCACAAACGGCTGGCAGAAAATCATGATAGCTGTAATTCTGGATGCTGCAAGCGAACAGACTTATCAGAAAATTCATAAAAACAGCCCGTCTAAGGCTTTTCAGACAGCAGTAAATGCGGCAGCACTTTTGCAGACTGCTATACCCGGCTCTGTTTACCCGCAGTTTGTGCGCATGAACGAAAATGAATCAGAGCTAGAAGCCTTTTACCGTTACTGGAATGAAAAATCAAATCCATCTGGTGGAAACCTTATAATCCAGAAATACGATGATTTTGCAGGACTGCTTCCTCCTTGTAAGCCGGCTGATCTTTCACCATTAGAACGCGATCCTTGCTGGCATCTTCGCCGTGACATGACAATTCTATTTAACGGCGATGTTCCTGCATGTCATTCCTGCTGCAAAGATCATATTATGGGAAATGCTTTTACACAGAGTCTCGAAGAAATCTGGCATAAGTCAGATGTGCTTCTTGAAAATCATATAAATAAAAACTATTGCTGCAACGGAAAAACCGTAGAATGTGCAAATTGTGAGAAATGCGATGAATGGTATACCTTTAACTTTTAGTGAACATCAGATAAACAGAACAGTTCTGGGAGGACGGGTAAATCAGAATCCGTCAGCCCTTAATATATCTGTAATACTTCTCAATAGTAGTGGAAGCCATTTTAAGCTTCACGTTTTTGAAAATTTATTGCAGTGTAATTTTCAGTCAATTATTTCAATTGAACATGATTCAAGTAATTTTACAGACGATGTTTCAAAAAAATATCCGATGATAAAGTTTATAATTCCTCAGGAAAAAACAACTGATGGAGAACTTATAAATCTTGCAATGGGAGAAATTCAGTCTGATTATGTTTTAGTACTTCGTGACAGCTTAAATATTCCTTCCGGTTTTTTACAGCCTCATCTTGCAGAAAGAATTACAGAAGGTTCTCCATACTGTATAGTTCCACGACTTATGGATAAAAACAACATAGCATTGCCTTGTGCTTTTTCTCCAGGAGCAGAGTATTCTCATTTTGTAGTAGATTCTTCTTCTGAAATCACAAATGGCAAGAAAACACTTTTTCCTTTTGATTTTATTGCACTTTATAATAGAAAAAAATTTATAGAGCTCGGTGGTTTTGACTGGACAATCACTTCTCCTTACTGGCAGAATCTGGATCTTTCACTGCGTTCCTGGTTATGGGGAGAAAGAATAACACTGACTTCCCTGATTCAGTTTTCATATATTGATGAAGTGCCTGTTAATGATACTACCTATAATCTTGATTATTTAAGATATTATCTAAAGAATGAGCTTCCAAAAATCAAAATGGAACAGGGCTATATAAAAAGAACTGCTTTTCCGGGCTTTATGTTTCGCTCTTCATGTGGATTTATGGAAGCCCGCCGTCAGTTTAATGCTGCAAAAATCTGGGTAGAAAACAATAAATTCCGTTTCAAAATGGATTTACAGACTTTTGTTCAAAACTGGAGTCGTGATTATGAAGACAAATAGAACCGTTATTGTACAGTGCAGATTATCTTCTACAAGATTACCTGGTAAAGCCTTAAAAGACCTTGGCGGTAACAGTGTACTTGCCAGAGTTCTTTCTGCAATGAAGAATGTAAAGGCAGATTATTATTATGTTGCAACTGATGAAGACTCTTATGAACAGCTTCTGCCTGTTTGCCGTGAGAATGGCTTTGAATGTTTTGCAGGACCTTTAGATGATGTTCTTTTACGTTTTACAATGCTGCTTGAAAAACTCAAGACAAAAACAGTAATCCGTGCTACAGCTGATAATCCATTTTTGTTTTATGAAGCAGCAGAAGAAAGCGCAGTTTTGTTTGAAGAAAAAAATAAAGGCAAGGGAAGCTGTGATTATCTGACTTTTTCAGGTCTTCCACATGGAAGCGGGGTAGAAGTCTTTTCTGCAGAATCTCTTATAAAGGCCGCAAAAGAAACTTCAGATCCTTATGATCATGAACATGTCGGACCTGCTCTTTATAATCATAAAGAAAAATATAAATGTGAGTTTGTGCCGTCTCCACGCCGTTATGATTTTCCTGAACTGCGTACTACAATCGATACGTATTCAGATTATCTGCGTGCTGTTTCTATAATGACATATCTGCAAAAAAAAGGATATGAAGCTCCTTTTTCTACAGAACAAATTGTGGAAGCCTGCCGTTCGAACAGTGTGAAATTTCCGGTAGTTCTTGTACCATCAGTTGTAAAAGGTCATGGAACCGGCCACTTGAGACGCTGTCTTTCAGCTGCAAAACAGGGTGGATTTTTTGTATATATTCCGGATGACAATACTCTTACAGAAACAGAAGCAATTATTTCAGAATACATTGCTGCTGGTCTTTCAAAAAATCAGATTATAAATTCTATTCCAGATGAATCTTATCTTCCTGCAATTATAACAGACACTTTTGAGCTTACAGAAAATCAGCTTAAGGAGCTTTCTAAAAACCGAAGTCTCATTTCAATAGATGAAGGCTCACGTTTTACAGATTACTGTGACTATCTTTTAGACATAATTCCTTCATATCAATGTGAACGACCGGCAAATATAAATGATTCTGGTTTTATAACAATGCCGGAAAATATTCGCGAAGCTTCTTCTGCTGAAAGAAAGGTAGAAAATGTACTGATTTGTCTTGGTGGTGAAGATCCTGCAAATCTTACAGTTCCGGCTGCAAAAGCATTTATGCGGAAATTTCCACAGGCAAAGATTACTGCTATCGTTTCAAATGAACAAAGCCCATATGTTGATTATGCAGGCGGCCCGAATGTTGAGTTTACAAAGCCGATACCAGAGCTGCGTGAAAAGCTTTATGAATTTGATATTGTCGTAACTCATTATGGCCTCACAGCATTTGAAGCAGTTTATGCTGGTTGCGGTGTAATTCTTCTTCCTACAACAAAGCTCCATAAAAAGCTTGCAGAAAAATATAACTTTGCTTATGTTGGCGAAAAAGAAATTTCTGTTTCTGCGCTTCAGACGGCTCTTGATTCAAAAAATCTGTATCCTGAAAAAATCCTTAACGGGGAGAAAAAAGACCTCGGAGAATTTCTTCGTTATCTTGCAAACGGCAAGAGACTATGCTGCCCTGTATGTGGTAAATTTTCCGAAACGCCAGATGAAGTTATTTCACGAAATGAAACCAGAACCTACCGGCGCTGTTCAAAGTGCGGAATGGTTTATATGGCCTTTACAACTCTCGAAGATAAAAAATATCAGAAATCATATTTTTTTGAAGATTATAAAAAACAATATGGAAAGACCTATGAAGAAGATTTTGATTCGATAAAGGCTCAGGGAATTCGCAGAATCAATATAATCAAAAATCTTATAGGTTCTGCAGGAGAGACCTTACTTGATATAGGTTGTGCTTACGGTCCATTTCTTGCAGCAGCGGCAGATAGCGGAATAAATCCTTTTGGTACGGATATAGCAGAGGATGCAGTTTCTTATGTTCAGCAGAAATTAAAATATCCTGCTGTTTGTTCTGAATTCCCAGAAATTGATACTGCTGAAGAGTTTGGAATTGCACAGTTTGATGTCGTTACCATGTGGTATGTAATAGAGCATTTTAAGGATTTAGGAAGTGTTTTGAGAAAGGTTTCATCTCTTATAAAAAAAGGAGGAATCTTTGCTTTTTCAACTCCGAGCGGTGAAGGTATATCAGCAGTAAGTGATAAAGATCATTTTTATCAGATTAGTCCTACCGATCATTATACAATCTGGGAACCGGGAAGGGCAGACTCAATTCTGCATCAGTTTGGTTTTAAGGTAGAACGTATTGTTTCTACAGGTCATCATCCTGAAAGATTCCCAAGTATAAAAAAATGCGGTGCTAAACCCGGAAGTATAAAATGGAAAATGACTGATATGTTTAGCCGTGCAAAAAAACTGGGCGATACAGTAGAAATTTACTGCAAGAAAATATAATTTATTGACATTGTCAGATTTGAGCCGGCATTGTGTCATGTTCGGACTTGACTCGACAATCTATAGAGGTGGGAAAATGAATATTTTAGTTCTTGGAGCAGGTCTTATGCAAAAGCCTGCAATTCTAAGTGCAAAGGAAGCAGGCTTTACCGTTCATGTAATTGATGCAGATTCAAAGGCTGTTGCAATTCCTTATGCAGATACCTTCAGACAAATTGATTTAAAAGATAAAGAAGGAATCCTGAATTATGCAAAAGAACTTAAGAATAGTGAAGGCGGGCTTTCTGCAGTTTTTACGGCTGGAACTGATTTTTCTGCCAGCGTAAGTTATGTATGCGAAGCTTTAGGATTACCAGCACATTCTTATGAGGCAGCTATAAATGCAAGCGTAAAGACAACGATGCGGCAATGTTTTGAAACTGCCGGAGTTCCATCGCCTGCCTTTGTCCGGGTAGGCCGGGAAGACCTGAAACTTTGCGAGCCGCAATCTCCTTCTCGTCATTGCGAACCACAATCCCCATCTCGTCATTGCGAGCCGCAATCCCCATCTCGTCATTGCGAGCCGCAGGCGAAGCAATCAATACTAAATAACATTCTCAATAAAATCTCTCTTCCTCTCGTTGTAAAACCTGTAGACAATATGGGGGCGCGTGGTTGTCGTATGGTTCGTACAGAAGAGGAACTTTTACCTGCTGTAAAAGCAGCTGTTGCATGCAGCCGTACCGGTTATGCAATCATAGAAGAATATATGGAAGGTCCAGAGTTCTCAATTGATGCATTGGTATATAACGGCACATTTACAGTTACAGGCTTTGCAATCCGCCATATAAAATATCCTCCATATTTTATTGAAGTTGGGCATACAATGCCGGCAGAACTAGACAAAAAAACACATGATGAACTTATTTCTGTTTTTGCTCTTGGTGCAAAGGCCCTTGGTCTTAGTTGCGGAGCCGCAAAAGCAGATATCAAATATACAAAAGACGGGCCTATGATTGGCGAAATTGCAGGACGTCTTTCTGGCGGCTATATGTCCGGCTGGACCTATCCGTATGCTTCAGATTTAAATCTTACCAAACAGGGAATTCTCATAGCAGCAGGTTGCGAGCCGAAAGATTTAATTGAAAAACGAAAGCCTGTTGTTTACACTCCAAGTGAGCTTTGTAAAAATGCTGAGCAGCCTTATGAACTCTTTGAAGTTCCATGTGTGCGAACTTCAGCAGAGCGTGCCTGGATAAGCATTCCTGGAACCGTAAAATATATAGAAAATATTAAGGATTATTCTGACAGGGCTGTTTTTGACATATTGCCGCGTGCTACCGTAAGTATTGGTAGTGAAGTAGATTTTCCACGCAATAATGTTGAAAAGTGCGGTAATATAATTGCTGTAAGTCATAGTCGCGAAAGTGCAATTGAAGTTGCACAGGATGCCGTTTCAGATATTTTTATTACACTTGAACCCAAAAACGCTAAAACAGAAAATTTTCTTATGCGAACAGAACTTGATGATGAAAAAGATTTTCCGCCGTCAGCATTTGGAAGTCTTTCGAAAGAACAGGCAGAAACTATTACAGGTGTAATTCCACAGAATCAAAAAGTTGAAGAAGTTATTCCAGAAGTCTTGCAAACTGCCGAATATATAAACATAACCGACTGGAATTACAACACAATCAAAGCTACGGCACAAAAATTTGATATTTTACGCCCAAAGCATCCTGCATTAGATGCCGCACGATTTTGGAATGCCGTATTGAGAGGTGGAATTCAAGCCGCAGTTTATGTTTCTGATACTGCTGAAATAACCTCATAAAAAACGGGAAGAAATATATGAAGCTGAAAAGATTTGCAATATTAGTAAGTACAATTTTTCTCTATGCAGCATTGTTTGCCTCAAATGATATTGCACTTATGGATAAGTGTAAAAATTCAGGAATGACAATCTATTGGGACAGCCTTTCAGAAACAGGCATGCTGGAAAAAAACGGGCATCAGATTTCGTTCCGTAATGGAGAAGGAATGGTGCTGCTTGACAGCATCCGCATGATGATAACTGATGCGCCGGAGCTCCGTGATAATCAGCTTTATGTGTCTCAGAAATTTTTAGATGACAGTGAAGAGTTTTTTAATCAGAAATCTGAACTGCCGTTTAAAGTCGGTGCAATCCTTATTGATGCAGGCCACGGCGGAAAAGATCCTGGTGCTCTAAAGACTTATAAAATAAACGGAAAGAATGTAACAATTCAGGAAAAAGACATTACGCTCAAAGTTTCAAAAATGCTCGCTGAACGCTTAAAAGCCGCATATCCTGGAAAGCAGATAATTCTAACTCGTGATAAAGATGTATTCCTTACTCTTGGTGAACGAACAGACATCGCCAACAGCGTTAAGGTAGGTGAAAACGAAGCGGTGCTTTTCATCTCAGTGCATGTCAATTCGTCATTAAATAAAACTTCATCCGGTTA
This sequence comes from uncultured Treponema sp., assembly GCA_947166355.1. Lineage (GTDB taxonomy): Bacteria > Spirochaetota > Spirochaetia > Treponematales > Treponemataceae > Treponema_D. The sequence goes on from CAMVDX010000003.1 coordinate 42,810, forward strand.
TGAAGTCTGGTATCTTTCACCGGGCTATAGACGTAACGTGCTGGATAAATCAGCTGTAGATGGAGATGAAAATCTCTTTCCGATTTTAAACTCAATGATGGAAGAAGAATATACTACTGAAAGTATAATGATTGCAAAATTTATTATGGATGGTCTGCAGGGACAAATCGGCAAGGAATCTACAGCCAGAGGAATTAAAGCCGAAGAATGGTTTGTAGTTCGTAATTCAAACATGCCTAGCGTTTTGATAGAACTGGGCTTTGTTTCAAATGAAAAAGAAGCCCTTTTATTAAATGATGAAAGATACTTGAAAAAAGCTACCCTTGGAATATATAATGGCATTGCAGCGTTTATTACACACTTTGAACGTTCACAAGGATTTACTTCGATAAAATGAGTTTGAATGCGGTTCAGATAAAATCAACAATCAAAAATCATATTTTTTACTCAACCATAATTCTATTAATAACTTTGATTTTTGTTTTCTCATTTATCAGTTATTTAGCAGGAAGAAAAGGTGTCAGACGTACTTTTATTTTCCCGTCAGCAGAAAGCGGAAAATATATTATTGAGTACAGAACCCTTTCTAAAAATCCGCATCAGGGAGACATTCATTTTTTTATTGATGAAATACTTCTTGGTTCAACAGTTGAACGTACAAAACTGCTTTTTACTCCGGGTACAAAATTGCTTTCGTGTTTTGAACGCGATGAAATTTTATATTTAAATCTGTCTTCTGATTTACTTTTTATGGGAGATGGAGTAATAGAAATAAAGGAAGGAATTGACCTTCTGGAGAGGAATATAGAGCTGAATTTTCCAAAAATCAATAAAACAGAAATTTTTATTGAAGGAAAATCTGCTTTTGAAAAATAAAAAACATTGACAAAACGGTGTACTTATTAGATAATTAATTTAATACAAGGCTACATCGATTTAGTATAAAAAAAGGAGCTTCAAATGAAGAAGACTTTGGGTTTAATCGCAGCTGCTATGCTGCTTGTTGGTGGAGTTGCTTTCGCTGATGAAGCAATCCTCATCGATTTTACACTTCTGGATGCTGACTGCTGTGCTGATGAAAATGGAAATCCAACACAGAATAGTCGCACAGTTATGGACTACTCTGTAAGCGCTGGTGCAACTTTCACACAAGATCAGAAAGATCTTATGAAAACTTCATTGGCACTTCCAGAATGGGAAGTTAAGCTGAACTCATCTGCAAAGACAGTTGCAAGCTTGGCTGACTCTACAGTTGTTGCCGCTCCTGTAAAAGGTGAAGCAGATGTTCCATTTGCTGGCAAGAATGTAATGGGTGTTCGCATCGTATTCCCTCAGTGGAACTCAAACGCAAATGCCCGCATCGATCCTCCGTTCGATATTCCTGCTTATGAGCCACTTTCTTCTGCTGATGAAAATGGTAACCGCCAGGAACCAACAGACGAAGAAAAAGCAAGCGGAAAAACACTTTTCGAAGAAGGATATGGTGTTGTAAAGAACGTAGGAACAGTAAAATCTATTGCTGTAACAACAATGGGTATGAACTATCCTCACGGACTTTATGTTCTTATGGCTGATAATGACGGTGTAGAACGCCGCTACTTTATGGGTTACCTTGGTTTCGACGGATGGAAAGAACTCCGCTGGAACAACCCACAGTATATTTCTGAAATCCGTAACCGCGAAATCCGCGTTTACCCAATCTATCCTCGCGGACTTCCATTTGTAAAGTTCACAGGTTTCCAGATTACTCGTGACGCAGCTCACATTGGTGGAGATTTCATTGGTTACTTCAAAGATGTAAAGGTTATTTACGACAAGGCTCTCCTTACAAGCGACCGCGACATTGCTGATGAAGACCTCTGGGGAATCATTGGTAAGAAAGAAAAGGCTCGCCAGAATGCTGAGATGCAGAAGTTCGGAAATAAACAGGTTAACCGTTATCTTGAAAGAGCTAAGCTCGCATCTGAAGATGAATTCACTTCTTCTTTGAATGCTGAAGGTGGCTCAAATGCACAGAGTAACGGCGGACAGGCTGCTAACTAATTAGCCTATAGCCGAAATACACGCCTTGGAAAGTTATTTGTAAATGGTAATTTTCCAGGGCGTTTTTTTTTAACTAAACAGTAACTTAAACGGATTTTACTTATGGAAACTGCCAATTTAATTTCAAAGCGTCAGATTCGAGAAATTTACGAATCTTATACAGATTATTTTTATGACATCATGGCAAAGGTTGTGGAGCGTCTTCAGCAGAATATCAAACTTTCTGCGCAGCCAACTTATAAAAGCCGTGTAAAAAGTTTTGAAAGTTATTACAAAAAGATTTTGCGATTAAAGCCTCAGCAGCTGGAAGAAAATAAATCCCTGATTTATCTCACAGATATGATGGGAATTCGTATGATCTGTGCTTTTCTTGAAGATATAAATCTTGGTGTAGAACAGATAAAAAAGCTTTTTGAAATCAAAGAAGTAGAAGTAAAAGGGGCTGAAAAGAAGTTTTCTGAATTCGGTTATGAATCTGTTCATGTGCTTGTTAAAATTCCGGATGAGTTTAAACCGGAGCTTACTGGAAAATACGAAGGACTGGCACCAATTTCAGATGAAATTGTCTGCGAAATCCAGATTCGCACAATTCTTCAGGATGCCTGGGCAGAAGTAGAACATGAATTAATTTATAAAATCGACTTTAATCCTTTTGATAAGCCTCTACGACGTAAGCTTGCCTCAATTAATGCCTCTCTGACCCTTGCAGATATTACTTTCCAGGAAATCCGTGATTATCAGAATAAGCTTCAGCGTGAACTGGATGAACGTCGCCGTTCTTTCTATTCGCTTGCAGATGGATTTTTGAATGATAAAACTGAAAAACCTGAAGAAGATATTAATCGTGTAAATCCATTTGTTCAGGGAACTATTGATGATTTAATTCTTAAAGCAATTGAAGCTCATAACGAAGGTCATCTTTCAGAAGCTGTTGATATTTATACACGTATTCTTGATGCAGTTGCTGATGGTGACAAAAATGTACTTGCTGTAATACATAAACACAGAGGTATGGCATTCTTTGCTATGAATAATCTTGAAGCTGCTCTTGATGATTTTCAGAAAAGTATTGATGCTGATCCAAAGGCGTTCCGTTCTTATTATTACAAGGGAATTGTTTATTCAATTCTTAAAAAATATAAAGAAGCAATTGAATGTTATTCTAAATCTCTGGAAATCAATGAATTTCAGGCTCATGCAAACTTCCGTCGTTCTATGGCATACTATGAGCTGGGTGAATATGAGCAGGCAATGAATGATCTTGATGTTGCACTAAAACTCGGAATGAATCCGGACGAGTGTAAGGGACTTCAGGAAAAGCTTGTAAAGAAATTCGGCATGAATATGTAAAAAAATTTTAAAAATAAGGGTTCTTGCTATTGACGAAAAATGTCGAAACTGATATATTATTCAAAGTCAGCAATGACATATGTCTCCTTCGTCTAGTGGTTAGGACATCGGGTTTTCATCCCGACAACAGCAGTTCAATTCTGCTAGGAGATGGTCGTTCAAACAAAAAAAAGACGCTCATTGAGCGTCTTTTTTTTGTTTGAACTTACCCAGTTTGCTTTGCAAACTGGTGTTCTGGCGAGTTTTGCCGCAAGCGGCAAAACTCGTGGTTTCGTTAGTAAAAAGTTGGGTGGGGATGTGGAAGATTCAGAAGAAAAAGTTGAATACAAAAAAATAAATGAACTCGAAGCCGGCGGGTATATTTCGCAGGGTGGTACGCTTTCAAAACTTTCTGATTCATTTGAAGAACGTCCCGTACAGGTAGAACTGCTGCAGAATATTGTCCGTGCTTTTAACGAAAATAAAATTGCCGTGTTCGAAGCCGGAACTGGTGTCGGAAAATCCTATTCTTATTTAATTCCTTCAATGCTGTGGGCACTGGTAAATCATGAGCGTGTAATTATTTCCACAGGTACAATAAATCTTCAGCAGCAGCTTTGTGAAAAAGATGTTCCTGCTGTAGAAAAAATCATAGGTCAGAAAATTAAATATGTTCTGATGAAAGGACGCCAGAATTATATTTGTGTACGTCGTCTGAATGATGCTGCTTCAATTCTTGATTTATTTGAAGGGGAGAGTGACGAGCTAAAAAAAATTGCTGAATGGGCGCAGAATTCCCCAACCGGTAGTAAAAGTGATTTGCCTTTTATGCCTGGTGAAAATGTCTGGTCAAAGGTTAATTCTGAAAGTGATGCCTGTATGGGAAAAAAATGTCCTTTCTTCAATGAATGTTTTGTGATGAAAGTAAGAAAGGAAGCTGCTGCTGCAAATCTTATAATTGTCAATCATCATCTGTTATTTGCAGACATTGAATCAAGGCTTGGCGGTGCCGGATATGAGGATGCCGCTGTTCTTCCTCCTTATCGTCATATTATTTTTGATGAGGCTCATGGTATTGAAAATGCGGCTACCAGTTTTTTTAGTGAAAGTGTAAATCGTTTTAAGCTGAATAAACTGATTAACCAAATGTATCGTCGAAGGAAAAATTCAGAGTCTGGACATCTGTTCAGTCTGGCAGTTCTTTCTTCAAATGAAGAAAAGGCTGGAGAAGCTTATGAAATCACTAATAAAATAAAGCTTTCGATTTCCAATGTTGAAATTGCGGCTAAAGATTTGTTGAATCGTGAATATACAATGCGTCTTTACGAAGGAACAGCAAGAGATTTTGGTCCACTTCTTGTAGCAATCGGGGAACTTGCAAGAGCTCTAGGTTCTTTTACTGGAATTATTCGTGAGATTATGGATGGAATTGATGAAGATGATAAGGATGCTCCTTTCTACTGGGAGTCAAAAATAATTCTCAGACATCTTGAAGATTATGTGATTCTATTAAAGAATTTTTCTGTGTGGAATGAAAAACCGGATGATGTTTTCTGGATTCAAAAAAAACGGCTGCCACCTGATTTACAGCGGGATGGCGCAGATGCAGAATATGTTACTCTTACTCAGACTCCACTTGATATTTCGCACCTTATGAATGAAGGTGTATTTGAGCAGATGTCTACTGTTGTATGTACTTCAGCAACACTTAAAACGGGACGTGATTTTTCGTATTGGATGCATCGTACCGGAGTTTCTCTCTCGGAAGAAGAGCGTGTGATTAAGGGGGAGTTTCCGTCTCCATTTCCATATAATAAAAATATGCTGTTTGTTGTTCCAAAGGATGCTCCTTTTCCTGATAACATTCAGTATCAGCAGTGGATTGAAATGGCAATTCCGCGTCTTATTCAGGCGGCGGCTGGAAGAACTCTGGTTTTGTTTACTTCTTATGAGTCTCTTAAGAGTGCACACAGGGCTGCTGTTGCAAGTTTACCGGGCTTTCCAGGCCGCGTAATGAAACAGGGTGAAGATGATAACGGAAAACTACTTGAGGCTTTTAAAAAAGAAAACGAGAGTGTACTTTTTGCTACGGATTCATTCTGGCAGGGTGTGGATATTCCTGGAGAATCGCTCTCACAGGTGATAATTGTAAAACTGCCGTTTACAGTACCTAATGACCCTGTTTTTGTTGCAAGGGCTGAGGCGATTGAAAAGCGCGGCGGAAGTTCTTTTATGGAATTAAGTGTTCCAGAAGCTGTAATTAAATTCCGACAGGGCATTGGAAGACTGATACGCCGTTCAGATGATAAGGGTGTTGTTGTTGTTCTGGATCGGCGCATTTATGAAAAGAAATACGGCTGGAATTTTATTGCAAATTTGAATGACTGTAAGCAGCTTTATGAACCGCTTTCAGAACTTACTGGCAGAATAAATTCCTTTATTTTTGACTGATAATGTATTATAATTAAAACAATAAAAAAATATGAAATTGTTGTGCTAAAAACAACTATCTTATTCGGGTGGTATTATGTCAAGGTTTCTGACGCTTATATGTTTATTCTCCATGGTTATACCGGCTTCTATTGCCAATGTACTGGCATATCCTGTCAGCAGAAAATTAAGCATCAGAATATCAGATTATATCGTACGTGTTTTAGCTCCACGTTTATTTGCAATTCTCTATACATACAGAAAATTTCATTTCTGGGGATATGAAAAAGGAAAAGCTGAGCTCCCTGAAAATTTCATTTTAATTTCAAATCATCAAAGTCTTTTAGACATTCCGGTTTACATGAAATTTTTGCCGGAAAAAGAAATTCGTTTTATAGCAAAAGATACTCTTGGCCGTCATATTCCGTTGGTTTCAGAAATGCTGCGTGCTCAGGAACACTGCCTTATTCCTAGAAAAGCAAAGCCTATGGAAGCAATGAGGTATATTTCTGATTTTGGAAAGAGGGTAGTAGAAAGAAAGCAGGTTCCTATCCTTTTCCCGGAAGGTTCAAGAACACGTGATGGAAATGTAGGAAAATTCTTTTCTGCTGGATTCCGTCAGCTTTCTGAGTCTACAGGACTTCCTGTTGTAGTATGTGCTCTTGATGGTGGCTGGCAGCTTCGCGATTTAAGAAAGCTCATGAAAAATCTTAAGCATGGATGTTATCGTGTAAAGATTCTAAAGGTTTATAATCCGCCTGCAACAAAAGAAGAGTGTAATGAGCTTCTTGAAGAAGCAAGAATCCTTATGCAGCAACAGATTGAATACTGGCGCCAGCTGCCGGCAAATAAGAAATAGATTGTCGGGTCAAACCCGACGATGGCAGATTCTGCAAATCCGATATTTTTTATGCCATTGTGAGTAGCGGCGTATTTTGTCATTGCGAGGTGAAAAGCGACAAAACAATCCATAAAAAAAACCGTACGGTTCATGATTCCGTACGGTTTTATTTCCCAAGTCGGCAAGCACAGCTTGCCTCTGAGCCGATTTTTCGATAATCCTAAAACGACCCTGTGTAAGCCCGCTGGCGGGCGGTGTTCAATAGCAGAGCGTTAAAAAAATTGCGGAAGCAATTTTTAGCTCTACTATATAAAAGCTCGTTTTTTAACGGATTTTCGATTTTAGGCTTTATTTGAAATCCTTAGGTCTTCTTTCAACACGCTTGCATTTCTGGCATTCTGCCTGATTACGAAGTCTGCCGTTTTCAATCATTGTTTTCATTATGATTTCGCCACCACAGTCAGGGCAAATGAATTTTTGTGTTGCAACAGTTGTACGAGAGTTTTTACTAGCTCCAGCCATTATGTGCCTCCAATCGAATATTCGTATCAAACATAATAATGAGATATGCCACTAGTGTCAATAATTCAAGTCCAAAATTTCCAAACTTTAATTGACACAGAATATGTAATTTGATAATATATCAGACAGTTAACTATTAATTTTGGGGGTCTCCAATTGGCAAAATCATCTGCAGAGAAAAGACACGCACAGAGCGAAGTTCGCAGACTTCATAATAAAGCAATTAAGAGCACTTGTAGAACTTATGCAAAGCAGTTTGTAGAAGCTGTTCAGGCTAAAGATCAGAAACTTGCTGAAGAAAAATACAAGCAGCTTCAGAAAGAACTTGATTCTGCTCGCAGCAAGGGTGTTTTGAAGAGAAATGCTGTGTCTCGCAAAAAGTCAAGAATGATGAATCTGTATAATGCTACATTCGCAGCAAAATAACATTTTTGATTAATGATTATGGAAAACCAGTTGAAAAAATCAACTGGTTTTTTTGTCTTCGTAGGTTTTTTACAAAATCTAAAGACCGCAGAGTCTAGGCTTGAATTGTAAGAGTGCCATGACTTAAAGTTTAAAATAAATTAATTATGGATGAGTGTAAAATTACTAAAAGTGATATTGTAGATGCAGTTTATAAATCTACTGACATTGAAAAAAAAGTTATAGCGCAGGTAGTAGACAGTTTTCTCGAAAACTTAAGAGAATTTATGGAAGAGGGAAATACTATTGAATTACGAGGTTTTGGAACTTTTGAAGCAAGGCTTAGAAAAGGTCGCAGTATTGCCAGAAATCCACGTACTGGAGAAAAACTGAGTATTGAACCGCATTATGTTGCTGTTTTTCGGGCTGGAAAGGTTTTAAAAGATAAATTATGGAGTCTTAAGAAAAAGAAAAATGAAAAATAATTACCGTTCAGCCTCAAAAATGGCAGGCGGTTTTCAGATTTTTCTACTTCTTTGTGCAGCCTGCATTTTGTTCTGGCTTTCAAATCCTAATATTATATTTAAGGATGGTCTGGGCTTTCTTGCTTTTTTTAACTGGCTGCCTGTTCTTTTTGCCATAAAAAAATCAAATATAAAAAATACTTTCTTATGGGGCGGTTTATATGGTGCTGCCTCTTACGGACTTTATGGTTACTGGCTTAATTCCTTTCATCCTCTTGGTCTCATAATAGTCTGCATCGGATATTTTATAATTTGTGCAGTGGTTTTTACTGTATTAAAGTTTGCAGATTTAATCAGTCCGAAAAATGGATGGCTTTTAGAATTTCTGATTATATGCAGTTATGAATATCTTAAAACCCTTGGTTTTTTCGGAATGAATTATGGCGTTACGGCCTATACTCAATGGAAAAATCTTTATTTCATTCAGATTTGTTCATTAGTTGGAGTTTTTGGACTTAATCTTCTTGTAATTTTTCCTTCTGCTTTTTTGTTTTGTGTAATAACGAAAAAAAGGGAACGAAATAAGCTTATAAATAATGTTGCCGCTGAAACTAAATCTCATATATCTTCATATGTTGGAAAAGAAAAGTCACTTTCACTTACATCTTTAAAGACAGCTAATTTTTTATTTGGTATCTGGATAGTACTGATTTTTTGTTCGTATTTTTATGGTATTTGTGAGTCGAAAAAAAATTATTCTTCTAAATATGTCAAGGTTGCGGCAATTCAAAATAATGAAAGTCCCTGGAAAAATGGAATAGATGAATACTCTCAGAATGTCAGAAATCTTATTCAACTGACAGAAGAGGCACAGTCTCTTTCTGCTGATATTGATTTTATAATCTGGCCGGAAACTGCTGTTGCTCCGTCAATTATTTATAATTATGATTACGGCACTGATGTGCGCCGCTTTATGCTTGTTTCTCAGCTTTTAAATTTTATTGATGAAAATAATGCTGTTTTTGTAATCGGTAATTCACATGAAATTGATATAAAAACTGGAGATCGTGCACGATATAACAGTGCCCTGGTTTTTGAATCTGGAAAAAATGTGCATCCTCCAAAGCCTGATATCTATTCAAAAATACATCTTGTTCCTTTTGCAGAAAGTTTTCCTTTAAAGCATTATTTTCCATATCTTTATATTTTGCTCTTAAATGGTGATACTCACATGTGGGAAAAAGGTGATGAATATAATGTCTTTGATTACCGCGGACTGAGATTTTCTACACCGATATGTTTTGAAGATACCTTCAGTTCAATTTGCCGTCAGATGGTTTTAAATGGTTCCTGCTGTTTTATGAATTTGAGTAATGATTCCTGGTCTGAAAGTATACCTTGTCAGAGGCAGCATCTTGCAATGGCAGTTTTTCGTTCCGTAGAAAACAGAGTTCCTTCTGTCAGGAGTACAGCAAGCGGAGTAACCTGTATAATTAGTCCGTTTGGAAGAATAGAAAAAGCTGCACCAGAATTCTGTCCTGCTTATGTGATTGGTCAGGTTCCTGTTATAAAAAATAAGACTCAGACTTTTTTTACAAGAACCGGAGATTTTGCAGGAATGGCAGAAGTTGTGCTTTGTGGTGTAATATTGATAATACAAACAATTATTGTTATAATTAAAAAAAATAAATAATTCTTACAGGTGAATTGATGGCTGAAAAAAACGAGAACGAAAAAAAGAATATTACTGTATTCGGTGAAGAAACTGAATTTGATGGTGTACTTGAATTCAAAGACCGTCTCGTAATTACTGGAAAATTCAGTGGAAAAATCAATGCGCCTGAAGGTGATCTGGAAATTGCTAAAAATGCCGTTTGTAAGGTAGATAAGATTGATGCAAATTCAATTATTGTTTCCGGTGAAGTAAATGGGGATATGAATGCGGCAGAACGTGTAGAAATCTGTTCGGGTAGTAAAGTAAGCGGAAATATTTCAACTGCCAGAATTCGTATTGCAAATAATGTTGAATTCAGTGGTGATGTTAATATGCTTGAAAAAGAACCGGAGGTAGATTTATTTTCAGTTGCCTCAGCAGAATATAAGCAGGCAATGATTATTCATAGCGATGTTATAAAATAAGGCTAAAATCGAAAATCCGCAAGTTTTGGGACAAAACTTGGTAAGCAACTTGTTGCGTCTTAAAACAACGAGCTTTTATATAGTAGAGCTAAAAATTGCTTCCGCAATTTTTTTAACGCTCTGCTATTGAACACCGCCCGCCAGCGGGCTTACACAGGGTCGTTTTAGGATTATCGAGAAAATGCCTCAGAGGCAAGCTGTGCTTGCCGACTTAGCTGAAATTTATTGACAGAAATGCTAAAAAACATAATAATACAAATATAGGGAATTTTTTAATGCATATCTTTTCCCGAAAATAATCTTTTAAATCTGGTGTTATTTTTTTACTAAAAAAATCAAAATATAATTCTAATTTTTTATGAGGAATCTTTAATGGCAGGATTAAGAAAACGCCGTACAGACGATGCTAATGCAGCAAAAGAGCCTGTAGAAGACGCACAGGCAACACTTGACTTTGGTTCAGAAGTTGAATCAGAAAATCAGAACGAACAGACGGATTCAGCTGTTCATAATGAACAGGCTTCAGAGGTTGTAAAAGATGTTGCGTCTGAGTCACCAGAAGAAGAACAGAATGAAGAAGGTGCTGACACAGGTCGTGTTGTTGTAAAACGTCGGCGTGTTGTTAAAAAAACAGAAGATGCAGAAAGCAGTCAGCAGTCACAAAATACATCAGAAGAAAAACCAAATAATAATTTTCGATATCAGAACAATCAAAACAGATATAATAACAACAGACGCGGACCTGGAATGAGAAAATCTTATGGCAGAAATTCTTATACTCCGCCTAGTGCAGAAATGGCAGAAATGCTTGCCGCAGAGGCCGCAGCTGCTGCAGAAGAAAATGCTGGAAAGCCACGTCTTTTAATTAATGAGCTTACAATAAAATCTATGCCAGAGCTCCGTGATATGGCTATGGAATTCGGTTTTACAGCAGATGATCTTGCCCCAATGAAAAAGCAGGATTTGATTTTTGTAATTCTTAAAGCACATACAGAACACGGCGGAATTATTTTTGCTTCCGGCTCTCTTGAGATTTTGCCAGATGGATATGGCTTCCTTCGTTCTCCTCAGAATTCATATCTTCCAGGACCAGATGATATATATATCAGTCCAAGTCAGATTCGTCTTTTTAATTTAAAGACTGGTGATACAGTTTACGGTCAGACACGCTCTCCAAAAGAAGGTGAAAGATTCTTTGCGCTTTTGCGTATTGAAACTGTAAATATGGATGAACCTCGCATTGCACAGACTCGAGTTCCATTTGAAAACCTTACACCTCTTTATCCGAATGAAAAGCTTCGTCTTGAAACTGTTTCAACAGAAGTTTCTACTCGAATTGTTGATTTATTTGCACCGATCGGTAAAGGTCAGCGTCTTTTAATTGTTGCTCCTCCAAAGGCTGGTAAGACAATTTTGATGCAAAAAATTGCAAATGCAATTACTACAAATAATCCTGAAGTTTATCTTATTGTACTTTTGATTGATGAGCGTCCTGAGGAAGTTACAGAAATGCAGCGCGCAATCAAGGGAGAAGTTGTTTCTTCTACTTTTGATGAGCAGGCAACTCGCCATGTTCAGGTTGCAGAAATGGTTCTTGAAAAGGCAAAGCGTCTTGTTGAACATAAACGCGATGTTGTAATTCTTCTTGACTCGATTACACGTCTTGCACGTGCTTACAACCAGACTGTTCAGACCTCTGGTAAGGTTCTTTCTGGTGGTGTTGATTCTAACGCTTTGTTCAAGCCAAAGAGATTCTTTGGTGCTGCCCGCAATGTAGAAGAGGGCGGTTCACTTACAATTATCTCCACTGCTTTGATTGAAACCGGAAGCCGCATGGATGAGGTTATTTTTGAAGAGTTCAAGGGAACCGGTAACTCAGAAATCAACCTTGATCGAAAACTCGCAGAGCGTCGTCTCTTCCCGGCAATCAATATCAAAAAATCTGGTACTCGTAAGGAAGAGCTTTTACTTACAGAAACTGAACTTCAGAAAATCTGGATTCTGCGAAAGGTACTCAATCCTATGGAAGATGTTGATGTTACAGAGCTCATTCTTGACCGTATGAAGAAGAGTAAGACAAACGAAGCCTTCCTCAACAGTATGAATGCCGGCACTGCGGGGATAGAGTAAAGAATATAACAAGAAATAACGATGATTAAAACGGCTGAGTGCGGAATAAAAAATGACTGAGGACAACATCATCCTGTTGGCCGCAGTCATTTTTTATGGGAGCAATCAGACGTTTTGAGACTTCGATTATTGACTATATGTATTGTTTTTTTTATAATAATATAATCATTTTTATCTTGTGATATTATTTATGGAATTAGTTGACGGTAGCGGAATGATGGATGCTGTAAAGCAAGCCAGTGGCAGCCGGGCGTAATATCGGGCAAGAATATAGGAGTTATAATTATGAAAAAGGGAATTCACCCAGACTACCAGCTTACAAAAATTACCTGCGTTTGCGGTAATGTAATCGAAACACGTTCAACTGTAAAAGACATTCACGTTGAAATTTGTTCAGCTTGCCACCCGTTCTATACTGGTAAGCAGAAACTCGTTGATACTGCAGGTCGTATTGATCGCTTCAACAAGCGCTACGGTATCAAGGACAATAAATAGTTCATACTTGAATACAGAAAAGGCTTCCGTTTACGGAGGCCTTTATAATTTTAAATGTCACACGGATTCGAAACGACTAACGTCGTTTCATTTTTTTTATTTTTAAAGGAATTGCGTAGCAATTCCGAATCCGTGTGACAATATCTATTTTAATGTGAACTCCCAGACTTTATGTGGGCGGCGGCCAGCGAAGTCTACGGGAATTGTTGATTCTGTAATTTCCTTGCAGGTGAATTCGGTGCCGGCGGCGGTTTTTGGCGGAATTTTGGAAATGTCGAATTTTATTCTTTCTGAGTTTGTTGAAAAATAGAGCGTTCCGCCTGGAGCCAGAATGTTGAGACAATCTTTTACGAGTTGCGGCCAGTCACGGTTAATATCAAGTACATCTGTTGTTGCCTTACTGTTAGAGAAGGTTGGGGGATCTAAAATTATCAAATCATAAAGTTCTTCTGCCGCAAGCTTTTCGCCCTTTGCGGCTACAGCTTTTTCCTGTAGAAAACGCATGCAGTCTGCACGGGTAAACTCATAACGTTTTTTATCTGTAAAACCATTTAGCTCCATGTTATCTTTGGCCCAGGAAAGATAGGTATTAGACAAATCAACTGATTCAACAAAAGCGGCATTTCCCTGGGCGGCATAAACTGAAAAACTTCCTGTATAGCAGAAAAGATTCAGTACTCTTTTTTTACTTGCTGTATCCCGTACAGTTGCACGAAGACTTCTGTGGTCAAAGAAAAGTCCGGTATCAAGATAACTTGTGAGGTCGAGGCGGAAGAGCTGGCCCTGTTCCTGTACGAGGCCTTCGACTGCTATCTGATTTTCGTTTTTCTGATACTGTTCATCATCCTTGTGACTTTTATGGCCTCGGGATTTTTTTATTATATGAGATTTATCAATTCCAATCACACTGGCTGCTGAGTCTGCCATTGCATCAAGCCATAAAGCTTCTTCATCATCAGATTTTTCGTAAGGACGTTCATACAAATAAAGAACAGCATAAGTTCTTTCTTTGATTTCTTTTTCTACTGCCGGATCGTTTGCAGAAAGCCGTTCATTCTGTGCGGCCATAAAGCGGGCTGCTTCAAGAACAGAATCAACTCCGTCCGGCAAAAACTCGTATAAATCAAGGGAAACTGGAACTTCGGGAATATCACGATCATAAAGTCTGTAGCAGCTGACGCGGTTTTTGCGCATTTGCTTACGAAGTTCTTTATATTTTCGTTTAAGGCGGTTAGAAAAAAGCTCTGCCTGATAATTTGTTTTATTATTCTGATTATTTGAATTATTCATGTGGCGATTTTAACATATATCTGATATAATTTATATATGACTGCTACAGAAAAATATCTTGCTATGAATAATGAATTCTGCAGATTTCGTGATGCGATTTATGAAAGTGATGTCGTAGAAGCAGATGAAGATCCTCAGATTCAAAAAACGGTTGAAGCCGCACTTGGTATCTTATGCCAGTATCTTGATTATTATAAAGAATTAAATAAGGTAAAAAGCCGCGAAAAAAAATAATTTATTTCGCGGTGGATATATTAACAATTAAACAGACCAGAATGGTCAGGGAGTTTTATAATGAAAAAAATCTGTTCGATTTTGCTCAGCATTCTTTTTGCTGTTTGTCTTTTGGGTACACTTTTGCTTTCTGTTGTACGTAACAATTTCAGTTATTCAAAGCTTGTAAAAATGGCAGGCGAAATGATGAAGCCTGTTTCAAAAATTGAACCAGTTAATGATGGACTTTTTCATCCTGGAGATAGAAAGTATTCTCTTGCTGCTTATGAAGAGTATGGTGATTATGGTGATTTTGATTTTAGTCAGCTGGATTTGAGTTCAATTGACCTTTCAAATATGGATGTGAATGAAATTGTTCAGTCTTATCTTGATGTGGCTGGAGTTGAAGTTGAACCGGAATTTATTGCAGAGGTTCTTGCTTCTCCTGAGGTTTCTGAATTTGTAGACCAGTATGTTGGTGAAATTGTTGATTATGTTACCGGTAATTCTGAAGAGCTTACAATTAATACAGATGATATTTTGAAGGTTATGAATAAATCTCTTGATATGTATGAAGAGCATACAGGTGAAGTTGTTGACAGATCAGGTATGAAGGAAGCTGTAGAAAGTAGTGTTGTTGAAGCAAAAGCTGCAATTCAGGAAAGTCTTGATGTCGTAAAAGAAGAAAATGCAGAAAGCCTTGAATCACTTAAACAGATAGATTTCTTCCTTTCCATGAAGTTCTTCCTTATTTGTGCCGGTGTCTGCCTTCTTCTTGCTTTGCTTATTCTTTTGATAAACCGAAACATTTTTGCATGGCTGAAGTATGTATTTATGCCTTGCTTTATTGATGGAGTTGTTCTCTTTATTGCTGCTTGTGTAGCAGGCGGAATCCTTCCAGGTATTATTAAAACTGCACTTGAGGCATACACACTTCCAAAGGGTGTTTATGAAGGAATCTGGAGCCTTGTTTCTACAATTCTTGGACAGATGAAGATTTACGGTATTGTCGCTGCTGTACTTGGAATCGGACTATTTGTTCTGGGGACAACGCTTGGAAAAAAGAGCAGTGTAGAGACTGTTTCTGAATAATAGATTGCCACGCCTTCGGCTTGCAATATATACACAACTTTCAAAAAACATTATAATAGTAGTCTCATAAATTGCATTTATCCCACGGCCTGTGTGTACGTGCGGTAAAAAAATATATTTTGCGTTAGCGCTGGGAGCCCCGAAGTACTGCGAAGCAGTATGAGCGGTAGCGAAGGGCGGACATAGCGACGGCAACTTGTTGCCGGAACGCCCAGCGGAAAAGGAATCTTATGGATTTTACAGAATTTGGTCTTGATGAAAGACTTTTGAAGGGAATTGAAGCCGCCGGTTATGTTACATGTACTCCGGTTCAGGAACAGGTTATTAAGGCTTCTAAGGCTAACGAGGGCGCTAAAGGCCCTGATTTGTATGTTCAGTCTCAGACTGGAACTGGTAAAACCTGCGCATATCTTGTTGCTGTAATTGGTGAAATGCTCAAAGAGCAGAATGCAGGTAAAAAGTGTTTGATTCTTGCTCCGACACGTGAGCTTGCAGTTCAGATTGAAGAAGAAGCAAAAGTTCTTGTTGGAACGAGCGGACTTAAAGCTTTCTCAGTTTATGGTGGCGTTGGTTACGAAAAGCAGATTGCAGCTCTTAAAAAAGGAGTGGACATTGTAATTGGAACTCCTGGTCGTGTAATTGATTTGAACGAAGGCGGAAACCTTGACCTCAGTAATTCTCACTTCTGCGTAATTGATGAAGCAGACCGCATGTTTGATATGGGATTTTATGATGACCTCCGTAAAATCTTGAAAAAGCTTCCGGAAGCAGAAACAAGACAGACTATGCTTTTCTCTGCAACTCTAAACACTTATGTAAAGAACCTTGCCTGGGAATATACTCGTGACCCTATTGAAATTACAATTGAAGCAGAAAATATTACTGTAAGCGAGATTCAGCAGGAGCTTCTTCATGTTTCAAGCGATGAAAAAATGAAGCTTCTCTGCGGTATTCTTAAACACGAAAATCCAGAATCAGCAATCATCTTCTGTAATACAAAAAGAAGCTGCGAAGTTATTGCAAAGCGTCTTGTGATAAATGAGATTCAGGCTGAGTTTATGATTGGAGACCTTCCGCAGAGCAAGCGCCTTGCAATTTTGAAAAAGTTCAAGGCTGGAGAAATTAAGATTCTCGTCGCAACTGATGTTGCTGCCCGCGGTATCGACGTTGATGACCTTGCAATGGTAATTAACTACGACCTTCCGGTTGAAGCTGAAAACTATGTTCACCGCATTGGTCGTACAGCCCGTGCCGGAAAATCTGGAAAAGCATATACCTTCTGTTCTGAACAGGATGTTTATAATCTTCCTGCAATTGAACGCTATATCGAAATGCAGATTCCTGCCACTGTTGCTTACCCTGAGCAGATGGAAGAAGATAAGTCTGCCGGTATGTATATTAAGACAGAAAACTGGCGTGGAGATGATGATTATGATAACCGCGGCGGCTACCGTAAGGGTAAGGACGGCGATATTCATAACAGACGTCGTGATGGCCGCGATGACAGACACGGACATGGTGGACGTGATGGTCACGGAAAGAAAGGCGACGGATATAAAAAGGATTACAAGAAGGGCGGAAAAGGCCGTGATGAAAAACGTGAGAGAAAGCCATATATCGATCCTTCAAAGCTTGCAGGTCTTTCTTATGAAGAGCGCATGAAGATGTATAAAGAGGCTTACGCCTCAGAAAATAGGGAACAGGGAAGAGGGGATAGTAAATATTCTAAGAACTCTGGATATAATAAGACCTATTCTGGTACTAAAAAGTCTGGATACAAAAAAGGTGATTATAAGAAGAATGGAAAAGGTGGTTTCGACAAGCTCAACCACCGTGATGGTAACCAGACACAGAAGGCTCCAGAAAAGAAGAGCTTCTGGCAGAAGGTAAAGTCTTTCTTCGGCAGGTAAGCAGGGGCGTTACGGGGGCTGGCCCCCGTTAGAAAGGGTAGCCCGCAATGAAATGCGGGCGCAGGGGATTTTGCACACGGCTCAGAATGAGTCGTGTTTCGAGCAAGGCTTTCCCCTCCTAAAATAATTTTAAGGATTATTGAATGATTACAGTTAGTGATGTTAGTTTGTCCTTCAGCGAAAAACCGCTTTTTAAGGACGTTAATCTTAAATTTAATAAGGGAAACTGTTATGGAATTACCGGTGCCAATGGTGCGGGTAAATCTACATTTTTGAAGCTGCTCAGCGGTGAGCTCGAAAAGGATTCCGGTCAGATTTTTATGACTCCGGGCGAACGTATGGCAGTTTTGAAGCAGGATCACTTTGCGTTTGATGAATATTCTGTAAAAGAAACAGTTATGATGGGATATCCGAAGCTTTATGAAGTAAGCAAGGCTCGTGACGAAATCTATGCAAAATCGGATTTTACAGAAGAAGATGGAATTAAGTCTGCTGAGCTTGAGGCTGAGTTTGGAGAACTCGGTGGATACGAAGCAGAAAATGATATTGAACAGATGCTTTCTGGTCTTGGTCTTGAAGAAGAGTTCCACGACAAGATGATGAGCGAGCTTGATGAAGGTCAGAAGGTTCGCGTTCTTTTGGCTCAGGCAATCTATGGTAATCCGGATGCTCTGCTTCTCGATGAGCCTACGAACGGTTTGGATATTGAATCTATTACCTGGCTTGAAAACTTTTTGCTGGACTTTGAAAACACAGTAATCGTAGTTTCGCATGACCGTCACTTTTTGAATACTGTTTGTACTTATATCTGTGATATCGACTTTGGAAAGATTACTCAGTTCAGTGGTAACTATGACTTCTGGTATCAGATGACTCAGATTATGCAGCGTCAGGCTCACGAGCAGCAGAAGAAGACTGAAGACAAAATGAAGGATTTGAAGGAATTTATTCAGCGCTTCAGTTCTAATGCTTCTAAGGCTAAGCAGGCAACTTCGCGCAAAAAGATTTACGATAAGCTTGCAGACAGCCTCGAAGAGATTCCGGTTTCTACTCGTAAGTTCCCTTATGTAAACTTTAAGGCTGACCGCGAAATTGGAAACAATGTTCTTGAAATTAAGAATCTGAATTATAAAGATGCAGATGGAAATCAGCTGTTAAAGGATTTCTCTCTGGTAGTAAACCGCACAGATAAAATTGCTTTTGTCGGTATTGAGCATAATTCTGTAACTGCACTTTTTGATATTGTAAACGGTGTGAAAAAGCCTGATAGCGGAGAGTTCTTCTGGGGACAGACAACTTCACAAACTTATCTGCCACGCGATAACAGTGAAAGCTTTAATAATGAACTGAACATTACAGAATGGCTTAAGCAGTATTCTAAGGAACAGGATGATGCTTATGTCCGCGGCTTCCTTGGTCGTATGCTTTTTACGGGTGATGAGTCCCTTAAAAAGGTAAAGGTTCTTTCGGGTGGTGAAAAGGTTCGCTGTATGCTTTCTAAATTGATGTTAAGTGGGGCTAACTGTATTACTATGGATGACCCGACAAACCATCTGGACCTCGAAGCAATTCAGTCTTTGAACGAAGGCTTGATAGCATTCCCTGGAGTAATTCTTTTCAGTTCTCACGACCACGAGTTTATTCAGTCTATTGCAAACCGCATTGTGGAAATAACTCCAAACGGAATTATTGACCGCATGATGAGCTTTGATGATTATATTACCGACCCACAGGTTACTGAACTTAGAAAGAAGCTCTATGAGGGTACAGGTAAAAAGATTAAGTATAGAGTGTAAGTGGATTGCTTCCCACTTCGCTTTGCTCGTGGTCGCAATGACGTTTAGTAAGTGGATTGCTTCGCACTTCGTGCTCGCAATGACAGCGATAAGCGTCATTGCGAGAATGAAGTATTAAACAATGACAGCGATAGACGTCATTGCGAGGAGCCCGTAGGACGACGTGGCAATCCATTACATTTTGGCTTTCAACTGGCCGAGAAAATCTGAAAACATTGCGCCGGTTTCTTCTTCGGTGAGCTGCTTGGGCTCGTGGTATTCTACGAGGTTTGAAGGGATTTCGTCGAGGAATCGGCTTGGCTCGGTTTCTACGGTCATCTGCTGGTGGCGGCGTTTGCGGCATGCTGAAATAAAAAGCTTGTCGCGCGCACGTGTAATCGCAACATAAAAAAGACGGCGCTCTTCTTCCACGTTGCCGTCGTTTTCTTCTACGGAGCGGGCGTGAGGAATCAGTCCTTCTTCTGCTCCCGCAATAAAAACAACCGGGAACTCCAGGCCTTTTGAAGCGTGAATTGTCATAAGGTTTACCTTTCCCTTGTCGCCTTCGTCGTCGCCGTTGTCGCGGCTCATAAGTGTGATGCGGTTGAGGTAGTTATAAAGATTAGGATTAGGATTATCCGGGTCATTCTCCCAGATTTCCATAAAGCGGATTAAATCTTCTATATTCTTAAGCTTAAAGCGTACAGCCTTTTCTGATTTTGAAAACTCAGTAAGCAGATGATCTTTATAGTTAATGTCTTCTACAAACTGGCGGACCTTTGCTGCAAGACCGCGGCCACTGAGGAGCTTCTGTCGGTTTCCTTCTATAATGTCAACAAAGCTCTGCAGGTCTTCTTTGAGAACATCGCTTGCCTGCGAGGCTTCAGCATGAATCAGATAATCAATTGCATTCCAGAGAGTACAGCCGTTGAGCTGGGCTGCGTCATTCATCAGCTGAATTGCGGCACGGCCAATTCCGCGCCGCGGTGTATTTATAATTCTCAGCAAATTAATATCATCATCATGATTTGAAATGACACGAAGATAACTGATTACGTCTTTAATTTCCTTGCGCTCAAAAAAAGAAGTTCCGCCACTCATCGTGTATGGAATATTATTCTGCAAAAAGGCTTCTTCTATAAAGCGGCTCTGGGTGTTAGCCCGCATTAACACACCGAAGTCATCGTACTTGCGCTTTTCTTCAACGGCAATTCCTAGAATGCTTTCGGCAATAAAGTCGGCTTCGTCGGTTTCGTTTTCCGGCATAAAGATTTCGATTGGCTTACCGCCGCCGTTTCCGCTCCAGAGCTTTTTGTCCTTGCGGTTTGTGTTGTGGCTGATTACGCCGTTTGCGGCTTCGAGGATTGTCTCGGTAGAACGGTAATTCTGCTCCAGGCGGATTTCGGTAACATCAAAATCCTTTTCAAAATTGATGATATTCTGATAGTCTGCACCACGCCAGGAATAAATGGACTGGTCGTCGTCGCCAACAACAGCAACGTTTTTGTCGGCAAGCAGATGCATCATTTCGTACTGCTGATGGCTTGTGTCCTGAAACTCATCTACCATGATATACTTGTAACGTTCCCGGTAGCGTGCAAGAACCTCGGGGAACTCGCGGAAAAGCTTTATCGGAAGAACTATGAGGTCGTCGAAGTCTACGGCATTATAAAGCTTGAGTCCTTCCTGGTACATTTCGTAAAGCGGACGGTACATGTCGTTTGCGGTTTCCCAGTTTTTGCGGCCGGTTTTGATGTTGGAAATAAGGTTTCCGATGGTGTAAATATCCATGGCTTCAGGTGAAAACTTGAGTTCACGACCACATTCCTTGATAAGAGCTACGCGGTCTGTTTCATCATAAATAGAAAAGTTTTCACGCCAGCCGAGTTTATCAATATCCTGACGGAGAATTTTTACACCAAAGGCGTGAAAAGTAGAAACAGTAAGGTTCTGTAGTTTCTTTTCTGTGAGTGTTTTAATTCGGTCTGCCATTTCCTTTGCGGCTTTATTTGTAAAGGTGAGGGCAAGAATTGAGCTTTGTGGAATTCCCTTGTCGAGCATGTGGGCAATTCGGAATGTAATTACGCGGGTTTTGCCGCTGCCTGCACCGGCAATAATAAGAATTGCACCATCTGTAGTAGTAACTGCGCGGTATTGCTGAGGATTAAGTTCTTTTTTCAGGGATTCCAAGTCTAGCATAGTCTGAATAATATAACAAAATGGAGAAGTTTACTCAATAAAAATGGATTGCTTCGCTACGCTCGCAATGACGTTATAATATCGCTGCGCTCGCAATGACGTTATAATATCGCTACGCTCGCAAGGCCGACAAATAAGGTCATTGCGAGGAGCCCTTTGGGCGACGAAGCAATCCATAATATCGTTTGCTTTTAACAAGAAATCCTTGTATAATATATGCAACAAAAAACAAACAGGAAAATAAAATGAATAATCAGGTTAGTGCTTTTCTTTCGGCACATAATTTTGTAAATCACGTTGATGTACTTACTGTGGCGCAGGCAATTCTTTTTGATATGCGCAAGGGCTTAAAAAAAGAAGGTGCAGATGAAGATATGATTCGTACCTTCTGTAATCCGCCGGAAAAATCAGCTAAAAATCAGAGTGTAATTGTAATTGATGCCGGCGGAACTAACTTCCGTTCCTGCCTTGTTACCTTTGATGCTGATGGTCAGGCTCAGATTTCTGAAATGGAAAAGACCCGCATGCCTGGCGTTGAAAAAGAGCTTAATCGCAAAGAATTTTTTAATCAGATTGCAGATAATCTTGAACATTTGAAAAATAAAGCTGACAGGATAGGTTTCTGTTTTTCATATCCTATGGAGATTCAGGAAGATGGAGACGGTATTCTTCTGGGCTTCTCTAAGGAAGTAAAAGCTCCGGAAGTTGTAGGTTCAAAGGTTGGTGAATGTCTTAAGGCTGCACTTGCTGAACGCGGCTGGAATACAATTAAACGAATTACCCTTTGTAATGATACTGTTGCGGCTCTTCTTGCAGGAGCTGCCTGTGCTACTGATGGAGATAAATATTCTTCAAACATCGGTTTCATTCTTGGAACCGGTATGAATGCGGCTTATATTCAGCCTGACTGTGACTGCTGCAAAATCAAAAAACAGATTGTTGTTTGCGAAAGCGGAAAGTTCCTTCGCGTAAACCGTTCTGATTTTGATGTTGATTTTGATAAAACTACAGTAAAGCCTGGAACCTTCTTCCTTGAAAAACTCTGTTCGGGTGCATATCTTGGTCCTGTTTCCTGGTTTGCACTTAAGGCAGCTGCTAAAGACGGTCTTTTTACAGAAAAAACTGCGGCGGCAATTAATGGTCTTGAAACTCTTACACTCATCGAAATGGATAAATTCCTTCATCATCCATATAATAAAGACAGTGTATTGGGTAAAATTGCCTGCGAGACTGCAAGTGATGAAGATGTAGATAAAATGTTCCAGATTCTGGATGCAATTGCCGAGCGTTCTGCACGTTATTCTGCGGCAATTCTTACGGCTTGTGCTGTTCAGACTGGTGAAGGAAAGAATGCAGCTAAACCTGTCTGTATTTTGTGCGACGGAACTACATTCTTCAAGACTTACAAGGTTCGTGAACGTGTTTACGGTTATCTTGATGAAGTCCTCACCCGACAGCTTGGAATTTTCTGGGATATTGTATCTTGTGATAATGATATTACACTGGGTGCGGCAATTAGCGGCTTGATTGACTAAGGGGTAAGATCGAGGGGGAAATATGTCTTTCAAAAAGTCTTTGGGGAAAACTTTTGTTCTATTAATTATCATTCTCATTCTTCTGGCAGGTGGACTTTTATGGTTCGATTATCTTGGTGTAGTTCATGTAAAATCGGTTTTTGCGCCTGCTTATAAGATTTTGAAAAAAGCCCCTCAAACCTCTTCTACCGCTACGCAGTCACGCCCCCTTGTGGCAAATCTTGATGAAGACAGACTTAAAAAACAGCGTGAAGCTCTCGACATTTTTAAGGAAGAACTCGATAAACGCGAAACTGATATTCAGGCCGTAGAAAAGCAGAATGAACAGGTTAGTGCAGAGCTTGCAGAGCGTGAAAAAAATCAGGAAGAGCGAGAAAAAACATTTAACCTGAAAGTAAAAAAATACGATGATAAGAATATAAACGTTGAACAGATTGCTAAAAATCTGAATGGCATGAGGCCTGAAGCAGCGGTTAACATTCTTGTTGCGATGGATGATCAGACAGTTATAGACGTCCTTCGCAAAGTCGAAGAGATTGCGGCCGCAGAAGGATCCTCGTCTATGGGTTCATACTGGCTTTCGTTAATGCCGTCTGACCGGGCTGCAGAAATACAGCGGAAGATGCTTAGTAAGCCGGAGTCCCTCGACTAACATTCAGTGGGCAAATCTTCAACGCTTAAAAGGAGATTTGCCAAGTGTCATATCAGGCAATCACAGATATCATCGTAAATCAGTCTCAGTTACAGGATTTTCAGTTATCTGCAACAGTAAAAGATTCTCCCACACAACAGCCTTCGGTTTCGTTTTCCGATATTCTTACATCTTATAATCAGGAAAATTCGACAGAAGAAACAAAAACTGTTGAACAGAAAGAGACTTCTGATACAGTTAAAACAGAAAACGTTGAAAAATCTGAAAAAACTTCTGATTCTCAGGTTGTAAAAGACAATAAAACCGAAGAAAATGAAGAGCAGACCGTAGAAAAGACAGATTTTAAGGTTACAGACACCAGAATCGATGATAAAAAAGAAATTAAAAATAGATTTGCTGCAAAAAATGAGAATTCTGCAGAAATTAAAAACACAGAAGATCTGTCTGGTTCTGTAAAAAAAGCAGAAAAAAATGTAAAGGACTTAAAGAAAGACAAAAAACTTTCTGAAAAGGATTTTTCTCGTCTGGAAGAGCTTGCCGGTAAGGTTGAAGCTGATGGTGCAGACAGCTCAAAACTTTCTGAACTTACTAAAAAATCTGTTAATACAGAAAAAAAATCAGCTGCTTCAAAAAATAATGATGATGAAATTGATTTGAAAATAAATAATGATTCATCAATGCAGTTTTCGTTAAATGAAACAACCGGCGATAATTCGGCACAGACTTCTAATTTTGATTTTTCTGGTGGTGAAGAAAAGAGTAAAAAACAGTTTACCCTAGATAAGGAAGGAAAAATCACAGTAGAAGATCTGCGTACAAAGCCAGAAATTCAAAATGAAACCGAACAGACAAAAAAGCCTCTGGTTAAAGCTTCTGAAGTAAAGCTTACTAATGAGAATACTGCCGTTATGAGTGTTGAACTTAATCCGAATGCGGAAGCTGATGTTCTTTCTCTAAATACTCAGACGGCGGCAAGTACGGGCTCAAACTTTCAGGCAATGCTTTCTAATCAGTTGACAAATGTTGCGCCTGAGTTTGTAAAGGCCGGTAATCTTGTGCTTAAAGATAATAATCAGGGAACAATTAATCTTATTTTACATCCGGATGATTTAGGAAATGTAAAGATTCATCTGTCTCTGGATGGAAAAAATTTAAGCGGTCATATTACGGTTGCAACAAAAGAAGCTCTGCAGGTTTTTAAAGATAATGCTGAAACTCTCAGAGAGGCATTTATAAAGAGTGGTTTTGACGGAGCCAGTTTTGATGTCGCAATGAACAATGGCGGTTCATTCAATCAGAATATGGATTTCGGCAGCCAGGATGATGGTACAAGTTTGTTTGCGAAACGTGTTTATGGAAACTCGGCTGGGGGGCTTAGTGCCGAGGTTGATGATGTCTTTGAAAATATCGAAGATATCTCAAATTATTCTGTAAACATCGTTGCGTAAATTGACGATAGTAAAAAAGATCCCCGGGTCAAGCCCGAGGATGACAGAGTCGGGGGCAATCCCGAGGATGACAGAGAAACAAATATGTCATTCCCGGGCTTGCCCCGGGAATCTATAAAAAACGGTGATTAAGGAGAAATGATGGAACTACTTAGCACACAAAACAGCATAAACACTCAGATGAGTGCGGGCGAAAAGTTTGCCGTTGAAAATGCGGTAAACACTTATAATAAATCGCTCGTAGTTGAAGGAAGGAAAACTTCCAATGAATTAGGAAAGGATGATTTTCTGAAGCTGCTTATTACCCAGCTGCAGAACCAGGATCCGACAAGCCCTATGGAAAATACAGAATTTATTTCCCAGATGGCTCAGTTCAGTTCTCTGGAACAGATGACAAACATGAGTTCATCCTTTGCAAAAATGGCAGCTTTTATTAACAGCTCAGAAGCGGCTGCTACACTTGGTAAGACAGTTGAACTGGATATTGGTGATACTGCCGTTCAGGGAATTGTGGAAGGGGCAACCAGAGGGGAAAATCCACAGGTTCTTGTGAACGGTATGTATTACAGCATGGATAAAATAAAAGCGATTTACGCTGACTAATGGGTAGGAAGGAAGGATTTAGCATATGATGAGATCACTTTATTCTGGAGTTTCAGGACTTCAGAATCACCAGACACGAATGGACGTAATTGGTAACAACATTTCGAACGTGAACACAAACGGTTTTAAACGCGGACGTGTTAACTTCCAGGATATGATTAGTCAGCAGATGTCGGGAGCTGCAAAGCCAACTGACGAGCTTGGTGGTGTAAACCCTAAGGAAGTTGGACTTGGTATGACCATTGCCTCAATTGACAATGTTTTCACTCAGGGTAACCTGCAGTCTACCGGTGTTTCAACCGACCTCGCAATTCAGGGAAACGGCTTCTTCCTGCTTAAGAGTGGAGAGGAGTCATTCTATACTCGTAACGGTTCTTTTGGATTGGATCGTGACGGAACTCTTGTAAACCCTGCAAACGGTATGCGTGTTCAGGGCTGGATGGCTGATGAAGTAAACGGACAGATGCTTGTTAGCACAGCCGCTACTCCTGAAGATCTTATTATTCCTGTAGGTTCAAAAGACCCTGCTAAGGAAACAACAAACGTAAACTTTGCCTGCAACCTGAACAAGAACACACCGGAAATTGCTGAAGGTGCAAGTGCAGATGATATTTATAAAGGAACCTGGGGAACTGAACAGAAGATTTATGACAGCTTTGGAAACGAGCACATGCTTTCTGTTTCTTTCCGCCGTGTAGTTGGAAATCCAAATCAGTGGGAAGCTACTGTTTTGATTGATGCAGACAATGCTGATTATACTCAGACTCGCGTAGGCCTTGGAACAACAGACGGAATGGGAAATACTTTCCTTGTAAACTTTGATAATTATGGTGCATTACAGTCTGTAAGCGATACAGCTGGAAACATATCTAATCCTGAAGGTCAGGTTGTAATTCAGACCTCTTTTGCAGTTGCTGAATCAAATCCTGATGGAGAAGGAAATCCTTACCGCCAGACATTGAACATTAATCTTGGAACAATCGGAAGCTTTAAGGATACAATTACACAGTCCGCTTCAAAGTCTACAACAAAGGCTTTCTATCAGGACGGATACACAATGGGTTATCTTGATAACTTCAAGATTGACTCAAGCGGAATTATTACCGGTGTTTATTCTAACGGTACAAACCGCACAATCGGTCAGATTGCTCTTGCAAGCTTTGCAAACGACCGTGGTCTTGAAAAAGCCGGTGACAATACTTACGTTGAATCAAACAACTCTGGTATGGCTCGCATTGGTGAATCGGGAGTTGCCGGAAAAGGTACTTTGATGGCCGGTGCTTTGGAAATGTCAAACGTTGATTTGTCTGAACAGATGACTGATATGATCGTAACACAGCGTGGTTTCCAGTCTAACGCTAAGACAATTCAGACAGCAGATACCTTGCTTGAAACTGTATTGAGCTTGAAGCGATAGATCTAAGCGGTGGTTGAGCCTGTCGAAACCACCATAATTAAGAGTAAAAAATTATAGCCCCGGGCGGTAATCCATCAACCACCCGGGGCTTTTTATATGGATTGCTTCGTCGCTACGCTCCTCGCAATGACGTAAAGTCTTCGGCGTCGCAATGACACAAAATCTATGGCGTCGCAATGACAAAGCCACGGCCTCTCAATGACGTAAAGTCTTCGACATGGCGATGACACAAAATCTACGGCCTCGCAATGACACAAAGCCACGGCGTCGCAATAACGAAACGTCTTCGTCATTGCGAGCGTAGCGAAGCAATCTATTATATACTCTTATGATATGGCTCCAGAATCTCGACCAGTTTCTGCTTTTTAAACAGTACTGCATAATTGTAGGCACTCATTCCCATCATATCTTTTACATCGGGATCGGCACCGTTTTCTGCAAGAAGCTTTACAAGTGATTCACGGTTTGCACCTACTGCGAGAATCAGATTATTCTGTCCTTCTTTATTTATTGTGTTAAGATTTGCACCTTTGGAAATCAGATATTTTGTAATTTTTTCATTTCCACGCCAGACTGCATCCATAACAGCTGTATAGCCGCGGTCTTCTGAGACGGCATTAATATCTGCTCCAAGTTCATAAATCATCTGTACAAAATCAAAGTTATCGTTGCGGCAGGCAATGTTCAGCATTGGAGTTCCAAGATCATCGCGGGAATTAATGCTCATACCAGCTGCAAGGAATTCATGAACAACCTCAGGTTTGTTTTTAGCGATGTAATTTCCAAAGCAGTCTGTAGTATACGGGATTCCACGATCAAGAAGATGCTTTTTTGCAAGCCGCATACTTGCTTCATCTGCAAGCTTGTTGTACTTCTTTTTAAGTGTATTGAAAATATCATCTGCGGTCTTGCAGCCAATACCGATATCTTTTCCGAAAAGCAAATCTTCATAAAGAAGTTTAATATTTGTTAATACAGGAATTTCTTCTGAAGCAAAAAAACCAAAAACTGTTGAAAGTCCTGCTCCAAGTGAGGCTGTAATTTCTTTTTCATTATTTGCATAAATAATGCAGGCAGCAATATTATTTAACTGCTTTTTATTTGATTTAAGAGCTTCCAGTGAAAGTGATGAAGAAATAACTTTATCTTTCTTATTACTTGTGCTTAAAAAATCTATACAATTTTTACCGAGCTCTTCATTATTTGTCAGAATTAACCATTTCATGTGTATAATATATTTTATTGTACGTAGGAAGATAATGCAAGAAAAAAAATGATAAAAAAATATTAATTTTTTTTCTTTTCAATACACTTTTTATAATTTATAATATAGTAATGAATATGTCGGAAGATGTTAGAGACAATTCAGATTTCTCAGAAGCAGTTGATTGTATTAAAAAGGGCATTCCTTATGAATATACTCTCCGTGCACCGAATTCCAAGAATCGGGAGACCTTAAATCTCATTGTTCTGGAATTCTTAAAGCATATCAATCTTGAACATACCTATAATTTATTATGTCTTTGTCTTGATGAAATCATCTCTAATTCTGTAAAAGCTAATATAAAACGTGCCTATTTTATTTCTAATAATCTGAATATTACGGATCACAAAGATTATGAAAGGGGAATGAAATCTTTTAAAGAGCAGGGAATGGCAAATATAAAAGATGCAGAATTTATTGAAAAAGTGAATAATCTTGGACTTTATGTCAAAATAAGTTTTAAGATTTCGGATGGCGGCTTTTATATTACTACAAGAAATAATTCTGTAATTTCAGAAGAAGAAATTGAGCGCATAAATAAGAAATTAAAGCTTTGTGAAAACAAAACTCCTGAAGATATATTTATGAACTCAATTGACCAGACAGAGGGTGCAGGGCTTGGTATTATCATGATTAAGAAAATATTAAGTCAGGTAAGCTCTACAGAGGATTGTTTTTCAATTAAAGCAACGGATACAGAAACAATAACAGAATTGAAAATTCTTCCATAAATTAGTATAAATATTTATATGAAGAAATCAGTTTTTGCTTTTGTTTTTATGCTTCTGACTTTCGGTTTGTTTTCCGTAGAACAGAGAATCAGTCATTCTTATTGTCCTGACTATAGTCTTTTCCCTGATAATACCTATAAAAATTATTACGAAAAAAAATTCCTTACCAGTTTTGAAGTAAATTACTGTGTACAGTCAGTTTTTGAAGTTTCTAAAGCAGAAGTTGTCGGCTATTCCTGTAGAGATATAATTAAAAAACTTAATCAGATGGGGGGCCTGGATAAGGAATGCTTTGGTGTAAGTTATATTGATGGAAATACTGGTGAAAGAAAACCAATTTTCAAAAAATCTTCATATACTGAAAAAGCACCAGGTAAGAATGAGGGTGAGCTTTATGTAAAAGATAAAGCTGCAGGCGGATTATATTTTGATGTTTTTATTGATGAATATATGAATAATAATCCGACTTATGCAGTTTGTGCTGTTTTGAACAGATCTCCTACGAATTTTTTTGTACGTGGAATAAAAAAGAATGAGGCTGGTATTTTTGTTTTGATGCAGGAAACTGAGGCGAGCATAAAAGTATATGCTGTTATGCAGTGTACTTATTGCCCTCAAAAGCACAGATTCTTACAGTCGTTTGTGGAAAATGCCGTTTCAGCAAGAGTTCTGGAACTTGAGAACTGGTTTTACAGAATGCTGTGTACAAAGCAATAAATGATAGGAATATATAATAAAGGCTGACCTTCATTAACCGGTCAGCCTTATGTTTTTATTCATCGCTCCATTCGTAATCTTCTTTTGCTTCAGATGCTCTTGATGAAGCAGTAGAAACACCTTCTCTTTTTCCTGTAGCTGTATCATCAGCATTAGCTTTTGCTATTGTCTTTTTCTTAAGTTTTCTGCCAGATAATACGCCGTTCTTAATTTCTTTCCATTCAACATTTGGATCTTTGTTATCCAGAAGAGCTGTAACTACCTGCTGCAGGTTGTTGTAATCTTCTGTTTCAAAGATAATCTGTTCATTTGAGTCATTCAATGTTACAGAATAACTTCCTTTGGTAGAAACTTTTGTCAGGGAAAGTTCTTTCTTAGTCCATTTTGTAACATTGTCTTTATTGCTAATCTGTCTCCATTTACCTTTTTCCAAAGCTTTTTCAAGTGGATTAGCGAATAATCCGATAGCCATAAATAATGATACAACAATAAAAAGAGTTTTTTTCATAATTGTCTCTCTCCTTTGAATTATTTTGTTTATTTAATCTTAGTATAATAATAAATGAAGGTAAAGTAAAGTTTTTATTAAAAAAGATATTTCTGCGTGGAGAGTAGAAGAGGGGAGATGGGGAATAAAAAACTCCTGTAATAGACAAAGGTTTACTTTTTCTTGCAAAATCAGTGCATAAAAAATGCACAATTTTTGCACAATAAGTATCACAGTGTCCAAAAACCGGTTTTTATTCGTCCCAGTTTCTCTAAAAAAGGTGGAATAAAATCAGATATAAGTGTGTACTTTCTTTGCCTAATTCCTTATAACATAAGCACTTAGACAAAAAAAATGGCTTCTAACCTAAGTTAGAAGCCAAGTGCCACAAGTTAGAATCGAACTAACGACATACGGATTTTCAGTCCGGCGCTCTACCAACTGAGCTATTGCGGCGTCGTTGATGTAATTTAATATATATGAAACGAGAGTTTGTGTCAATAGATGAAAAGGGATTTTTTAGAAAAAAAATAAAATATTTGTCAGCCAAATAAAGCGGGCTGCTATTTAAAAATTTCTAAAAGTGTGTTAAAATGACACAGTATGAAATTAAATAAAAATCTGATTTGCTTTACGGGCGGCGGCACTGGCGGGCACATTTATCCGGGACTTGCTGTTGCCGATGAACTTAAGGCACTGGCTGCTGAAAATAATAAAGAATTAAAAATATACTGGATTGGCTGCTCAAAAGGGATGGACCGCAATATTGTAGAAAAGGCGTGTGGCCCAGATGGTAAGCCAACTGCAGATAAATTTTTTGGAATTCCTTCTGGTAAGCTTCGACGCTATTTTTCTTTGAAAAACTTCTCTGATTTATTCCGTATTGCCGGTGGATTTTTTACCGCTTTTCATATTTTATTGAAACAGAAACCTTCTGTGCTTTTTTCTAAAGGCGGATTTGTTAGCGTTCCTCCGTGTCTTGCTGCACATCTTCTTCATATTCCAGTTTATACACATGAGTGTGATTTTACGTTAGGTCTCGCTAACAGAATAAATTTTAAATCTGCTGATTGTATGTTCGTTTCTTATGATGAAACAAAAAATAAGCTTAATTCATCAGAACAGAAAAAGGTTATTGTTACAGGAAATCCTGTAAGACCTGTTTTTTATAAGACTAATGCAGAAAAAGGACTCGAATTCCTTGGATTAGCAGAAAGGAAAAAGTATTCAGAAAAAAAGCCGATTCTTCTCGTTCTTGGTGGTAGCAGCGGTGCCAGACAGATTAATGAGCTTGTATACGAAAATATTGATTTTTTATGTAACAATTTTATTGTAGTTCACCAGACAGGGCTTGTAAATGCAGACGATAACAGGTCTGCTTCGCTTGCAGAAAAACATAAAGATTCATACAAGCCTTATAATTTTATTTATAAAGAAATGCCTGATGTAGTGGCCGCTGCAGATGTGATTTTGAGCAGGGCGGGCGCTAACTCAATCTGGGAAGCTGCTGTTCTTTTAAAACCAATGATTCTTGTTCCATTATGTGGAAGTGGAACACGTGGAGATCAGGTTGATAATGCAGAGTTTTTCCGAAGTCGAGGTGCAGCAGAAGTATTACTTGGAAAACAAGCAGATAGTGAACATTTAATTGCTGCGTTATCACAAATGCTGGATGATTCAAAACGTACTTCTTATTCTGAGGCATTAAAAAAGCTTACGGGTAATGAACCTCCGGCTCACAAAATTGCAAAAATTCTTTTTGAAAAAATCAATACTGCACAGGGAGAGAATTTATGAATTTCATGGTTATAGATTGGATATTCAGCGGTATAATTCTGATTTTCGCAGTAGTCGGAGTTATTAAGGGATTTATAGATAATATATTTGGAAAAATTGCCTTTATAGCAGGAATTATTTTAGGATATTTTTTCTACAAGGATGTGGCTGAAGGACTTTTGAAAGATATAAAAGTTCCTTATGCGGCAAATATTATTGCATTTCTGTTAATTTTTGTTGTTACTTTTTTAATCATTAAGTTAGTTCAGATGATTATTGCAAAGGTTTTTGAGTGGAGCATTCTAAAAAGTCTTGATCGGACTCTTGGTTTTATTTTTGGTCTTGTAGAAGGTGCCGCAGTTGTTTGCCTTATAATATTCCTTTTAACAGCCCAGCCGTTTTTTAGTGTACAAAACATTTTTGACGGGAGCTTTTATTATAACCTTGTAACAGCACTTTTTAATTCCAGCAGAAAGGAGATTGGAACTCATGTATGAAAATCTTGTGAATCAGCAGGCAGGAAAACTTCTTTTAAATGATATTAAACATAATCGACTTCCTGGTGCAATACTTTTTGCTGGTCCTGAGGCAAGTGGAAAATTAACAGCCGCTCTTGAAACTGCGCGCATTCTTTCATGTCATGAAAAGCCTCAGGGAAAATGGATTTGTGAATGTCCTTCCTGCCTTCAGCATAAATCGTTAGTTTGTTCTAACTTAATGCTCATGGGGCCAAGAGACTGTTCTCTGGAAATCTCTGCCGCTTCAAAAACATTTACAGAAGCTGCTTTTATAAATGCAAAATATATTGATGCAGCAAGATATCTGTTTTTACGAAGTGTACGTAAATTAACAATGCGTTTTAATGGCATTCTTTGGGAAGGTGATTCTAATCTTAATAAGATTGGAAATTTAATAGATGAAATAAATGAAAAACTTGAACAGCTTGATTTTCCTCGAGCATTACCAGAAAGCACAGAATTAAAAAAAATCTGTGAAGAAATCATAAAATCGTGTATGAAACTCGAAGATGATTTTCTTTATGATTCTATACCTATCAGTCAGATTCGTAATATGGAAGCCTGGGCTCATATAAAATCAGAGGAAGGGCGCAAAACTGTAATTATTGAAAATGCAGACCGAATGCAGACAAGTGTCAGAAATGCTTTGTTAAAAATTCTTGAAGAGCCTCCTGAGGATGTAGTTTTTATTCTTCTTACTACAAAGCGCAATGCCATTATGCAGACAATTCTTTCGCGAGTACGTACATATAATTTTACGGATCGTACAATAGAACAGCAAGGTGAGGTTATACAAAGAGTATTTCATAATGACAATTTTTCCGGCAGTCTGAATGATTACCTTTTGACTTACCTGCCGGTTTCACCTTCTGAAATTAAAGCTCAGGCAAGGATTTTTTATAATTCCGTTGCCAACAGACAAATATGTAATATAGAAGAAATTGTAAAAAAATGCGATAAGTTTTATCCACGAATTGAACTCAGACTTTTTTTGACAAATCTTGCTTATTTTATGAGACCTATGCTAAGTTCTCAGGCTGGAAGTGAAGCTGCGGCAGGCGCCTTGCAATTATTAAGAAATTGCAGTGATAATATAACTCTCTATAATCAGTCTCCTGCAAGTGCATTAGAAATTCTTTTACGCGATATGTTTGCTTTAAATAACAGCTTTGGAGGTGTATTTTGCGCGGCTATGTAAAACGTGTAAAACAAAAGGCTGAAAAACTTTCCAAAGAACAGATCCTTTCACTGCTTGAAAATGTTGTTGATGAAAATGAAAGTTTGTATTCCGTGCTTGAATCTCTTTCCACCGGTCTTTTGATTATAAATGATGATTTTCAACTTCTTAGATTCAATCAGATTGCAGAAAGCTGGCTTCCTTTTTCAGAACATCTTGAAGATATTCTTGGCAGTGAGAAGGCAATTTGGGAATATATCGAAGATGAAGATATTTCCAGTTTTTTAAGAAAATGTCTTGAAAAAAATATAACAAATAGTTCTGAAGATTTTTCAACAGTGACAAGCGGTGGCACTGTAAGATTTCTGACTGTAACAATAGCGCCTCTTATTAACGAAGGTGAGCTAAACGGAAAAATGATTCTTGTACGGGATATTACTGAAAAAAAGAATCAGGATATTTTGCTGCACAGAATGGAAAATCTTGCAAATCTTACAAATCTTGCTGCGGGTATGGCTCATGAAATCAAAAATCCTCTCGGAGCAATAAGCATTCACATTCAATTAATTCAAAAAGCACTCGAAAAAGCAAGGGAGAATTCAGATAAACTTCCTGCAAAGAAATTTGTTGAAGATCATATTGATATTGTAAATGATGAAATTGAGCATTTAAATAAGCTTGTAATGGATTTTCTTCTTGCGGTTCGGCCGGTTAAGGCTCAGCTTGAATTAAAGGAACCAGATAAATTAATTGATGGATTAGTTTCTTTTTTTAAGCCGGAATTTAATAGAGAAGGAATTGAGGTTATTTTTAAATCTTCTGAAAGTGGAAAGAAAATCCTTCTTGACGAAAAACTTTTCCGCGATGTTATAATGAATATTTCTCAAAATTCCCTTGCGGCTTTAAAATCAAAATTTAACAGGGAAGATGAAAAGAATATAACTGATGAAGCAAAGTTTTGTATTTCTAATACAATCCACGAAAATAAATTCATAATTACAATCGCAGACAATGGGTGTGGAATGTCCAGCGAAACTCTCTCAAAAATATTTGAACCATATTATACTACAAAAGCAAATGGAACAGGGCTTGGTATGACAATGGTTTATAAAATCATAAAAGAATTTTCTGGTGAAATAATTGTTAATTCAAAAGAAGGTGAGGGTACCGCATTTACAATTACTTTCCCGATTCCTCAGAAGGATGTAAAGTTACTGAGTTCCGACGGAAGATAAATTATTATGATATAAAACAAGTTCAAGCAATGCGAAGTTTAAAATGTTCTCATACTTGCTTGTAATTTTTTATGGAGAAATACTGACATGACAATTCTTACTATTGATGATGAAGAGAATATTCGAAACGGACTTGCCGATAATTTTGAACTGGAAGGTTATGAAGTTCAGCAGGCTGCAAGCGGTGAAGAAGGACTTCAAATTATTGAAAAGGGTGGAATCGATCTTGTAATCACTGATTTAAGAATGGACGGAATTTCTGGAGCTGAGGTTGTAAAAAAAGTAACTACCGAATTTCCTGGAATTCCAATTATTGTTCTTACAGGACATGGAAGCATCGATGATGCAACTGCGGCCTTAAAGGCAGGTGCCTTTGATTTTTTAACAAAACCGCTTGATCTGGATCACTTAAATAAAATTGTAAAAAATGCACTGCAGGGAAAAATTCTTGCAGAACAGAATCGCGAGCTTCAGGCAAAATTATTAAAATCTCAAAACGGCGATGAGATGATCGGAAAAAGTGATTCTCTGAATCGTGTGCGTCAGATGATTTCGAAAGCAGCTCCAACCAGAGCCAGTGTTTTGATTACCGGCGAAAGTGGAGTTGGTAAGGAGCTTGTTGCTAAAGCAGTTCATGAGCAGTCAGAGAGGGCGGACGGTCCTTTTATTGTTGTTCACTGTGCGGCTCTTTCAGAAACACTTATTGAAAGTGAATTGTTCGGTTATGAAAAAGGTGCTTTTACTGGAGCTGAAAATCTGCATAAGGGGCGCTTTGAACTTGCAGATGGTGGAACAATTTTTCTGGATGAAATTGGAGAAGTGAATCTTGCAACTCAGGTAAAGCTGCTTCGTGTTTTACAGGAGCATAAGTTTGAACGGGTAGGCGGAGAAAAATCTATAGAAGTAGATGTCAGGGTAGTCGCTGCTACAAACAGAAATCTTGAAGATGAAGTTAAGTCTGGAAAATTCCGTGAGGATTTATTTTACCGTTTAAATGTTGTACGTATTGAAATGCCTTCTTTGCGTGAACGCATGGATGACATTCCTCTTTTGATGCATGGCTTTTTAAGAGAGTTCAACATCGAAAATAAAAAGAATATAAAGGGTTTTGACAAAGCCTCGAAGGCTGCGATGATAAAATACAGCTGGCCGGGAAATATCCGTGAGTTGAAAAATGCTGTTGAAAGTGCAGTGGTTATGTGCACGGGTGATGAAATAAAAATGGAAGATTTACCGAGAGCTCTGAGAAGTCAGGGCGAAGAAAAAGTTATCTCAATTCCAATAGGCATTACAATGGACGAGGCAGAAAAAATCATAATTCAGGAAAACCTTGCAGCAAACAAAGGCAATAAATCGAGAACGGCCGACATCTTAGGCATTGGCCGAAAGACCTTACACAGAAAACTTGAAGAACTCAATATAGAATAGATTGCCACGTCGCATCCGCTCCTCGCAATGACGAGGAGTTTTTTTTGCTCGTAATGAAAAGTATAATGTCATTGATGAGGATTTATTATTCATAATGGAATTGGAACATGTCATTGACGACGATTTTTTTTCTGCTTGTGAAGAAATAGGAACATGTCATTGATGTGAAGTTTTTTTTCTTGTGAAGCAATAGAAACATGTCATTAATGTGAAGTTTTTTTTACGTGTGAAGTAATAGCAACTTGTCATTGCGAGCGGAGCGAAGCAATCCATAAAATATTTGTGTATACAAAATAATACAATAGAATTGTATAATATTTTATACATATATATTAATTTATACATGTATATTATTTTATACTAAAGAACTGACACAGTATTTTATAAGCTTCTGTAACTTCATCTATAGTTTTCTGTCTATTATTTTCTACATCTTGAGAATTTTGTATAGTGTTTTTGGTGTCTGGATGGATTTCTTTAAGCAGTTTTCGATATTGTTTTTTAATATCTTTTGAAGTAAATGGGTACGCTATATCTAGTGTAGTCAGTGCTTGCTGAATAATTGGTGGAAATTGCATATTATATGCATATTTATGCAATTTTATAACTTCGCCGGTGGCAAAAGCCTTTTTTGAGTCCTTTTTAGCTGATTTCTTGTTATTTTCGGCTGATTTTTGAGTATTATTAATAAAATCAGAAGAGGAATCGGTAGTTTCGACAGGCTCAACCACCGATTCCTCTTCTAATTCGTGTTTATTATCTTGTGGAATTTCGCCTGATTCTAACGCTTCATTGAGCATTTCGCCCAGCTTGTCGTACATATCAGGCATAATTACTCCGATTGCAGGTGGTTTCGATACGGCCTTCGGCCTACTCAACCACCGTAATTCATTAGATCTCTGTTCCCGAAGAAATTACTGCCCCCTTACGGATAACGATAATTCCGTCTGCGCTGTAGAAGCTTCCGTGGTCTCCGTCTTCGTATTTCTTGCCGCTTACGCCGATTTTACAGTTATCACCGATTTTTGCGTTTTTATCGATGATTGTGTTGGCAATCTGGCAGTTTTTTCCGATTCCAGTGCTAGGTTTTCCAGCCTTTTTGTTAGCTTCTTTTTCTTCTTCTGTGTCGTAGTAGTCGGCACCCATCATAATTACGCCGTCAAACTTAGTACCTTCGTTGATGATTGAGCGTACACCGACAACAGATTTGTTGAAAGCAGCATCTGTAATGATACATCCTTCTGAAATAAGTGAGGCGTTAATGTCTGCCTTATTGATTTTTGAAGGCGGAAGGTTACGCATGTGTGTATAAATAGGCTGAGTTTCACCAAAGAAGTCGAAAGTTGGGTATGGATCACAGAGGGCAATGTTTGCATCGTAGAAGCTGCGGATGGTACCGATGTCTTCCCAGTAGCCGTCGAATACATAAGAGCTGATTTTCTTCTTGCCAATGGCAAGTGGCAGGATTTCCTTACCAAAGTCAGTGTATTTTTCGTTTTCGCCGCCCAGCATTTCTTCCATTGTGTCGGCATTGAAGATATAAATACCCATAGAAGCAAGGTATTCCTTCTCTGGTGGAAGGCTTCCGCGTGCTTCCTTAGGAATCTTCCAGTCATCAATGTTCAGATCTGGTTTTGGCTTTTCCATAAAAGCTTTTACATGATTCTGGTCATCAATCTGCATGATACCAAAACCGGAAGCGTCGTGGCGGTTTACGGCAGTAGTAGCAATTGTGATTTCTGCACCTGATTTGATGTGGGCATCCATAAAGGCACGCAAATCCATTTTGTAAAGCTGGTCACCGGAAAGAATGATATAGTGAGTTGGCTTTTGAGTTTTAAAGTGAATAAAGTTCTTACGAACTGCATCGGCTGTACCTTCATACCAGCCTGAATGCTCAAGAGTCTGTTCTGCGGCAAGAATTTCTACGAATCCGCCCGAAAAACGGTCAAAATTGTAAGAATTTGAAATGTGAAGGTGAAGTGACGCAGAGTTGAACTGAGTCAAAAGATAAATCTTTTTATAGCCAGAGTTGATACAGTTAGAAATAGGGATATCAACAATTCTGTATTTTCCGCCGAAAGAAACGGCCGGTTTTGAACGCTCTTTTGTAAGAGGGTAAAGACGTGTACCTTTACCACCACCCAAAATGATGGAAAGTACTCTTGGTTCTGTGTTTGCCATAGAAAAAACTCCTTTTGATGATGCAATAATCTATTAATTAATAAATATAGTATAAATCTGAAATTGCGGATTTGCAAATTATTTGTGAGGATTGTGGGGAATGGATTGCTTCGCTACGCTCGCAATGACGGTCAGGGCGACGTGGTAATCCAATTAAAGATTTGCAAATTTTAGTGATTGCAATAAAGATATGTGATATAATAAAAATGAGGTCTTATTATGAGAAAAGAATTTTGTGAAAAAGATGGTATTCTCATTACTTATACAGAAAATGATATTAGCTTTGAAGATTGTAAAACTGCAGAATCAATTCTAATTAAAAATGATGGAAGTATAGTCCATTCAAATTTTGATGATGAAAAAAATAAGTTTTTCAAAGAGTATTTTTTTAAAGTTTATCCTGCAATTACAACCTTCCGAAGCCTTGATTCTCTGGAGATCGCTTAATGCCACAGTTTATTCAGTTTTATAAAGACTAAACTGATTCTTATATTTCTATTCAAATAAAATTCCCTAAACAAAATTTTTCAAACTCCGAAGATATAAATAGATGTAAATAAATTCTTCGGAGGTTAAAAAATATGATTCGTGGCTGGTATACCGGGGCTTCCGGTATGAATGCGCAGCAGAACAGGCTTGATGCAATTGCAAATAATCTTGCAAATGTTGATACGACTGGCTACAAACGCGATGTAGTTGCAAGCAAGTCTTTTCCGGAACTGCTGCTTCGCCGTACTAATCTTGACGGCGTTTATCACACAACCGAAGGTTCTGCAGATGCGGCACCTGTAATCGGTAAGCTTGGTCTTGGCGTTGAAACTAACGAGAACTACATTGATTTTAGCCAGGGCTCTTTCAAAATCACAAATACAAAGACAGATACAGCTCTCAGCGGCGAGGGCTTTTATGTAATAGACACTCCGCTTGGCGAGCGCTATACCCGTAACGGAAACTTCTTCATTGGTAAGGAAGGCATTCTCGAAACTAAGGACGGTTATCCTGTTCTTGGTGAAAAGGGCTACATTTATGTTGAAGATGACAAGTTCATGGTAAATGAAGACGGCATTCTTGCCCGCGAAGATAAC
Source organism: uncultured Treponema sp. (assembly GCA_947166355.1). GTDB lineage: Bacteria > Spirochaetota > Spirochaetia > Treponematales > Treponemataceae > Treponema_D. The sequence continues at coordinate 82,344 of CAMVDX010000003.1, forward strand.
GGCGAGGAAATTGACCGCTTTAAGGTAGTTCGCTTTGATAACGAGCGTTACCTCAAAAAGATGGGCGAGAGCCTTTATGCAACAAATGATATTGCAGGTCCGGCTCACATTGCAGAAGGTAACGAGCGTCCACGCTTTCTTCAGGGCTACACAGAAACAAGCAATGTAAATGTTGTAAATGAAATGGTTCAGATGATTGAAGTAAACCGCGCATACGAAGCAAATCAGAAAACAATTCAGTCTGAAGATTCTATGATGAGCACACTCTGGCAGAAAGTGGCTGTGCTTCAATAAAGCAGGTTCTTAAGGGCGGCAGCCCTTAGGAGAGAGGGTAGCACGCAACGAAGTGCGGGCGCAGGGGGAGACTTCCCCCTCCTGATGGAGAAATAAAATGGTAAGAAGTTTATGGACAGCAGCTACCGGAATGAACGGTCAGCAGGCAAATATAGATGCAATTTCGAACAACCTTTCGAACGTAAATACAACCGGCTACAAGCAGCAGCGCGTTGAGTTTGAGGATTTGGTTTATCAGAACCTTAAGCTTGCCGGAACTCCGGCAACAGAAGATACAGTGACACCTGTTGGCATTCAGCAGGGAACCGGTGTTAAGGTTGGAGCTACACAGCGCATTATGAACCAGGGCTCTTTGCAGAACACTGGTATTGATACAGACGTTGCTATTGTTGGTGAAGGTTTCTTCCGCGTACAGAAATACGATGGAAGCTATGCTTACACCCGCGACGGTTCTTTTAAGGTTGACTCTGCAGGTCAGTTAGTTACAAATAACGGACTTCGCGTAATTCCTGAAATTATCCTGCCGGAAGGTTATGACGTTTCTACTTTGAACGTTACTCAGACAGGTCTTGTAAGCGTAAAAATCAACGGTGAAAATGATCCTGTTGAAGTTGGACAGCTTGAGCTCTACCGCTTCCCGAACAAAGTTGGCTTGCAGGCAGATGGCGACAACCTCTTTAAGGTAACAGCTGCCAGCGGTGAAGCAATTGCCGGCCGCCCTGGTTATGATGGCTTTGGTGATGTTCGCCACAAGTTCCTCGAAATGTCTAACGTTTCGGTTGTGAACGAAATGGTGCAGATGATTGTTGCGCAGCGCGCTTATGAGTTTAACTCTAAGGCTATTCAGACTTCGGATACGATGTTATCGACAGCTGTGAACTTGAAGAGATAATTATAACACCGGTGGTTGAGTAGGCCGAAGGCCGTATCGAAACCACCAGTGAAAAGTCTACGGTGGTTTCGATACGATGCTTCGCATCACTCAACCACCGTGATTACCGAATGGATGGGAAAAATGAACGTTGGATTAATTTCAAATACATATAGCGGAATCACTGGTGGCCAGGGAGCTTTGCAGAGCGCCCGAACTTCTGTAGATACTGCTAAATTTTCTGAACTCGTAGAACGTTTTAAAAATCAAAACGAAAGCCGCGGAACTGTTTCTTCAGACCAGATTGCAGAAAGCGGCCGTCTCAACGGTGAGTACACAACTGGCTTTGCAGGCACATTCACTACAGACGCAGACAAGGCTGCCCGTCCGACCGGTGCCGCTGCAAATCAGGCTAATATCCACGTTCAGCCAAAAACAATAGATAAAACTTCTGAGCTCTATCAGAAATCTATGGAGCTGGAAAATTATTTTGTAAAGCAGATGCTCTCAGAAATGAGAAAAACAGTTCATCGCAGTGGAGATACAGACTTTGCACGTCAGACTTACGAAGATATGCTTTATGACGAATACTCAACTGCAATGACAAAAAATGCAGGCTTCGGCCTCGCAGACCAGATTTATTTGAGTCTAGTATAACTCGGAAAATAACAGAGCCTCTCTGATATTTGTTTACATCTATTCCCCTGGCGTCGTTGGCGTTCAGGGGATTTTTTTTGTCCGCAAATCATGCTATAATAAATTATGAGTCAGGAAGAAAATCAAATTAAAAATCAGACAAGTCTTAATGAAATACAGAAATATCCTCTTCTTTTTCAAATCATAATTGGTGTAGTTTGTGCCCTGCTGAACCTTGCCCTGTGCAGCATTCAGGATTATTATCCGATTCCACTTTTTATGGATACAGTTTTTACGGTAACTGCTTCTTTGTTTGGAGCTGTCAGCGGCCTTATTGCGGCTTTTTTATTTCATCTTTTTTCAATGCTTGTACATTCAAATCCGCCGTCGGATTTAACCTGGTCAATCTGCAGTCTGACAGTAGTTTTGATAGTAAGACTTTATATCCGAAAGCGAAATATAAAACAGACTGCTCTGGATTTCTTTGATATTCTTTTACTGCTTATAATCATTGCAATCATCATAAGTATAGAAGGGGCTATAATTTTTACAATTTTGCGAGCCTTGGTTGAATACCGCGAAACTGCCCAGGTGAGAACTTTTTACCTTTATCTTCTGCGTTTTGATATTCCGGTTTTTCTTTCAGCCTTTATTCCACGCATTCCTGTAAATCTTCTGGATAAGGGAATCTGCGTAACACTTGGGGTATTGATTTATAAAGGGCTTTGTAAAATCAAGTGGCTTCAGACTCTTGAAAGCCGCCCACAGTAAGCCTTACCTGGGTTCCGCTTTCGGCATTGCTGTTAATCACGAGCTCTGCTTTTAAAATTTCTGCCCGGCTTTTCATTCCTTTTAAGCCCAGGTGAGTGCTGTCATCGGCAGGTTTTGCTTTATTATCCTTATCAGAAAAGCCTTTGCCGTCATCACTAATCAAAAAGATAAGGCTGCCATTTTCTTCGCGGACAATTAGGCTTAACTCGCTGGCTTCGGAATGCTTTATTGCATTTGTCAGGCTTTCCTGCACAATTCTAAAGATATGAAGCTTTTGAATTGGAGAAAGCTTTTTGTAAAGGCTGCTTTCTTCCGCATAAAACTTACAGGGTATGCCGGAATTTTCTTCGGTGTTTAAGGCGTATTCATTTAAGAGAAGGTGAAAATCAGCAGTTTCAATTTCAGGAGGAGTAAGATTGCGGATAATGTTCCGTATGTTTTTCATATTCTCCTTTTCAAGATTGTTTAATTTTTGGAGAATGTCTTTTTGCTCAGCAGGCAGGGCTTTTGATTCCTCAAGCTTGTGAACAAATAAAAGGGCAGTACGTATATCCTGAAGAACCGTATCGTGAAGGTCGTGAGAAATACGGCTGCGTTCACTTTCCTGCACCTGGGTGATTGTTTTTGTAACAAGCTCTTCAGCCTTACTTTTCTGATCCAAAAGCTCAATCTTCTGTTTGTTTTTGATATAGGTGGCAGCTCCAAGAACAACCGAAATACTCAAAAAGGAAATCAGACATAAAAGCTCAACAAAGAGAATCATAAAATTTCTGTCAGATTTTATGTCACTGGACATAAAGCCGTTCATCTGAACTGTGAGAAGAGAAATCTCCTTTTGGAAATCTGATGGCAGGTCTTTTTGAGAAAAATGCAAAGCCTTTTGAGCATGCTCCAGAGCCTTATCTATATAAATGACGCTTTCTGTCTTGCTTCCATTGGGATTTATGATGTATGCGTCTGATTTAGTATACTTATTCAGATAAAATATCAACTTTTCAAGCTTTGGAGAGGCTTCACTGACCTTGTTAAAATCAATTTGAGAATAATAAATGCAAAAATCTTCCCAGGAATTTAAAAGATTTTTTTCTGCATTTTCTGCGGCAAAGAGCATTTGAGCGGAAATGAAAATGAGTATGAAAAGAAATACAGCTCTTTTTTTCATACTGATATTTTCTATTATTTAACGGAGTTTTTCAAGCAAGGCAGGGCGGTCGCGGCAGCCAAGCTTATCATAAATTACGCTTATGTAGTTCTCCAGGGTAGAAAGCTTTATCTCAAGCCGGTCGGCAATTTCTTCGTTTGTAAATCCATCAGAAATAAGATTTACAACCTGCTGCTCTCGTTTTGTGAGTGTCATAAAAATACTTCGGTTTTCTAAAAGGGCAGAAACTAAATCCGGCTGAACAAAGGTCTTTCCCTGGGCAACCGTATTTACCGCATCCAGAAGCATTTTTTCATCACTAAGCTTTGAAACAAAGCCCTTGGCTCCAACTTCAGCAGACATTGCCCGTTCAATGCAGGAGCCGGTGTCATGACTGGAAAAAACTACACTTGGGATATGATGAGAAGTCAGAAGCTTTACCACATCAAAGCCGCCGTTTATACCGCTTTCTGCGGTGGTTTTTAATTGAATATCAACAATGGCAATAATAGTATCTTCAGAAGTAAGTGGATTTTTCTTAAGAAAAGAGGAAATCTCTTCTAGACTTTCGGCTTCGGACAGAATAGTCCAGTCAGAATTTTCCGTAAAAAAAGCCGAGATTCCCTTGCGCAGCATTTTGTGATCATCAATCAAAATCAGTTTTTTCATTGATTTTAGTATAACACACAGAAGCACCCGCGCAATCAATTTTAGTCATTAAAAAACAATGAGTTAACTCACATATATTTCCAAAGTCTGCATACTGTTTTTATGAGAGAAGCGGGCGTAGAATTAAACTATCATATTGTAGTTTTTATATTATCTGTGAAAGGTCTATGACGAGGAGTAAATAAATTATGAACAGAAAAGAAGGTATTAGAAAAATGGCAGAAGCTTATTATCAGATGCTTACAGCATTAAAGCCTGCTATTAAGAAAAATCCTGATATTAAAGCCGGATTAAAAGAAGGTCTTGGAAAATTCCTTTCTAATCTTTATATCAGCTACTTTGGAAAGAAAAATACAGATTACTATTCCGAGGCGGCTTATAAAATCAAGGATGATAAAAATGCAAAACTTGTATTTGAACACATTGTTCCAAAAGCAAGATATATTCAGGAGCCATGTTACGAAGCCAGCATAAAAGGGCATTTTGAAGATGGTAAAGAATTTTCTGTAGAAAGCATAGAGGGGCTTTTAAATAAATACTGGAAAATTGCTACCGTCACAAAAGAAGAAAATGAAAAATTAAACAAATATCGTACAAAAATGCCTGAAAGCTGGAAACCTGGTGATGATCCGTTTGCCCGTTACGACGCAGTTGGAATTAAATTTCATAAATAATTGAAGGAAAGTTCAACTGGAAGAAGGCACCAGCTTCTGCGGTGAATGTGGTGCCAGTGTGTAAGAGGTAACTAAATGATGGCTGATTTATTAAAAAACACAGTAATTTCTCTTAAGCAGAGTCTTGTTTATACACTTTCTCTTGGTGATAAAGAGTTGTTTCACAGCAACGTACTTGGATGGCTTTTTGAAAATCATAATGACAAAGGCATTCAGCCAATTGTAAAACTCTTTATAAATGATGAACTTGAAATTGAAAGAGTAGAAAGAGAGAAAAATCATTTTGATTTGTGTATAACCTGTCATAAAAAAGATAATGAAGCGGATAAGCATTTTGTAATTATTGAGAATAAATTCAAAAGCCTGCCGGATAAAAAACAACTGGAACGTTATGAAGTTGTATGTCAGGGAAAGAAGAATAAAAAAGATAATTATACATTTATTCTTTTTGCACCACAGAATTCATTAAGAGTTTTTGAAAAAAATCGGCCAGTAAACTGGCAGACAGTTGCATACGAAGATTTATGCAAGGCTCTTTCTAAAGCTCAGTTTTCATTAACAAGTGATGAACAGAAGTTTAGAAATGAATTCTTAATTTCATATAAAAAACTCCTCGAATCATTGCTTAAAATTATAAGTCTTGTTGTAACGAGTGCTTCAGAAGAAAATAGTCCATATCTGGTTGATAAAGAAGTTTTGAATACTCTCAAAGAAATACGTCTGCATGATGTATATCAGAAATTGTATGCATCTACAGTACAAAAAACTCTCAATATAAATGCTGGTAAGGACTGGAAGTCTGATATTTATTTTATGAATGGATCGGTATTGAAATGGACTTATATTCCAGATAATTCAAATGTCGTTTATGGAGTAGAAATTCAACGAAAAAAATTTTGTATCTTTGCTGAAACAAAAGACAGAACCGTCCTAAAGCAAAGTGAGAAAAAGCTTTCCGAATATTTTGAAAGCATACTGAATGAAATCTTTGAAGAAGGTCGAATAAACCACAAAAAAGATGGAAGACTGAACGTATACAATAAAGGTATTTATAAATACCAGTATGCCAAAATACCTGCAGATACAACAATTAAAGATTTGCGAAAAAAAATAAAAATTGCAATGAAAAAAATTGAGGAAAGTAATCCATCATAGTGTGGATAAATAAATAATTATAAATCATTGGAGGATTATATTATGGGATTATTTGGGAAAAAAACAAAGAATGAAAAAGTTGAAGTGCAGGCTGTACAGAATACTGCAAAATCTGTTGATATTAAGGCAGAAGAAGAAAGTAAGCTTACTGAACGTTACAACAAAGTTATGCCGATTGTAAAACGATACCTTGATTCAATTGGTTTTGAGCTGCCTCCAGAGGAAAGCATTTTCTTTATGCAGATTGAAGAGAATACTGGTAAGTGGAAATATGATTATAATTCATCTTCCAGTATAGATGTCTGGGAAGAAAATTCCCAATATTTGAGTACTGCAACTTCAAATTATGCTGTTTATTATCGATGTAAATACAAACTGGGAAAGAAAAAAATACAGATACCAACTGCTAGCGGAATTCTTTTAAATGCTGATGGAAAAGCATTCATTGGTGCAGTAGTTGGTTCTAAATTCTTATGGCATACAGAAGACGGAAAAGATGTAGACAAATCTTTCCAGCCTGTTATTCAAAATGTTCTTGCTGTGGGAAATATTACATCTCAGTTACTGTGCGGTCTGCATATAAAAGCGGCTGATGCATCAAAGGTTCCTGATAATGATAAGTTAATTGATGATTGTTATACAAATGAGCCTGATAAGTTTGTAATGGATGATTATAGGGCTTCTGCTTTTCCTATGACTGTAAAACGTGCCTTTATTCTTCCTTCTGATGACTATGAAGCGAAAAATACAGTTGTAATTGGCGGTTCATTTAGTAAGTGTGCAAATCTGCGGCTTTTCTTTAGTGGATTTGAAAAATGTGTTCATGAAAAATGGTTTATGAAGGAACATTATTATTCAATTTTCCATCAAGATACTCATGGAACCTTTATCTGCCCGTCTGCTGACTGCGATATTCTCAACGAAAAATATCTGGTTGATCGTAAAGAAAACTTAGCCGAGCGTAACTGGGAAATGAAAGTCGGTACAACAATACAGAATGCAGTTTCTCCAAAAGAAGCCGCAAAAAAAGAGACTGAACAATTAAAGGCAGCATTAGACGCAAATGCTAAGGCCGAGGCTAGTGCAAATATTTCTGAAAAGAAAGAAGAACTCAGTAAACTTGAAGCCGCTCTTGCAGCAAAGAAAGCAGAAGTTGCTTCACTTGGAATGGACGCTCAGGCAATCGTTAAGAAAGCAGGTTTGAACAAGGAAATAAAGGAACTTGAGCCAAAGATTGAAGCTTTGAAAGCCGAAGTTGAAAAGTTGAGTAAATAATTATGAGACCCCGAAAAGTTCGGGGTGACGTACCTTTAGGAGTATTATTATGAAGTGTAAGAAGTGTGGAGCTGAAGTTCCTGCTGGAATGAAGTTTTGTGGTGAATGTGGTACAGCAATTCCACAGATTATAAAATGTGCAAGCTGCGGTGCGGATATTGAAGCTGGAATGAAATTCTGCGGAAACTGTGGAGCTCCGGTCAGCCAGAAAAAGAAGTGTATTTCTTGTGGCGCAGAAATTTCATACAACTTAAAATTCTGCCCTGAGTGTGGTGCAAATCAAAGTCAGGCTGCTAACAATGGAACTCCAGCAAAGCCTTCTGTTACTCCTTCAAAACCGGAAGAACCAATCACCATGGTAGAAAATCTTGAGCTTAAAAAAGCACGCGAACAGTTTTTTGCCTGTGACGGAAATCTTTCTGAAATCCTAAAAACTGCAGAAAGCCTTTGGAAGGCACATTCTACCAACGAAGATGTTCTTTCTTTATATCTCGCAGCGCTTGCGGCTGGAGGAAAGGAAGTTGAAGCTTTCAAAGTAATTGAAGGGCTTGGCGAAGGAATCCTTAGTACTTACATTTCTGCAATCGATATTCTTCTTACAAAAGAAGAACTCGCTGAAGTTGAAAAGTGGCTGCGCAAGGCAAGTGTAATTTTTCCTGATAATAACGTTCTTAAATGTTATGAGGTTTACTACAATCTCAAGCTTTATAAAAAATATAATGATTTCAGCTTTCTCGAAAATGCAACAAACGCAAATGCAAGCCTCAAGAATGTAAATGGTCCGCTCGAGTTGAGTCATCAGCTTCGTGTAATGTCTTTGCTTCAGATTGAATCAGGTGAAGAGCCTCCGACCTACGATAAGGATTTCTGTAAGGAAAATAATCTTTACTTCCGCATTGTAAGCAACCTGAAACTTGGCGGTGTTTATGTTGAAGGAGTGGCGAGTGAAGCTGCTGCGGCCGCATCTGCTGGAAGTGGATTTAGCATAGGAACTATGCTTCCAATAGACAGTGACGGTTCAAAAGACTTCTCATTTACCGATAATAACGGAAGCAAAAGAATTGCACGTTTTTATACAAAGAAAACTGCTGTTGCAGAAAATGGAAAATATACGGATTTTGTTGCGCTTGTCAGTTGCCCAGATTCTGACAGATTTATTTTTGCATATAATCCGGAGACTGGTCAAAATGTTGCCTTTTCTATTGCTTCGTATGATGAAGACTGGGATGATGAAGAAGATGAAGGTCAATATCTTTACTATCTGCAAAAAATAAGAAATTACTGCTTTTCTGGAAAATGTATTTCAGCTTCTGAACTAGACGTCAAGAGTGCATTTGAAGATGCAGAAACAGATTCTATTGAAGCTTATGTAAAAGGTGCTGTCGAAACCTGTAAAAATTATGATAGACAAGATATTGAAATATATTACTTTAATCCATATTCAGGTGGAAAACAAAATACAAGCTGGTGGCTTGAAATCTGCATGATTGATTACTACGAAAATGAAGCAAAAAATAAAGCAGTAATGGCAGCTGTACTTCAGAAAATTAAAAATCGATTTAAAAATGCTGGTTATACAACAGGCATGTTAGAAGCTGAGTATACGACAGTTCCTGGCGGCATAATTGTTTACTGCGATGATACTATTCAGACATGTCTGAGTTATTATTGGGATGATTTTTTTGACAAAGAGCATTCTTATTTTGTAACTTCAATAAACGGTAATTGCGATTGTGCTTACACCTGGAAAATAGAAAAAGGTCATGTTTCTTTTGAGGAAAACAATGTATTTACTGATGCTTACGGAATTAATGGATTCACAGATTCTGCATGTTTTGTTATGTATAAAGATGTCAGATGCAAGGAAGATGTTTTTGTGCTTCCCGTAAAGAAACTGATTGAAACTGGTGAAGGTTGGGATGCCGGAAGTTCAGTCTGCAAGATTCCAAATTACTTTTTCAAATACTATCGAAGTGAAGATATTGAAATTGAATTTAATGATTACTTACGTGCAGGTGATAGCTGTCACAATTCATATTTGCTTGATAAAAATGGAAATCGTATTACCACTTTATTAGAGTTTGATCATTCCGAACCTGATGAAGATGGATATGTCTATTATCCGGTACCTGCAAGTGATCTTGTGGATGGAGATGCTTGTAATTCTTTAACTCCAGAAGCTGTTGCAAAATGGAAAGCAAAACTGGGAATGTAAAGGAAGAAGCTACCCGTTACCGTCTGGTACAACTTTCATGCGAAAACGTCACCGTAACGCCGGAAATGGCTGCGCGGTGGCTGGCTGATAATCCGCATAACCGGGCAATACGCAAAGAGCGGGTAGATGAATTGTGCGAAAAAATTCGCAGCGGCAAATGGAAGCCCAGCCCTCCGATAGAAGTTTTTGACACCGGCCGTCTCTGGAACGGCCAGCACCGCCTGACTGCAATTGTCGAAACGGGCTGTGCTGTAGAACTTCGGGTGAGGGTATTGAAGAAGGTTGAAGTCTGACTTTAATGTGGTCGAAATTGACCACTTTTTTAAACTCTCCTTAAATTTCTTTTATATTATTATAGAAAGCCAGAAAAAGTGAAAGTCTAAAATGACTTTCAGGGAGGTTTTGCTTATGTCTTCTGTTGGAGCCTGTTATATGATGCATAGAAAATTACTGAACAGACTTAAAGAAGCTGGAAAGATTTCTGCAGATAAGACTATAAAAAATACTAAGCTAAAAGAACTAATCAGACTTTATGGTCTTGTGCGCTTTAGAAAGGAAGTTAAGGAAGCAAATCTGGATATCCCGGATTTTTTGCTGGAGGGTTAAAATGCAGCCTGAAGATTTGTCAAAAAAACTTGCAGATATGAAAGCAAAAACTGAGGCTGAAGTTTACCTTTTGGATTTTCTAAAATCATTGATGATGGCTTCAGAAGAAATGAAACAATCTATGAATATTTCAAGAGAGGAGAAAAATGACAGAGGAAAACAAAGCGATTAGAAATCAGAACATAAGGGAGTTTATGGCAGTTTTGAATGAAGCAAATGTTTTTACCATTTCCTGCCCGAGGTGTGGTGATATGCGTTTTTCTTTCAGCAAAAATCTTCTTGAAATAAAAGACGGTTTGCAGGTGGTGTGTCCCCATTGTTCATCGCTTGTTCATGCCTGCTATACCCAGGGGCAAAATGAGGTTTTTGTTCAGTGCCTCGAATAGAAGCGCTGATTTTTGAACGGCAGATTTCTGCCGGGGTTTCGGGCTTGGCAGCTGCCCAAGGAGCGGGAACTGCCATTTTTTAAGGAGATGTGATTATGTCGGAAATCTTGAAAGAGACAAAAGAAGAGCCATCATCAACTTTTGAAATGGACGGCTGGAAGCTTTATTCTTATGAAAATCCTCCACAGGGGTATGATTCATATCTTAAAGATATTAAAAATGCAGATGCCGAAGGAAAAAGCGCGGTTGAGGTTTTGCCTGAAGGTGGCGATGAAAAACGACTTAAGAGCGGTGACAATCTTATCAGACTCATTGCCGAAAAGAAGATGAATCATCATTACAAGATTTACAAGGACTGGGCTTTTGGTGGAATGAATCGGGAAATTTTAACCTGTGACGATAAAGAGATTTGTGTAGAATTAAATAATTTTGGCGCTCTTATGGCTTATGCTGATTACCTTGAAAGAAATGAAAAGTTCGGCATTTTTGAAAAACTCGAAAAGGACATTTGCTGGCTTGAGGTTCACATTGCCGGCGATCACTGTCTGCAATGTCCTCATTCGTAATGTTTATGGAGAAACAATGGATGATTTTATTTGTGTGGTAAAAATCACAGCGGTAAAAAAACTTGTATGGAACGAAGTGATTTTTGTTGAGGACATGGTGGAGCTGGATGCTCTTTCTGCAAAAATAACAGAGCTCTTTTTCAAAAGGGGTATTATCGAAAAAGATGAGGTTGTAAGACTTTCACAACGAAACCGCAATATCAACCTGATTGGAAATCATCAAGACACGGCAGAAGAAATCTTTTTAGCCCTTGAAGATTTTTCCAAAGAAAGCGGTCTTGGCTTTATTGTAAACTTCAGCTGCCAGGAAGATTTTATTGGGAACGGCCTTTTTATTTCTCTTGGAGACCTACATTTTCACCCCGAATTAATTCTGGACGGCAGACGCCTTATAAATGATTTTCCGGATGCAAACCTGAACCGTGTTTATCTTGATATCTACCATGATCTTATGGTGGATTGTTCGACTAAGGATAAAACTCTGGTAAATGAAGTGCTTTCCCATGGAGAAGGAATTGATTACTGGCAGCAGTTTTCAGATGAGGAGCTCGAGAAGAAAGGCTTTGTTCATCATGACCAGGCAGAAAAACTGATTTGTACAAATATGCTCGATTCATTAAATCGCTATTTCCAGGTAGATTTTACTTCCGACGAGAAATCAGGTCTAATCAATCAGACTGGAGAAGGTTTGAACGAGGATGTAAGAAAAAAGATTGTTGAACGATATTGAGTATCCTATATCAAAGTATCCCAATCATGCCAGCTTACATACTGAATGCCATTGATGGTGCAGGTGATGTCTCCGAGATAGAAAACTGTACCTCTGCATTGTGTATCTTCGCGTAGGGAAACATATTTTCTTGTATTGGCAGAAAGTTTTTGTTCTGTGTCTGAGGTGCTTTTGATTTCGATTGCATAGGTGTGTTTCCAGTCAGCAATTGTATCAACTTCAAAACCTTTTGAATCGCGGAAGAATGAAAGTTCTGGCTTTCTGCCAATGTTACATCGGGATTTTAAGAGCTCTGCAACGGCAAAGGTTTCTACAACAGCTCCCTTATAGGGACTTAATAAGAGTTCTTCCTTTGAATTAATTCTGAGCAGATGGCATAAAAGACCTGTATCTGTAAAATACAGTTTTGGTGTTTTTACAATAGACCGTCCTAGATTGTTCAGGTCTGGTTCAAGAAAATGTATGATGAAGGAAGATTCCAGAATAGAAAGCCATTGCTTAATTGTTGGTGCGGAAACGCCAATATTCTTTGATATACTTTCCATAGAAAGCAGCTGTCCTGAATAAAGTGCACAGATCTGTATGAATTTCTTAAAGCTTGAAATATTCGTAGCGGTTATGTGTTCTTTTACATCAAGATCAAGATAAGTGTCTATATAGTTTTCAAACCAGTCATCAGGAATAAAATGTTTTTCGCTATCATAAAGGGGTGGATAAAAGCCTTTGAAAATTAGATCATAGGGATTTTGCACAAGAAGTTTTGAATCTTTTAATTCACCAAGAGAAAATGGAAGAAGTTGTAAAAAGGCTGCGCGTCCTGCAAGGGAATCTGTCATATTTTCTTTCAGTTTGAATTGACTTGATCCTGTGAGTATGTATTTTCCAGGCTCATATTTTTTACTGTCTACAAAAAGTTTGACTGCGTCAAATATCTCGGGAACTTTTTGTGCTTCGTCAATAATTACACCGTCAGGAAATGCCTCGAGAAAATCTTTTGGATTTGAAGCTGCCAGTGTGCGAAGGTTCTTATCATCAAGAGAAACGTATTTTTTATCTGGAAAGGTCATTTTTGCAAGCGTTGTTTTTCCGCTTTGCCGTGGACCAGTTATTCCAACTACAGGAAATTGACCTGCAAGTCTTAAAAGGGCGCCTTTTGCTTTTCTTGAAATTTCCATAATCTAAAGTCTAACATGGTAAAAATCTAAAGTCAAGAGTGGTAAAAATCTAAAGTCAAGACTGGTGAAAATCTAAAGTGTAAGACGGAGATAACGGTAATCAACCAGAATGAAGATGACTACTTTCATTGTCTTAAAAGTCTCATTGTGATAAAATGTTTTTTATGTCAAATAATGCAGTTTCTTTGCCCGAAGATTTTCGCGGCGTTCATATACATTTTGTTGGAATTAAGGGAACCGGAATGGCGGCTCTTGTGGAGATTCTTTTTCACAAGGGAGCGGTGATTACCGGTTCTGATGTCAGCGAGCGCTTTTATACTGATGAAGTTCTTGAAAAGCTTGGCTTGCACGCTCTTCCATTTGCGGCTGAAAATATTACTGATGACGTTCAGTATGTAATTTATTCTTCTGCCTATAAACTCGATAAAAATCCGGATTTGATTGAGGCTGTGCGCCGCGGCTTGCCTTGTTTGCTTTACACTCAGGCACTTGGCGCTTACAGCGAGCGTGCTTATTCATGCGGTGTCTGTGGTGTTCACGGAAAGACTTCTACAACAGGTCTTGTTGGAACAATCTTAAAAGAAATTGATTTACCGAGCCAGGTGCTGGCAGGTAGTGTGATTAATTCTTTTGGCGGGACTTGTACTTATACCTCAAATACGGTGGTTGAGTGTTCGCGTAGCGAACGTATCGAAACCACTGCGGAAGGCGAAAAGGGTGGTTTCGATATACCTGCTTCGCAGGCACTTATACCTGCTTCGCAGGCACTCAACCACCGAAGCATCTTCGTAGCCGAGACCTGCGAGTATCAGCGTCACTTTATGAGCTTCTGTCCGCAGAAAATTATTCTGACCTCTGTTGAGCCGGACCACGAAGATTATTACCCGACCTATGAAGATATTCGCCAGGCCTTTATTGATTATATCTGTAAGCTGCCACAGGGCGGCGAGGTTATTTACTGCGCTGATGATAAGGGGGCCTGCGATACAATAAATATTGTGCGAGGTCTTCGCCCTGATATTGTGGCGTTGCCTTATGGGGAGAAAGCAGGTATGTCATTGTCCGGCTTGACCGGACAATCTACACAGGTCGACTTCTCTGTCATCTTCGGCAAGGTTGAAAACGAGCGCAATTCTTTTACCCTCGGTCTTTTTGCTTCCAAGGGCGACTTCGCATTAGCAATGCCAGGCCGCCACGAGGTTTTAGACGCGGCTGCGGCTGTGGCTCTGGTTTGTCAGTTGCTGCGCGAGTTTGGCAAGAATCCTCTGGACTACTATGAAAATATTCGCCGCGGGCTTTTGAATTTTAGCGGTGGAAAACGCCGCAGTGAGATTGTTGGGCGCTTTACAAACAAAAACGGTGCAGATGTAATTGTGCTCGATGATTACGGTCACCATCCGACTGCCGTAAAGACAACCCTTGAAGGCTACCGCGAATTTTATAAAGGCCGCAAAATCATAGTTGATTTTATGAGCCACACTTATTCTCGCACTCAGGCTTTGCTGCCGGAGTTTGCCCGCTGTTTTACCGCCGCAGACGAAGTAATTCTTCATAAAATCTATTCTTCTGCCCGCGAAAATCCTTCTGATTTTGACATTACCGGCCGCACTCTTTACGAAGCAGTTCTTGCTACTGGTCAGCAGAACGTTCATTATTATGAAGAGATTTTAGATGCAGCAGATTTTGCAAAGGCAGAACTCGAAAAGCCGCTTGGTCCTGAATATCCTGATGGCTACTTATTTATTACAATGGGCGCCGGCGATAACTGGAAGCTTGGAAAAGAAGTATTAAGTAAATAAATCGTCATTGCGAGGAGCGAAAGCGACGTGGCAATCTATTAATGGATTGCCACGCACTACGTGCTCGCAATGACATAAAGGAATAAACTATGACATCAATGACAGGTTATGCCTACGAAGAAAAAAACTATGAAAGTGCTGTAGTCAGCGTAGAAATAAAATCGGTTAATTCGCGCTTTCTGGATTTGACGGTGAATCTTCCGCCATATCTGAATCCGCTGGAAGCTTACTTTCGCAGCAAGATTACAGAAAAAGTTGCCCGCGGTAAGGTTGATGTTTATATCCGCGTTAAGGAGCTGGAAAGTAATCCTGATATTACTGTGGATGAGGGGGCTGTAAAGGCTTATTCTGAGGCTGTAAAAAAGGTAATCAAAGCTTCTGGCTTTGGAACTGATTCTGAAGCGGCCCTGAACTTTATTTTGAGTCAGCCGGGAGTTATTGTTTCTAACCGCTCTTATGATATGGATAAATATAAGGCTTTGATTGAGCCCCTTTTTGATTCTGTACTTGAAAAGTTTAATGCAGACCGCGAGCGAGAAGGCGAAAATATGAAGCGCGACCTGCAGGAAAAGCTTGAAAAACTCTCAAAGTGTGCACAATTTTTTACAGAATGGCAGCCAAAAATGGAAGAAATGTTCAAGGAACAGATTACAGCAAAGTTCCGCGAGCTTCTGGAAGACAAGGCAGATGAAAACCGCATTATGACAGAAACCGCAGCAATGCTTGTAAAATACACAATCAACGAGGAAATTGTCCGCCTTAAGAGCCATATTGAGGCAATGCGCTCAGAACTGGCAAATAACCCGACACCGGGTAAAAAGCTGGACTTTATCTGCCAGGAAATGAACCGCGAAATCAACACCATCGGCAGTAAAAATCAGTTTGCCGAGGTAGGAGCAATGGTTATTACGGCTAAGGATAGTCTGGAGAATATTAGAGAACAAAGCAAAAACGTGGAATGATAAACAGGTGGTTTCGATACGCCCATTCGGGCTACTCAACCACCGGTGTGAACTGTTGGTGGTTGAGTGCTCGCGAAGCGAGTGTATCGAAACCACCGTATTGGGGGAAATATGAAACTAAACAAAGATCTTAGAATCGCAATCAGCGGAAAATCCGGCTGCGGAAATACAACTGTGAGCGGAATGCTTGCAAAAACTCTTGGCGTTACACTTATAAACTATACCTTCCGTCAGCTGGCGGCTGAAAAAGGCATGACTCTGCCGGAGGTTATTGAGGCGGCTAAAACTGACGACTCTTACGACAAATATGTAGACAAGCATCAGGTAGAGCTGGCCCTTGCTGAGCCTTGCGTACTCGGCAGCCGCCTTGCCATCTGGATGCTGAAAGAAGCAGACCTCAAGGTTTATCTTTTTGCCAGCGACGACACCCGTGCCCGCCGTGTTTACAACCGCGAAGGCGGCGATCTGCAGGCAATCAAAGACTTTACTGCCATGCGCGACAGCGAAGATACCCGCCGCTACAAGGAATTTTACGGCATAGACAACAACGACTACGCCTTCTGCGACCTGATTATTGATGTAAACGAAAAAACTCCGGAAGAAATTGAAGAAATAATTCTAAAAGAGCTTGAAAAACGCGGCTTTATTACCCGTTAAAATCAGTTCTTTTAAAATCAACTGAATAAAGGTGCACTATGAAATGGTACGGCTTTAACATGCTCTGGACCTTTTCTTCTGATGGGAAGGAAGGTTCGAAAAATCCTGCAAGCATCCATATTGATGAAAATGATGTCGATTTTATAGCTGATATGGGCTGTAATTTTATCCGCCTGCCTCTTGATTACCGCTATATTCTGCATGATTTTAATTATGACCAGCCCGACGAAAACATGCTTAAGGTTTTGGACCGCTGCCTTGATACTATTATTTCCAGAGGGCTTCACTGTTCATTAAACGTGCACCGTGCTCCCGGCTACTGCATTAACGGAAATAATCTGGAACGAGACAATCTCTGGACAGATAAAATTGCCCAGGACGCTTTTACCAATTTGTGGAAACTTTTTGCAAATCGTTACAGCTCATATTCCAAAGACCAGCTAAGCTTTGACCTCTTAAACGAGCCTCCAAGCCCTGGCCAGTACGGTCTTACCCGCGAAAATCACAAGGTAATTATGAGCCGGGTAGTCAGTGAAATCAGAAAAATCAGCCCTGACAGAACTATTATCTGCGATGGTCTTGGTGGCGGACACATGGCTTGCCCTGAGCTTACAGACCTTGGTGTAGTTCTCAGTGGACGCGGCTATATGCCTATGCGCCTTACTCACTGGCAGGCAGAATGGATGAAGAGTTCCGGTTCTTATGACTGGGAATATCCTAAATGGCCGGGAATGAAGTGTGATGGTGTGGAATGGAGCCGCCAAGCCCTCTTAGATTTTTACAAGCCCTGGAAAGACCTTGCAGATAGCGGGGCAAATGTTCATATTGGTGAATGCGGCTGCTATGACAAGGTAGATAATGAAACTGCTCTTGCCTGGTATAAGGATTTCTTTTCTGTATTAAATGAACTTGATTTTGGATTTGCCCTTTGGAATTTCCGCGGCCCCTTTGGAATTGCCGAGCACCGCAGAAAGGGCACAAACTGGGAAGTTCGTAAGGGAATCACCTTTGACCGTGATTTATACGAACTTTTTGTCCAGTCTATGAAAAATTAGAGATTGGCAATAAGCCAGTCTTTAAAGAGATTATAATCATTTTCCATTGGAATTGCGTTGTCAGGCAGGCGCATAACTGCTTCGAGGCGGTCCGGCATAGGAGGTTCCTTGCCGATTGCGTCTGTTACAATCTGACCAAACTTAGCAGGTGATGCAGTTTCGAGAATTACGCCCACAGCCTTCTTTGCAGCAACTTCGCCGGCCCATTTTGGAAGGTTTGGTGTAAGACCAGGTTTGTTCCAGTCATTTTTCTGTCCTGCAATAAGAGCTTCCATAGCACCGCTGCGTATATCATCCCAGGCCTGCCAGCCGATTGCTCCGTGAGGATCAATGATGTAGCCGGTCTTGTCGTTGCAGCTCTTGATTGCAGCCTTAATTCCTTCATTATCAAGCCAGTAAGAAGCAAAGAGTTCGCGAACCTGATCCAGAGTGTACATAGCCTTAATACGTTCGTAGTTACTTGGAGCACCAACGTCCATAGCATTTGCATATGTTTCAACTGAAGGGCGGGCATTGTAGTCGCCGGTAGCAATCCAGTCTGGAATTGTTTTATTTGTGTTAGTTGCGGCAACAAAACCTGCAATTGGAGCACCCATTTCACGGGCAATCAAACCAGAAGTAAGGTTACCAAAGTTTCCTGAAGGAACAACCATAATGATTGCAGGATCCTGAATCTTGTTGTCCATTGCGCTTCTGTTGCGAACAGTAAGAGCAGAGTACATATAGTAGAAGCTCTGTGGCAAAAGACGTGCAATATTAATTGAGTTTGCAGAAGAAAGGCGGAGTTTACCGCGAAGTTCTGTATCTGTAAAGGCTGTTTTTACGAGTTTCTGACAATCATCAAAAGTTCCCTTTACTTTCAATGCTCGAACGTTTCCAGTAAAAGTAGAAAGCTGTTTTTCCTGAAGTGGAGAGATTTTTCCATCAGGATAAAGAATTGTAACGTCGAGGCCCGGAACTCCGTGGAAAGCGCTTCCTACAGCAGAACCTGTATCACCAGAAGTTGCAACCAGAATATGGAGTGGTGTGTCTTCGTTACGGTTGAAGTAAGACATTGTGCGGGCCATAAAGCGGGCACCAAAGTCCTTAAATGCACAGGTTGGACCATGGAAAAGCTCCATGATGTAAGAAATTGCATCGGCAGGAACAACCTTTGGCTGGAAAGGATAGGCGTCAGCAATGATTGCAGCCAAATCGTTATCTGGAATTTCTCCGTCCACATAAGGCTTTGCCATATTAAAGGCTACATCACGGAAAGATGGAGCGGGATCTTTATTAAGAAGGCTTGCGTCAAGTTTTGGAAATTCTACAGGAATGTAAAGTCCGCCAGTTGCCTGGTTCATTCCACCCATTACGGCAGTTTTAAAATCAGCTTTTACACTGCTGTCTCTTGTATCTGTATAAATCATTTTTTCCGTCCTTAGCCTGATTACAGACCGTATATAATATCGTTTACGACAAGCTCGGCTAGTTTTTCTTTGCCTTTTGAAACACATTCGTTCCAGTTCTTGCCTTTTGATTCATAAGTTATTTCCGAAGAATAAATTAATTCTCCGTTTTTCATGCTCATCGCTCCGATTTCTGCCTTCAAAATGCAGTAATAACCGCTTCCATCTTCCAGAGCCGTTACTGCCTGTTCAAATTTGATTGTTCCATAAATCAGATAACCGTAAGCTGTTCCACCAATAATATCATAAGTATCTTTATAAAGTGATTTTGGTTTACCGATATAAGATGTTTCATTTACAGGTCCGTTACCCACCATTGTGATTCCACGACTGCGGAATTCTGCCTGAATGTCGTAAGAGTTGTTAATAGGACGATCTTTTTCGTTATAATCCCAAACAAATAAAACTGCTCCACGGGAAGCAATATCAGATTTTACCTTCCAGTCTGCTTCGGCAGTAAAGGCTTTGAGATTTTCAGCAAGTTCTGCATCATTACTTACGGGAGTAGGATATACTTTTACAGTTGTGTTTGCAGAAAATGCAGGTTTTTCGGGTGTAAAACTGATTTTTCCTTCGGAATCAGTAAGAAGTTCAATTTTTTCATAATTTATTTGATTTTCAGTTTTCGAGGCAGGATACTCAAGTGTGAGAGAAAATCCTTCTGCGGCAGAAGCATCTGCTTTTAATACAGAAAATACAAAAGGCTCAGAAAAACTTCTTCCTTTTGTTATTTCTTTTGGTGAAGAAACTTTTTTGATTGAAAAGCCTTCAAGTGATTTCAGAAATATTTCTTCAGCTGTTTCCTGTATTTGTGTTTCTATTTGATTTGGTTCAGATTTCTCTATTGTTTTTTCTTGTGAAGCCTGCTTTTGCTGTGAATCATCTGCTGGTGTAGAAGCGCATGATGCAAGTAGTATAAGTGAAGCAACGCCCAGTAAAACGATTTTAGATTTTTTCATTTTAAAATATACGCTCTCGAATTTTGATTTAATAGTTTATTGTATTATTAAAAGCCTTTTTTTACAATAAGATATTGCCGAAAATTTGGTATAAATTGTATAATAATATGTTAGAAATTAATGGGTGGGGATTATGGAACGCTGTACAAAAGCTGTCATCTACAAAGATAATCTTGAATATAATTTAAAACAAATCAGAAAATATGTAAAAAAGGACGTAAAACTCTGTGTTGCAGTAAAAGCTGACGGGTATGGTCATAATGCGGTTTTAACGGCTCAGATTGCTCAGGAAGTTGGAGCTGCTTTTGTTGCTGTTGCTACTGTAGAAGAAGGTGTTGAACTTCGCGAAAATGGAATTTCCTGCGGAATTCTGCTTTTAAGTCTCTGTACTCCTGAGGAAATGCCGGCTCTTTTTGAATATAAAATCACACCACTTGTTTTTACAGAGGAATATATTTCACTTGTCGGAGCTGCCGCTGAAAAAGCTGGTGCTTCAGATTTTTCTGTTCATCTTGCAGTTGATACAGGAATGGGGCGGATTGGCTGTTATCCGGAAGAAGCGGGAGAACAGGCTTGTTTAATTGAAAAATGCGGCTTAAAGCTTGGCGGAATGTGTACTCATTTTGCAGTTTCTGACAGTTTAAGTCCAGAAAATATTGAATTTACAAAGGAGCAGTTTGCGGCTTTTAAGCAGGCTGTTGCAGGTGTAAAATCGCGCGGCATCGAGCCTGGTATCTGTTCCTGCGGAGCCAGTGCGGCACTTTTGAATGATGAAGATATGCAGTTTGATATGGTTAGACCAGGAATCATTACCTACGGCTACTATCCTGATGAAATTACTAAGGAATATCTTGAAAAAACGGGTCGCCATTTTGATATAAAGCCGGTTCTTGCTCTTGAAACAAAGGTTGTTGCAATCAGACATTTTCCTGCAGGAAAGTCGGTTTCTTATGGACGTACATGGGTAGCCCCGGAAGAGACCGACATTGCAGTTTTGCCTATTGGCTATGCTGATGGCCTGCTTCGACGTTTTTCTCCAGGGCTGGAAGTAACAATTAATGGCAAAAATTATCCGGTTCGCGGAAGAATCTGCATGGATCAGTGCATGGTCGAAATCGGTAAAGATAATCCTGATGTAAAGCTTTGGGATAGGGCTGTTATTTTTGGTCCAGAGGAAAGCGGAGCGCTGAATACAGCGGAAGATTTAGCAAAGCTTGGAAATACGATTTCGTATGAAGTATTAACTGCGTTGAGTAAAAGAGTGCGCAGGGAAGTGAAATAAGGTCACACGGATTTCACACGGATAATATATTTTTAAATATAAAAAAAGGAAATGACGTAGTCATTTCGAATACAAGTATGTAAAGGCACGCTTCGCTTAAAGCCTTGACATACTTGTTTTGAGATATGTCATTTCATTATCATGCCTCAATCCGTGTGACAATTTACATTTTTAAGATTTCAAAAATTCTTTTACTTCAGACACTAAATAAAAGGAACCGGTGACTAAAAGTATGTTTCCGTTTTCGGCAGACTCTTCAAAAGCCTTTTTAATCATCATCTTATAATCTGCGTCGGCTGTAAACTTAATTTCTGCGTGAGTGAAAGCTTCAATTTCACCTTTTAAATCTGACTGCTTGCGGTCTCCGGGTCTTGTAACATAAACGTGTTCAAAACGATAACGGAACAGCATTGAAATATCTTTTACATCCTTATCGGCAGCACAGGCAAAAAGCAGCGAAACCTTACGTTCTCCGTAAATTTTATTTAGTGTATCAATAGTAAGCCTTATGCTGTTGAGAGTATGCGCTCCGTCCAGAATTACTGCAGGAATTTCTTCATATCCAGATACTTTTTCCAGAATTTCAAAACGACCAGGCAGTTTTGCTTTGGCAAGTCCGCGTTCAATAATGCCTTCGTCGAGGTTTGGCATAATCTTTTTGATTGTTATAGCGGCCATTGCTGCATTCTGAGCCTGAGCTTTTCCAAGCAGCTGAATCTGAGTTTCAATCGGGCGATTAAAAAGTTCACTTTCAAAATGTATAAACATCTTTTTTGGTTCAGCATTGAAGTGATAGTATGCGTGGCTTATATAATCTTCTACAAAATAATAAGGGGCATGGCGTGTAATTGCCTTTTCTCGCAGCACGATTTTTACACTTTCAGTCTGCTGACGTGCAAGAATAACCGGAGTACAGTTTTTTATGATGCCGGCTTTTTCTGCTGCTATTTTTTCGAGGGTATCACCGAGGAACTCGGTATGTTCAAGTTCAATCGGCGTAATACAACAGATTTTTGGACGGATAACGTTTGTAGCATCAAGGCGACCGCCAAGTCCGACCTCAAAAACAGACCAGTCAACCTTTGCATTACGGAAGCACAAAAAGGCATAAAGCGTAACAAGCTCAAACCAGGTAAGCGGTCGTTCTGCGGGAAGATTTTCTGGAATAATAGAATCAATATTCGGCATGAGCTCCTTTACAGTCTGCTCATAAATCTCTTCTGAAAAAAATCCGGTTGGAGTGCAGATTCGTTCACGGAAGTCGGTAATATGTGGAGAAGTGTAGAGACCAACATTGTATCCTGCTTCGTCAAGAATACATGAAATCATGCGCGAAACAGAGCCCTTGCCTTTAGAGCCGGCGATATGAATACATGGAGCATAATCCTGCGGATTGTCAAAACGCTTACAGAGGTAATCAATGGTATCGAGCCAAAAGATTTCTTTTTTTGGGTTATGTTCAAAATTCAGGTAATCGTTTAACCAATCCTGAAACACGTCTATTGCATTCACAATTTTTATTATAATCAGAATATGAGGTTAAGTCAAAATCCATCGTCATTGCGAGTCGAAGACGAAGCAATCTATAAAAGCTAATAGCTAATAGCTTTTAGCTTTTTTTTATAGAACAGCTTTATTGATATAATGCCTGTTTCTCTTTATAATAACCATAATATAATTTGTGAATAAGGATAACAAAATGAGTGAAGAAATTCAGTATACTGACATAAACAAGAGTTTTGAGGCCGCTATTGAGCGCAGCCGAAAAATTGAAGAAGACTTGATTAAAAATCCTAAAAAATACCGCGTTCTTACTGGCGACCGTCCAACAGGCCTTTTGCATATCGGCCACTATTTTGGTTCATTACAGAATAGAGTTCGTCTTGCAAATCTTGGCGTTCCTACAATGATTCTTATTGCGGACTATC
Source organism: uncultured Treponema sp. (assembly GCA_947166355.1). Lineage (GTDB taxonomy): Bacteria > Spirochaetota > Spirochaetia > Treponematales > Treponemataceae > Treponema_D. Next base: position 105,598 of record CAMVDX010000003.1, read on the forward strand.
AGGTGCTTACAGACCACGATGCCTTTGATAAAATCAGCCAGAATACAAAGCAGCTTGTAATTGACTATCTTGCTGCGGGAATCAATCCTGAAAAGCAGGATGTAATTATTTATCCTCACAGCTATGTGCCTGAGTGTAATCAGTTGATGATTCCATTCCTTACACTTGTAAGTAATGCCGAACTCAGCCGCAATCCGACTGTAAAAGAAGAAATTGAAAGTGCCGGTCTTAAAAATGTAAATGCCGGAATGTATACATATCCTGTTCATCAGGCATGCGATATTCTTTTCTGCAAGGGAAATGTAGTTCCTGTTGGAAAAGATCAGCTTCCACACCTTGAAATGACCCGTACAATTGCCAGCCGCTTCAACAAGAAGTTCTGTACAGATATGGGAAAAGAACCTGTATTCCCGGAACCTCAGGCTCTGCTTTCTAAAACTCCAATGATTCTTGGATTGGATGGCGGACAGAAAATGTCTAAGAGCCGCGGAAATGCTGTAATGCTTAGCGCTACAGAAGATGAAACTGCAAAACTCATTAAAAAGGCAAAAACAGACCAGGATCGCAACATTACTTATGATCCTGTAAACCGTCCTGAAGTTGCAAACCTTCTTATGCTGATTTCGCTTTGTACCGGTGAAGAGCCGACTGCTATTGCGGCTAGAATTGGTGACGGTGGCGGCGGAATGCTTAAAGCAACTCTCACAGAAGCACTCAACGAAAAGCTCCGTCCATTGCGCGAAGAGCGTGCCCGTCTGGAGGCATCACCTGACTATATCAGAAAAGTATTACTTGACGGTGCAGCCCGCGCCCGAGAAATAGGTATTCAGACATTGAATGAAGTTAGAACAGTTATGAATATGGAAATCTAACTAAAAGGGCTGTCCTTTGTTGATAGTTTTCAACTTTAAGGACAGCCCCTCTTTTTTTGAGGATAAGCTGACTATTCTGAAATCTTAAATGAACTTACAGCATCTGTTAGCTGACCTACAGACTCTTGAGCAAGGGTAGAAATATGCCCCATACTCTTAGAAGTCTGTACAAGTACCTTTGATGCAGAATCGCACGAATGAATTCCGGAATCAACTTCACTCTGAATCTGTGAAAGATTTCTACAGTTTTGTGAAACTTGATTTGTTCCTGAAGAAATAACCTGTGCACTTTCTTTTACATTTGCACAACTCTTCTTAATATCAGAAAGCGAACTGAGAATCTGTTCAGCTCTTGTTCCCTGTTCAGAAATAGTATTTGAGAGCGAAGCCATTTGTGTGTTGAAATCCTGAATCTGACTGATTGTGTCCTCAAATGAATTTTCCACAGAAAGGGAAGAAGTAGAAATTTCATTAATTTTACCCTGAATTGCTTTAAGCGAAACACTGGAATCTTTTGCCTGCTTACTGGTTGTTTCTGCAAGCTTACGGATTTCGTCTGCAACAACAGCAAAGCCCTTTCCACTTTCACCTGCATGGGCTGCTTCAATAGCTGCGTTCATTGCAAGAAGGTTTGTTTGACTTGCAACAGAAGAAATTACTTTATTCATTTCAAGCAATGCGCCTGATTCTGCCTGAACTTCCTGAATCTGTTCAACTGATTTTCTGAGGGCTGAAACATTTGTATTAGAAGATTCAACAATACCGCCAACTTTAGAAGACATAGATTCTGTATTCTTTGTTATATCAAAGAAGCTCTTCATAATTGTTTCGATATTTTCGGAAGAGGAAATAATGAGGGAGTTCTGGGTATCAATTTCGGAATTAAGTGAATCTGTTTTATGAGCAACCTGTTCAACTGCATCGTTTACTGTGTTGATTATGTTTCCCTGTGTTGTAAGAGTTTCATTCATTCCATTAATTGCATTTTCTGTTTTAGAGACAGAATCTGTAATTTCTTTTGTATTATTCGTAAGCTGGTCTGCAATATCCTGAACTGCATTTGAAGAAGTTTTGATTGTGGTAACGAGCCCGCTGATATTTTCTGAAAAATCATTAAAGCCCTGTGAGAGCAAAGAGGCTTCTTTTGTTGTATAATCCGGATATTTTTTTGTAAAGTCACCGTTTGCAATATAACCACAGCCGTCTACAAGTGATGTAAAATTACGTGATACAATTTTAGAGATTATAATATCAAGAATGACAAGTGCTGTAAAAATTACAATCAATCCCATAAAAACATAAATAAGCATTTTTCTGTAATTCTGCATAAAGTCTGACGAAGGACCTTCTGTAACGATAAACCAGTCTGTATTTTCAATCTTATTTACGCCGTAAAATTTCTTTCCTTCTATAAAGGCCTTTGGTTTTCCGTCGAGGTATTGTGATTTTGTATAAGACTTAATGGAAGCTTCATCAAAATAATTTTTATTCATGATGGCGCTGAAATCTTTGTTTGTAATATAGAGTCCGTCTTTTGTAATGATATTAACAGTGCTGTTTTGAGAAAGATTTATGTCTTTTACAGCTTCTGAAAGCGCGTCAAGAACGATATCAGCCGCAGAAACACCTATGAGTTTTCCTGTATCATCCAATACACGATAACTGATTGTTACAATAATTTTTCCGGTATTTACATCTGTAAATGGCTCTGTGTAGCAGAGTTTATTTTGATTTTGAACTGCATTTTTGTGCCATAGACGTGACTGCATATCAAAATCGTCAGAAGCTTCCCAGCCGGTATGGGAAATCAGAGTACCGCCATCCCAAATTTGTTCATAAGTAGCATAGTAGAGCAGGGTTTCTTCCATCATGTTTTTTCCCATGCCTTTGATTACAGCTTTCATCTGTTCTCTGTTTTCGAGAGTAGGTATTACATTTGAAAGGTCAACAACAAGGTCGTTATATTCCTTGAGGATTCCCGAAACTTCTTTATTTAAGGTTTCCATAGTCTGATTTACAGAATCTGTCGTTGATTGTTTGATAACTCGATTCATTACAAAACTGAATGATCCGAAAAGAAATAAACCTACAATTAAAACAGAACCGACGCAGCCTATTAAGACCTCGACCATTAATGAAATATGCTTTTTAGAACTCATAATAAAAAATTATAACATATAATTTAAGTTAGAACAAATTAATTATTTCAGAAAAATTGATACTTTGGATATTCTGCAAAGTTCTTTTTGAACAACTGCTGGAAAACGAAAATCAAGGAGTAAAATCTGGAGAAAAATCAGCATCAGAATCAGCATCAGAATGTTGAAACAATGTCCTGCTAAATTTATAATTAGTTGATGTTCAGTGTAGCAATCTGCGAAGATGAAAAAGTAATTCTTGATTTTGAAAGTTCTCTGGTTAGTGAATGGGCGGCTGGTGCGGGCTGTACTGTGCAGTTAGATACTTACATTTCTGCCGAACAATTCCTTTTTGAAAGTGAAGATAAAGAGCCTTATGATGTTTTGATTTTTGATATTCAGATGAAAAACATGAACGGCATGGAGCTGGCAAAAAAACTGCGCGCACGGGGTTGTGATTCCGTTATTATTTTTGTGACAGGTGTTCCTGACTATGCAATTGAAGGCTATGAGGTTGGGGCAGTTCGCTATATTTTAAAGCCGGTAAAACCTGAGGTTTTGAATGGACTTCTGGACAGTGCGTGGGCAGAGCGTAAGACGAAGGCTGAAGATTATTTTGTGCTTGGCCAGGGCGCTGATGTAGAGAGGATCAGCTTTGAAAAAATCATTTATATTGAAGCACACGGGCATTATGTGTTTTTGAAGGGTGTGGATTTTGAGCGGGAATGGAAGGCCGGATTTTCAGAAACGGCTCTTGGCTTTGAGGGACGCGGCTTTTTCTGTCTGAGGCGCGGGCTTTTGGTAAATCTGGCTCATGTTCAGCGGATTACACGTACAGACTGCCTTCTGGACAACGGGGAGTTACTGCCGGTTGCCCGCGGGGTGTATAAAGAGCTGAATGAGGCTTTTATTGAGTTTTTCAGGAAGTAGATTGTAATGTCATTGCGAGCGAAGCGATGTAATCTGAAAAATGGATTGCCACGTCGCTACGCTCCTCGCAATGACTGTCATTTTTTTAATGAAATCTTACAATTCTTAGTGTATAATATTATTTGTGAATAATTTAATAATGTTGCTTCTGGTGGCTTTGGGAGCTGCCCTTATTTCTGTGATTCTCACAATATTAATTCTCAAAAATAAATATGACAGACGTCTGTCAGATTTTCAGGACTCGGTGCTGAAAAAGCAGCGCGACGAGGTTCAGAATATCTATCAGACAATGAGGGTCTGGCGTCATGATTATCACAATCACATGCAGGCTATAAAGGCTCTTCTTTCCATGGGGAAGAAAGAAGAATTGTCTGAATATTTAGACAACCTGGAAAAAGATCTTGATTCTATTGATATTGCCATAAGGACCGGCAACGTGGGACTTGATGCTATTTTGAGTTCCAAGGTTAGCATTGCCAGAAAAAATAATATTGAAGTGAACTGTACGGCTAAAGTGCCAGACGAGCTTAAGATTACTGACGTGCATTTGTGTGCAATCGTTGGAAATCTTCTGGACAATGCCATTGAAGCCTGCGAGAAGATTACAGAGGGAGCGGCTCCAAGATTTATCCGCATTTACATCGGGCTTTTTAAAAGTCAGCTTTACATTTCTGTATCTAACTCTACATGCGAAAAGCACCGCCGCCGCTTAAGTGAGCTGGTTACTTCGAAGCTTGGCGAACACGGCTTCGGCCTCCGCCGAATTGATAAGCTGGCGGAAAAGTATGACGGCTACGTGAACCGAAAAAATGAGCCGGGGATTTTCGCGACTGAGGTGATGCTGCCGCTTTAACGAGGGGGCGTTATACGTTCGCTTCGCTCACTAACGAGTTTGCAAGCAAACTCGCGAGGGATTTTAAGGGGTTTTAGGGGCAAAGCCCCTAGGAGAAGGGGTAGCGTAAGACCGCGAAGCGGGCTGGAGCGAGGGGAAGGCTTTCCCCTCCTTACATTTCATGCACCAATTTTTACATTTCGTGTACCTGGCCTGAACCGGGCCTTTTTCCATGATATATTTTGCGCATACTAAAATTACGGAGGGCTATGAAGATGGCTGAAAAAACAAAGCGCAACAACATGTTTCAAAACGCCTTTATTGTCTATAAGGCTATGTTTAAGCGGTATCCGACGGCGATTCCGCTTGTGCTGATTTATATCGTGATTTCCGTTTCGCTGCCTTTTATCAACACGCTGATTCCGGCTATGGCGATTAAGGGAATTACCAGCGGCAGTGTTAAGATTTTTTTGAATTACATTGGAATAACTGTTTTTTGTATGTGTCTTTTTTCGGGCATAAAGCTCTTCTGTGAAAAGAAAATGCAGCTTAAGCATACTTATAACCGCGTTGGAACCTTTATGATGGGCTTTATAAAAAAGGCTATTAATACTGATTATCTGAACATTGAGCCTCAGCCTAAACAGAAGATTATGGGTAAGGCTGTACAGGGGGTAAACAGCGATGGTGAAGGAGCAGAAGGGGTTTCTAAAGAGTCTCTGCAGTTTCTTGTTGTAGTGCTGGGCATTCTTAGTTATGGTACGGTCATTTTTATGCTGGACTGGAAGATTCTGGCTGTTATGTTTGCAATGTTTTTCTTTGATATTCTGATTCGTAATCATGCTATAAAATTTGGCGACAATAACCGCGAGTCTTTTTCTGAGCCCTGGAGAAAGATGAATTATTATGAACGTAACAGTATGAATATCAGTGCCGGAAAGGATATACGAATTTTTGGGCTGAAAAAGCTTTTTGCCCACCATTATGACAAGCAGATTCAAATCTATAAAAGATTCCGTCATAAGTATCAGCTCAAGTGGTATTATCCAACTCTTTCTGATACTGCCTTTAATATTTTGCGCGACCTGCTTGCCTACAGTCTTTTGATTCATAAGGTTTTGTCCGGTCAGATTGGGGCTGCTGAATTTACTGTTTACATTGGTCTTGTCGCAAGCTTTTCTGAATGGATTTATGACGTTTCCTGGAATATCGGTAACTTGCGCGAGGACAGCCACCAGTTTAATGAATATCTTGATTTTATGAAGCAGAAGGATGTGTTTGAGCATAATGAGGATGGCTCTGCGGTGGAAGGGGCTGAACCTGCGGTGGTTGAGCCTGTCGAAACCACCAGAATAAATGGGCCTGCTCCTTCCATCGAATTCCGTAACGTTTCTTTCACCTATGAAGGCAGCGACAAACCAGTTCTAACTAACGTTAGTTTCAAAATCTCTGCTGATGAAAAAATTGCCTTAGTTGGAAACAACGGCGCCGGTAAAACTACTATCGTAAAACTTCTCTGCGGTTTGTATCCGCCGACTAGCGGCAACATTCTGATTGACGGCAAAAATATCAACGACATTGGAATTGAAAAATATCAGGATATGATAAGCGTACTCTTTCAGGACACAAGTCCTATTGCAATTTCTGTGGCAGAAAATATTGCCGGCTGCGAGGTTGCGGAAGCAGATAAAGAGCGCATGGAAGACTGTCTAAAAAAGGCCGGTCTTTATGAAAAAATCCAGGCTCTTCCAAAAAAGGAAAAATCTTATATAACACAAACTCTGGATCCGGAGGGTATTGTTCTTTCCGGTGGTGAAACTCAAAAGCTGCTTCTTGCAAAAGCAATGTATAAGGATGGTCCTATGCTGATTCTCGATGAGCCGACTTCTGCCTTAGACCCGATTGCCGAAAGCAAGATTTATGAAGAATACAACAGCATGGCGGAAAATAAAACTGCAATTTTTATTTCTCACCGTCTGGCGTCTACCAAGTTCTGCAACCGCATTTTGTTTCTGGACGGCGGTCAGATTATCGAAGAAGGAAGCCACGAAGAGCTTATGAAAAAAGGCGGCAGGTATAAAGAGATTTTTGATATACAGAGCCACTACTACAGGGAGGGAAAAAATGAAGAATAAAAATCCTAAACGCGGAACTGTAAAAAAAGTTTTAGCCCTTACTCACCGCATTGTGCCGGGCTACATTATCTTTCTGCTTACGACAAAAATGATGGCGGCGGCTCAGCCTTTTATCGGCATTTATTGTACCAGCCTTATTCTGGACGGCCTTATTCATTTAGACAGATTTGAAAGCATTTTTAAAACTGTACTCATCATGATTGCCCTGGATTCGCTTCTTGTTTTAATCCGCTGGAGACTGGAAGGAATCAACTGGGTAAAGCGTCACGAGCTTATACAAAAAATCAACAAGATGCTGAGTATCAAAACTATGGAAATTGATTTTGATATTCTGGAAAAACACGAAACTCTGGACCTGGTAAAAAAAGCCAAGGAAGGAGCCAACTCTTATGGAGATATAGGTGCTTTCTGTAATAATCTCGCAGACATAATCGAAAAGCTGGCAACTATAGTTTATTCTGTCGCACTCCTTGTGCCGCTCTTTATTCCAAAAGGCCTTCAGACTTCAGAAAGCCTTTCTGGTTTGAGCTGGTTTTTGAATCAGTGGTACAGCCTTTTTATTATGCTTGCTGTTCTGGCCTTTCATGTTTTGATTTCTTATAAAACAAACAAAAAGTCCAGCCTTTTGCAAAAGCAGTTTTTTGAAAAGAACGTTTCTTATAATCGCTACTTTGGCTACTGGTTTGACCTGATTTTTGATTACTCAATCGGAAAGTATATCCGCCTTTACAAAATGCAAAAGCTCATGATTAAAAGGGTAGAGGAAACTAACAAAAATCTTGAGCAGGAATTTAATAACTGGATAAATAAGGATATTAAGATTTCCTTTATTCCTTTTTTATCCCAGGCTTTTATGCAGCTGGCAAGCTATGCCTACGTTGGTCTTAAAGCAGTTTTTGGTCTGATAAGTGCGGGTAAATGTCTTATGTATGTTTCAAGCTACACAAGACTTGTAGAAAGCATTACGGGCATTTCGGATAACTTTGTAAAAATCCGCATGGAAAGTCAGTATCTTTCCTTTTTCTATGATTACATGGAAATTAAAAACAAACGTTACGAAGGAACAATTCCGACTGAAAAGCGGGACGACAATATTTTTGAAATTGAATTCCGCGACGTTTCCTTTAAGTATGCAAACTCAGAGACCTGGGCTCTGCGACATGTAAATCAGAAAATTACTCTGGGAACAAAAAACGCCGTTGTTGGCAAAAACGGTGCCGGAAAGACTACCTTTATAAAACTGCTCTGCCGTCTCTACGAGCCTAGCGAGGGTCAGATTCTTCTCAACGGTGTAGACATCCGCTATTACGATTACGAAGAATATGCAAAGCTTTTTGCGATTGTATTCCAGGACTTTAACCTCTTCAGCTTTGCTCTGGGAGAAAATGTTTCGGGCTCTGTTGATTATGACAGGGGCCGTGCCACCAAATGTCTTGATGAAGCGGGCTTTAGAGAAAGACTTTCAAAAATGGAAAAAGGTCTGGATACTCCGCTATACCAGTACAGTGATGAAAACGGAGTTGAGATAAGCGGAGGCGAGGCTCAGAAAATTGCCATTGCCCGTTCCCTTTATAAGGATGCACCTTTTGTAATTATGGACGAGCCGACTTCGGCTCTGGATCCGGTTGCTGAATATGAAATCTACCAGAACTTTGACAAAATGGTTGAGGGAAAGACTTCGATTTATATCAGCCATAGAATGTCATCCTGCCGATTCTGCGACAACATAATTGTTTTTGACGAAGGTAAAATTATAGAACAGGGAAGCCACGACAAATTGATGGATGCCGGCGGTCTTTATAGCGAGCTTTGGAATGCTCAGGCTCAGTATTATGCGTAATTGCAGGGAGGTCAGTGATATGAAAGACACTACAAAGGACAAGAAAAACGGAGTTCTCAAAAATATCAGAATTGCCTTAAAGGCCTGGTTCCGCCGCTATCCTTCGGCCTGGATTCTGGTGCCTGTATATCTTGCGATTAGGATTGCAACGCCTTTTATCAATACTCTTATTCCTTCTCTGGCAATCCGTTCAATCGGACAGGGGAATGTAAAAAACTTTGTGATTCTTATATGTCTGTCACTGCTTGTTTTTACAATCATAAATGCGGCAGCAAACATTATGGGAACTTATGTTCAGGCGCAGCGTACCTATACAAGACTTGCAGGCTATACTGCAGACTTTGCCCATAAGACTCTTGTGACAGATTATCAGAATATTGAGCCTCAGAAAAAACAGAAGATTCTTGGAAAGGCGGCTCAGTCACTTTCCAGCAACTGGAAGGGTGTTGAACATCTTATGATTCAGACTACAGAATTTTCTATTCTGACTTTTGGAATCATAACTTACGGAAGTGCGGTTTTGATGCTGGACTGGAAGATTCTTGTGGTGACTCTTGCCATGTTTGTGTTTGATGTTGCGCTCAGAATCCACGCAATTAAATACAGCGACAGCAAGCGCGAAGAAAGCAGCGAAATCTGGCGAAAGAAATATTACATTATGCAGAAAAGCCTGAACATAAGTGCCGGTAAGGATATTCGAATCTATCAGCTTGGTAACTGGTTTCATAAGCTTTTGTGCGAGGTAGTTATTGCCAGAGGCAAGCTTGAAAAAAAACTGCAGCTGCGCTGGTATCTTCCTACAGTTTCAGGAACTTTCTTTAATTTCGGCCGCGACTTTATTGCTTATTCAATTTTGATAAAAAGAGTGCTGGATGGTCAGATGGATATTGCAACCTTTACCCTTTATCTTGGAATTATAAGCGGCTTTACCGGCTGGATTTATTCTCTTTCTGAACGCTTTAACAATATAAGAAGATCCAGTCACGAATTTAATGATTTGCATGATTTTATGAATCTGCCAGATAAGGTGAGAAAAACTCCTGCGGTGGTTGAGCCCGAAAATGCGGTGGTTGAGCCTGTCGAAACCACCATGCATAATATGACAGGTCATTTCGACAAGCTCAATGACCGTGCGACGCTCAATGACGCTCCTCCCGAAATCATCTTCAAAAATGTTAGTTTTGCCTACCCGGATGTAGAAAAAAACACAATTCAGAATCTGGACTTTACAATCAAGGCCGGAGAAAAAATTGCCCTGGTTGGAAATAACGGAGCCGGTAAAACAACAATCGTAAAACTTCTCTGCGGTCTTTATGACCAGACTCAGGGAGAAATCCTTGTAGACGGAAAAACAATTGACGACATTGGTCTGGATAAATATCAGGATAAAATCTCTGTCCTCTTTCAGGATACAAATCCTATGGCCTTCACAATCGAAGAAAATATTACGGGACTGGAAGAAGGCCAGTGCGACCAGACCAGGCTCGAAGACAGCCTCAAAAAATCTGGCCTCTGGGAAAAGATTCAAAGCCTGCCACAAAAAGAAAAGACTTATATCACCCAGACTTTTTCTGAGCAGGGAATTCTTCTTTCTGGCGGCGAGACACAAAAGCTTCTTTTTGCCAAGGCAATTTACAAAAACGGTTCTTTCCTTATTCTGGACGAACCGACCAGCGCCCTGGATCCTCTTGCCGAAAGCAAAATCTACGAGGAGTACAACAATCTTGCAGCAGGCAAAACTGCGGTCTTTATTTCTCACCGGCTTGCCTCTACAAAGTTCTGCGACCGCATAATGTTTTTGGAAAACGGAAGCATAGTAGAATGCGGCAGCCACGAGGAGCTTATGGCTAAAGGCGGTAAGTATAAGGAGATGTTTGACATTCAGGCTCAGTATTATAGGGAAGAGGGAATAGGGAATAGTGAATAGTGAATAGTGAATAGTGAATAGTGAATAAGTGTGGGGGAAGTCCGCTCGAGACTTCGCGCATTCGCGCTCGTTGCGAATACCCCCTCGGCCGCACTTCGTTGCTCGCTACCCCCTCTGCGGGCTCAAACGCCGCCCGCAACGCCTGCTTACCTAAAACCTGGAACCTAAAACCTAAAACCTGATAAAACGGAGAATAAATTATGAACAAGAAAAATAACACAATAACAAAAGTCTTAAGACTAACCCACCGCTTACAGCCGGGACACATAACTCTTATCATCATTGCAAATATCATAAGTGTTACCGGAAAGTTTGTGCCCATCGTTTTTGGAAGCCTTATTCTTGATGCCCTTGTTGCCCACAGGCCTTTTGAAGAAATCTTACGCTATGCACTTATCATGATTTCAATCGGGGCTTTTACTTCGCTTGCCTACTGGGGTCTCAATCATATCATTTCTGTAAACGGTTCTGTAATCGGCGAAAAGGTAGACCAGATGATTTGCGAAAAATCCTTTGTCATTGATTATGACATTCTGGAAAAACGCGACACACTGGACATGATAAAAAAAGCTCAGGATGGAATGAATTCCAACGGCGACTTTGCTGCTTTTTCTTCTCAGTTTGCTTCTTTTATAGAGCATATACTTTCCATCACCTACAGTATCATTCTGCTGCTGCCGCTTTTTGTTCCGAAAGCTGCTGAACTCACAGGCCTGCCTGGCTTTTTGAATAAGGGCTACAGCTTTGTGATTCTCCTTATCATGCTTGCCCTCAGCATCTTAGTTTCTACAATCATAAAGAAAAAGGAAGCCGCCTTGCAGCATGAGCTTTTTGAACGTAACGTAAGAACAAACCGTGAGTACGGATATTTTTATAATCTGATTTTTGATTACGCAAATGGAAAATACGTGCGCCTTTATAAGAGCCAGCCTTTGATTGAAAAGAAGATGCATAAGATTGTTGAATTCCTCGAAGACTCTTTTAAGTGGATGATTACCAAGATGAATAAAAATCAACTGCCGGGAGCTTTTGTAAATTATCTGCTGCAGGCAGTAAGCTATCTTTATGTGGGACTCAAGGCAATCTTCGGGCTTATCTCAATTGGTTCTGCCCTCAAGTTTATTTCTGCCTATTCAAATCTTGTTGAAAGCGTTACAAGAATCTTTTATGCCTGGATTGATATAAAGGTTAAAGCTGATTATCTTTCTTACTTTTATGATTTTATGGAGATTGAAAATAAGCAGTACGAGGGAACTATCCCGACTGAAAAGCGCGACGACAATGAATTCGAAATTGAATTCCGCGATGTTTCCTTCCGCTATCCGAACACAGAAAACTACGTGCTCCGCCATGTAAATCAGAAAATCAGAATCGGAACAAAAACTGCTGTCGTTGGAAAAAATGGTGCGGGTAAGACAACCTTCATAAAGCTTCTCTGCCGTCTTTACGAGCCTACTGAGGGGCAGATTCTGCTAAACGGTGTGGACATCCGCTATTATGATTATAAGGATTATTCAAGGATTTTCAGTGTTGTCTTCCAGGACTTTAATCTCTTCTCCTTCAGCATAGCTCAGAATGTTGCCTGCGATAAAGATTTTGATGAGGAGAAAGTAACAGACTGCCTTGAGCGTGCAGGCTTTGAAGAGCGCCTTAAGATAATGCCGGAAGGAATCAACACAAGTATTTATCAGATGAATGATAAGGGAGTTGAAATAAGCGGCGGCGAAGCTCAGAAAATTGCAATTGCCCGAGCCCTTTACAAGGACGCACCTTTTGTAATTCTTGATGAGCCGACCTCTGCCCTGGACCCTGTTGCTGAGTATGAAATCTACCAGCATTTTGATAATATGGTTCAGGATAAGACTTCGATTTATATTTCGCACCGAATGTCCAGCTGTCGCTTCTGCGATAACATTCTTGTATTTGATCAGGGAGAAATTGTAGAGCAGGGCAGCCACGAAAAACTGATGGAGGCCGGCGGCCTTTACAGCGAGCTCTGGAAGGCCCAGGCTCAGTATTACGCATAAAAAAAGGAGTTAAAAAAATGAAAAAAAATCTTTTGTTTATTTTATTTGGTTTATGGAGTATAATCTTATTCGCTTCAGAATGGCAGCTTACAGAAGCCGTCTATAATGAAAAATATTTTTATTATACGATTACTGCTGCTCCTGAAGCTTTTGAAAATACCACAGGAACTACTGTTTATACCTGGCTTAGTAATGGAGTTTGTAAGAATCTTTATGAAGAACACAGTCAGGATAAAATCTTAAAATTTCTTGACGAAGGAAAATTTGAAACAGTACCGGGTGAAGGAAAAGATATTGTTTATCTTTCATCTGATTTTATAGACTTAAGTAATTATAAGCTTTCTCAAGAACAGCTTACATATATCTGGGATACAATGGATAAACATTATGCAGGTCTACCGGATATGAAGAAAAAAGGCTTTTCAAAAAAGAAGCTGCTTAAAGCAAATACCGCACAGAAATTAAAAGACCTTTTAGATAAATATATGGAAGACTGTCATTTTAAGCTTGTTGCAGGAGATTTAGCTTATAGTCAGCCAACCTCTTATGATGAAGGAACTTCTCCAAGTAAAGATCCGGCTGGAACTTATTTTGAAAAAGAAACTTCTAATGCTTATTATGTCAGATTTAATGAATGCCAGAGTGAGGCATATCTGAAAAACTTTCCTGAGCTTGGAGAGAAGGTTGTAAATAAAGCCTTTATTATTCTTGATGCAAGAAGTAATTACGGTGGAAATAATTATCCCCAGATGCAGCTGCGTAATTATTTGAACAGCAGCAAGTATGAGGGAACCTTAGTAATACTTCAGGATAACTGGAGCTGCAGCTCAGGTGAAGTTATGGAAATGTTTCCCAAATCGCTTTGCAAATTCAAAGTTCTTCTTGCAGGAACACATTCTGCCGGAATGCAGAATTATGGAAACGTACAACAGTTTCAGGATCCCCAGACCGGAGTTTTTTTGAATATGGGTAATACCAGTTTTAAAAAATATCTGCCATCTACTTATCTTGGTGAAGGTAAGGGCTATAAACCCGATGTGTGGGCAACGACTGAGAATATGAAAAGTGTTCTCGAAGGTCTTGGAATAGATACTTCTGATATAATTTTTAATTAGTTTTTTTCAGCGGCGCCTTAAAGCTCATTTTTCTTGGCGTTGCAACCTTTTCAAACTGAACCGTGTAAATGGCTGCAGTCTGATCAATTGAAAGAATTGTACCCTTGCCGAGTATTTTGTGCTCAACGGTATCGCCCACGGCAAGGTCTGCAAGCTCTGCTTTTTTAGCGAGGATTGAATCTGATTCCTGAATATAAAGACGGGTTTTTGTAAGCAGCTGAGGCGGAAGCTCAATCTCGTAATTTAGAAGAGGCTTATCTATATCAAAAATAAAACGGGATGGATAACGGCCGCCTGCGTGCTGGGAAAAGCCTTCTGCTTCAGTCAGGTAGAGTTCTTTCTGAGCACGGGTTACTGCTACAAAGGCAAGACGGCGTTCTTCTTCCATAGCCTTGAGTGAGTCTATCTTTTTGCTTGGGAACATATTCTCGTTCATGCCCGCAATAAAAACTACCGGAAACTCAAGGCCTTTTGCCGTATGAATTGTCATGAGGCGCACGGCATTTTTGCTGGATTCAATATCGGCATTTGTGTAAAGGGCAGCATGGGCTAAATAATTTTCCAGAGTACATTCTTCACCGCAGGAAGTTTCATATTCGTAAATTGACTGCTTGAGCTCTGCAAGATTATCCAGCCGCTCCTGACTACCTTCCGTTCGTAAGGCAAGCTCGTAGCCGCTCTGATTCATGATGTGGCTGAAAACCTCTGAAATCTGGCGGCCTGAATAAGAGGCAGAAAAACTTTCTATGAGATCAATATATTTCTGCGCAGTCGTGTTTGCAAAAAGCGGGTCGTTTACCATAAGTTTAAGGGCCTCATACAGTGAACCGCCCTTAGTTTCAACAAACTCTTTAAGAGCTTTTATGCGTCGTTCCCCGACATTTCTCTTTGGCTGATTTACAGTTCTCAAAAATGACAGGTCGTCCTTATAGGCAATCATGCGAAGGTAGGAAAGGGCGTCTTTAATTTCTGCCCGGTCGAAAAAGGGCACGCCAGAGTTGAGGGTATAGGGGAGCTTTTCGCGCTGGAAGACCTCTTCTATGCTGCGGCTGATGTAGTGGGCACGGTAAAGTATTGCGATGTCGGAAAGTGCAAACTTTCCGGTGGTTGAGTAGCCCGCAGGGCGTATCGAAACCACATTGTCGTCTTCTCCGGTGGTTTCGATACGTCCGCTTTGCGGACACTCAACCACCGGAATTTCAGTTAGCTCGCGGATTTTTTTTAAGATATACTCAGCCTCGTCTTCTGCAGATTTCGCGTGGTAGTAGGCTGGGAGCGGGGATGTAACCGGGGGCGCTACGGGGGCGGAGCCCCCGTTAGAAGGGGTAGCGGAAAACGAAGTGGCTGCGGTGGTTGAGCTTGTCGAAACTACCGCAGACGCTTCGGTTGCAGCGAGGGGGAGACTTCCCCCTCCTATATTACCTGGCACCAGATCCTTCTTAATTCTATCTTTATTCTTTCCAATCAGGCTATTGGCGGCGTCGAGAATGGGCTTTGTGCTGCGGTAGTTTTTGTTCATCACAATTGTGCGGACGCCGGGAAAGTTCTTGTCAAACTCCAGAAGGTAACGGATGTCTGCACCGCGCCAGGTGTAAATAGTCTGGTCAGGGTCGCCAACTACGAACAAATTATTGTGGTAAGGGCAGAGGGCTTTCATCACTTCGTACTGAATCCAGTCTATATCCTGAAACTCGTCTATCATTATGTACTCGAGCCGTTCCTGCCACTTGAGGCGGATAGCTTCGTTTGTCTGGAAGATGTATAAAACGAATTTGAGCAAATCGTTGTAGTCGAGGCCGAAGCATTTTTTCTGCTGATAAAGGTAGCCGTAAAAAATAATGTCGTCAGCCCGGGTGGCGTCAAGGTATTTCTGGTGAATCTCGTCCAGGCTCATGCGGATCAGGTCTTCGTAGTAATGAGGCTCCTTAAAGATTTTGCGGATTTCTATCATGTCGCGGGCGTTGCCAAAGGTCATCTGGCGCAGGGTAAGGCCGCGCTCCTCGTAGATAATCTGAAGCATGGCATTGATGTCGGAATTGTCGAGGACGAGAAAGCTTTTTGGATAGGAGACGGCGTTTGAATCTTCCTGAAGAACGCTTACGCAAAAGCCGTGAAAAGTAGAAATGTAGCCGGTGTCGTTGTCGCCGGTGAGCTCGCGTATTCTGCGGCGCATTTCGGCTGCGGCCTTGTTGGTAAAAGTAACACAGAGTATGTGTGAAGGCAGGATTCCAATTTCGTTTACAAGGTAAGCAAAGCGGTAGGTGAGTGCCCGTGTTTTTCCGGAACCTGCTCCCGCAATTACTCGCACATAGCCTTCGGTTGTGGTAACGGCCTGCATTTGTTCTTCATTTAAATCATCAAGATTCATAAAAATAATTATAGGAGATTTATGCAAAATAGACTATAATAGAAGTATGAATCGTAATGTAAAAATCTTTTTATTAATTTTGATTTCAATTTTTTTGAATTTAGGAACGTCCATTTTAGTTTTTGATGTTTTACATATCCCTTTATTCCTGGATACAATTTTTACTGTTGCAATTGTATTTTATCTGGGACTTTTGCCGGGCTTAGCGGTTGGCTTTTTTTATAATTTTATTGATGTCCTTTTTAATTATTTTGTACGGGGCATTTTTTCTCCTACCAATATCTTATTTTCACTTTGTGGAGTTGCAATTACTCTGGTTACCTGGGCTTTTGCACGAAAAAAGGAAGAGTTTAAAATAACTCTTATGGTAACTATTTTGTATTTACTTTTGATTTCTGTTTTATCTTCTTTTGTAACAATTTTTATTGGCGGAACTATAGATTTTGTCCGTTTTACTTATCTTGAGATTCCAGATTCAATGGCTCCAATCAGAAAGTTTACAGAAAGCTTTGTTTCACAGCGATTCAGTCTTTTTGCTTCCTGCATTCTGGGCCAGATACCTATTTCAATTACAGACCGACTGATAGCTACCTTTTCAGGCTACGGGGTTTACATATTATGCTATAAATTATTAGGACCTTCGGAGGAACTTTAGGTGAACGGTATGAATGTCAGTCAGCAGGAAGCTGCTAAAGTGGAAATTTCAAAACTTCAGGAAATTGTTCACCAGTATACTACCTTCTTCATAATTTTTGATATCATCTTTTTTGTAGCGATTGTTTTTATAATTATCTTTGCGATTCAATATTTAAAATCAAAAAAGCAGCTAAAAAGTTCAAACCGTTATCTTCGTTTTACAATTAAAGGTCAGGAAGAAGAAAGGGCAAGAATTGCGCGAGAGCTTCATGATACAATTGCCCAGGACTTGCGATACTGCAGAAATCTTTCAGAAAAAATTCAAGATAAAAATGATCCTGAGCTCAGCAAAAAACTTTCATCCATGCTGGAAAAGTCTTTGTCGTCTGTAAGAAATATGAGCTATAACCTTGCTCCTCCTGATGTAATCAAAAATGATCTTTCTGCAAATCTCTTAAATCTTGCACAAAATTTCAGGGAACATTCTGATGTAGAATTTCGTCTTACAATTCCAGATCTGCTTGATTCAGAATTTCTAACAGAAGAACAGAATCTCAATCTTTACCGTATAATTCAGGAAGCTCTTACAAATATAATTAAGCACGCTCAGGCTTCAGAAGTTACTCTGCTTGTTCGAAACGAAAATGGAGATGAAGCAAAAGGCATTTACATTTTTATTTCTGATGACGGGGTTGGTTTTGAGGTTTCAAAAATTAATGAACGTGGTACAGATGGAAATCATTTTGGTTTTGTCGGTATGAATGAACGTGCTGATTTTATAGGCGCTAAACTGCTTGTTGATTCGCACCCGGGTGAAGGTACTCAGATTACCGTTATAAAAGAGGATCTTACAGAATCTGTGAAAAAATCATAAAAATCTTGTGCGTATTTACTGACTACAAAAAAGTGATTAAGCATTAAAATATTTGAATAAGTAAAAAAGGTAAAAAATGAAGGAAGTAAAATTCTTTGTTGTTGAAGATCATTCTCTAACAAATCTTGGAATAAGACAATTCTTTTCCAGACGAGATAATTTTGTTTGCTGTGGTTTTGCTTCTGGAAAAGATGAAGCCATAGAAAAATTTATGGAGCTTAAAGCAGAAAATGCTCTTCCTAATATTTTGATTCTGGATTTAAATCTTGGTGAATACAGCGGTTTAGATGTTCTTAAAACAGTAAAAGAACAATATCCGGAAACAAAAGTTGTTGTATATTCAATGTATACAAATCCCGGAATTCTCAGTCTTGCCCTCGATAATGGTGCTCTGGGCTTTGTTTCTAAAGACAGCATGGAAGGTGAACTTTTGAAGGCTGTTGATGAAGTTGTTCACGGAGGAAGCTATGTTCAGCAGAATCTTGTCACTTCTCTATTTACTTACAGAAGCCTTCTGGACAGCCTTACAAAGCAGGAACAGAATATTTTAAAGAAAATCATTGAGCGAAAAGACAACGAAAAAATTGCTTCTGAATTAAATCTTACTCTTCGCAGCGTAGAAAACTATCTTTCGCGCATTTATGGAAAAACAGGCTGCCGTGGACATGAGGAGTTGATAAAAAAGTTCGGTTGATAATTGCAGCAAGTTGTCATCGCGCACATCGCAGTGCAGCGACAATTTACTGCATCCTCCGTCATTGCGAGGAGCGCAGCGACGAAGCAATCCATTTTAATTGTGATTTCTCTGATATATTGCCTTTGCATTTTTCAAAAGAATTTCTTTTTCATTCATCTCCGGATCTTCAAGTACGCAATCTAAAAGTTCATTTAAAATACGCCCCAGTTCCTTTCCAGCAGGAATTCCCGATTGCATGAGATCTCGGCCATTCACAGCCAGAGATTTTAGCGAAAGGGCGGTCTTTTTTTCCAGTTCTTTTTCTACTCGTCTTTGCAGTTCTAATAACAGAGAAACACTCTCACTATAGCGAACATTTACAGGCTCGTTATACATTCCGTACATATCTGCAAGCCTTAGGTCATATAGGTCTTCCATGCATTCAGTATGTACGCGAATTATAAAGCGACGCACTGCAGCATCACTCCAGCCAGGCTCATAATGAAACATATGTTCCCTGACGAGATGACATACATTATCTGTCATTTCATTTGAAAATTTCAGGCGAGTCATAAGTTTTCTGGTTATTTTTTCGCCAATAACTTCATGATTATAAAAAGTAATAGTTTCGATTTCCTTTTTGCTTCCGTCATTTTTATCGCCATCAAGTACAGATTCGGTAATAATTTTTTTTGAAGCAGGTTTTCCTATGTCATGAAAAAGCGCTGCAAGACGCACATTCAGCTTTGAGGCCGGTGCTCCATCGCAGGCATAAAAAAGATGGTCAAGTACGTCAAATTTGTGAAAAGCTCTGTAATCGCTCTGAATGCACCCCCTGCATATTTCAAACTCAGGGATAAATATCGAAAGTAATCCGGTTTCTTCCAGAAGATTTAAGCCTACCGACGGCTTTTGAGAAGAAAGGATTTTTTCAAATTCATCTCTAAATCTTTCAATTGAAATAGAAGCTGCTTTATCTTGAATTTCTTTCTTGAATATTTCTGAGAATGTATGATTTTCTATACTAAAATTAAGCTTAGAAGCAAATCTGAGTGCACGAATAGGCCGTAATCCGTCTTCCATAAAACGTTCATGCGCTTCACCAACAGTTCGGATTATTTTATTTTTTATGTCTTCCTGTCCGCCGTAAGGATCTACAACAGCGCCGTTTTCAAGTGATGCTGCAATTGCATTCATGGTAAAATCTCGCCTTGCAAGATCTTCTTCAATAGTTGCTGCATAATTTATGCTGTCTGGATGTCTTCCGTCTGAATAGCCTGCTTCTGTACGAAAGGTAGTAACTTCAATTTCAGCACCTTTAAAATGAACCGTAACAGTTCCATGTTCAATCCCCGTCGGTACGACAAACTTAAAAAGCTTTATGACATCCTGAGGAGTAGCATTCGTTGCAACATCCCAGTCGTGGGCAGGAACCTTCATAATCATATCACGTACTGCTCCACCAACAAGGTAAGCCTTAAAACCGGCTTTAGTGAAAAAACAGCCGAATTCTCTCAGCAACTCTGGAATCTTTATTTTTTTTGCATTCATTTTATACCTTCGGATATATAACTGATGATATTTGCTGAGCCGGTACAGAAAATGCAGAACACAGCTGAAATAATCAGCATAATCATATTAATAAAATTTTTAAATTTCTGCTTTTCTGTAAAAATTTTTATAACGGTTTCTATAGTCAGCAAAATTGAAAACAGACTGTTAAAAATTGAGGCATAAGAAAGTATTGAAAGCAGCCACATCTGGTTCACATCCTGAAAACTCTGGTAATTTCCGATTATATAAAGAGTTATGAGGATTATGCAGAAGACAGTAATAGCCAGATTCAGTGTCATGGAAAACTTGTAGGTGAGTGTGTTTGAGAGTAGTTTTTTTGAGTATTTGAATCTTGTCTTGTTGACTTTAGCCATACTTGAAGCCTTTTGCCTTATGCTGATATACTGATAAAATAATTCCCTGTCATTGTCGGCCTATCCGACATTTTATATTATTGTTAATTCGGGTAAAAGTCTATGAAGAAATTTCTGGCGTGTGTTTTTATTCTTGCAGTTTTTACAGGTGTTGTTTTTTATATCGGCTGGACTCAATTCCGGGTAAAGCCAGATACAATCGGAATTGTAATATCTAAAACAAATGGAGTTGATGATAAACCTGTTCAAAACGGTGAGTTTGCATGGCACTGGCAGTTTCTTCTTCCTACAAATGCAACTCTAAAAACTTTTCATATTAAACCTGTAAATGTACAAAAAACTGTAAGCGGAACACTTCCGTCGGGAAAAGCTTATGCTGCGGTTTATGGTGCAGACGGGCTTTTTGATTATTCATTTACATTTGACATTTCTCTTACTGTTTCACCTGAAGCTGTAGTAGAGCTCATGAAACTCAATAAGATAACTGATGATTCAGATCTTTCTGTTTATCTTGAAGGGGCTGCAGGAACTCTTGCACAGCATGCTGTTTCGTATATTTTAAGCCGCGCCGAAGGTAATTCTTCTTTCAGAATTGAATCACTGCGACGTGAAGAACTTTTGCGTGGAATTCAGATTTATAAAGATTTTCCGGAAATTGATGTTTCTGTTTTTTCAATTCAGTCGTCAAAGCTGCCGGATTATAATATGTACAGAAAAATTTCTAACATGCAGCCGGATGAGCTTAATCCATCAAATAGAATTGATGCCGAAAAAACTGAGCCGGCTGCAGAACAGGCAGAAATGCCGGAGGTATTATAAATGAACGAAAAACGACTTGCAGCATTTCGCGGAGCAGTCTGCGTAGAAAATACGGCAGAAAGCATTACAGAAAATGTATGCCTTATGTGCCGGGAGCTTTTTACGCGCAATAAAATTCAGGCTGAAGATATAGTTTCACTTCAGTTTACAATTACAGATGATATAACTGTTTTGAATCCGGCTACGGCTTTGCGCAAAGGAAATCCGGGGCTGGATGTTTCACAGGTATCTCTTTTCTGTGCTCAGGAAGCAAAAATTGACGGCGGTATGCCGCTTGTTGTTCGTGTACTCCTTACAGCCTATACAGCTGAAGGTGCCGGACGCCAAAATGTATATCTGAACGGAGCCGAAAAATTACGACCAGATTTGAGTGCGAAAATATAATTCGCACTCAAAAACGAGTGAGTCAAGGCTTTAAGCGAAGCGTGCCTTGACCACTCGTATAGGAGTGCGAAACTTGCTGACGGCACCCTCAAACGAGTGAGTCAAGGCTTTATCAGAAAATTATAGACAACACAGATTTTTAATAGGATAATAGATGTTGAACCAAGTTCAACATGACTTAGCGCAGTCAACCTGAACTTGTTTCAGGTTCTCAAATTGGGAAGGATAACATGAAGATTTGGATAGTCAGTATGGAATGTGCCGGAATTGCAGAAGCCGGCGGTGTTAAAAATGTTACATTTTCTTTGTGCAAAGAATTTTCTGAGCTCAAACACAAAACAACACTTTTTATTCCGGTTTATAAATGCACCTGCCTGGATTCTCTTTTTGAATTCAAAGATCTGGAAACTCAGGCAGAAATAGAACTCTGCGGACGAAAAGAAAAAGTTTCTTTCACAACTGCAAAAAGCACTGCAAATTTTGATGTTGTTCTTATAAAACATCGCCTGTTTGAAGAAAAAGAGGCTATTTATACTTATACAGAAAATGAAGAAAGAATTAATCCGGCTCATAAAAAAGGAACTGGCCATTTTGACGCTCTTTTTCTGGATGTGCTTTTTCAAAAGGCAGTCTGTGCTTATGGTTCTTTGATTCCTCGCTCAGAGATTCCAGAGATTCTTCACTGTCAGGATGCGTCAACCGCAATGCTTCCGGCTTTTATTGCAAACTCCAAAAACTTTAAAAAGACAAATTCTGTGGTTACAATCCATAATGCAGGACCTTTTTATCATCACAGCTTTACGAGCATTGGAGAAGCTGCCTGGTATACTGGTCTTTCAACACCAGTTCTTGAAAAATCAATGAACGGAAGGGCAATTGAGCCTTTCTTAATTGCCGCAACTGCCGGAGCTTATCTTACAACTGTTTCTGAAGATTACGCCCGCGAGCTTACAGACCCTGCAAATTCAGAGGCAACCGAAGGTCTTGCACCGATTTTTGCAGCACGCCATATAGAAATTAAGGGAATTACAAACGGTTTTGATTTTGACCGCTATAATCCGGTTTTAAAAGATGCCTCTAAGCTTCCTTTTGAGTTTGATCCGGAAAAAAATGATCTTGACGGAAAGCTTAAATGCCGCAAGTTCTTTATACAAAATATCGTAAATACAGATAATTTTAAGGCAAGCGGAATAAAAAAATACGGAAAGCTTGAATGTTCAACAGAATATACAAAAGAAATTTATATTGCTTATCATGGCCGTATAACTACACAGAAAGGAATTTCTGTACTTACTTCTGCTGTTCCTGCCATTCTTGAAAATTTCCCTGATGTACGTTTTATATTTGCAGGGCAGGGGGAACCTCGACTTGAAATTGATATTGTCCGTCTTTGCGAAAAATATCCGGGACGTGTCTGCTTTATGAACGGCTATAATCAGACTGTAGTCCGCCTTGCAACAGCTGTAAGTGATTTTATTGTTCTTCCAAGCTTTTTTGAGCCCTGTGGACTCGAAGATTTTATTGCACAGGTTTACGGAACCGTTCCGGTTGCTCACAAAACCGGAGGTCTCAATAAAATCGTAGACGGACGTACCGGATTCCTGTATGACAGCAATACCGCCGGCGTTCTCATTGCAAAGCTTACAGAAATTATAATGCTCAAAATGCTTAGACCAAGCCAGATTTCACGCATGATTAAGAGCGGTGCGTACAGCGTTCATCATGAATACCTCTGGAAGAATGTTATACAGAAAAAATATCTTCCGTTTTTTAAGGAAATTTTAAAAAATAATAAAGAATGATATTGACTAAACTGTAACAAATCTATAATATATGAAACACGTTCGACGCAATAGTCGAGCAGACATAATAAATGCTGCTTTAGCTCAGCTGGTAGAGCACGTGATTTGTAATCTCGGGGTCGTGGGTCCAAATCCTACAAGCAGCTTATAATGGGGAGTTCGCATAGCGGCAATTGCAAGGGACTGTAAATCCCTCGACTCACGTCTCCAGAGGTTCGAGTCCTCTACTCCCCAGTCAGTTTTTTGAGTTCTCCAGTTGGAGGACTTTTTTTTATTTAACCCGTCTAACCCGAACTTACACGTCATTAAAAACCGAGACTTCGTCATTGCAAAACGAGCCTTAGTCTTTGCGAGCCGAGTTCTCGTCATTGCAAACCGAAACTTCGTCATTGCAAACCGAGACTTCGTCATTGCGAGTCGCAGGCGAAGCAATCTGTTTTTTCACAGGACCTCCGCATTATAAAACGAAGTTGTGGAAAAATGGCTCCCGATTGCGGCTTCGTGGTACAAAACCGCGCAATAATGCGGGAGCCCTGATTTTTTTCAAAATTCCCCCCTATAATCTTTGACAAAAAATACCTTTATAGAGTAAAATTATAAAACTATTTGTAAATGTTCATGAGGGGGAAAAGTGAATATTCATTTCTGGGGGGTACGTGGTTCAGTTCCTACGCCTCTGTCACCGCAGCAGATACAATCAAAGATTATGGCCGCAATTCAGCGTGCTAAGCCGGAAGATTTACAGAATGCGGAAACCAGGGCTAAATTCATTTCAACACTTCCTTCATGGATATTCGGAACAGCGGGTGGTAATACAGCCTGTGTAGAACTCCAAAATAATAATACACATATAATTCTTGACGGCGGTACAGGTTTACGTCCTATGGGAAAGGCCCGTTCCTGTCCTGAAAAATATCATGTTTTTTTATCTCATTTCCATTGGGATCATATTCAGGGCTTTCCTTTTTTTGACCATGCGTATAACCCTAAATGCCGTTTTGAAATATATTCTCATTACGATGATGCTGAAAAATACTTCTGGAGTCAGGTAGCAGAACCGTACAGTCCGCCTTCAGTAGGAAAGACTCTTGCAAAAAATATTGGTTTTAACCGGATTTACGAAGATGAAGAATTCGAAATAGACGGAATAAAGATTAATTCTCACAAAATGTGCCATCCTGGTGATTCCTACGCCTTTTCTTTTGAATATGATGGCAAAAAGTTTGTGTATGCTACCGATGTTGAATTAAAAATCACTGATTATAAGAATTCGTCTTACGGTGAGGGTGTTTTTAAAAATGCAGATGTAATTGTAATTGATTCGCAATATACTGTAGAGGAAGTTTACCGTAAAGAAAACTGGGGACATTCAGCCTTCTGTTATGCGGTAGATTTTGCTGTTTACTGGGGCATAAAAAAGGTCTATCTTTTCCATCATGAACCTACTTATGATGACAAAAAGCTGAACTCAATTCTTCAGGCCGCAAGATGGTATGCACAGTATATAAATCATTCTGATATAGAGATTTATCTGGCTAAGGAATCACAAGAGATAGTCTTATGATAGTTGATAATGAAGATATAAATATTCTGGATTATTCTTTCACTAAAAAAGAAGTTTTTGTTCTTGCAAAATTTCTGAGAACAAAACAGGAAGAACTTCCGGAAGGTCTTGAGCAGCTTTATAAAACACTTGAAGATTCCATTTACAACTGTATGTCTCTTGAAGAGGTAAAAAGATTTTACTCATGAAAAAATTTCTGACTGTTCTTTTAATTCTGTTGCTTCTGCTGGCGGGGGCATTTGCTGCTGCGGTAGTTACAGTAAAAAAACTTGCATCTCCTGTTTTAACAACTGATGATGGTACAAAGATTCGTTTTGAAGTTCCAAACGGAATGTCTGTTTCTGAAGCCGGAAAAGAGCTTGAAGCTGACGGACTTATCCGTAATAAAAAGCTTTTTTATTATTCGGCAAGATATCCGAAGTTAAAGTCATTTTTGTATGGTAAAGATTCTGGAACAGCTTTTGTACTTAGAAGCGGCATTTATTATATAAGCCCGTCAATGAATATTGCAGAAATTCAAAATGTGCTTTCTTCCGGTCAGCAGGAATATATAAAGGTTTCACTTCCTGAAGGTCTTACAATTTCTAAGATTGCAGCTGAGCTTGAAGAACAGAATATTTGCGCTGCTTCAGAGTTTATTGCGGTTTGTAAAAATGCAGACTTTGCTGCTGCCTGCGGTATTTCCGGTGAGACCTGTGAAGGATTTCTTTTTCCGGATACCTATTTTCTTACAGCAGGAATGTCTGCTGAAGCTGTTGCAAAAATCATGATTGATAACTTTTTTGCAAAAATTCAGGAGATTCCAACTCTTGTCGCTATGAACAGTGCAGATCTTTATAATACTGTAAAGCTTGCTTCTATTGTGGAGCGTGAATATCGTGTAGAAGATGAAGCCCCGTTAATTGCAAGCGTTTTCAAGAACAGACTTCGCCGAAATATAGGTCTTTATTCGTGCGCTACAGTTGAATATATTCTCACTGAAATTCTTGGACGTCCGCATCCGGAAAGAATTCTGATTGAAGATACAAAAATTGATAATCCCTATAACACTTATGTCTGGGCAGGACTTCCGCCGGGACCAATTTCAAATCCGGGGCTTGTTGCCTTACGTGCAAGTGCTGACACTCCAAAAACAAATTATTACTTTTTCCAGATTGTTGACCCTGCAGCTGGCCGTCATGTATTTACAACCAGTTTTGAAGAGCATATAGAAAGCCACAGCCTTTATACAAAATCAAATAAAAAATAGCTCAGAAAGGGCAGAAATGTCAGGAGAAAACTAAGTGGCCGGCGGATTTATTTCAAGCGAAACAATAGATGCAATTCTCAATACGACAGATATTGTTACTGTAGTGGGCGATTATACCAAGCTTGAACACCGCGGAGCAAATGATTACTGGGGCTGCTGTCCGTTTCATGGAGAAAAAACGGCTTCCTTTCATGTTGACGGTGATAAAAAATTCTATCACTGCTTTGGCTGTCATAAAGGCGGAAACGTAGTTAATTTTATAATGGAGATGGAAAAGCTTTCTTATCCGGATACTCTTGAACTGCTGGCAAAAAAGGCCGGAATTCCCATAAAATATCAGGACGGCTACAAGCCCGATCAGAATGCTTCTAAAATTAATGAAATCGAACAGTATATTGACCTTTATGAACGTACTGCTTCTATGTTTCACTATTTTCTGACAGAAACTCCGCAGGGGCAGAAGGCTCTTGAGTATGTTACAAAACGAGGACTTACAAAAGAAACTATAGAAAAATTCAAACTCGGTTATGCACCTGCTGACCGCAAGTGGCTTTTTCGTTTTCTGAGAAGTAAAAATTTCAGTGCAGAGTTCCTGGCAAAATCCGGGCTTTTCAGTCAGAAATATCCGGAGTTCTCTTTTTTTTCAGACCGTTTAATGTTTCCGATTTATAACCGGCGCGGACAGGTAGTTGCTTTCGGCGGCCGTGTAATTCCTCCTGCAGATGAGTCGCAGCGAAAATATCTTAATTCCGGAGACCTCCCTCAGTTTAAAAAACGCGAAACGTTATTCGGCTTCAGCTTTGCAAAAAACGCTATCCGCGAAAAAAAATCTATAATTTTCTGTGAAGGAAATATGGATGTTATTGCTTACCACCAGTGCGGCCTGGACTATGCTGTTGCAACGCTTGGAACGGCTCTTACCGAAGAGCATATAAAAATGATTTCTGGTTTTGTTGCCGGCGGTACGGTTTATCTTTCTTTCGATTCGGATGGCGCGGGCGAGAATGCTACATGGAAGGCTATAAAGCTTTGCCGCGAACACGACCTTACTGTAAAAATCATCAGATTAAAGGGTGGAAAAGACCCGGCAGAAATTATGTTAAAATTTGGTGCCGAAAACTTGACGGCCCAGGTTAAAAATGCTATATTAGATAGTGATTATTTGTTATTTAGACTAGGTGAAAAATACCCTATGGACACTCCTGAGGGTAAAACTAAGGCTGCTCTGGAATTTTTCC
This sequence comes from uncultured Treponema sp., assembly GCA_947166355.1. Taxonomy (GTDB): domain Bacteria; phylum Spirochaetota; class Spirochaetia; order Treponematales; family Treponemataceae; genus Treponema_D. The sequence goes on from CAMVDX010000003.1 coordinate 132,952, forward strand.
AGTATGTAGACGCACTTCAGTCTGATATTCAAAAAGAATCATGTCTGGAACAGTTGTGTCAGACATTTAATCTGAAACCGGAGGCTGTAAAAAGGGATTTTAACAATCGAAGTCAAGCCCGCGAACGCGCAAATATCCGGCAAAATAATAATCAAACAGAACAAGGAACACAAATTAAGCTCGATGCAGAATTGAGAGGGTTAATTGCTGTTACCGCCGACCTGAACCAGTTTGAGGTTCTGCGCTCTAAGCTCACTGAACAAGATTTTACAAATCCGGCAGCCAGAAAGTTGTACAGGGTACTGGAAGAATGCTTTGCTGAAAAAATCTTTACTATAAGGGATATCCTTAGTCGATGCGATGATGAAAAACTGATTCAGTTTATTACCGGATCAATTTCGGATGGTGTATATCAGAGTGAAAAAGTAAGTGTCATTATTCAAGACACGGTAAATTATATAAAAAGAAATAAACTTGATGCCCAGCGAAATAAATTGTTGCAAAGAATCAAAGAATATACTGTAGTTACTCAGGAAGATCAGAATCAGTTGAATGCACTTCTTGCCGAAAAACTGGAACTTGATAAGCAAGTACAAAGCTTAGGGAAAAAGTAGTGAATACTTCTATGGACGAAAAAAGCAGTGAAGCTCTTGTAATGAGTAATCCTGCAATAGCTAAACTGGTTGAGTTTGCAAAAACAAAACGGTTCATTACATGGGATGATGTAATTGAATATCTTGGACAGGAATTCGTTAATTCTGATGAACTGATGGAGCCTGTTCTAAAACAGCTTAAAGACATAAACCGCGAGCCTGTAGAAACGGACATTGTTGGTGTAGATGATGTGCCTGAAGACGAGCTTGTAGATGATGATGAAGATGATGACATCATGCTCGATGATGACGATGATGATGTCGCTGCAGATGATGAAACTGCCGAAATTGAGCAGGCTGAAAAGAAACTTGCTGCTTCAAAAAATCGACTTGTAAATTCCGACAAAGACTCAAGTGTAGATGACCCGATACGTCTTTATCTCCGCGAAATCGGTAAAGAAAATCTTCTTACTGCTGAACAGGAAGTTGAGCTTTCCAAGACAATGGAGCAGGGTAACAACATCATAAAAGATGTAATCAAGAACTCTGGTATTATGATTCCGGAATTCTTTGCAATTGCACAGAAGGCCTTTACCCGCATTGACATTCACGAACCTGGAAAAACACGTAAAGAAATTAATGAAGAAATGGCAGACAAACGCCGTCTAAAGAGCTTTTACGGTGAGCACATTAAACCTGTTCTCCCGGAGATGAAGCAGTATATGGCTCTTAAAAAACAGCTCTTTGAAACAGACCAGTCCAGTGCTATTTTTGATAACCCGCAGCTTGTAGAACTCCGTAAAAAAATCATACCTGAACTCCAGAAGGTAGATATTCAGACTGAGGAACTCGAAAAGTTTACACAGAAATATCGTGAAGCTACAATCAAGATTGAAGAATATCATCAGAAGCAGGAAAAGAAGATGAAGGAGCTTCGTATTTCTAATCCTTCAGAGCTTCGAAGCCTTGGCCGCAAGATTTCAATCCGCTCGCAGGCTGCAAAGCTTGAGCAGGAACTCAATATGAGTGCCGACGAAATCCGCGAAATCTATACTCAGATTCAGAAGATTGAACGTAAGCTTCACCGTCTTGAATACGAGTTTGAAAATGACGTTGAAATCATCCTGAAAATGGCTAAAGATATTGAATACGGCCGCTTAATGATGGAAAAGGCAAAAAATCGCCTTATCAACGCTAACCTTCGTCTCGTTGTTTCTATTGCTAAAAAATATACAAACCGAGGTCTTCACTTCTTTGACCTTGTTCAGGAAGGAAACATTGGTCTTATTAAAGCCGTAGAAAAGTTTGAATACCGCAAGGGCTTTAAATTTTCTACATACGCTACCTGGTGGATTCGTCAGGCAATTACACGTTCTATTTCTGATCAGGCACGTACAATCCGCGTTCCTGTTCATATGATTGAACAGATTAATAAGGTTGTTCGTGAAAGCCGTCAGCTCATGCAGAAGCTTGGCCGCGAACCAACCGACGAAGAGATCGCACAGCAGCTTGGCTGGCCGTTAGCCCGTGTAAAGCAGGTTAAGAATGTTGCCCGTGAGCCTATTTCTCTTGAAACTCCAATCGGTGAGGAAGAAGACTCAATCCTTGGAGACTTCATCGAAGACAAGGAAGTTGAAAATCCAGCAACTCAGACTGCTTTCACACTTCTTCAGGAGCAGCTGCGCACTGTACTTAATACTTTGCCGCCACGTGAACAGGAAGTTCTTAAGATGCGCTTTGGTCTCGAAGACGGTTATTCACTTACCCTCGAAGAGGTTGGTCTTTACTTTGACGTAACTCGCGAGCGTATCCGTCAGATTGAAGCAAAGGCTTTGCGTCGTCTCCGCCATCCGCGTCGTGCAAACGGTCTTAGAGATTATATTGAGACCTAGTGAGCGGAGACGATTGAGGTTTGATAATTATATATCAAACCTCAAAACGAGTGAGTCAAGGCTTTAAGCGTAGCGTGCCTTGACCACTCGTAAGCAATCCATTATATAGACTAAAACGATAATTTATTATAATATTACTAGATATTTTTAATGAGGAACCATACATGGTAACAACAGAAGTTTTTGATAATCTGAAAGAATTGCAGGAAATTCTTGTACAGAAATACGAACTTGAGGGCAAAAAAAACGATGCTCCTAAACAGCTTGGTAATCAGGAAGATTTGCTTGACAAAACAAAGAAGGAATTTATCGAGCAGAAGGCAAATTATGATTCCACACAGGAAAAAGTTGTTCAGCTCAAAACTCAGCTTGAAGAAACTGTAAAGACACGTGAAGAAGGCGAAAAAGGAGTTGCAAACAGTACAACTCACCGTGAGTATGAGGCTCTTGAAAAGCAGATTTCTGAAGCAAAAACTCTTGAAGAGCAGCTTCGTAAAGATCTTCAGAAAGAAGAAAAAGAGCTTGCAGAACTCAATGAACGCCTTAAGAATACAGAAGAACTTATCAGATTCCAGGAAAGCGAACTGAATGCAAGCCGTGATTCCCTTAATAACGAGCTTAATTCTTATAACGATAAGCTTGCAAAACTTAAGAAAGAAGAAGATAAGGTAACTAAGAATATCAATAATATTTATTCAAAAGAGGAAAATGCAGAGCTCAAGGCTCAGGAAATCCTCTTTAAGTTCCAGAGAATCATCCAGCGCAATTCTGAAGGTATTGTTTCAGTAAAAAACGGCGTATGTACAGGTTGTCACATGATTCTTCCTGCAAACTTTGCTAATCAGGTTCGCGAAGGTGAAGATATCAACTTCTGTCCTTATTGCAGCCGAATCCTTTATTACGAAGAAGTAAGCGAAGATCAGGCAGAAGATTACCTCAGCATGGGTGTTGCAGGAAGTCTTGCAGGTCTTGATGAAGATTTCAAGGATGAAGATCCTGATCTGGCAGAAGACGAAGATCGCGATTCATCTGAATACGAGGATGAGGACGAAGACGAATACTCAGAAGATTCTGAAGATGCAGATGATGAAGACGCAGACGACGAAGATTCAGAAGACTCTGATGAAGACGATGACGAAGAGGATGAAGAGTAGTCATCATTTTTAATTGTCAAAACAACAGATGGAATATAACCGCGCTGCCGCCTGCTGATGATAGCGGTCGGCGGTGAGAGAAAGTCCGGGCTCCACCGGAAAGAATGCCGGGTAATAACCGGGCACAAACTGGCAGCTGCAGTTTTTACTTATTGTGATTCTGTAAAGCCCAGTGAGTGACAGACAGTGCAACAGAAATTGTACCGCCTGGTTTTGCGTTAGAGTACGACCAGGTAAGGGTGAAAAGGCAGTGTAAGAGACTACCGCAGTTCTGGTAACAGGACTGGCTTGTAAACCTCATTCGGAGCAAGATTAAGCAGCAGTTATGTTTTCCGGGCAATACTGCGGGTAAATCGCTGGAGCTGAATGGTAACATTCAGTGCGGATAGATGGTTATGACTGTACTTCTGTTTTTACAGAAGTATGGAGAACAGAACCCGGCTTACCGTTCCATCTGTTTTTTTTATAAAGTGGTGGGGAATTGAAAGCAAATTACAGTATCGAGAACAGCAGCTACGCGAAAAAGAAAAGCAATTTGCTGCGGAACATTATCCGTGTTGCAATAATAGCTGTAGTACTATCTGCAATTGCATTTTCATCATATTTACTTATTACTAAAAACCAGCAGGGAAAAATCACTATTAAAACAATCCGTTCAGCATGGGCTGAATACGATTATCAGAAAGTTTATGAATATGGAAAAGCTTTCCTTCAGGATAATCCCTATAATAACACAGCACTTACATATTACAGTTATGCCTGTTTTTTTCTTGCGCAGGCTCAAACTGATACACAGCAGTCTCAATCTTATCTGGATGAATGCATCAACAATATAAGGGTTGCCATTTATGAGGCAGATAAGTCTTTAATACCGCAGCTTCAGTATATGCTTGGACGTGCTTATTTTTATAAAAATACTATTACAACTCATTATTATGCCGACCTTGCCGTTAAATATCTTCTTCTTGCAAAAGAAAACGGTTATAAGGCAGATGATATAGCAGAATATCTTGGTCTTAGTTATGCTTCGCTTGGAATGACAATGGAAAGTATAGCGGCTTTTACCGAAGCATTATTAGTTCGTGAATCTGATTCACTGCTGCTTGCTATTGCAGAGCAGTATTATAAGGCTTCTGAATTTAATGCAGCTGAACAGTATCTTTTCAGAATCATAAAAAACAGCGATAATGAAGATATAGTAATTAAAAGTGAAAATCTTTTAGGAACTATATATATAGACCGTGAAGATTATGATGCCGCTATGGAAGAATTTAATAATGTTTTGAAAAAAAACGAAAATTCTGCTGACGCGCATTATGGAATTGGTGTAATATATGAGAAGCAGGGTAATATAGTGAAGGCTCGTTCTGAGTGGCGAAAGGCTCTTAAGATTCAAGTTAATCACCCTGGAGCCCTGCAGAAAATGTCTGAAAATTAAAAAAAATAAATTGGAGAACCGGGAGGATTTTGATGGGTTTTTTTGATAGTTTTTCAACAGATATAGGAATTGATTTGGGTACTTGTAATACCCTCATTTATGTACGTGATAAGGGAATTGTAATTGACGAGCCTTCCGTAATTGCTGTTGAGAAGGGTACAAAGAGAATCGTAGCCGTTGGTGCAGAGGCTAAGCGAATGCTCGATAAAACTCCGGGCAATATTATGGCTATCCGCCCTCTCGCTGATGGTGTTATTGCAGATATTGACAGCACAGAAAAAATGATTAAATACTTCATTTCAAAAATCATTCCGCGCCATCAGCTTTTTAAATCTGTAAGAATGAAGATTGGTATTCCTTCCTGTATCACAGATGTAGAACGCCGGGCTGTAATTGAAGCTGCAATGAAGGCTGGTGCTAAGGAAGTTGAAGTAATTGAAGAAAGCCGCGCTGCTGCAATTGGTGCAGATATTCCAATTTTTGAGCCTGCAGGACACATGATCTGCGACATCGGTGGTGGTACAGCAGAAATTTCTGTAATTTCTCTTGGTGGTATGGTAGTTACTCACTCAATCCGCGTTGGCGGTGACAAGTTTGACGAAGCTATTGTAAAGCACGTTAAGAGTGTTCATAACCTGATTATCGGTCAGCCTGCTGCTGAACGTCTTAAGATTCAGATTGGTAATGCCGCTCCAGAAAAGACTATTGAAAAGATGGAGCTTAAGGGAACAGATGCCATTACTGGTCTTCCACGCCGTCTTGAAATTGACAGTGTTGAAGTACGTGAGGCACTTAAAGAACCTGTTACAAAAATCGTAGAAGAAATTAAGTCAGTTCTCAGTGAGACACCTCCTGAGCTTGCTTCAGATATTATTGAGCGCGGTATTGTAATGACTGGTGGTGGTTCAATGCTCCGCGAGCTTCCAAAACTTGTTTCAAAAGAAACTGGTGTACCGGTTATTCTCGTAGAAAAACCGCTTGAATGTGTAGCCCTTGGTGCCGGAAAAGCATTCGGTTTGTTTAAGGATATGTATTCTGAGCGTACAATTTACGATAGTTTGAACGACTAATTTGAGTTTTTCTCCGGGTGGGGGATTTTATGCCGCGAAAGCCGAATTTTTCGTTTAGAATTAAGTTTGCAGAATTTCTTCTCGTTGTTTACATCCTTATCGGAGGGCTTATGCTTGCCTTTAGTTCCGGGGGATTTGTAATTAACTTTAAGCAGATTGGATTTTCAATTTTTTCTTCTCTTGATAAAGGTGTTCATTTTATAACTGGCGGAATTGCCGATACCTTTAATGCGGTAGGGGAACTCCGTAAGTTAAAAAAAGATTATAATGAGCTTGTCCTTAAACTTGAGAATTATGAGGAAATGCAGCGTTCCAATGCTGATATCCGCAAGGAGAATCTACGTTTAAAAGAACAGCTTGATTTTGCCGTATCACTTGATGAAAAAAACATTCCTGCACAGATAATTGCACGTGATTTAGATAATGCTTTTACATATCTTACTATTGATAAAGGCAGTGTAAACGGCGTGCGCAAGAATATGCCTGTAATTGCTTTTCAGAATGGTAATCAGGGGCTTGTAGGTAAGGTTGTTCAGGTTGGAACTTTTACAAGCCAGATTATGCCGATTTATAACATTAATAATATGGTTTCTGCACGAATACAGAACTCTCGAGACCTGGGGCTTGTAAACGGACTTGGAAGCCAGAGCCAGCCGCTTCAAATGCAGTATATTCGAAAATCTGTTGCTGATGAACTTAAATTCGGAGATATAGTTGTAACCTCTGGAGAAAACGATAATTACATGAGGGATATTGCAATTGGAAGTATTTCCAAAATCACAATGCTGGATTATAACTCTTCGCTGAACATAGAACTGATTCCGATTATTGATTTTGCAAGACTTGAAAACGTAGTTGTTGTTAATCAAAAAGAGCTTAATGACAGAAAAGCAGATGGAGGAAAAGAATGACAAAATCAATTTTACTCAGTACTTTCATTCTTCTGTGTGCTGTAATAATAGAATCTTCAATTCTTTCAAATCTTTCTTTTATTTATATTGTACCAGACCTCGTTCTTATCTGTTCAATATATTTTTCACTTTTGAATGGCAAAATAGTAGGGGAGACAACTGGCTTTATTTCTGGTCTGCTTCTGGATTTTATTACCGGAATTCCATTTGGTTTTAACTGTCTTTTCCGTACCATAATCGGATATGTTTATGGACTTTTTTCAAAGAATGTAATCATTTCAGGCTTTGTTCTTCCTATGCTTTGTGTGGGAATTGGTACAATTGCAAAGACCTTAATGGTTAATTTACTTGCTCTGCTTTTTCCGAATGTTCACATATATATTGCGGGAATAATTTCTTATGATTTTCTTTTTGAATTTATAGAAAATGTTCTTCTTTCACCTTTTATTTTTAAATTCTTAAGTTTTTTCAAAAAATCTCTTGCAGTCAGAACTGTAAAGGATGCAATAGACAATGATTAATTCGGAAGACAGACTTACAAAAGTTGCAAAAATATTTATACTTCTCGTTCTGCTTATTCTTTGTTTTATTGCATATATATATCGTCTTTTTTCCATGCAGATTGTACAGGGAGAACATTACCGTTCTCAGTCTCAGCGAATTTCAAGTCAGATTACAGTTATTTCTGCTCAGCGTGGTGAGATTTTTGATCGTAATGCTTTACTTCCAATTGTAATTAATACAGATTCATTTGCAGTCGAAATTACACCTGGTGAAATCCCTAAAGACCGCTACGATACTGTAACACTTAAGCTGTCTCAATATCTTGGAATAAGTAAAACTGATATTGATAAAAAAATTCCCAAGAATATGCGCCGTTCATATTCTACCGTACAGGTAAAATCAAATGTACCTTTTACGGTTATTTCTAATATTGCAGAAAATAAAATTGATTTGCCCGGCGTTTCATGGGTTTCCAAGCCGACCCGTAATTATCAGCATACCGGTTCTCTTTCTCACATCGTTGGTTATGTAGGCGATATCAACCAGGATGAAATGACCGTTCTTTATAATCAGGGCTATAAAAAGACCAGTATTGTCGGAAAAACTGGAATTGAAAAACAGTATGATTCTCTTCTGCAGGGTAAAGAAGGTCGTGAAATGTCTACGGTTGATGTTCATGGCCGAATAATTTCTGATACTCCTATTGTAGAGCCTCCTGAAATGGGAAAGAGTCTTGTACTTACAATAGACAGTGATATTCAAAAGCTTGTTGAAGAAGCACTAGGAAACAGAGTAGGGGCTTCTGTAGTTTTAAAACCTGCTACCGGTGAAGTTCTTGCAATGGTATCATACCCGTATTATGATTCAAATATTTTCAGTTCTGATGATGCCGGTAAAGAATATGCAAAACTTGTAAATGATTCTTCAAAACCGCTTCTAAACCGTGCAGTTCAGGTATCTTACCCTCCGGCTTCTACATTTAAAATCATTATGTCTGCTGCAATGCTCCAGGAAAATGCCTTTCCTGCAAATAAGGCAATTGAATGTAAAGGTGTAATGATTTATGGTGGCCGCCGTTTCCACTGTCACGTTCGTGAACCAGGTCACGGCTGGCTCGACCTTAAAAATGCAATGGCACAATCTTGCGATGTTTATTACTGGACTATCGGCCGTGACTATCTTGGTATAGAAAAGATTGCCTCTTATGCACGCGAGTTTGGTTTTGGTAAAAGTGCTCAGATTGATTTACCGAGTCAGGTAACTGGTCTTGTTCCGACAGCAGAATGGAAGGAAAAGAAATATCATGAAAAATGGCTTGGTGGAGATACAATGTCCTGTTCAATTGGTCAGGGCTATATGGAAGCAACTCCGCTTCAGCTTGCAAACATGGTTGCAATGGTTTCTAACGAAGGTGTTATTTATAAACCTCATGTATTAAAAGAAGTTAGAGATCCTGTTTCCGGAGAGGTAATACAAGAGGTTGAACGTCAGGTTCTGACAGAATCAACTATTGATAAAGATGTATGGAAGCAGATTCAGGAAGCAATGCGTTATACTGTTACAGACGGTACACCGCAGTATCCTATGCATAATAAAATCGTTCAGATTGCCTGTAAAACCGGTACTGCTGAAGTTGAACCTTACAGCAGCAGAAAAGAAAATCAGAGCTGGCATTCATGGCTTGTTGCTTATGCTCCGTATGATGCACCTCCTGAAGACCGCATTTGTGTTGCAACAATTGTTGAAGCCTGCAATACCTGGGAATGGTGGGCACCTTACTGTACGAATATTATAATACAGGGAATTTTTGCAAATCAAACCTGTGAAGAAGCCACCAAAACTCTTGGCTTTGAATATTTGACACAAAGTCGTGGAAGACAGGAATAGGAGAGGGGATTATGAAAAACAAATTATTTTCTATGTTCGATTATCTTCTCATTCTGGTTGTCCTAACTCTTGTTTCTCTTGGTGTAATGTTCATTTATTCTTCGAGTATAAACTCAGAAGGCCTTAGAGTAACAAATGAATATATCAAACAGATTGTCTGGGTTTCTATAGGGCTTGTGATAATGGTATTTGTTACAAGCTATGATTACAGACGTACAGAATCTCTTTCAATATATGGCTTTATAGGATTATTATTGCTTTTAATTTATACAAGACTTTTCGGTCGTTATGTAAATGGTGCAAAAAGCTGGATTGGAATAGGCGAGTTTGGTATTCAGCCTTCAGAATTCGGAAAAGTATTTTATATTCTGTATCTTGCCAGAGTTCTTGATGATACTGCTAACGGCAATCAGTTAAGACGCTTTTTTCTTGCTACTGGAGTTCTTTTACTTCCTATGGGGTTGATTCTTTTACAGCCTGATTTGGGAACTGCTTCTGTATATCTTCCAATTTACTTTATCATGTGTTTTATTGCGGGAGTTCCGCTCCGCTATATAGGTTATGTTTTCTTATTCGGTGTATTTACAATTTTCTTTGCGATTTTGCCGGTATGGAATGCAGAAATTGCTGTGACTCCCCTTGCAGTAATTTCAATTCTTACCAACATGCGCCTTAGAATGATTTTGATTTTTGCCTTCCTTGTTATTACACTTTTAGGCTGGGTAATCCGCCGTTATCTTCATGGACCGCGTTATATTCACTGGATTATTTATTTTACTTCGATTATTGCCCTTGCATTGATTTTCTCACTTGTACTCGGTAAAGTTCTTAAGGATTATCAGATTAAACGTCTTATCATCTTTATGAATCCAAATAAAGATCCTCTGGGAGCCGGCTGGAATATCATTCAGTCTAAGGTTGCCATTGGTGCCGGTGGTGTAATTGGCCAGGGATATCTTATGGGAACTCAAAGTCATTATCGATTCCTGCCTCAGCAAAGTACGGACTTTATATTCAGTATTCTTTCTGAAGAATTCGGCTTTCTCGGCGGTATTCTTGTATTTGCACTTTATTTCATTATTCTTATCAAGATTCTTTATATTATCAGAAAATGCGTAAATCGTTATGGTTCATATATATGTGCGGGCATTTTCGGTATGTTTACTTTCCATTTTTTTATTAATGTTGGTATGGTAATGGGAATAATGCCGATTACAGGTATTCCTCTTTTGTTCCTTTCTTATGGCGGTTCTTCGCTGCTTACGGCAATGACCTGTATTGGTTTAATTATGAATGTAAATTACCGTAAGGCAGAACTGAAATAATAATGGGCTGGGGCGGAATATAATATCCCCACATAAAAATGCTGGTTATTGGTAGACAGAACATACATTATAAACAGTTAATAGTGGTTTTGGGCTACCTAAGTGCATATTAAATGCCACTTGGTGGAATTGTCAAGAGAATCTGTTTTGAACGAACAACGAACACCCGATATATACTCGTAGTAATATATCGGGTGTTCTGTCTACCCAACGGAAAATCAAAAAATCACACAGAGAGCCTTAAAACGGCTCATCCGAGTAATTTCACGGAAACAGGCATAAAAGCCCGAAATTTTAAATCCTAGGCTATCTACAGGCCGATTTTCCCGCCCTCTGCAACAACATTAAAACCTTGTGATTTTGCCTTGCAAAATCGCAAGGTCTAAAAAACTATTTGCGTCCGGATTTCTTCACCGCAACATTCGTCTCAACCTGTGAAGCTTTGATATATTCACCGTAAGTTTTAAAGCCTTCGTTCCTGGCTATTTGAAATTCTGTAATAACTTCATGAATCGGTCTGTCCTCATATCCGGCAATTTTATTTTTCAGCTTCCTCAAGTTCTGACCAACAATTTTGAAGAGATTTATACAATTTTGCTTTAAGGTCTTAAAGCGTGGTAAAACGTCTGATTTTTTTTGAATAATCGAGTTCTCAACACCTTGAAAAACAGACTCATCCAGCCCTATTTCCTTTAAGAATTTTTGAGACAATTCAGACACAGAATAAAGCTTTTCAAAGTCCTCAACTTGCTTTTCACGCTTTGAAAGTTCATTTGATTTTTTATAATATTCATTCCACAAATCAACATTTCTTTCATGTTCGGATTTTATTAATTTATATGACTTATTAATTTTTTTCTCTGTTGCTTCAACTTCTTTTTGTTTTTTTTCAAGTTCCTTTCGTTTTGCTTGTAACGCTTTTTTTTCATACTTGAGTTGTTGAAATTGCAATTTTATATCTCTTGTTTGTAATAACGTTTTACTGTCACTGTAGTCTTCCGGCTTTCTTTTCGGTTGCATAATTTCAAAACCATGTTTCCTTGCAATGCTTGCAATGGCTTCACGTTCAGAGTCCTGGAACTGCATTTCTGCAGAAATAAGTTTTTGAAAAGGCTTGTTTGTTTTTGTATTAATACCTCTTTCGAGGTCATCAACATAATAAGATTTATAACCTAACTCCTTAAAAGCCTCCGTCTGATTATTTCTCAGTTTTAGACCTGTTTTATTACCTTTTGCTTTCGGTACGTAATCAAGATGTAAGTGAGGACAACCACCAAATTCGTCTGCATGATAAAAGGCACCAATGACTTCAAGGCATTTTCCATTTCGCTTAATGAAATCCTCATAATATTCTTTGAGGATTTTATAAGCAGTTTTTTCATCCGGATGATTTTTGAAATTTCCAACTTGAATGATTGCTTCGTATTGGTCGTGAAGTTTAGAATTATTGCGAACGTTTGCAAGGTAACTTTCAATCCGGCGGTCTTTACGTTTCTGCTTGTTATTAAACTCTTTTAGAGCTTCGCCAAAGATTCTGTCATAAGCTTTTTCAATCGGCTCATCTTTCCAACTTTCGTGTTTACCGTTCGGGTCTATGTGAGCTTCCTTATCGGCTAAACTTTCGATTCTTCGGTTGTGGCCGATTGCCACTTTTGTTCCGTGCTGAAAACTCACGGTATAAGTTTGTTGTGCCATAGTTTTATTTATGCCAGGAGAACCTTAAAAGTCAATCAAAGATTGACATTTTAAGTAACTCGATACCCAAAATGTCAAAAACTCCCAAGGATTTTTCAACATTTTGTATCTCGCCCTATCGCTTTCCGTGGAAAGCTGACGGGGTCTGCAAAGGCCTGTCGGCTACCGCCCCGACAAGCTGCACTGCAGATTCACTCGCTGATCTTAATCCCTTCGGGATTTAAGTCAGCTCATTCTCTGCAGTTTGCTTGTCTCCCTGTTTCAAGAGTTGCCACCCTTGAAAATCCCGCCCTCTCTCTTGGACGTGCTCCGCACTAAGAGAGAGGCAGAGAACCTCTAGCCTTTTATAAAACATTTTTTTTTGTTATATTACTCTAGCCGGGGGAACAACGGAGAAATCCGCTAACTTGGGCACCGCGGGCAAGGGTAAAACCTTGCCTCGTTTTTTTTAAATCTTTTTCAGCGTGTCGATAACCTCGTTTTCCTGTGCTTGAGTTGCCTGTGCTACAAGCTTCGAAACATCAGTTTCCGGCGGTTGCTCATTCTGCTTTTCCTGTTCCTGAATGAATTCATGTTTTGCTTTTATGAGACAAGCAATCTGATATGAATGGCTTCGGGAAAACTTGAACCACTTCGGTTTTGATATTCTTGCATATTTTTGAAAGACATAAAAATTATGGATTTCTGAAGTTTCAAGAAAGGCAAAAATCTCGTCATAAATTACATCCTCATCATCCGCTTTCGAGATGTCTATGACTGCTCCGTTATGAGCTTCAAGAACCTCTTCGGAATACTGATGTTTTTTCGGTTGGTCGAGATGGAGCATATATCGCATAAAACCTTTGGGGTCTCCATCCAACATTTTAAACGGGATTTTTGCATTGACTTTTTCAGCAAGCGGTAATACTTTGTTGTATGTCTTTGGCCCGTCGAACAAAAGCAGAATGTGATAATGAGCTTTTTTTAAATCACCTGCTTTGTGTTCGGGGTTCTTTTTTTCATCCCGTGCATCCCATTTATCTTTGTCATGCAATGCACAGACATACTTAACACAAGCTTCATCAAGAATCTCTTTCCAGTCTTCCGGAGCGGAATCCGGATAGAGCAATAGTTTCCATCCCCTCGCCTTTCCTTGTGGAATTTCGAAGAGATTTTTACCCTCTGTTTTGTTTGACATATTGTGTCATGTGAGGTATTATATGTTTGATTAAATCAAATAACAAAATCAAATGTTATTAGATTTTTTTTCAATTTTCGAAAAGCCTTTTTTCGGTCTGCAAACTTGAAAAAAAGGCTTTTTTATTTAACTTCAACCTCACTCCCTCCCCTTGAATTATTTCTGTCATAGAATTGGCTGACAGCCATTGCAACGATTGCAGAACGGTTTGAACCTGTTGTTTCAACCATCTCTTCCAACTTCCGGCACACATCCACTCTCAAAGTTACTCCCACTTTTCGGTGCATACGTGTAGGCTTGAATTCATAATTTTCACTCATTATGAACCTCCTGTAATAATAATGTTTTGGAATACCCTATCCCACTACACTATACCTAGTGGTATTTTTATAAAAGATATATTCAAAATACGCTATATCCAGCGTGAACATACATTATAATAAGATGTATAATGGATTTTTGACGGTGTTAGGGGGAAATATACCCCGACTGCAGCCCCGTTTTTTTACTTCTTATTGTTCAATATCTTAAGGAAGCCTTTTTCCAGCTCTGGTCTGAATTCTTCAAGATTTTTATAGTTACCGTTTCTATATTTGTCCAGAAGCTCTGTAACCTCTGTTATCTCATCGAATCTGCATTTGTTTTTATCATACTCTATATAAGTCTTTATATACTCTTCTGTGCAGAAGCCCTTGAGGATATTATTGGTATTTGCACGATTAAAGAGCTCAATCAGATAGGTTTCTGCGTTATTATAAGCCTGACTCTGTAAGATTTTTTTCTTTTCGCCCTTAAGGTCTTTATTTACCAGCTTCATGATCTTTTTGTTTTTGCAGATCTCATACACTACCGGATTAGACATAGGATGCGATAATTCGTGAATCAGAAGGTTTTCATCGAAATAGTTGGCACAATACTTTGGTTCAAAATATTCCCTGCTGCCATCGTTAAAGCTTACACCGTAGTTTGAAGGTCCAACTATCGGTGAGGCAGAAATGAAAATAACGTTAATCTCTGTTCTGTAGTATTTTTCATATTCTTCTATACCCTTTATGATTATGTCCTTATTAGCCAGCAGGGCGCTTGTACTTTCCTGGTAGACAGAATTCATTGACTGATAGAAATCATCAAACTTTGTTGCATCATAAAAATCAGAAATTACCTCAAGGAATTTTTCCGGATCCCCGCAACGCTTCTGTATGTTTGCTTCTACAATATCAATAGAAGTTCTGTAGGAATGGCAGTCTGAATTAAGATAAGTTGCAATGTTTGCAACTGCATCATAGCCGAAACCGGTGTTATGAAGCTTTTTGAAATATCTGATGGCAATCTGGACTTTTTCGTCTTTATTGAATTGAACAAAATAAGCGGCATATTCATGAGAATGAGATTTTTCCATGTTGTATTCTGGAAAGCCCGCAAGATGGGCAATTACGGCAGCACATTCAAAGGCACGGCTGGTTCCAATTCCGACTTTATCATTGATTTTAACACGGTATTCTGGTCCATCTGCAAAGGCAGAGGAAAAGATAAGGCCTGCTGTAATCAGTATTGAAAGGATACATTTTTTCATTTATTTACTCCCCTATTTCAGCCGCTTTAGGCCAGCTGACTTAGTTTTTCGCGTATAAACTCAGACTTTTCTTTAAGTCCGATTTTTCCAAGTTTGATATATATGTAATTCGGAAGCTTTGCGTTCAGGCGCACTGTTCCCGGGTTATCCTTAATGAGCTTGAGGATTTTATCAATTGAGATGTTTGAAACCTGCTGGAATTCAACGGCAACCTCGCCCTGTCTTTCTTTGATTGATTTGATTGAAAGCTTGCGGCAGATAATACGGATTTCTGCAAGAGCCAGTAAGCTTGAAACTTCTTCCGGAATCGGGCCAAAGCGGTCTGACAGTTCTCCAAGTACGGCGTCGAATTCTGCATCGTCTGTAACGGCTGCAATTTTCTTATAGATTTCCATTTTTATCTGCGGATTGATAATGTAGCTGTCCGGAATAAAGCCGGTGTACTCCATTTCCATAAGAACTTCGGAATCTTCCTTGTAGTCTTTCTGGAGTGCCAGGCGGTTTACTGCCTCATTCAAAAGACGAACGTACATATCAAAGCCGACCGAATAAACATCGCCACTCTGGTCTCGCCCAAGCAGGTTTCCGGCTCCACGGATTTCCATATCCTTCATGGCGATTTTAAAGCCGCTTCCAAGCTCGGTAAAGTCGCTGATTACCTGTAAACGTTTCATTGCGACTTCAGAAAGAGCCTTATTTTCCGGATACAAAAGATATGCATAAGCCTGACGGTCGCTTCGTCCAACGCGGCCACGCAGCTGGTAAAGCTGGGAAACGCCGTACATGTCTGCACGGTCAATAATAATTGTATTTACGTTTGGAATATCAATTCCGTTTTCAATAATTGTTGTTGCAATGAGCACGTGGAAGCCGCCCATCTTAAAGCGATGGAAGATTTCTTCCAGCTGTGTGGAAGTCATCTGGCCGTGGGCTACATCAACAAGGACTTCCGGCACCAGAGTTTCTACCTTGCGGCGAATTTCCTGCAGGGATTCTACCCTGTTATGCAGATAAAAAACCTGACCGCCCCGCTCTATTTCCCGTCTTATTGCCTGGGCTACACGTTCGTCTGTAAACTCGTCTACAACTGTTTCAATTGCCTGACGGTTCTGCGGCGGCGTTGTTAAAAGGCTCATATCACGGATTTTAAGCAGGCTCATATGAAGGGTTCTTGGAATCGGGGTTGCAGACATAGTAAGGCAGTCGATGTTGTTTTTCATCACCTTAAGCTTTTCCTTGTCCTTTACTCCAAAGCGCTGCTCTTCATCAATAATCATAAGGCCCAGCTTCTTAAAGGTAACATCCTTCTGGATGATTCTGTGGGTTCCAACGAGAATATCAACCTCGCCTGCGGCAACCTTAGCAAGAATCTTTTTCTGTTCTGCAGGAGCTACAAAACGGGAAAGTCGCTCTATTTTTACCGGGAAGTTCTTAAAACGACTCTTACAGGTTTCATAATGCTGTTCTGCAAGGATTGTAGTCGGAGCTAAGAATGCAACCTGCTTACCGCCCATAACAGCCTTAAAAGCGGCTCTCATGGCAATTTCCGTCTTTCCATAACCTACATCGCCGCAAATCAGGCGGTCCATAGGAACAGGCTTTTCCATATCGGCCTTGATTTCTTCGGTTACAGTAATCTGATCTGGAGTATCTTCGTATGGAAAAGCGGCTTCAAAGGCGGCCTGCCATTCGGTTTCCTTTGGGAATGCAAAACCTACCGAGGCCTGGCGGCGTGAATACAAATCAATTAGCTTCTGGGCAATGTCTTCAACGGCCTGCTTTACCTTGTTTTTGCGGCTTTCCCAGGACTTACTGCCGATTCGGTCCAGTCGGGGTTTGTCACCTTCGTTTCCGATATAACGCTGAACAAGATTTACCTGCTCAATCGGCACAAAGGCAATTTCGTTATCAGCATATTCAAGCTTGATATAATCGCGCTCGTTGCCCATTGCCTTTACACGTTCAATTCCGTGAAAGAGCCCTATTCCCCAGTTTACATGTACAACATAATCCCCCGGATTAAGCTCTACAAAGGTGTCTATTGCTTTTGATTTTGCCTTATTTACCGATTTTGGTATGTACTGACGGCGGCCAAAAATCTCATTTTCCTGAATTACTAAAAGCTTTGCTTCCGGCAGACGGAAGCCTGCAGAGATAGCCTTTGGAATCAAAATTACAGGATGAACTGCTCCATCGTCCTGAATATCTGTAAAATCTTTGAAAATTTCGTGAATTCGCAGCTGCTGATTTTCGTTATCTGTAAAAATAAAGATATTCCAGCCGGCATTCTGGAGTTCTGTCAGCTCCTCCTTCATAAAATTGATGTTTCCAAAGAAAGAACGGGCCGGTTCTGCCCCAATTTGAAAATGGTAGACAGAATCCTTATCTTCCTGCTTTTGAAGTGTTCTAAAAAGTATACATTTTGAGATGTTTTCTAGGAGGTTTTCATAATCTAAAAGAACCATGTCGGGTGGAAGAACTGGATATTCTTCTCTTGAGGTGCGGTAAAGCTTGTTATACTCGCGGTTTATAGTTAGTTTTGCGTTTTCCTGCTTGTCATAATTATAAAAAAGGACAAAGGTGTTTTCGTCTATATAATCAAGAATTGAATGCGGCCGGTCATTTACAAGCTGATATAAAAACTCCTCGCCTTCCGCTTCACCGCTTACGGAAAGGCCTGTAAGCAGGTTATCGAGGTATTTTTGAGCATTTTCTGTAAGCGGAAGATGTACGGAAAAGTCAGCACCTTCGCCTGTACCACCTGCCTCTGCGGCATTTTCTGCTGTGCCTGCCCCATCCTCTTTGATGGCTGTAGCCTGGTATTCCGCCAGCCTAGTACGGGCTTTTTCAATCAGTTCTTCTGTCCAGAGAATCTCTTTTGTAGGATAAATGAGGACATCGTTTCTGCTGCCTGTTGTAGTCTGAGTATCGGTTTCAAAAAGCTTGAAGGATTCAATTTCATCAAAATCAAAAATAATACGGGTTGCCTGTTCATCGCAAGGCAGGAAGATATCCAGAACCTCACCGCGAAGACTGAACTCTCCACGTACATTTACCTTTGGAACACGGATGTAGCCCATTGCAGCAAGCTTTTGTGCAATGTTTGTGGTATCAAATTTATCGCCTTTATTCAGTTTGAAAGAAAGCTTTTTGAGGTATTCCGGAGACGGCATTGGAGACATAAAAGCCCGCTGAGTAAAAAGAAAAATGCGGGGAGTTTCTTTAAAGGTGATTACGTCTTTTTTTGAGAGCAGTTTTGAAAGTACACCGGCTCTTTTACCAAAGGTGACAGAACCACGGGCTGCCGGTCTGTAAGGAACTGTTCCCCAGTCCGGAAAAATGAAAACTTCGGCTTCTTCAAAAATGGCAGAAAAATCCTCTGCAATATCGCGGGCATCGGCTTCTGTCGGAACGACAATAATCAAATCAGAAGAAAAAACTTTATACTGTGGAGCACCTTTGCTGGAGGCGGAATACTGTGCAGACTGAACTGCTTTAAGGTGATTTGAGCGGCTGACTTCTGCAGTAAAATAGCTGAAAAGGCTTCCGTGAAGGCCTTCAATGTTCAAAGGGAAAGTACTTTTTTCATCAAAAAAAGCTGCGGCAGTATCGCGGATTTCGCTCTGTTTGTGTAATATTTCGTCTATAGAAGTTAATGATTTCATTTTAAAATACCGATAATAATAAAGTAAAAGAAAAACTTTTTACTCAGGAGAATACGTTGAAAATTCGTAAACTGATTTCGATTATATCAATTCTTTTTGTTTTTGGACAGATGGCAGCCTTTGCAGAGGAAAATACTGTTGATTTTAGTAATGCGCAGGTCTCAATTAAATATTACAACCGTACTGTTTACTATCCGGGAACTGCAGATGAGGCTCCTGTTTTAGTTCATGTAACAATCAAAAATAATGGACCAGAAACTCTGCGTTTTAAGCTTGCTGATGACCGTTCCTTCAGTATGGATTTTAATGCCTATACTGTAAAAAATGCCAGACTGGAGCAGACCGAAAATATCATTGAAAAACGAACTACAAATCAGACTGTATATTTCCGAGAAATTGCACTTGAGCAGGGAGAAGAATATTCTTTCGTAGAAAATGTAAAGAACTTTTTGAAGATAGAAGATCCGTCAGTTTATTATCTTGAGTTATTCTTTTATCCGGAATTATATAAATCAAAATATCTTACATTAAAATCTAATCGTCTTACTCTTGAAGTTCGCCCTTCTCCATCAGCTGCTTCTTCAAATTTTGTTGCAGTAAAAAGTGAAACTGTTGAGCTTTTGAAACCTCAGGATATTTCTCCTGATAAGGTTGTTGAACAGACAATTATTGCACGTCAGAAATCGCTTTGGGATCAGTACTTTTTGTATATGGATATAGAATCATTAATTCAGAGAAATCCATCTCTTAAGAAAAAATATATTACTGTATCTGCTGAAGAGCGTACAAGAATGATTCAGTCTTTCAAGGGAGATTTGATGCAGTCTCGAATTGAAAATGATATCGTTGCAGTTCCAGAGAGTTTCCAGATTGAAAAGACAACTTACTCTCCAACAGAAGGAAGTGTTACAGTAATTGAATGGTTTAAGTATCCGAACTTTAGTGAAAAGAAACGATATACTTATAAAGTATGGCAGCGTGAAGGAATCTGGAAGATTTATGATTATACTGTTGTAAATCTTGGAACAGAATAATTAAATAACGGCGGCAGAAAAAAATGAAAGCACTCGTTATTTCAGATAGAACAGAAATAATAGATTTTGTAACTCCCCTGTTAAAAGAAAAAGGCTTTGATTTAATTCATTACAGATGGATTATCAAAGCTCTGGATAATATTGAAGAGATTCAGCCTGATATAATTGTACTTAGTGCTGGTGAATATCCACGACATTGGAAAACTCTTGCAGGCTTTGTTCAGAGTGGAATCGGTGGTAATGATGTAAAAGTTTATCTTTATGAGACTTCTCCACTTTCAGAAGATGATGAGAAAAAGGCTGAAGATCTTGGAGTAATTTCATTTGTCGAAGGATTTCAAAAAGATTATGATTCTAAAGCTGTTAATAAAGCTGCTGAAAAATCAGTAGTAATAGAGACAATAGAAAAGCAGTCTGATATTTCTGATGCATTAGATGAAGAAGATGATGAAATCATAGATGAACGTTTATATACAAATGTTGAAATTGCCTATAATGAACCGCTTGGAATTATTCATTTTGGTACAGGCAGATATTATGAAGATGAAAAAATTATTGAACTTGAATCTAAGCTAACTAACGGTAGTTTGTTAAAATATATAAGTCTTTTTGATGGTAATAACGTTATTTCTTTTTCTGGAACAGTTGAAAATATTGTTGACGGACTTGCAAGTATAAAGGTATGTGAATTATGAAAAAGAAAAAGACTAAAGAAGCAAAATTTTTCTGTGAAAGCTGTGGCTCAGAAGTTCCTCGTAATTCCAGAACCTGCCCTACCTGCGGTAAATTTTTTGCCTCTGTAAGATGTCCTCAATGTGGCAGAATTGGAAGTAATGAAGATTTTATAAACGGCTGTCCTACCTGCGGCTATGCAGTAAATCCTGATGATGGATTTGGCCATCATGGTTCAGGGATTTATAATAATTCAAATGGAAACGGAAGCTTAAAAGCAAGATATGGTGTAAAAGGACTTCTTGGAATTGGAAGAAATAACTCAGGAAATATTAGCGGGAGATATGTTGAATCAAGTCTTCCGTGGTGGGTTTATCTGGTTTCAATTCTGATTCTGTTAATTCTTGTAATCGGACTGTACAGCTGTTTGTAAATGGATTGCTTCGTCGCTTCGTTCCTCGCAATGACGATATAGTTGTCATTGCGAGTCGAAGGTGAATCAATCCATATATTGACTAAGAGGTCGGTTTTCATTAATATTAAATAACATTTTTAGCCCGGATGGTGGAATTGGTAGACACGCTTGGTTCAGGTCCAAGTGTCCTTACGGACATAGGAGTTCAAGTCTCCTTTCGGGTACTCAAAAGAAATTCTAGTTGCAGAAAACAAAAGGTTTTCTGCTTTTTTTATGCCTGAATTTGAATTATAAAGTAAGTCACCCCTAACAGGAAGCCCAGCCCAGGCTAAATGACAGCGAACCTGATGCCTGTAGCCTTCTGTGATTTTACATTCCACAAAAACAGTTTTCTTATCATCACTGATTTTTGTTATTGAAATACTGGTTGTGTAAAGCTTTTGTTTTCCGAGTTTTGAAAGTGCTGCTTTACCGGATTCTTCTGTTACCGGACGGACTTCTTTGCGACCTTCTCCATAGGGGCGAAAGAAGGATGTTAATGAAATGGTTTGCTTCGTCGCTTGCACTCCTCGCAATGACAAGTCTTTTTGTACTCGCAATGATAAATCTTTTTTTACTTGCAAAGGAAGTGGAGGAAAACCTCCGAGTTCTTTAGCATTTTCGCTCAGTATGTCACATTCAGCTTCATAATATTTTATAAAGCGCCCTTCTCTTTGTTCTAAAGATAAAAAATCATAACAATCCTGAGTTGCGGCTATTACCATAAGGCCGTCAGTTGCAGTGTCCAGACGATGAAGCAATCCGTATTCAATTTCTTTTTTTCCGTGTACATTTTTAAGTTCTGGAAATAATTCAACAGCCTGTGAAAGTGCATTATCAGAAGAGTCAGCTTCCAGAGGTGCTGAAGCAAGTCCTTTGGGCTTATAAATAACGAGAAATGGTTTTTCTGCTGTTGGTTTTTTAAGAATTTCTATTTGGGTTGCCACGCCGCTACGCTCCTCGCAATGACGTCTCTTGAAAATTTTGCACGGAGTTTTTTTTCAATTTTCTGAAAACGACCTGGAACCCGTGTGCGGAAGGTTGTATATTCTTCTGTTCCCGGGAGTTTAATTTTGAGCTGAACAGAATGAAGCATAAGAGTTGCTTCAGGAAAATTTGAGTCAGGCTTATTGTAAATCTGGTCTCCAAGAATCGGGCAGCCGAGATATTTCATATGAACGCGGATCTGATGGGTGCGCCCGGTTTTAAGACGAACTCGAATCAATGAATAATTTCCGTAACAGGCAATGCAGTGATAAAGTGTTCGGGCAAACTTACCGTCATCGGTTTCAGTCGAAGCTTTAAAGCGATGTCGGTTTTTAGGGTCTCGAATAATCTGCGTTCTGATATCACCTGTGCGCTGTTTTGGTCGGCCGCAGCAGATGCAGATGTATTCTTTTTGCAGAGATTTATCTTTAAATTGCTTTTGAAGAAATTCTTCACTGTCGCGGTTCTTTGCAGTTATGATTATTCCCGAGGTCTCCTTATCAAGCCGGTGCACAATTCCCGGCCGACGTCTCTCAAGAATTTCAGCAGCGCTCCCCTCCTTCAACTGTTCAACAGACTGTCTGCCCCAGTGATATAAAAGTGCATTTACAAGCGTGCCGTTCCAGTTGCCGCAGGCAGGGTGCGTTACCATTCCCTGAGCTTTATTTACAACAGTAACATTATCATCTTCATAAATAATATCGAGAGGAATATTTTCCGGATCAATGTTATCTGGAATATTGTCTTCCCACTGAATGTCAATCTGGTCTCCGGCTTTTACCTTTTGCGAAAGCTTAACTTTTTTGCCGTTTACAAGAATTTCATTTACACCGCTTTTAAGCTTAGAACGGTTCATTCCGTTTGGGAGAGAAGCAATGAATTTGTCGAGTCGCTGCTGGTCAGGAAAATCCTGCGGCACCTTTGCACTGAAAAACGGCATTATTCTTCAATCTCCTCAATCGGTTCTTCCTGGTCAGTTTTCTTTTGAGGCAGAGGCAATTCAATTGCATCAGGATCTTCGGAAATCGGATAAATTGAAATATCATCATAAGTCTTTTGTTTTGCACGTTTTTTTTTGTTGGAGCGTTTAACAATCTGAACTATTAAATCAGTAAGACCGATTCCTGTTGAGATGCAGACCGAAGTTACGATAATTCCAAGCTGTTCATTTTGATTAAAATTTGATTTTGAAAAAATATCAGGCTTATAGGCAGAATCAAAATCATGCTTTATATAACGGTAAGTTGAATAGCCGAGCGTTGTATCAAGGGTAACAAAAGGAAGTGAACCCAAGGTAATAATTTCAAAACGGCGTAAATCTTTTATAGACTGCGGAAGTTCATCATTATCATAAGGCTTAGGTGTAGTATCTTTTTTTTCCTGAGAAAAGGCAGGTACACTAAAATTAATCAAAAATGAGAATAAAAGGATTTTTGCAGTTAGACGATTTTTTTTCATTTAGTATAATCCCGTTCTCCAAAAATTGCAGTTCCAACTCTTACGAGAGTTGAGCCTTCTTCAATTGCAATTTCAAAGTCGCCCGACATTCCCATAGAAAGCTCTGTAAGCGGTAGTGAGGGAAACTGAGAACGAAGCTTTTGAGAAAGTTCGCGTAAGGTTGAAAAAGATTTTCTGATTAATTTTTCATCATCAGTAAACGGCGCCATTGTCATAAAGCCGTCTGGTATAATATGAGGAAAAGCTCCTTCGGCACATTCTTTAATTGATTCAATTAAAGCTTCCTCTGTTGTATAACCGGATTTTGAATCTTCACCGGTATGAACTTCGAAAAGGATTTTGATTCTGCGGTCAAGCTTTGCGCACTGTTTTTCAATTTCGCGGAGTAAGTCAAGGCGGTCTACAGATTGAATGCAGTCTGCAAATTCGACAGCTTTTTTGACCTTGTTAGATTGAAGCTGGCCAATCATGTGAACTGAGAGCTCGGGGTGTTGTGCGATAAGCGGAGGAAATTTTTCTGATGCTTCCTGAACACGATTTTCGCCAAATAAAAGTTGGCCTGCATTAAAGGCTTCAACTACAGCCTCAGCCGGATGAAACTTACTAACGGCCATTAGTTTAACAGAACCGGGAGTTCTGCCTGACTTTTTTTCTGCTTCTGAAATTCTGTTTCTGATAAGCTCGAGATTTTCTTTTATGCTGATTTTTTCACCGATACTTCCGCTCATATTTTCGTTCATTTTGAATCCTCAATTACATCAGAAAGTTTTAATAGCTCTGGCAAGGTCAGGACTTCTGCCCTCTTCATAATATCAATTCCGGCTTTTTCAAGACAGGCTACGGCAAGGTCGTTATTTTTAAGAAATTGTGAAAGATTGTTGCGCACGGTTTTTCTGCGTGAACTGAAAAGAGCTCTCTGCATTTTTATAAAAAGCTCGGGATTTTTACAGCATGGAAACTCTGCTTTTTTTGTAAACACAACAGCACGGGAGTCAACATTCGGTTTTGGCCAGAAATTACCGCCTGCCAAATCAAGCAGAGGCTTTACATCATAAGCCCACTGACATAAGGCAGAAAATGAAGAGTAATCAGCAGTGCCAGGCTTTGCACACATGCGCTGTGCGACTTCTTTTTGTACTGTAAAAACACAACGATCAAAACGAACGTTATTTTCGATTGTATCAGCAATGATTGTTGCAGCAATATTATAAGGAAGGTTACCGAAAAATCTGTCGGGCTTTCCTGCAGACTTAAACTGATTCTTCCAGGTTTTCATGACATCACCTTCAACAATTCTGAAAGTACCCTTATTACTGAAGTCTTCAAAAAATCCGCTTATCAAAGAAGCAAAGCCGCGGTCAATTTCAAAAACCGTTAGGTCTGCCCCGCGTTCAAGAATTGTACTTGTCATTGCACCAAGACCTGGTCCTACTTCCCAAACCTTCATTCCTTCTGACAATTCAAGGGCATCTACAAGACGGCGGCGTGCATCTTCGTTTATCAGAAAATTCTGACCGAATTTTTTCTGCATTGAAAAGCCGTTTACGTCGAGAACCTGTTTTAATTCAGCCGGTGAATTATAGTCGGGATGCTTCAATTTTTTACTCCATTTTTGAATTACTATAAATGAAAGTTTGGTACAAGTGAAAATAGCTTCACAAGTCTGTTGATTATAGTATACTGAAAATTTATAAAAATTCCACTAGGTATTGCAAGTACGGGAAATATAAGGCTTATGAAGATTAACAGAAGACCGCTGTAGATAAAAACTGTAACTAAGGGGGAAACAATTACGGAAGAAATAATTCCAATCGGACAGAAAGATCCGAAAATTTTGAGGGAAACAGGCGCTGTAAAGGTTTGTGCGCCCGTAGCAGCTGAAAGAGATGATGCAATTCGTTTAGGCATAAGCTTAGTCCAGAAACGACTGAAAATACGGCCTGTAAGGAGAATGCCTGTAAGTGCACCATAAGAAAGAATAAAACCTGCATTTTGAATATCCTGTGGACATAGAGCACTCTGAAAAAGAAATGAAAAACTGAGAATTGAAAGCATGTCAGGTTTTTCAGTTCCGGCAATCGTAGCGCATAGAGTAAGCATTGCACAGATAAATGCTCTTGTAAGAGAGGGAGAAAAGCCTGCAAACCATACAAAAACAATAAGTGTTATAATTCTAAGAATGAAAGTAAATTTTTTTACGCCGGCCCTATTTCCAAAAAATATTGCAATTGCAGAAAACATAGAAAGATGCATTCCTGAAAGAGCCAGAATATGCGAAAGGCCTGCGAGCCGGAATGCATCAGCTGTTTCTTGAGAAGTGTATTCGCGCGAGCCGCAAAGTAAAGCAAGAAGAAGTCCTCCTGCTTCTCCCCAGCCAAACATAAGTCTTTTAAAATGAAGCCGCCAAAGCGCACGGAATCGGCTAAGTCTGCCAATAAAAGATGAAGCCCAGAATGCATTTTTACATTCTGTAATATAAAAGCCGCTTTCTGTATTTTTTCCCTTAAACACATAACGGCCACCTGTTTCATAAAGATAAGCTCCTCCCTTTGCTCGACTTGAAGATGAGAGCTTACCGGGTGAATATGCTTCGGCAAGTTCGGCAGGAATCATGATTTTCAATCTTCCTGAGGCAGATGAGCGGACAGCCCTTTTATCTGCAACCGTTTCAAGCTGGAACATAGCACTGTAGTATTTACCGTTTGTAGTTTTTGAAGGAGAAGAAAGAATTCTGCCTGAGACCTCAGAAAAATCTTTGGGAAGAATGAGGGCTTTTGGAGCCGTTCTGTCTGGAATTTTGAAAATACCGGAATAAAATACGAACAGACAGAATAATGAAGATATAAAAACCGGTTTCTTAAAATAAGTTGTTAAATTGTTTATTGCCATCTTAGTCCTGACAGTGCATCCCGGGCAGCAGTCAGAACTGATTCATCATAGTTCAAATAAGTTACAGCAAGCAGTGAATCAAATGCAGCCTTGTCGCCGATAGCACCTAAAGTTTTGATTACAGCCAGGGCAACTTCAGAAGAAACCTGTTTTTCTGATTCTACCCGGCCATTCAATTCTTCAAGATAGCTGGTAAGCGGAGTAACTGCATCAAGAGGGGCAATATTTCTGAGAGACGAAATAACGGTTGTGAACTGGTTTACATTCATATTTCCTTTTTCGTAGAATTTTTTAGAAAGATTGAAATATGAAAGCGCAAGCGTAGAAGCACGAGTCCATTTATTCGCATCCAGAATAGAAAGAGCGGTAAGCTGCATGTCTATACTACCAGCAGAAATTCCAGAAGAATTCTCTGTTATTAATATAGACTCATTTAACACATTTTCGGAAATCTCACAGAGATTTTTTTGCGAAATTTTTGAATTTTTTTGTACAAGGGCAAAGGTTGAGCTGATTTTCTGTATGTCCTGCCCTTTTATCAGGCTGATTACTTCATTCATGGCAGAAGGAATAAGAGCAATAGTTGCAGTTTCTATTTCTGAATAATAAGCCTGATATTTTCTGTCAGATAAAAATTTATAAAGGATTGTAAAAGATTCGTTATCTCCGATTTCTGCAAGTGTGACAAGAATATTTTTAAAAACTCCCTGTTCAATTGAACCGTTTTCATTATTCTGCAGATAAAGATTCAGGGTTTTTGTAAAAGGCTGTACCGGAACAGAATCCTTGAGTGCAACAATTTTATTTAAGACTGCAATTTGAACAGTGCTGCTCTTATCAAACTGAGAAAAAAGATCAATTAAATTAAGGCTAAGCTCTGTTTTTTTTATTTCAGAATTTTTCTGGATTTTTTCAGGAGAAATGGAAAGAATTGCAGCTACTGCAAGTCCGTCAAGATCACGGTCTGTACCTAAAAGTATTTTATTTTCCAGACAGAATCTTATAGCCTGATTTGTAATCCATTCGGCTTCACTTTCTGAGGCCTCTCTTACAGCAGCGGTTTTATCTGTAATATTTCCTTTAATAAATTTTGAAGAGCTTTTTCCCAGATTGCTGTTAGTCTGTGCAAAGAGCATTAAAGTGGCTGTAGATAAAATTACAAAAATAAACTTACGTTTCATCCTGTTCCTCTTTCAATTAATTACTGAAAAACATTATATAACAAAACTTAATTTTCATCATCAGTAGAAGCAGGTTTTGCTAAAGCACTTGGTATAACAATTCCCGGTGGTGTGATTGCTCCTGATGCTGCTTTATTTTCAGATTTAGTTGCTGAAGCTCCAGCTGAATTGTCTGCCGAATTGCTGGCTGAACCTGACGCTGAATCACCTGTTGAACTGCCAGCCGAACCTGCCTCAGAGCCTGTAACAGAACTTGAAGAAGCGTTTGAAGAATTATTCATAGAGCCATTTGCGGCGCTTTCTGTAGAACTTCCTGCTTCATTATTCTTATCAGTTCCCAAACTGTTTTGAATATCCTTCTTTAACTCTTCTTCTGTCGGCTTTGTTTTTTCAGCCTGATTTTCATCTTCTTCTGTCTGCTCGAGTGCTTCAATAACTTCTTTTTCATTTTCTGGAAGAAGATTGTAAACAAATTTGAGGATTTCATTTCTCATAGATGTATCAATATGTGTACATTCAAAATGTAAAAGTGACTGATTAATGGATTCATTAAATTCAACAGTTCTGATAACACCAACCATGAGAATAAGTTTATTCTGAATATTAAACTGAAGCTTGATTTTTACGTTCTGAGCTCCCTTTCCGCCAATCCTTATGAGTGCACCAGATTCCGAAATATCTTCTATACGGCAGCGAAAACCGTTTTGAGTTTCAATTGCATTTATGTCTTTTGTATCCGGCCGAACAATATATAACATTCCATGAATTTCACACTTTACACGTACAGCCCTGCGCTTTTGAGTTCTCACAAGATTTGCAGAATGTTTTAAAAAGAGCGCAGATTTTCCAAGGTAGAGGCCGCTCTGAGTAACTGTAGTATCAAAAACATAGCGGGCATCTCCTTTTCGCCACAGATAAATGCTTACAACTTTTCCGACCCATTCATTACCGGTGTAAGGAATAAGGTTTTTCTGCTTTGGAACATTAATTACAAGAAAATTGCCGTTACCGACAATTTCAGATGAAAATACACCTTTTCCGGGGAGAATGATTCTGAGAGTCTGACCTTTTTCCAGAGAATGAGTAGTAGCCATGCCTTTTTTATCATCAGCTTCGTTTTGGAGCTTAGTACGGTAATTAAAGAGTTTTGTCAAAAGAAGCTGATTTTTTGGAGAGCCGTCTGAATTGGTCTGATTTGAAATCTGTGTCATGCATTTTGTTAAGGCCGGAAGAGAATAAAAAAGAGATGTGGGAATCTCAAGATTACATAATTCTGCTGCAGACCATAAAAGTGAAATTTCAGAAATTGAAAAGCCTGAATCAAGACCAGTTATAAAAAAATTAATTCTAGTCTTAAAAGTTGTGTAAATTGCTCCAAGAGCAGCGAGAATCACTAAAACAATTATTACAAAAGTTACTGTGTACACAATTCCCTCTTTTTTATTATAATAAATATAACATATTTAACATGAAAAAGCACACTTTATTATCGGACACAGTAGTCTTTTTGCTTATTGTTTTCTTATTTATTATACCTCCTTTCTTTGCAGCTTCACTGGTTTTGGCAGCTGATGCCGGGCAAAATACAAGTTCACTTTTTAAAGGCTGGGATTTTCCATGGTATCAGATTCTGCTTGCAGTAATTGCGCTTTTAATTCTGGCATTTTATTATGGGAATGAACAGGATGAAGCAGATGCTGTGAAGGCAGGAAAGGCAGGAAAGGCTGATTCTATTCCTGATTCTCTATGGCGCCATCTAATTGTTTTTCCTGTTGTATTTACCTTTGGTATGCTTTTTGCAGTTTCGCTGTTATGTCGTTTTGTTGCAGAAGTTACGGGGGCTTTTGAAAGCGACATTTTAGTTATTAAGCCTGAAGGAATTTTGCAGTGGCTGTTCTGTATTTTGAATTTTTTGTGTGCAGCATTTTATGAAGAAGTTCTTTATCGTTTTTATTTTATTGATAAGTTATTTGATTTGATAAGGCAGAGGGCTCGCGGTTTGAGCAGGCAGAGGTCAGGCGATTTGAACTTACAGCAATCTGGCGATTTGATTAATCAGAGGTCTTGCCACCCACGGTTGGTGATGTGGCTTTGTGAAGTTCTTGGAGTTTTGGCTTTTGCCTTTGCACATTTATATATGGGCTGGATTTCTGTTTTAAATGCCGCCCTGGCCCATGTTTTTCTGCGCCTGTGTTATAAAAAGAATGGACATTTATGGCCTTGTGTTACGGCACATTTTTTTTATAATGTAATTTCCTTGATTTTGTTGTAAGTCCAGCTGCTTATTTTAGATGTAGCAGTAAAAACAGGTTTTTTATCTTTTTGGGTGAAATAATCTGCCAGAATAATAAATTCATTTTCAATATTTGATTTATAGATTTGCAGTTGAATTTCGTTTTTATTTCCTAATTCAAGATTGATGATAATTTGAGGATTTTCAGCTGGAATAGATTTTGCATCTGTTTCGTTGATGTTATTATAAGATGGTGTGCCACCATGTCTCAAATCTAAAAGCTTCTGGATATCTGATATTTTTCCAAGATGATTCTGATTTAACTGCTGAACCTGAGTTCGCTGTATATCTTCTGCCTTAATTCTGCCAAAAATTACCTGTGAAATAATAAAAGGCTCAGCCCAGTTTTGAATTGATGTCGTGAGGAAATTGTCTAAGGAATTATCTATTTCATAAACCTGAGTGCTTTTTTCAGTCATCATGTAGCGTGAAGAAAGAGAAAAATCCTGATTACCGAATATCAGTTCGTGAAATGCGTCTTGTGTATTGTAGCGAAGGTGGAATTCTGTGCCGTTTGTGAGTCCAAAGGCTGAATTCTGAGTGATATTGTCTGATATTTTATACAAATTACGAATAGTTATTAGGTTTTGGATGAGGTTTTGGATGCGCTCTGGAGAGACTGGAAGTGTCGGGGGGATTGTGCTTGTGCTTGTGCTTGTGCTTGTGCTGTTACTGCTGCTGACAGTCCAGAAGCTTCCTTTATTTCTTAATATAAGAGAACCGGATGCATCCTGTAATTCAAAGCTTGAGATTGAAGAGCTGTATTTTTGATTAACAAGTGAAGTTTTTACTTTTTCGCGTCTGTCTTTTGATGAGCAGCTTTTTGTAAAAGATAAAAAATAAAGAAGTGTAAGAATTGCTGTAAGAACGATGAGTATTTTGGAATTTTTAGTGAAATTTGAGCTATTTTTGGCGTTTAACATTCAAAATTACCCCTATAGCGATGAGTAAAAGCGGTAAAATCGCAAATAATATGATAAAGGTGATAAGGCGTAAAGTATTGAGTTGAACCGCATCTCTTACCTTGTAAAGGCTTGTGTCTCGCGAAGTTCGGCTTTGCAGGGCCGCAAGTTCTTCTTCTCCGTTGAGTTTTAAGAGGGCGTTTGTGAGGAACTCAAAGTTTCTGTAATCTCCGTTATCGCCGCCGATGTAGCCGTTCATAAGAGAACTCGCAAAATACTGGTCTGGAATAATGATAATGTGTGAATTCTCAGAAGTTGCTGCATTGTAAAGCCCCGGAAGGGCTCCGCGGAGCTCTGCCCCTAAAATCTTTGTTGAGTATTCTGAGCCTGCCATTTTACCCTGCTGGTTCAGTAAAAATGGATTCGTTTCAAAAAGCTTTTCGGGACTAGCCTTGTCTTCGTCTATGGCGTAGGCGGCGGGAGAACTCAGTAAATATGGAGATACAGTAAAGTCTTTTGAATCAATTGATTCCTTGTATAGCTCTATTGGTGTGGGCCAGAAAAGCGTTATTCCAAGCGGTGCATTCTGCTGAGTCATAAGACTTGGCCAGAGAGGATAATTCAAAAGCTGAGTTTCATTATTATCATCTGCATACATAGTTATGCGGGCACAAGAAAGATCTCCTGTTATCTGAGGCGGGAACCTTAAGCCCCAGTTTTCTGCCATTTCTATAAGATTTGTTCGTGGAGCGGCTGTAATATACCAGGAGTTTTCTATATCTATAACATAAGGACTGAGAGCTAGAAGTGCACTACCCTTGTTTTTTAATATATAGGCTTCAATTGCTATGGCCTGCTCAATATTAATCTGGCTGTCACCGAGGACAAGCAGAGGTCCCTGACAATTGTCGAGTTCTTCTGCAAAAGCCGGGTCATCAATATAAAGTGGATTACAGATAAAGCCCTGAGACTGCAGCCAGGGAATTACATAGGAGTAATCATCTGCCAGGCTGAGACCGTTTCCAGCTATAATGTTTACTGTACGGGCCTGGCCGGAAATCAGGTGGCGCAGGCGTCCGTCAATGTCGTATTCAAGAGTATTTGCCGCCATGGTAAAAGGAATCGTTTCGGCATTTCCTTCCTGTTCAATTACGATTGCAGAATAAACTGTAAGGAATTCTGTAGAAGTGCCGGAAACAGTGCGAAGCTGCTGGCTTGCAATTCCGTAGTTTTCAAGCATTGTTCGGGTGGCGCTGTCTTTGTCTGGGTCCTTTATAATCAGGCTGATTTTACGGCTTTGCGAAGCGTATTCTGTGAGAAAATCTGCTACATCTCGAATCTGGGGATATAGCTTTGCGATTGATGAAGAGCGGTAATAAGTGATTTTTACCGGGCTTTCTATACGGTCTATAAGTGCCTTTGAATATTTTGAGATAGAATAAGTTTTGTTTTTTGAAAAATCTATGCGGGTGTACCAGCGGCTTCCGTTCAGCATAAGGAGCAGGCTGATGGCTGGAAGCAGAATGTGGTGGAGCTTGAGATTTTTGCTGAATCGCCTTCCCTTTTTGATTTGGATTATGCTATCGCTGAGAAAAAGGAATAATGCAGATGAGCCTGCAAGCCATAAAAGGTCACGGGTATCGAGAAGTCCCTTTCCTGCCGCATCAAAATGCCAGGCAAAGCTCAGGCTGCGGGCAAGGCTTGTGAGTGCAGATGGTAGATTTACGTAAACTGCAAAAAGGTGTGCGCTGTTGAAAATGGCAAGTATGAGGGCGCTGATTATCAGGCTTGAAACCTTGTTTGAAAAGGCTGTCTGAATAAAGCCGCAGAGAGAAATTACTGCTGCCCCATAAAAAACGAGGCAGATAAAGCTTGTAAAAATCTGGCCGCCGTCGGTTGCGCCGAAAAGGTTTACAAGAAGAATTGCGGGCAGCAGAAGAATCAGCTGAAGACAATATAAAATCAGTCTTGTGAGAAAAAGCGCAGTCTGGCGGGACAAATCAGAAAGCGGAATAAAATCATCATAAATACTAAAGCTTTGTTTATAGCAGAGAGATGGAATGTTGATGATGCAGATATATGGAACTGCGGAGAAAAAGAGAACAAGGTCTGTTGTTCCGGAACCGGTAAAAAACTGCTGGCGGATAAAAAAGTTGATGGTGACGAAGACTTCAAAAAGAATCGAAATTATAATAAAAGACGGAGTTCTGAGGCTGTTTTTCAGATTATGAAGGAGAAAGTTGGTGAATGTATTTGTGTCGTTTTTCATCATATTTGATACTCCGTTTTATGGATTGCTTCGCCTTCGTCTTGCAATGACGGTCGTTTTTATGGATTGCTTCGCCTTCGGCTCGCAATGACTATCGTAATTATGGATTGCTTCGCCTTTGGCTCGCAATGACGATTGTAATTATGGATTGCTTCGCCTTCGGCTCGCAATGACGGTCGTTTTTATGGATTGCTTCGCCTTCGGCTCGCAATGACGATTGTTTTTATGGATTGCTTCGCCTTCGTCTTGCAATGACGGTCGTTTTTATGGATTGCTTCGCCTTCGGCTCGCAATGACGTTGAGGTTCGTCATTGCGAGGAGCGAAGCGACGAAGCAATCCATACTAATCTGAAACTCCTTGTGTTAATTTTATAAACGCCTCCTCCAGAGACTTTGTACCAGCCTGCTTTATAACCTCTTCTTCGCTGCCGCTGGCCGTGATTTTACCCTCACTTACAATATAAAGCTTGTCGCAAAGTGAGCGTACTTCCTGCAGAATATGTGTAGACATTAGAACTGCCTTAGTTTTTGCAAGCTTTTTGATTAAGTCGCGCATCTGAAGAATCTGAGCCGGGTCAAGACCGCTGATTGGTTCGTCTAAAATCAGGTTTGGCGGATTATGAATGATTGCCTGGGCAAAGCTTACCCTCTGCTGCTGGCCTTTGGAAAGCGTTTTGATTTTATTTGAAAGCAGCTTTTCGAGAGAGCATTCTTTGATTACAAGGTTGCAGGCTTCTTCTGTTTTTTCTTTTGGGATTCCGTGGGTATCGGCTGCATAGCGCAAAAAGTTCAGTACCCGCATGTCTTTTGGAAGTAGCGGGATTTCGGGCACGTAGCCTGTGTATTTCATGCAGAGCTCGGGATTTTCGTCGGTGGTGAAGCTGGTAACTGAGTTTGTACCTGTGCCTGTTCCTATGCTACAGTCCGGCGAACTGATTGTGATGCTGCCCGAGGTCGGAAAATGGAAACCGCAGATTGCCTTCATGATTGTAGTTTTTCCTGAACCGTTGGGTCCGAGTAAGCCGGTAATTGAGCCGTCTGCGATTTTTAGCGAGACATCTGCTGCGGCCGGAGCGGATTTTGAGGAGTAAGATTTAGAAAAACTTTTTAGTTCTATCATAAATTTTAATAAAAAATGTCATGCTGAACTTGTTTCAGCATCTCGTTATTAGACCCTGAAACAAGTTCAGGGTGACCTGCCAGGCTAATCCTGGAACGGAATTTCTATATGCATTCTGTCCTTGGAAAGCTCGGTTTGCGGCCACACTTCCCTTGCCTCGTCTAAAAGCTTCTGCAGCTCTTTGTCGGTGTAGCGAGGGCTGTAGTGAATCATGCACATACGGCGAACGTTTGCATCGCGGGCAATTGTTGCGGCCTGAACGGCAGTCATGTGCTTTTTCTCTTTGGCCTGATCTTCGAGTTCTTTTTCAAACATTCCTTCGCAAATCAAAAGGTCTGAACCGCGAACCTCATCAATAATAGAAGGCTTAAAAAGCGTATCGGTTACAAAAGAAAACTTACGGCCGCTGCGTTTTTCGCCCATAACATCAGCAGGCTTAACTACCTTGCCGTCCGGAGTTGTAACTTCAAAGCCCTTCTGTAAATCAGACCAGAGAGGCCCACATGGAACTCCAAGCTCACGAGCCTTATCCGGGTGGAATTCTCCGGGGCGGTCAGCTTCCTCAAGAGTATAGCCTACGCAAACCTTAGTGTGGTCAAGCGGAAAGGCGCGGATGTAAAAATCCTTACCGGTGTGCACAATACAGGGCGCGGTAATTTCCTTTACGACAATCGGATAGTTTATATACATGTCGAGCACCTTGCGGCTGGTCTCAATATATTCCTTGATTTTCGGAGGTCCGTAAATGTAAAGAGGCTCAGTTCTGTCAACCTGGCTTGAAAGCATAAGAATGCCAGGAAGTCCCGTTACGTGGTCTGCATGAGTATGAGAAACAAAAATAGCGTCGATTTTTTTCCATTTGAGATTCAGCCTCTTAAGGCTAACCTGTGTACCCTCGCCGCCATCAAAAAGAAAAAGGTCACCCTCGCGTCGCAGCAAAACTGATGTCAAATGTCTATATGGTAAAGGCTGCATTCCCCCGCAGCCCAGAATAAAAGCTTCCATGTTCATAATTGGTTTATAATATCAGAAAATAGGGAAAAAATAAATAGATTCGATAAAAAGCAGTCATGCTGAATTTATTTCAGCATCTAAAAAAGACCCTGAATCAAGTTCAGGGTGACAGATTTTTTTATAAGCAAAATCCAACTTGATTCCCCTCACCTTCGTGCATAAAGAGTTCTTCCTTACAGGCTTGTGTCACAAAATCAAAGCCGGGTTTTTGTCCGCTGATAATTTCTTCCATGCAGATTTTGCGGGAAACATTCTCAATCTGCCCGCCGCTGAAAGGATATTCTGAGGCAAGCTTTTGTGCCTGTTTTTCATTCAAGAAACTCAGCTTATCACGCCATAATGCTTTTTTAGTTTCTGCATCAGGGTTTTGAAGCTGAACCTTAAAAAGAAATCGTCTCTCAAAGGCAGGATCAAGATTTTCTATAAGGTTTGTTGTTGCAATCATTATGCCGGTAAAGTTATCCATTTCGTTCAGAATGATGTTTTGAATTGCATTTTCTGTTTGAGCAATGTTTGAATCCTTTACTTCACGTCTACGCGAAAGCACTGCATCTGCTTCATTGAAAAGAAGAATCGGAATATTTTTATTACCCTCATTTTCAAAGCGTTTGCAAAGTTTTTTATAATTATCAAAAAGCTCTTTTATCTTCTTTTCTGACTCCCCATACCAGCAAGATTTTGTATTAGAAATATCAACAAGAAAAATACCCCGACCCGTTTTTTTGGCAAGCTGCATTACAGTCTCACTCTTGCCAGTTCCGGGGCCACCATATAAAACTATGGCAACTCCTTTTCTCATTCCTTTTTTAGAAAGCTGATTTCTAATTCTTTCAAAGTTATTCTCGTCTAAAATATTATACAACCTCTCAATTTGTGTCAGGTTATCTTTGTTGTAAAACATCTTATGTTCTTGGATATCTGCAGGCTTAATAACAGCGTCATCTGAAATTTGTTTCTCATAAAGTTCGTAATCTGAGCCTAACAAAAATCTCATGCCCTTTTCTGTAAGTTTTACAGTCGCATCATTCAGATTTTCTTTATTACAAAATTCAACATATCCGTTTTTTATAAGAATATGAGAACCATCCATAAATTGTCTTGCAACCTTATACTTTGCATTGTATTTATAAAAATAATCGAGAATCTGATCCAGATTTGTACTGAAGGTTGGATATGATAAAAACTCCGAAGCAATGCAATAAAAAATATATCTTTCATACTGACTGTGCATTTTATCCTTACAGGCTTTTATAAAAGTTAGGTCTGAATAATAATCTTCCAATTTCTCCAGAGCGTAGTCAATTTCCAGCCAGGCTTTTTCTTCATATTTAAGACTGTTGATTTTATTCTGCACTGCAAATATGAAATCTGTGTAAGAAGTGTTAGTTGAAGATAACTGCGGAAGGTTCTGATTGTTCATTACTGCATGAATCAATTCTTTAGTAAGAGAATATTCGCCTTTTATACTGTCATAATTGATGTAGCCTTTTTTTTCGAGATTACAAAATTCTTTATTGAGCGAGGCTGCGTAAAGAACGTTAGTTCCTAAAAACTCGGCAAAACTTCCGAGCTTAATTTCGTTTTCAGAATTAGTCATCTGATACCAGAGGGCAAAGCCCAAAATCCAGACTTCTTTTTCACCTGCTCCAAAATAATTTGTAAGGCGTTTCAGAGCCTCAACGTATTTTTTTGTCCTGTCTATTTTAAGATTTTTTTCATGTACGGTGTCGCAGACGGTCTTGATGTTCAGTACTATATTCCATTTGATTTTCTTCTGATTCATATTCTTCTCCCGCGAAGTCTGCAGGCTGTCGCAATAACTTCTGCATTTTCATAAAAGCTTATGTCTTTTGAATTATTTACAATTTCACTTTCTTCTATGATGATAAGTGAATCAGCAGCGGCTACAAGCGGACTTGACTGACATGCAGTAATAAACGATTTTCTGATAATAAAACAGGCCTGGCCGCGACTTTCAATTCCTTTTTCGTTGTACTTAAAAAGACATTCGTCAATCATGACAATCTGCGCTATTTCCGGGTAAAGACAGGAAATTGCAGAGCCGCCATCTGTGTATCCGTAGTTTTCGCTAACAGTTTCGCCATTAAAGAAAAAGCCGCATTTTGAAAAGTTACATCGCTCTGTCTGCGGATCGGTCATAACGGCAACTCCGCTCTTTGAGGCTCCAAAGAAAATGCAGTTTTCAAAAAGACTGCCGGCACGCAAAGCAAAGGTGTAGCTTTCTTTTTTGCACTCTCTGTATTTGAGACACATTTTTTCCAGTTCTTCCTCTTCTTCAAAAGAATCCTTTTCTTTAGCCATAAGAAGATTCAGGTCTTTTGGATTCAGAGAGTCTGTTGCAGTGAAGACAAGATTGTAAGCCTTGCACTTACTCCAGAAGCATGAAAAACTTTCTGCCGGATTACAAATCACTGGATATGTTGAATAATCATTTTTGTTTAAAGGAACTCCGGTAAAAGTCAGTTCCTTGTCGCAAAAAAGAATGTCATCATACCAGCCGCTATAAATCAAAATCTCATCACCGTCGCGGGCCGCATTTACAGCCTGCGAAATCATGGCGTATTTCTTATTAAGTCCTACTTCTAAAATCATCGTAACTCCTGTTATGTCATGCTGAACTTGTTTCAGCATCTTTTATGACATTCATTAATTCAAATCTATTGATTTTTAATATGTGAGCAGGGTGCAATTTTTAATTTTTTTGATTATAATGTTGCTATGGAAATTACGCTACTGCATGGTGACTGCCTTGAACGGATGAAAGAAATACCCGATGCCTCTATAGATTTTATTTTGACAGATCCGCCTTATGGCACGACTAACGGCAAGTGGGATTCTGTAATTCCTTTTGAGCCTTTATGGCAGCAGCTGGAGCGAGTTATAAAACCAAACGGAGCAATTGCACTTTTTGGTACGGAACCTTTTTCTACAACACTGCGCATGTCAAATATCAAAAACTACAAATATGATTATGTCTGGCTCAAGTCCAGGGCAAACGGTTTTCAGCATGCAAAAAACAAACCGCTTTCAATTACAGAAAATATCAGTGTGTTTAGCAAGGCTAACATCGGGCACGAGGCAATCCTCAAAGAAAAGCGCATGATTTATAATCCCCAGGGAATCCGCGAGAACGGCATTAAGGAAGTTACACCTAACAAGCACGGCTCGTTGCTGGGCAACCGTGACAAGCAGACCGGCCGCAAGTACGAATCTCATACAGGCTACCCTACAAATCTTTTACAGTTCCCAAGCCTCTGTGTAAAAAAACTTCTTCACCCTACGCAAAAGCCTGTGGAGCTTCTGGAGTTTTTAATCAAAACCTATTGTGAGCCAGGCAACACTGTATTGGATTTTGCCGCAGGCAGTTTTTCCACCGCAATTGCCTGCATGAACACCGACCGCAATTTTATTGGAATAGAAATTGATGATAAATATTTTGCAGCCGGCAAAAAACGAGTTCAGGAAAATAATACGCTTTTCAGTCAGTTTGAACTTAAAGGTGACTGAATTATAAATTTACAGAGCAGCTTCTGCCAGGCAGTCACCTAAGATATCTTTATAATCTTGATAACAATCTTGAACGAAATCTTTTATAAGGTTAGAAATATCCCCTAAAGAGGTGATTTTCCCTTCACAGATTTTTTGAGCACATTCTGTATAAAACTCTTCTTTATCACCATCTGAACATTCAAATTCTTCATTAATTTCCCAATTTAAATCTGAATCAAATATTTCTCTCAACATATCTTCGATTAATTCTTGTGACATTTTGTTTCTCCATAAATCCTTTAGATTAAATTATCGTATAATTCTTGTGGGAACAGGGTGCAACTTGCAGGATTATTTCACAAACCGTTCAATCTTGCATTCGTGGTTTTTGGTTTCTTCATCGTAATTTACGGCTACAAACAGGAGATCGCCGTGCCAGTTTTCCAGGCAGTCGAAATATTGCTTCTGGCGAATCTGATCTAAGGCTGTTTCTGTGCTGCTGTTGCGCTTCAGTTCAACTATCATTGCAGGCTTGGTTTTATCAAAAGGAATGTAAACTATGTCTGCGTAGCCTTTGCCGGCCGGCATTTCTTTTGCGATGATGTAGCCGTTCAGAGCGTAGATGTAAGCGAGATAGATTGCACTTTGCAAGCATTTTTCGTTGTTGTAACTAAGGTTGCTGGTTACGTGGATGTGTGATTTATCCAGGGCATCAGCAACAGCTTTTTCGTTTCCAGCGATTGTCTGTTCGAGGAGTTCGCGTGAGGCGGAAATGATTTTATTTGTTTCGGCATAATCATCATTCTCTTTTATTGCGCGCTGCCATTCAAGATAAATCTCACGATTTGGAATATAGCATTCTTCTTCTTTTTCATCGTAGGCAAGATAACCTAAATGAATCAGATATGTAAAAACATCATCTTTACTATAAAAGGTGTTCATATAATTTCTATATTTTAAAACATCTACAGAAACTCTTCCTCCACCCAACATTGTAATTATATCATCTTTTGTGCCGTCAAAATTCATTCGGATTTTTTCTGCAACAACTTCATAAGAAGATGTAACGCTCCAGTAAGATTTAAATCTTCCTGTTGTTACAGCATTAAAAACTGCCTGCGGGTTGTAAACTTCGAATTTGCCTAGATGATAACCATCATACCAGCTTTTACATTCTTCAAAACTACAATTGTATTTTTCGCAGAGTGCTTTTACTTCTGATGTAGTAAAGCCTACAAATTCTTCAAGCGCTTCTGCATCAAGCATTGTGTATTCGTGGAAAGTATTCAGTTTAGACTGAACTTTTTCGCGTACTACTGGAAGAATACCTGTAATATAAGCAAGGGAAATTGCAGGACGGAGTGTTGTATTTTTGAAAAGTGAGTTCAGAAATGAAAGATATTTATCAAATTCATCATCAGGAACCTGCTGTCGTACCATAACATCATATTCATCAATTATGATTATGAAAGTTTCATCTTTTTCTGAATAAACCTGCTGAATGAAGCTGGAAATTGAATTCATCTCAGGGAAGGTAACATCTGCAAACTGTTTTTTAAATTCATTGCAGACAAGCATTGCCACATAAGGAATAAAGGATTTTTCAGATTTTTCTTCATTCGCCAAAGTATTCCATTCTGTGTATAATGCATATAAATCAATTTTAATTACATTATATTTATTAAGATATTTTTCAAAATCCTCAGACTGAGAAATCTTTAAAGACGAAAAAAGCTCCCGTGAATCCGCACCCTTTGAATAATATGCAGAAAGCATATCTTCTGCCAGTGACTTTCCAAAACGGCGCGGACGGCTAACGCACACAAAGTCGCGTCCAGGATCATCGAGCAGAAGATTCATTTCGTGAATGAGCATTGTCTTATCAACATAATTGCCGGTTCTTACAAAATTACGAAAAGCGGCATTATTTGGATTCAAGTATATTCCCATATAGTGTATTATAACATCTGATGGAGCGAAAATCTAGGTTTCAGTTTGCTGCATTACCTTTCTTTTTGAGTTCTTCAAATCCTATGATAATTTATTCATCATCATCTTCTTGTTCTATTTCAACTTCGCCATCTTTGCATGTAATTACTTTGGCGGGAACTCCACTAAAAGAATAATCATCGGTATAAACTGAAATAGAATTCAATTCTTCAACGGTTCCATCAAATACAATCTTCTTAAGAGATTGACAATCACCAAAAACACCTTGTTCAATTTCTTTGAGACTTTTTGGTAAAGTTATAGATTCTAGAGAAGAACAGTTATAAAAACACATTTCTTCTAACACCTGCAAATTATCAGGCAAGATTATATTTGTAATATTAGAACAACCCTGAAAAAGCAGTATTGAAATAGCCCTAATATTAGCCTTTATCTCAACAGATTTTAGCGATTTACAAGCATAGAACTCTGTAGGATAACATGACACATCATCTTCTTCACACTCATTACCAAAATTAGTTACACTTTTTGGAATGCATATTGAAGAAAGACTACTGCAACCAGAAAAGCATCTGTAACCCATTTCTTCAAGACCCTCTGAAAATACTATTTCATTCAAAGAGGCACATCGGAAGAAAGCTTCTGTTCCTATTAATTTAACACTTTTCGGAATATGTATTTTAGTTAATGAGTTGCAATTTGCGAAAGCATTTGGTTGAATTTTTTCTACTGTATCTGGTACATGGAAAATACCAGCTTTAGTTGGAATACAAGAAATAAGCTCTGTTTTATCTTTGTTATAAAGCACACCATCTTCTACACAAAAATATTCGCTATCTTTATCAACAATTATTTCTTTTAAATTTATACAGTGGGAAAAAATACCGAAAGTATCTGGAGAATAACAATCAGGCATTTTATCAGGACAATCTAGACTTGGACAATGATATAAAAAATCATCATCAATTGGATAATCTCGTGAATATTTGTCATATTCTAATTCTGTGATACTTGCAGGTATGGTTATTGATTCTAAAGAACTTGCGTAATAAAAAATGTCTGTTAATAGAGTTTCTTGCGTGTCTGGAAGAATTAAAGATTTTATGTTTCTCGGTGGAGTAAAATCATAATCATCATTTAGATTGCTTAAATCCAAATTAATAATTACATCTTCAGAAAGATTTTCAAGTGCTTTCTGCATTTCAGAAAGATTTCCAAATTTTTCCTTCATTTCAGAAAATCCAGTGTAATTTGGAGTTTCACCATATATTTTAAGTGTATATTCTCCTGCTTCCAGTTTTTTAATTTTATCTGCTGCCTCAGAAATATGAATATCAACCATTATAAACTCCTTTGAATATAGAATAATTATAAATCAAAAATTTTAACTTTGCAATGTAAAGCTCAGCGCAGTCACGGCATGTGAGGTGGTATGATATGATTTGAGACGCCGTGACTGTGTGAGGTGCTCGCTGTTCTTTATGAGGTTAAATTATCGTTTTATTTTGGTGGGAACAGGGTGCAATGTTTTTAAAAACATATAATTATAACTATACAAAATAAATTTTATAGTAATTGTTATAATATTTGTTAATCAAACAAAAGTATAGTAAGATATTAATGCACCATGCGACATGGGCGGATTGCCCCCAAAACTGGACTGGTCGAAAGACTGGATTTCTTGATTTGGGAGGCTGCTATGAGTCTGTATGAATTTCTGACATTGCTTTTAGAAGCGATTAAGATTATCATCGATATATATTAGATCTTTCAAAAAAGCAAGTTTTTTATAAATGCTCTACCTGTATCGATAAAGACCAGCACCAATCCACGGCTGCGTTTGTGAGGTGGCGAATTTCAACCGTTGATTATTTTTGTTTCTTTTTTAGTTCATTTAATTTCTTTTGAGCTTCTGGATGTCCATATTTTAAGGCATAAGTATAACAAATTGCGGCATCCCTTTCATTCAAATCACAAGCATCATTATAAAAAAGTTCAGCAATAACTGAATCTTGATAATCTAATTTTGCAAGAAACTCATAATCGCGGATAATTTCATTAATAGAATTTTTTTCATTGTATCTTATTTTGTAATAAAAACTCACGCTATCATATCCATTATCTAAGGCTTCAGTTACTAAATGTAATGCTTTATTTTCATCTTTTTCTACAACAATACCTAACAAATAACACATACCAAGTTCAATTTGAGCGTCTGGATATCCTTGAGCTGAAGAGAGCTTATAATATTCTATGGCTTTCTCTTCGTCTTCTTCAATGAAGTTCCCCCAATAATAACAGACACCGAGAAGATATTGAGCTTTTGGATTACCTTCTTGTGCGGATAACTCACACCATTTGATTATTTTTTCTTCATCTTCTGCGTCATAATAAAATTCAGCTATTTCATATTTATCATAACCATTTTCAGCTGCTTTACAAAACATCTGTTCCGCTTTTTCTTTATTTTCCTCGATATCTTCTCCATTGTATAATCGTTGTCCTAAGTGGAAATAAGATTCAGCACTGCCAAATTTAAGGGCGCTAGTGGTATATAAATCAGGATACTCTGTAGGTATGTCATGACAATAAATTAAGAAATCGAATTTAATTATTTGTTTGAATCCATTATATCTTGATTGAAAATCAAAGAGAGCCCTTAGAACATCAGATGGTTCGTTTCCTAAATATTTTTTTTGAGTGGAAGTATATTTATATTTAAAATCTTTTCCTAAGTTATCATAGCCCTGTAAATTATTATCTTTGATAATCTTTTTTATTTTTCTAAGCATTTCACTTGGTTCAAGAAAATGATTTAAATCATAAAAGTTTTTAATAGAATAATCATCGAAATTATTTATTTCATCAAACAAATGGCTGTCAGCATAAGATAACGAAATCAGAAGCTTGTCTTTAACAGTAGCATCTGTGGTTAAAACATAATCTGGATGTTCTGCAAAATTTATTGTAAATATTATCTGTACATCAATGGTATCTATACCTGCTTTTTGAGCCAATAATTCTGCAAGACAAAACGCAACTTCAGGCGCAGGATACCATGCCCCTGAAATCCAAAGTTCTGCTTCTGAATAATTTTCATAAGTCGTAATAATAGATTCCGTTGGAAGTTCACTATCTGATTCATAAGTAAAACTTGAATCCTCTATCTGATATTCGTTAAATAATTCTGTCGATGTATTAGAAAGGTAATTATAT
Source organism: uncultured Treponema sp. (assembly GCA_947166355.1). Lineage (GTDB taxonomy): Bacteria > Spirochaetota > Spirochaetia > Treponematales > Treponemataceae > Treponema_D. The sequence goes on from CAMVDX010000003.1 coordinate 176,785, forward strand.
AAATCATCATCTATAAGCTCTTTATCTTTTTGCCACTGTTCAAAAAATTCTTTTTTACAGCTTCTGAACACACATTTTGTAGGTACATAATTTGCCATTTTTTTTCTCCTGAGCCTTATCTATATAAAATTATTGTACAACTTAATTTTTGATTTTACAAAAATAATATTCTACTAGCCTCTACCCGCACCCGGCCTACTCGTCCGATGTTTTTCCCATCCGGTATTTAATGTCATAGTTAATAATATAATCTAATTCCTCTTGAGTAAACTTGTAATGCTGCGCGAGTAAAATATCTATTTTGTCTATTATGGCTTTTGACTTCTTTATGTAAAACTCATCATATTCGACTATACCGGTTGTTTTATACTTGTAAGTTTTTCTTTTTGAATTTTCAATTACATCTTTTGTAAGCTCTATATTTAATTTGCTTAATTCAGTTTTTTCTTTTTCATTTAAAGAAAGACGAAAGCTTGAAAGTTCTGAGGTATTAAGATTATAGCAGGATGAATGTGTAATCCACCAGATAAAAAATATGGAGCTGTTTAAAACTGCACAGCCACATTCTTTTTCAATTTCAGTATTGAAAAAAAACTTTTTTAAGTGAGAAGAAGTTTTCTGTCCGTCTCGTTCATTATAAAAATATGGTTCAAATGTAAGTGCACGAATCCAATTAATAGGAGCATCATAATACAGACAATAAAAATCACCTTCGTTCTTAAAAAATAAATCTTCTTTTTCCATTTTTTTTGCAATGCTTAGAAAGAGCGGGCTCGAAACTTTTGGAATTATATTATTATATTTGTAATCTTCAATATTGTTGTATTTTATAAGAGATGTGAAAAGATAAGGGCGTTCTTCAGAAAACCATCTGGTATATTTTGTAGAATAGCGGCCGGTGCCATTATTTGAAGCAAAAAAAATTGCAAGCCGGAATTTTACGCCTTCAAATAATATTTGGGGATTGGCGTCTGCACTTAAATTATAATGAAGATGAAAACTGAAGGTTTCATAAAACTCAGTAACAAGAGTTTTCATTCTTTCTGTACTATGCCCGCTTAATGGAACAATCATTCCTATATAACCATTTTTAGAAAGAAGAGACTTTGATCTTTCCATTACATAAGCATATAAATTTCCACAGGAAAGAGTTTTATATCCTTGGATTTTATAATCATCTGAAACAGCTCTTTTTGTTTTTGGATTTTTCTTTGAATATTCACAGTAAGGTGGATTACCAATAATAACATCAAACTTACCTGGACTTTTAGGTTCTGTCGCACTCCCTAAAAGGAAATTTTCACAAGTGATATTAAAATCAATATCAGAAATATATTCCAAGCCATTGTTCGGGAGATTTTTATCAGCATCAACAACAGACATAAGTTTTAGAAACAACTGGAGCTTTGCAATTTCTGTTGCTTCCTTCATAATATCTTTTCCATACAAATTATGAAGAATGATATTTTTGTAAATAAAATATTTTATATTTGAACGGTAATTTCTTTGTATTTCATCTTTCAGTATTGGAAGTCTAGGTATACAAATTTCATATAATGGTTCTAGTATATAAAATGCAGCAAAAAGAAAAGCACCACTTCCACATGTTGGATCTAGTATGCTGATATTTTTTAAAGAGTCATAAAAGCAAGAGATGAATCTTTTGTTTGCAACAATTTCGTCATTCAAAAAATCATATATAAAAGAAGTAATATTTAAATTGTATATAACAAAATCATTAATGTGTGTAATTTCACCATTCTGAATTTTAGTTTTTATTTCATTATATCTGGTGCGACGTTCTATAACTTCACGCCAATTTTCTGTTGGTAATGCATATTCTTCATCTGCTGGCAGATTCCAGTCTTTTCGTCGTTCTAGTAAATTTGGTTTTGCAGTATCAAGACCTTTTGCAATATTTTCTGGCAATGGAAGATTAACTCCTTTTTTAACGGAATCGTAAATATAACAATCGCTGGAAGTTTTCAAGAAATCCCAGATAAAGGACGTATCATCTCCATAACGTCGAATTGAATCTTTCAGAAGAAAAGGAAGAATACAATTTTTGCTTATATAGTTTGTGATATCTTCTTTTGTATAATATGCTCCCATATGGGAACGGTCATTTATATACTGCTCAAAAATATAACTAAAAACATCTGGCGTAATGATTTTTTCATCTGATACAGTTTCACTCTTTGGGGCACCTTCTGGATTTAACTGCCATTTGTATTTATCAAAAAACTTAAAAAGTTTTTCGAATGCTTTATCTTCTATGTCAATATTAGAATACTTTTTTTCAAGCTGATGATAATCATTCAGTCTGTTATGAAAAAATAGTAACAGAAATGATTTATAAAAACTGTTTCCTGCCTTATTTTTTTGATCCTGCTTATATTGAGCTAATTTATCGCCAAGAAAGTTAGAATTAAAATCAAAGAAATTCTTTTTCTGAATAAAATAACAGAAGATAAGGCGATTCATCATAATGCTGACATAACACTGTTTATCTTCGTTGTCATCAATTCCAGAAATATAAGCAGCGAATAATTCGTGCTGTTTTTTAAATTTTCTATAGTTTAGTTTTTTGACTTCCATGTTTTTGTAGCTCGAAAAATATAAATTTAATTATAAATCATTATGAAGAACTCGAATTTATTTCCTCGAAATTTCATCTCTACAAAACTGAATTCCAAGTTCATAATATTTTAGGATTTCTTCAAAGTCAGTTTCGTAATAACGATTCCGAAGATACATAAGATCCTCTTTTATAGCTTCCTGTACAGTTTCTTCCTGCTCTCGACCATAACCACAGCGGAAAGCGTCTGCTAAAGCAACTTCTGAAATTGATTCCATCTTTTCATCGTAAGTCATAGTTTAATTATTATAGATTCGGTAAAGCGGCTTCGGCCAGACAGTCACCAAGGATGTCTTTGTATTCCTGATAACATTCCTGAACAAAATCTTTTATGAGATCTCGAACTTCACTTAAAGATGTGATTTTTCCTTCACATATTTTTTGTGCACATTCTGTATAAAAGCTTTCTTTATCTTCATCTGAACACTGAAAATCTTCTTCAGTAATTTCCCAGCAAAAGTCTGAATCATATATTTCTTTCAACATTTCTTCGATTAATTCTTGTGACATTTGTTTCCTCCATAGTTTTTTTATAAGTTAAATTATCATTAAATTTATGTGGGAACAGGGTGCAATAATTATTCTTATTATTGCTCACGTTCAAAATCGTCAGCAATGAATTCTGCACTTTCGGCCCACATTCCGGATTGTGTGTTTTTTAACGCAGCGTAAGTTCTTGATTTATAAAAAAGCTTAAGCATTTCATCAAAAGACTTTCCTGCTTTATCAGCAAGAATCCTGACAACCTGCTCAACTTTCATAAGAATATCAATTGTAACATCCTGATTATTATATGTGAATGCGGCATCTTATACCTCTTTATCTTCTTTCCAGTGTAAACAATTCAGAGCTTTTTGTGTATGAAAGGAAATCTGATTATTTACCTTAAAAAACGCTAGTTGTTCCAAGGCTTGTTCTGCTGTGTATAATTCCTATGCTGTTTCGTAGCGTTTCATTACATCTTCAACGAAGCCTACAGTTTCTTCTAAGGGCTGAGTATGGAGTGCTTCATATTCATTGCGAATTAAGGAAAGCATATTGTTTGCCTGAAATTTTTCAAAAACTTCGGATTCGGACATATTATGATTTTCTGCATATCCTTGAATTGCAGTTACAACGAGAAGATTTTTGTCCATTTCTGTCTGTGAAATTGAAGTTTTCAAAATATTCCTCCAACAACTATATTATAACACATTTTTGGAAAAATTGTTTACTGGAAAATTATTCCGTTGCTGAAATAGGCAATTTTGAACTCCTGGAAACTGAATTAATTTTTCTTTTTTAATTCTTCCAGTTTTTCTTTTGCATATTCATTGCCTTTTGCTGCGAATAATTTGCAGAGTTCAAGACTAAAATCAGATTTGCCTTCATCTTCCAAATTAGAAATAATTTGCTCTAATTCATAAACATCATTATTAACAAATTTTTCATACCACTCACAGGCTTTTTGGAGTTCTCCATTTTTAAAATATAATTCTGGTATTTCATCAAAATATCCAAAATAATCATAGTCTTCTAGTAACGCATAATCATCTTCTGATTCACAATCGTCATTAATTGCATATTCGAACCATTCTTCTGCCTGTTTTTTATCTTGCTTTACGCCTTTTCCTTCGTAATATATTTTACCAAGTTCTATCGCGGCAGAAACTATTCCATTATTTAAGGCAAGCTTAAAATATTCAATGGCTTTTGTAAAATTTTGTACTGCACTATCTTTAGTGTAAAAAAGACCTGTTATGAATTGTGCGTTTCCTAATTCATCTTCATAACAACTATCGCTGTTTATAAAAAGCTCTAGATATTTTATAGACTTTTCATAATCTTCATTTTCGTAATAAACATTTACAATATCGTAAATAAAATCATCAGCTTCACATCCATCATTTATAGCTACAGCAAAGCACTCTTCTGCTTTTGTCTTGTCTTGTGTACAACCTCTTCCTAGATAATACTGTATTCCAAGTTTATATGCTGCATACATATCACTATTTTCTTCAAAACAACGCTTATACCACTTAAAGGATTTATCAAAGTCATCTTGGTCTGAATAAAAGTACCCTATATTATACATAGAATTGCCATCTATCGCATATTGTTTGAACAATTCTTCGGCTTTAGCCTTATCTTGTGTACAATCATCCCCGCAATATAATCTTTTTCCTAACTCGAAATAAAATTCATTACCGGCAAATTTACAGGATTTTTCTAGATAGAAATCATAATCTTCTGTTGGTAGCTTATCACAATAGATTAGAAAGTTAAAGGAAATTTCTTGATCTAAGGTAATATTTTGTTTGTCACTATTATATCTTGATTGAAAATCTAAGAGTGAACGTAAGTCATCGGAAAGTTCAAGATCTAAATATCTATCTAAATATTCTATTTGTGTAGAAGTATATTCATAATCTTTGCCTAAATTCTCATATCCCTGTAAATTATTATCCTTAATAATCTTTTTTATTTTGCTGAGCATTTCCGATGGTTCAAAAAAATGCTTCAGATCATAAAAATCTTTTATCCAATAATCATTGAAATTATTATCCTTGCGAATATTTATAGCTATATCATCAAACAAAGGAATATTATCAAAACAAAATAAAGAAATCAGAAGCTTGTCTTTAAAAGCAGAATCTGTTGTTAAAACATACTTTGAATTTTCAGCAAAGTTAACCGTGAATAGTATCTGAACATCTTCTGTATTTATGCCAGCTTTTTGTGCTAATATTTCAGCAAGGCAAAACGCAACTTCTGGCGCAGGATACCAGCCCCCGGAATACCAAAGTTCAGCTTCTGTATAATTTTCATAAGTTGTAATTTTAGATACTGGTGGAAGTTTGCAGTCTGTTTCGTCTGTAAAACACGAATCTTCTATCCGATATTCTTGAAACAAATCTTCTGAAGTATTTAGAAGATATTCATACAAATTATCATCTATAAGTTCTTTGTCTTTTTGCCATTGTTCAAAAAACTCTTTTTTGCTGCTTCTGAAAATGCATTTTGTAGGTACGTAGTTTGCCATTTTTAGCTCCCAAACATTAATTTTATATTTTATTATAAATCCAAAAGTTTCAATTCGCAAAGTAAAGCCCGTTGCTGAATAAAGTCCAGCGCAGTCACGGCGTGTGAGATGTTATGATTTAATTTGAGACGCCGTGACTGTGTGAGATAACCGCTGTTCTTTATGAGGTTAAAATATCATCTGATTTTTGTGGGAACAGGGTGCAATATTTTCTACTGGTATGAAACTCATTTTGTTTCGATTGCAGAAAAATTGTTCCAATTGTTGATTATATCAGGAATACATTTTAAGAACATTTTGTTAAATGTATCGCGTTCCTATTTTGAATATTGTGGTACTGAAAGAGGCTTTGCGTTACAAATTCTATTATACGCTTCTTTACCTGATTTACCTGAAAGAATAAAAACATCAGGTTTTCCAAGCATTGCATTACCTCCCTATTACTCAAAAGAATTGTTAATAATTATTATTGTTTCCTTAATTCTACTTTTTTAATACTTATAAGTTCTGAAAATCAATATTTTCTTGAGCCTCTTGATTTAATCTTTCAGAATTTTCATTGATAATTTCTATATCATGTAAATCACGAAGTAATCGGTGTCTTTTTAAAATATTTACAAGAGTTAAGAACTTATAAATTAAACTCATATGAATTATTCAATTAAAATATAACACTGCAAAAAAATGGCGAGGAAGAACTCGCCGGTAGATGACCCAGGGCCTTGCGGCCAGCTCAATAATTAAGCCTGTACAGGCACTTTAGCTGCAATTTTTTTAATCTCTTCAACTGGAAGTTTTACCCAAGCTGCAATCTGCTCAAGGGTTCCAGCTTTTGATTCAATGAGATTCCGAATTATTTCTTCTTTTCCTTCATTTACGAAACCTTGTACAATATCGCACATAGTAATACCTCCTCGCTTATTTAAGATAGTTTCATTATAAGCCTTTTCAAAATATTTGTCACCTGTTAATGCTGTAAACATTTTTGACAATTCATCGGCGTGTTTTATTTCTTCGTCTGTTGGAACGTAGCTGTTGTTCAGTCTTTTTGCGCGAAAATACTGAGCAACAAATTTAAAATCACTCTGGAACATATTAACAGTTTCTTCATCGAGCCAGGCGATTTCAAAAACGTTTATCTTATAGTCATTTACAAATGGTTTAAGTTCTTCTGTAACATAAAAACAGTTATAAAGATTTTTTGGTGCTGTCCAGCGTTCTTTGTAACCAAAATACAATACAAGAGTCGCAACTGGATAATTCTTTTGAAGATCTTTATCAAGAAGCTGTTTTTTATATGATGCACCATCGTAGCTGATTACGCGAAGTGGCATTTTATAATCTTGAACAGTTTGATTTTCAAAGCCAAGAATTGAGATCCGGACTTCCCCGTTTTTCCAAAGTTTTGAAACATCGCGTTCCTGCTCGTGTAATTGTCCATCTGTCTTGAATTGACTGTCTTTAGTATCAGCTTCAAGTTCATTCTCTTTCATGAGGCGTTGGCCTTTAAACAAGAGAACATTTACAATGTCGGCAAAAACATCATTCAATGCTTCAAGATGTTTTTCTGCTATATCCTTTTCACCCATAATTTAAATATAATAATTTTTGTCTGTAATGTATACAGAAACTTGTTCAGCATTAAAACAATTATTCGGAAGACTCTAGTACAGAAAGGTAAAACTTGATTCGGAACAGCTGTTCTTTATGAGGTAAAATTATCGTTTGTTTTTTATGTGAGCAGGGAGCAATAATTCAAATGCTTCCTTGACAGATAAGGCAACATTGCCTATCTTTGTTTTTATGAACGATTTTTTCCAGCAAATGGGCGCGGTTTTTTCTAGCGTTTCAGGCAGCGAAAGCAAGCCTGTTAGAATCCATACCGGTAACTGGGGCTGTGGAGCCTTTGAAAACAACCTTACAGTTTCATATCTGGTGCAGCTTATTGCGGGTAGCTTTGCAAAAACCGGAACTTTGATTTTTCACGCTCCAGATAAGCCTACGCTGCAAAAAGCAATAGATCTGATTTCTATCCTACCGTCAAAACTTACATTTTCCCAGGCAGTTGATTTTCTTTTTGATCAAGGCCTGTACTGGAATGAAAGCGACGGAGAATAATTTAGAACTTACAGATTTCCTTTACTAGCGTCATCCAGAGCCCAGAAAAAGCCGAAGAAAAATCCGCCAGCCAGGCCACAACCTAAAGGATCTTCATCTGCACCCCACATCCATTCCGGCGGGATAATTTGAATTACAAAAAATAATATTATGGAAAGTATAATTCCGACAATTAACCATCTTTTTAGAAATCTCATATTTTGCCTCCTGAAGAAAAAAACAGCACAATCCACGGCAGCGTTTTTTTTGTGAGGGGTGTTTGCAACCGTGGATTGTATGAGGTGGCTGCTGTTCTTTATGAGGATAAATTATCGTTTATTTTTTTTGTGAGCAGGGTGCAATTTTGAATAAACGTAAATTTAATTGATTTTCTTTTTTAGTTCTTCTAGTTTTTCTTTTGCTTCATCATCGCCCTCATCGACTGCGCGAGAGTACCACTTTATAGCCATTTCGTAATCGCCTGCGTGTCTATAGTAATCTCCAACTAATATCGGATAATAATTATTAAAATATTCTTCTGCTTTTTCTTTGTCTTGTTTACAGACTTTTCCCTCATAGTAAAATGTACCGAGAAAAAAATATGCAACATCATCCTCTTCTTCTTCAACAGCTCGCTCTGCCCAATAAAAAGTTTTTTCCTCATCATCAGTTTCGTTGCCGTAGAAATCCATAATTACTGATGGGCAAGAACCTCGATCTGCACATATCTTGAAATATTCTTCAGCTTTTTCTTTGTCTTGCTTACAGACCTTTCCCTCATAGTAAAGTTTACCGAGTCTATATGCTGCCCCTTCAACCATGTATTCATCATAATCATCCAAGTCAGTTACATTCTCAAAAAAGTATTTCAGATAATAAAAAGCTTCTTCTTTATCTACTCCTGTATCAAACCCATCAGAGTCTTCATAGAGCCCTAGCAATAATGCTGAATATCTTAACTTATATGTGGCATCTGCAATCTCTTCATCATCATAATCATTATGTTCATCCAATTCATCAATAAATCGCTTATACCAATAGAAGGCTTCATTATAGCTTTTATAATCATAATTGATATATATATTAAAAAAGAAGCTTCCTATATAATCTTTTCTATAACCACATTTTGCAGCTTGTTCAAACAATTGTTTTGCTTTCTCTTTGTCTTCTTCACAAACTATACCTCTATAATAATATACTCCTAGCCAATATGAAGAATCAGCAGTATATTTATCAGTATCTTCCTAAATACTGCGCTTAAACCAATAAACTGCTTTTTCATCTTCTTCTTGTTCTTCATAAAAGCATCCTATTCTACCTTTACTAAAACCGTTATTTGCTGCTCTATTAAAATATTCTTCGGCTTTTTCTTTTTTTTCAAAGATATAGTTATTTACTCCAAATGTAAAATAATTAGAAATTGGTGAAAGTGGATTATAGTAATTAAGGAAATAAGGATAAATACTGTTTTCTCCATTTTGAACTTCGTAACGATCTGCAAAATCTAGAATTGCAAGAATATCGTCTGATGGTTCTTTGTCATTAAAATCATTCCAATCGTAAATTTTGTTTGTACTATCATCATTATTAAATTCATAATCTTTTCCGAGATCTTCATAGCCTTTCAGATTCTCATCTTTTATTGTTTGTTTTATTTTGTCCAAGAATACTGAAGGTTCGTAAAAAGAAGTTTCATCCACTATAATGCATGGACTGTTTTCCAAGTTCGTTTTTAATTTATTCCAAAAATCAGTATCAGCATAGCCAACAAGATTAGTAATCAATACTTTATCTTTAAGCAGTGGATCGTTTGTTATCAAAAATTGATCATCGGACCACCAATAATATGTTATTATCTGAACATTCTGAGAAGTAATTCCTGCTTTTCTTGAAATAGTTTCTACCAGACAATCTACAGCGTTTAAAGAAGGTTCACTGACATAAGTGAAATATATTTCGGCTTCGATTTTTCCATTGACTTCTTTAATGATTAATTTTGAATCAGATTCATCATCATATCTTGAATTTTCTACCTCATATTCATCGAATAACTCACGAGAATTCTCGTATAAATATTTATAAAGATCATTGCCAATTAACTTCTGTTCTTTTTTTAATGCTTCAAAGAACTCTTTTTTTTCACTTCTGAAAATACATTTTTGTTTACAATAATCTGCCATTTTTAATCTCCTTGTTTTATATTAATTATGATTCTTGATTTTAAAACAACTTTACCCCCGGAGGCACTTCCCGTGGGGGTATATGATCAAAAGATTTTGAAGACATAATTAGTCTATTGAGTTGAGTTGAGTTGAGTTGAGTTGAGTTGAGTTGAGAATTTTGCCGGATTGTTTGAAATCTTGCAAGTAGCTGACACGGTTTTCCTCTCTTTTAAGTAATTTAATTATATTATGGAAAATTGCAATTGTAAAGTTTAAATCTGGAAGCTTTACAATAAAGACGTAGCATGGATTGCTTCGCTGCGCTCGCAATGACAAACTAACAGATTGCAATGACGTACTAACAGATTGCAATGACGTACTAACAGATTGCAATGACGTACTAACAGATTGCAATGACGTACTAGCAGAGCGTAATGGCGAACTAACAAATCGCAATGACGTGTTTGTTTTCAGACTGACAACGCTTCGCAGCAATATTCTCGGGCATTCTGGCATTGCTGTAGAAAAAGTTGTTCGTCCAGCTGATCGTCTGTGTTTTCGTAATATGAGGCTGCAAGGTTTGTTCCAAGGTAGTCGCCCAGCATGTAGCCCAGGATGCCGCCGGCAAGACCTCCAATGATTGTTCCAATACCTGGCGCAATCAGACTTCCGATTTTTGCGCCGGCCATTGCCATGAGTTCACCGCCGGCAATGCCTCCAACCAGACCCGCGGTTTTGATGACAAAGGTCTGGTGATTTATGATTCCATTGTTCCAGTCTGAATAGACATCAACTAAATCTTTTATATCAAAAGCAATATCCAGTAAGCCCATAACAACAGGAACAAATTTTATGAACTTTGCATTTGCTGTGGTGCCAAGTTTATTTACAGTTCTTGTATTCATTTCATTTCTGATGGCGATTGCCTCTATAGAATTTGGGCCGCCACCTCTTGTGCTCACTCTGGGATTCGTTTTTATTTCATTCAGAGTTCTTGAAATTGCATACTCGCTGTAGCCCTGCTTACGCATCCGTGTACCAAGATTGTCAAATACAGAATCACGTACTCGTCTTTCATAAGGAGTAAGGCGGGCTGTAGATTTTTCCAGCAGCGGAATATCTGCGATGGTACGGGATGGCGTTACATCAAAAACATTATTAATGTTTCTTTTGCTGTTGGGAATGTTCTTGTAATTCAGGTCACGTTTGATATGGGTGCGCTGGATTTTAAGTCTGCCGTTTTCTATATTGACCCGGTCTACAAAACGGTTCAGGTTTACATCCTGCTGGGCCATGTTCATAAACTGCTGCATGTCTTTGCGTTGTGCCAAAGAAAGCCCTCGGTTTTCTTTAAGAGATTTCTGCAAGTCTTCTGTAATCCACTGGCGGCTCATCTGGGGAGTTCGCTTTTGCAAGGTAAGCTGAGCGTTGCCAGACTTTACTTCCTGAACGTAAATCTTTTTGATTCTACCCTGGGCATCGCGTTTTATAAAGGCACCATCCAGGCCGTTTTTGCCGCCGTTATAGGTTGCCAGGTGCGAAACAGATTCTATCCCCTGGCCTGCCATAAATTTTCTTGCAACAGCTTCCAGCGCAGGGCCTTTTACATTTGTGCTGAAGGAAGTACTCAACTTCTGATAATTTGAATAACTGTAAACTTTTGGGCTGCACAACATTATTGCTGTAAGACAAAGGATTTTTGATTTACCTGTCATAATTATCAAGCCCCTTTTTACGTGTATTCAAAATTGCTTTTGAAACATTGAACTGCTGTGTCTGATCCAGTGTATTCCAAAGCTTCTGATAAAGCTGCTGATACAAAAAGTTAGTTGGTGTAAACAAAAGGCTTGTATCAATAGTTTCAAGTTTATCTATAAGATTCTGTCTGAAAAATCCTGCGGACATTTTCTGGTATTCGCTTGGACCGCCCATTCCTAGAATGTTTTTCTGAGGAAGAGAGCTTTCCATAACGATGTTGTCTTTGTTTATATCTTCAATAAGATTAATAGCCCATTCGTTGTAACCGGAAATCTTTTTGCTGTATTCAGAAACTGTATTGTCCTGAATTGTCTGTGAAAGTTCCTGGGCGAGTTCGGCGGCCTTTTCGTCACTGCCGTAAGCTGATAATTCCACAAGGGAATCTTCGAGAACTGAAAGATCTGGCTTTGCTCCAAACTCTTTATTGAAGTCCTTTAAGTTTCTTTCTGCAGTCTGCACGGCTTCGTTTTTTCTGGTCTCGTATTCTACATTCTGGATTTCTATGAGCTGGTTGTATTTTGAAATCATTGTTTCGATTTTTGAAAAATCCTGTGCAGTGTAAATCAAATCTTCAAGCGAAGTAACTGTCGCATCAACGTCCTTTGTCTGCGAGTATTCATACATTATTGCAAGATAATCAAGCTGATTTCTCAGGTCTAAAAGATTTTCATTTTGCGCTTCCTGAATCCAGGGAGGGGTTGTTCTGATATAAGAAAGATATTTTTCTGTGAGGGGCTGCGGATTTTCATAAAGCTGATTTGAAAATGCGGTCGCGGCTTCTGATTCAAGTCCTGAAAGCTTTGAAGAAAATTCTTCCGGAACAATTACGGGAAGTGCATCTCCAATCATGCGGCTAACAAAGGCTGTCTGATTATAGACATTGTCAGAAATTGCTTTCAGTGTTGTCTGCTGGGCAGCCAATTCTTTCAACATGTTGTTGTTTGAAGCTTCTAAAGTCTGATACAGGCTTGTTTCTAAAGTAGCAATTTTTTTCATGTTCTGGAAATTTAGAATTGTAAGAATTACAAAGCCTCCTATTACGATGGACACAGAAAAAGCAAATGAAGAAATGATTAAACTCTTTTTCATAAAAACTCCTGAAATATTTTATACTGTCATCTCGAACTTGTTTCGGGATCTCATGCAGAAGAGATGCTGAAACAAGTTCAGCATGACATTACTTATTTACACCAATTCTTTCTCTTTACATCTGTCACAAAAGTAAACTCATCTGGATCAAACTTGCTGAACAATTCTGAAAGATCATTGTTCTTCTGGTAAACTTTTAGTTCTTCGGGATACAGCAGATAAAGCTGATGGAAAGAAATCTTTTTACCAAAAGCAAGTTTGAAAGGTTTTACAAACTTATCTTTCTTACTGTAGCTTTCCATCAGAATTGCGCTGTTCATTTCAGAATCAGGTGCAAATGGTTCTTCCTTTGTAAAAGTATGTCCGTAGCCGAAAACAAAATCATAGCAATATGGCGCAAGTGCAATTTCACAAAGAAGATTAAAAGGCCAGATCCACTTTTCTTCTGAAGAATTAAAGTTCCAGTCTTCTGGAAGATTGATAACATATTCTGCACGGTCGGTGTCGTCCTTTGTGTTACGGTAAGGCATGTTCATTTTGAAGGAGCCGGCACCTTTTGTTAAAAGTCTGTAAAATGGCTGCTCTTCTGTTGGAGCAATGATAAGGATTTCAATTTTTATTCCCTGCTGGTTATGAGGCTGGAAGCGATCAACAATCTTTCCATAAGTTTTTTCGATAAAGGCATCATACTTATTTGATTCCTTTTCTGAATAATCAAAAAGCTTTCCTTCATTCTGATATTCTTCTATTAGTTTAAAGTTATTGTTTTTCATATTTGTTTTCTCCTTAGATTTTAACTTACTGCTCTCACGGTCTTGCCGTGGATCACTTTATATTTATAAAATACGCTACTCGCAGGATTAAAGCAGGGGGCAATTATTTCTCATTATAAATTCGCCGTAATAATTTTCTGGCAGCATTGAAATCAGTTTGCTAAGTCCTTTAATGCCGTTAGCAATACAGACAGATTTTAATTCTTCGTTTTTCATAATGAAGTGCCAGAGCTCTTCAAGTTCAATCTTTTTATGATTATGACGGAAGTTGTCTACAGCATTTATTATTGTGCATGAATCAAGAGCCTGTTTGAATGCTGCTTTCTGGCTGGCAAAGATTTCGTAAAGCTTAAGAATGTTTGCGTTATTTTTGCCTTTTTCATTAAGCTCTACTCCATCAAAAAAATGCATTGTAGAAATTTCACGAACAACCTGTGTAAAAGCATCAAAAGTATTTTCTGCATTACCTTTAGCGGTCTGCTGCATAATATCATTTATATTTACCAGAACTTTTTTTGTCAGCTTAGACTGATATTCTGTATTAATCCAATGTGTATAATAAATGATTGTTTCAATATTTTCACCAGACTTACCAACATTCAAAACCGGAATACAGATTTTGAACTTGTTCTGTGCAGGCAGATCAAGAAAAAGCACGACCTGTTCTTTTACAGATTTGTAGATTCCCAGAATAAGCTGAACAAGCGGCGGCATTTTATGAGCAGAACCAAAATCAATTTTGTTTGAAGTAAAAAGTGCGTCGTCATTAAATGAAAGATGAATAAACTGAAACGGTTTATTATAAGCATCACCGGCAAAACTTCCGCAAAGTTTTACAGAATCAAGATTGTAATAGCTGAGCGGAAAAAGATGATATTTTTCTGATTTAAGACTTGCCGAAGTCGCGCGGAGCTCCTGAAAGATTTCTTTATCTTCTTTCCAAGCTTCCGGAATATTAATTGATTTATTTAACATAATTTTTCTCCTGGTTATTTAAGTCTACAGAACAGCTTTACTGTCTTTATGACCTTAAAATAACCGGAGAAAATCTACTGAACAGGGTGCAATTTTTTAAGGAAAGCGAATAAATTCTAGATTTTGTCGTAAGAAAGTGCAATTATTAATATTTTTTCCTATATCTAATCACTTCAGTAAACTCACCGTCAAAAGCATCTACATGCATTTTACAGTGATGTGGAACCACGGCTTTTTCCATTTTTTCACAGCCGCTGAAGGCTGATCCTTCTATAACTAGAAGAGAGTCCGGCAGCTGAATTGAACCAAGAGATTTACAGCCAAGAAAAGCTTCTAACTCTATTGTCCTTAAATGACTGTCTTCTGCAAACTCTATTTTTTCAAGGTTTACACAACCTCCGAATGCGCCGGTACTAATCTTATTCAGACAGGTTGGAAACTTTACAGAAGTAAGTTTACTGCACATACAGAATGCTTCCGGCCCGATACACCGAACTTCTTCAGGAATTACAAATGCACCTTCTTTTGTTTCCGGATATTTTATAAGAGTTGACATATCATCGCTGTAAATTACACCGTCTCTTTCAATTGACATTGTTGTGCTCCTTGGGGTTTGTATAAAAAGAAAATACAAATATCAACAGGTACTGAAACTGTATTGTATGATAGATTAAAATAAAATCAAAACTTACAAATCTGGCAAAGCAGTTTCAATCTGCAGTCTACTGTATTCTTACTCAAATATACTTAAAATTTCATCTTTAATATCTTTAAGGTCTAGCAGCATCAAACCGAACATACCTCTGATATTCCTCCAAAGCTTGTTCAATATCTTTGGTAACTTAAATTGAAAAAAGTATTTGAAAGTTCCTGATAAACGTCCCATAAATAAACCATCCTTATCGATCACCACTTGTAATGGCGCCTAGGAAGCCCAATACAATGCCAGCAATAAGACATGATTCGGGGATCTCATCTTTTGAATTTAACCAGGTAAGATCAAAAAATACATTTGCAAAAATAACTCCAACAATAAAAACTATTACTCCAAGAATAAGCCATCTTTTCAAAAAATTCATATTTTCCTCCTTTCGATAATCCTTTTATATTTCTTTTTTTATCTGAGCAGGGTGCAACTTTGAATTTCCGGAAATTAATTAATCGAAATTTTCTTCAAAAAATTCTATGGCGGTCGAGTGGCCCTGTTCGGCTGCAAGTTCTATATACTCTTTTGCTTTTTTCAGATTTTTCTTTACTCCATAGCCATTAAAGTACATCCAGCCTACATAGTATTGACCGTCTGCATCATCCTGGTCTGCCAGAATTTGGAACCATCTGAAAGCTTCTTCATCATTCTTGCGAATTTCGTCACCATTGAAGTACATAGCGGCTAGCTTGAACTGTGCATGCGGGTTGCCCTTTTCTGCAGATTTCTTAATGTATTTGAATCTATTGTATTTTTTGTAGGTGATTGATACTCCTTCATCAAAAGCATTGTCTGAAATCTGTTCACCTTCAGCAATTATAACGTCTGCCGGAAGTTCAATTTTTTTCAGTTTATAACAATCCCTAAAAGCCGAATCTTCAATCTTTGATAATGCCTTTGGAAAGTCAACTTTTTTAAGAGATTCACAACCAAGGAATGTACAGCTTCGAATTTTATAAATTGAATCAGGAATTGAAATACTTTCAAGTTTCTCACAATATTGAAAGGCATTCTGTCCTAATTCATATAAATCTTCAGGGAGGATAATAGATTTAAGACTTTTACATGAATCAAATGCATAACTATCTATAATTTTTAGATTTTTAGAAAGTCTGATATCCTTAAGTTTTTGACATTCCTGAAATGCATTATAGTCAATCTCTGTTACAGAATCTGGAATATATATTTCTTTTAATGATGAACAATTACCAAATGTGGAACATAGAATTTTTGTGATTGAATCAGGTATAGTTACGCTTGTAATATTTTCACAATGACTGAATGAATAACTATCAATTGTAGTAACACCAGAAGGAATTTTAATCTCCCCCTTCTTTCCATCAGGACAACAAATTAATTCGGTTCTATCTTTATTATAAAGAATTCCTTCGAAAGAAGAATAATTCGGATGATCTTCTGCAACTTCGTAAGTCTGAAGATTTGGACAAGAGTTGAATGCACAGTCATCAAATTCTTCTAGTGTAGCCGGAATGAACACCTTCTTTAGACCAGAACAACCGCAAAAAGCATTTGGTCCCAGGGAAACAAGATTTTTAGGGAAATCGAGTTTTGTAAAACCAGTACAGTTTTCAAAAGCATTCTGCCTGATGCAGGTCAAAGAATCCGGGAAGTCAATTTTTCTGAGACTTGAGCAGCCGGAAAATGTACTGTTCTCAATTATTGATAGACCTTCTGGTAAATTGATTTCTTCGAGGCTCGAGCAACCGTTAAAGGCTCCTTCACCTATTTCAGTGACTGAATCTGGTATAATAATTTTTTTAAGATTCTGGCAATCCTTAAATGCATAATTACCGATTTTCTTTACAGAAGCAGGAAGTCTTGTTTCTGTAAGCTCACTTAAACTGCTGTAAGCATAGTCACCTATAGAAGTAACAGTGTCTGGTATTTCAAGTTCTTTACATTCGGTTTCACCTTCTTTTAATCCACAACAATAAACAATGGTGGTTAATTTTTTATCAAAGATGAAATTATTTTTGCATACGAAATACGGATTATCCTTTGAAATTTTTATTTCATTAAGAGAAGGACATTCTGCGAAGGCTCCTATTCCTATTTTTTTCAGGCCTGAAGGAAGTGTAAGCTTTTTGAGAGATTTACATCCGTGGAATGCTCCTTCTTCAATTTCTGTAAGATTCTTTGGTATGTTGATAGTTTCAAGATTTTCACAGTCTGAAAATGTGTTTTGTTTTATTTTTTGTAATGTATCAGAAAGCTTAACTGTTTTTAGACTGTGGCAACTGCAAAATGCCTGCATTCCAAGCTTTGTAACATTAGGAATTATAAAATCTGATTCAAGTGCAAAACATTGATAAAAAGCAGATTCTCCGATTTCGGTTAATGATTTTGGAATATTAATTGATGTAAGTTCAGAACAACTGTCAAATGCATTTTTCCCAATAACTTCTACGGTGTCGGGGAGAACTACATTTTTTAAGTAACTGAAATATTTAAAAGTTTCTGCAGGAACAGCTTTTAATTCGCATTCAGAAAAATCAATACTAACTGCATTATCATTATTTTCTTTTAAGGTTTTACAGATTTTGGTAAATGAGGATTTTGTTAAATCGCCTGTAATTTTAATGTCATAAGTATGAGTCGGTAATCCTGCAAGGAAAGTGGCGGCATCTTTTGCATCAAGTTCAAATACAATTAATAGTTTTTCATCTCGTTTTTCAATATCGTAATTAATGATTTCTTTAGCTTGCTTCTTTATTTCTTCAGACTTCTTTTTATCTTTTTTTACGCCTTTACCAGTGAAGTACATATAGGAAAGACATAGCATTGAACTATCATCTCCGTTATTTGCAGCTCTCTCATACCAATAAAAAGCATTTTCGAAATTTTGAGGAATTCCTAAACCTTTATAATATAATTCGCCTAATCTATGCTGTGCAATTACTTCTTCTGCATCTGCTGCTTCTTTAAAATATTTAAAAGCTTTTTTATAATCTGGCTTTCCCTTATATCCAGTATAATATAAAACTCCAAGATTAGTTTTACCAGCTGCACATCCCAAATTTGCTGACATAGTAAAATAATGAAAGGCCTTATCATAATTCTGTTCAATTGAAATACCCAAAAAATAACATAAACCTAATAAATTTTGATTTTCTGCATCTCCGCTGTCTGCTGATATTGTCAGCCATTTAAAAAAGTTTTCAATATCATTACGTTCATCATATATTTGTATAAGACTATTTATTGCTACAGGTTGTCCCAATTCTGCTGCCCTTATGTAATATTCAAGAGCCTTCTCTTCATCCTGCTTACAGCCGTTTCCAAACAAATAATGCCAGGCAAGTCGGGCAATTCCATCCGGGTAATTCTGAGCCGCAGAAAGCTCTGACCAGTAAAAGCTGTTAATGTAATCTTCCGCTTCTTTATATTTTTCACTGATATAATACTGAATTTTCGGATCATGATTTTCAGCTTCCTTTGCTAAAAGTTCGTCTAAGGTAAGGTCTTTTTCGTTGGACATAGTTTTGCTCCTTGTTATTTTTTGATTTCAATTTCGCCGTCTTGGCAGGTTATTGTTTTTGCGGCAACATTATTGAAACACTTTTCGCCTAGTTTGATTTTTTCCCAGTCGGCTTTTGTGCCTTTATAGATTATTTTTTTGAGTGCAGTATTGTCCCAATTATTATAATTGAAAGCTTCTGCACCAATTTCTTTTAAAGATAAAGGTAACTTTATGGATTTAATATGGTTGCAAAAACTAAAACATTCTGCACTGATTGTTTCAATTCCTTCTGGAATAGTTATTTTCGAAATACACGCTCCTGAAAAAGCTCCTATTTCAATTTTCTTTAATTTTTTTGGAAGGACTATTTGATCTGCCCCGCAACAACTAAAAGCATACATTCCAATTGTTTCAACGCTCGCTGGAACTTTTATTGTTCCTTTCAATTCCTCGTCGTCATCATCAAACGAAATAAGTGTTTTGCCGTCTTCAGAAAGCAACAGTCCATCTTCGTATTCTATTTCTGGAGCATGTTCTTCGTATTCGCTTTCGAAATCTGAAAAATCATCATCAAACTCTTCATCGTCTTCATCTTCGCTGCCGTACTTTACTGCCATGTTTTCCCAGATTTTTGCAGTTTTAGAGTCTCCTGCAATTTCATCAAAATATTTAGCAAGTAAACTCATAGCGGTTGCATCTTCTTTTACAGCGGCAAGGAAAGCATTTTTCAGGAATTCATTTTTAACATCTTCAACAGTTTTAAGTTGATTTTTGTTTTTCATTAATTTGATAAAAAGAATTGCTGCAGCACCAGTCTGTCCTTCCGTGTTTCCTAATTCCGCGGCCTGTTTATAATACTTAAGAGCAGTTGCAAGATTCTTTTTAACACCAGTTCCTTCAAAATACATTCGGGCAAGATTTATAAGAGCTTCTTCGTTATCCTGTTTAGCGGCATCTTTATAAAACTTTATTGCATCTGCGTATTTTTCACAAAACTCCATAAGTTTTCCCATAGCCGCCATAGCACCAACATCGCCGTCTACTGCAAGTTTAACAAAATCATCCAGAGAGATTTCTTCGCTTTTTTCCTCATCTTCTGAATTTTCATCATCATCGTATTCGCTTTTTGGTAAATCTTTGCGCAGCTCACGATATACAGGAGAATCACTAAAATAAAAAAGTTCACCATTACCTGAATATTTCTTTAAACGTGCATACTGAACCGAAAAATCTTCGCCCGGAAACATTTCATTACAGATTTTTTCTAGTTCTTCTTTTGTAATATAAGTTGCGTATTCTAAAGAATAATCTTCTCTTGGCTTTTTATATTTAGAAATAATCTTTTCATATTTTTCAGTTAATTCATCAATTTCTTTTATGGAGCTTCCATCTCCTGGTGTAAATGAATATTCTGCCGGAAAAAAATATCGGCATAAATCATCTGTATGAATATAATCACCTTCATCTACATAGTAAACCTTATATGAAACTCGCGGACAATAATATTGAATCAAAAGATCAAGAAGTTTGATAAATGAACAGGAGTATGCTGCATAGTTTTCTATTTGAATTGCAAAGGTGTAGACTGCGCCCATGAATCCTTTTTTGATATTAGATATGTTCTCTGTTCTCGGGTCTCCACAAAACTCAATTTCATAAAGCTCATCTTTAGTGTAACGACCGCCAGTTTTTTCAGCTAAATCATCGTAGTCTATATCTTTAAGCTTTTTTCTTAATATCTGTAAATCTTCTTTTGTTCCAAAAAATTTGTAGGTTTCCCAACACATACTAGACATATTTTTTTCTCCTAAATATATATATTTAGTTATTGTTTAATCATTTGATTTAATTGCAAATAAAAAACCGAAAACGATGCCTACACATAATGAGCCAGATGGAATATCAGATCTGGAATCCATCCAGGTATAATCAAAAAATATAGTTGCTAAAACAGCAGTAGCAATTGTTCCAACGATTGCCAAAATTAACCATCTTTTAAAGAAATTCATATTCTCCTCCTAATTAATGATTATTTTATAATTCTATTTTTCATCTGAGCAGGGTGCAATTTTGCTTATATGAAAAACCCCGTCTTTCATTGTGCCTTCTGCGGTGATTTCTTTACCTTCAAATTGTTTGAGTGTGGAGTTTTCAAAGGGATTGGAGTTTTCGAGGTAGAGGGGAATCAGTAATTCATCGCCATCAGGAGAGATTCCCCGGTCAAGCCAGGGAATGACATTATTGTCAGATTGGAGAATGACAGAAATGTCAGATTGTGGAATGACATTTGTGTCGGTCAGCTTTAAGAACGGAAAGTTTCCTTCGCTTTTGGAGCCTTCGTTCATCAACTTAAAAATTACTGTGCCTTGCAGTTTGAGAACTGAGTCGCCCGACTCGCACGAGCTGGCTTCTTTTTCATTGATTTCTTTTTCTTCTGTCATTTTGATTCAAGCTCCTTTTTGATTTTTCCGGATTTGTCAAAATAGATTTTTACGACACGATTAATCTGCGAAGCTGCCCCTGCTCCATTTTCTTTTTTGTAGATTGAATGGAAAAGATTTGTGCCTTCAATTTTGTAAGTGGTCGGCATGCAGCCGCGCAAATCTGCGTAGTGCTCGTAGACATGCTCATTAATTTCGGAAGTGATTTTTTCGTCAACCTGGGCAAGGCTCTGGCGCACTGCTTTTTTGATGTCGGGAAGTTCAACTTCTAATGAAGTTAAGAAAGATGATTTTTGAGGAGAGGCTTTATATGAAGAAGTGAAAGAGCCGGCAGATGCTGATGAAGTACCCGCACTTCCCGCCCCCGCTGAACCTTCTGAACTTTTCGCAAAGTCTCCGATCCTCAAAGCAGGATCTCCAAATAAGTTAAACTCTGCAATTGTCTTAATTTCTACATCAGTAAAATCCTCTGATTCTTTTACAACACGTCGTATTCCTGCAATATGGGAATCTCCGGCAGTCTCACCATTTTTTATATGCTTAAGATATTCGCCAATCATAAAGTCGGCGCAGTTACCTTCTGGCTCTGGTGTGCCGTAGGCAATCCTACTTGAGCCCAAAAGTGAAAGACAGCCAGACTGCATTGCCCTTGTCAGAATGCTTTGATTTTCGTTCAGGTTACCGCAGAAGTTTGCACCGTAACAGGCTTCAACACCAATGATATAAGGCGCGCTAAGTACAGAAAGTGATTCCGGCTGAACGGCTTCGGGGTAAGAGTCCTCTTCCTGTCCGTACCAGTATTTTGTTTTGTCACTGCCGTGAAGATTAAACATCAAAAGATTAGCATCTCGTGGAATAAAATTTTCTACAGTAGAAACGGTTACTGCCGGCGAAGAGTCTGGCAAAGAGTTTTCGGCTTTTGTGTTAGTCGCAACTTTCTGATATTCAAAATCAGTTTCCCTCTTCCAGATTTTTGCGGAGAGTCCGTAAGGTTTAATCGAGCTGAAGGCGCCGGAGCTTTTCATGGCATTTCTAAAATATGAAGCAAACTTTTCAAAGCTTTCGCCCTGATAAGAAACAAGCCTTCCTACCCGCAGCATTTTTCTGGCAGAAAATTCAAAGCCGTCAAAAGGAGATTTGGTCGTCAAAGTTGAATAAGGCAAATCAGAAGAAATTGTCTGGTCGCCGTCGTCACTTTGATTTTGAAATTCCATAGTTGGAATTACATCTTCGTTTCCAAGAATAAAAACATATTTGAGGTTTGAAGTTCTGTTGTTTTGTGAGATTGCTTTGATTACAGCTTCAAGGTCAGGATTTGCAAGATCAATAAGAGAATATGAAACTCCATTGGCAAGAAAGAAAGCTGTATAGTCAGAAATCAAACTGCTAAGATTTTCTTTCGAACTTCCAAGCTGATTTGCAAGAACCGCAAGATCTGTTACAATCACGCCATTTTCTTTGAGTCCATATAGCTGATGTTGTGGCTCGGTATGAGCAGAAGCAAGAGACGCTGTAGAAAGATTTTCCTGAGGAACCGGAGTCCCGCAGTTTTCGCAGAATCTTGCTCCCGGTTCCAGCTGTGCGCCGCACTCTTCACAAAACATATTTTTCTCCTGAAAAAATTATCCGCGTCACCCCGAACTTGTTTCGGGGTCTCATTCACAAGATTCCGAAACAAGTTCGGAATGACAGTGCCTACAGTGATGTGCCGCAGTTTTCGCAGAAGATTGCGCCGTCGGCATATGGAGTGCCGCAGCCTGGGCAAACATGAGCTGATTTTGCGCTGGTGGTTTCGACAGGCTCAACCACCGGACTTCCAGCAGTTCTCTGCACAACTGTATTAGGATTTTTCAAGGCACCCGCTACAGAAGAAACTGCATTATTTACACCGCCTGCAAAACGATTCATCTCAGCATCTTTAGCGGCCATCATGTTCTGCTGATTCTGGGCATTCATTCCCATTCCTGCAACAGCCATGTCGCGCATCATCTGCATCTGCTGCTGCATAAAGGCCTGCATGTCTGCACTCTGTTTCATTGCCATTTGAGCAGTTTTGTCATTTGCGGCTGCGGCAGCTTCGGCCTTAAACTTTTCTGCCATTGCGGCTGCGGCTTCAGGAGTAATATCAGGGTTAGCGGCAACTATCTGTTCAGCAGTCATGTTCTGGAACATTCTGCGCATTTCTTCTTCGTGCTGAATCTTCTGCGCATTTGCTTCCATCTGGCGCTCATGTTCTGCCTGCTCGCGTTCATTTCTGATTGCCTGAGCCTGTCGCAGAAGTTCCAGCTGAGTAAGCTGCTCCTGCTTATCCATTTCCATTTCTTTCTGGCGGCGTTCGTCTTCGTAAGCAGCCTGCATGCGCTGGCGTTCAAGCTCATTCTGAATACGCTGATTACCAACTTCAATTTCCCATTGAAGTCTCTGGCGGTCCAGTTCTTTTTCATTAGAAAGAGTTGCAAGATTCAAAGCCTGCTCATAAGACAAATCACGAAGGGCTGCATTCTGTTCTACCTGGGCGCGAACATTATCAAGCTCTTCTTCGCGAAGCATGCCGCTCTTTTCAAATACAGCCATTGCCGCATCAATTTCATCCTGAGTTTTGGCTTCGCGGATAAGGCGTTGAGCTTCAAGCATTTGGCTGAACTTTAAGCGTTCATCCTCATTAAGCTCGCGATCCTGGTCAATCTTATCCATTGCGGCCTGAAAATCAACCTGACTTCTGGCTTCGCGCAATTCCTGTGCATTGTTTTCATCCTGAAGACGATTAAGGAAGCTGTTGCGTTTTGTAAGTTCTGTTAGTTCAAGCTCACTTATGTAAAGCTCTTCCTGCATTTTGCGGATTCTTTCAAGCTCTTCATTCTGTGCCGTTAATGAAATAATCTTGCTTACATCAAAATATGAATAGATTGAAGCAACCTGAGTTTTGAGGGCAGCAAGCAAAGCATCCTGAGCGCCAGCCAGATTATCTGCCGGGAACGAAGCCAGAGCAGAATTCAAAACATTTTTAATAACCGGTTCAAACTGATTTTTTACAGATTCAAAAGAAACAAATGTTTTGTCCAGCAGCATTGAAGCATAAAAATCATTTATGTTAGAAACGCGACAGAGAATGTGAAGTCCAACTTCGCTGCGAACTCCTGAAGTTGCAACATCCTTTACGCTGAAGACAAGCGGGAACTCTGTTGAGCGAACGAGAACTACGCTGACGTTCTGAACATTAGAAGGAAACTGAGGAGTTGAACGGAAGAAGTTTCTGATGTTATTGAAGAAGGCGGCAACGCGACCCTGTTTTTTCTCTTCGGTATCATCTTTAAAAGAAACATCCGGGAAAGACTTAAACTCATACTTACCCGCATCAAGCTGAGCAGAAATTTTACCATTAATAAAGAAAAGTGCCTTTACGCCTTCCTGAATCACAAGACCTTTTACGCGGCCATAGCTTGCAATTTCGCGTGAGTCAATCTTAAGCCCAAGCTGGCCTGTCAAAATATTCCACTGAATAAAAGAAGACTGCTTTTCGATGTCAGCCTTGTTTGCAGCTGATGCCGAAGCAGCGTTTGCCTGATCTGCATTCTGAGCTACCGGAAATTTGTATCCGCAGCCAGAACAGAATTTTGCCTCGTCTTTAAGTTCCTTCCCACAATTAGGACATTTTTTCATTTTATTTCCTCCGTTTACATTCTGTGCAGCAAGACCCGCATCAGAACTTTTTGTTAGTCTTTCTATCTGATAATCTCTGAAAAAGATATAAAAATTTTTGTTACAATAATGACAAGTCTTCCCCTCACTACCCCCGGCCACAGGCTGAATATAATAAGTCCATCCCTGCATACAGTAAGGACAAACAATCATCCGTTGTTCCATGTCTCAAAACTCCTTTTTCCTATATTTAATTTGCATCGCCGGATTAAGCAGGGTGCAATTTTTTTTGAATGAGTCTTACCTTCTTATTATTTCAATTCCATCATCAAAGGCATCATCATCAACTTTGCAATTTTTGGGAATTGTTATAGTTCTTAGATTCGGACAATTTTTTAAAGCGTATCCGTAAATATTTGTGATTGAATCTGGCAAAGAAACATTTATTAAACTAGTACAACCTTCGAATAAAGAATCTGCAATATAAGAAACTGAATCAGGAATAGTTATGCTTGTAAGGCCTGTGCAACCGCTGAAAGCACCGTCAACAATTGTAGTAACAGAATCAGGAATATTTATACTTGTAAGACTTGTACAACGGCTGAATGCACCAGCTCCAATTTGAGTAACAGAATCAGGAATACTTATGCTTGTAAGGCCTGTGCAACCGAAAAATGCCACATCTCCAATTTTAGTAACTGAGTTTGGTATATTTATACTTGTAAGACTTGTACAATGGCTGAATGCCCAATCTATAATTTCAGTAACAGAATCAGGAATTGCTATTGTTCCTTTTAATGAACCAGAACAGACAATAATAGAAGTTTTAGATTTATTATAAACTATACCATTTAGAGAACAATAATGTTTATTAGCTGGTGATACAGTAATTAAGATGTTTTTACAACCTTCGAATGCATTTTCTCCAATTTGAGTAACAGAATCAGGAATATTTATACTTGTAAGACCTGTACAACCTTTGAAAGCTCCTGATTTAATTTCAGTCACAGAATCAGGAATAGTTATGCTTGTAAGACCTGTACAACCGCTGAATGTGCTCATTCCAATTACAGTCACAGAATCAGGAATAATTATGCTTGTAAGACCTGTACAACCGCTGAATGCACTACTTCCAATTTGAGTAACAGAATCAGAAATAGTTATGCTTGTAAGACCTGTACAACCGCTGAATGCACCTTCTTCAATTGTAGTAACAGAATCAGGAATATTTATACTTGTAAGACCTGTACAACCGCTGAATGCACTTTCTTCAATTGTAGTAACAGAATCAGGAATATTTATACTTGTAAGACCTATACAATCGCTGAAAGCAACGACTTCAATTGTAGTAACAGAATCAGGAAGTTTTATGTTTGTAAGCCCGGTGCAGTTGGAAAAATGTGGACTGCAATCTTCAAAAGAACTGTTCGATAAATCTAATGCAATTTTACAATCTTTTTTGTCAATTAAACTTTCATGTAATTTTGAACTTTGTTCTTCTGTAATTTTTCCAGATATTTTTATGGTACACTTTTCAGAATTCAATTTAGAAATAAAATCTACAGCTTCTGATGCATCTACTTCATATATTTCATTTAAAAGTTCTTTATTCATTACTGCCCAATAAAGCTGGTTATCTTCGCAGAATTGCTTTGTGATTTCCGGTACTATTTCGCCGGCAGCTTCCTGCATAAACATCTGCACCCGAACCTGCATACTGAGTTCCAGCTCGTTCTGAGCTTCGCCAAGGTCTTCTACAAGTTCTTTTGCTTTATTCAGAAAATCCTGCTTTTTGAATTTTATATAAAGCGCGTAATTCAATAAAACCTGATAGCATTTTACGAGGGCATTTTCCGGCCAGATTCTTGCGGCCTGCTTGTATTTGCGTTCTGCTTCGTCTAAATCATCATTTTTCA
This sequence comes from uncultured Treponema sp., assembly GCA_947166355.1. Taxonomy (GTDB): domain Bacteria; phylum Spirochaetota; class Spirochaetia; order Treponematales; family Treponemataceae; genus Treponema_D. The sequence goes on from CAMVDX010000003.1 coordinate 203,482, forward strand.
GTGCAATATCTATGGCTGTAATATATGCCATAAGAATATCTACCTGCATAGAATTGATAAAGCTTAAAGCCTGTTCGCTGTCTGTTTCTGCAAGCAGCGGAATATAGATATTCAAGATTTTTTCATCTTTCTGATGGTTATTGAAAATTTGTTTAATAATTTCGAATGCTTCTGTTGATTTTTCTTCTTTATAAAATAAGTTGCAGGCATTATCGATATTCAGTTTTTCTACGGTTGTATAGTTTTCTGAATTATCTCCTTTTAACTGCTGTTCAAGTATAGCGGCTTTATCCTGAGAGATATTTAATTTCTGTTGTAATGTTATCAGCTGATTTCGTTCAGCAAATTCAATGCGGCCGTCTGCCAGAGCCATTTTGAGTGCATTTTTGTATTCTTCTTCATTGCGTTTTATAATGGTGTTTACGCAATCTTTGCAAACCCCATTCTTTGAGTCAAAACAATTTGCACAGGTAAACTGTCCGCACTCTTTGCAGTCAAAGCCTTCAATGATTGGTACAAGGCTTCCGCAGATATGACACTTTTTAACCTGCTTTGTCTGATCTTCATTCTTTATGATTGTTGCATTACCTGCAATGTGAGTTTCTTCTTTGTGGCCAATTACGTCGCCGGCAATTACGTTTTTGTCGCCCATATTAAGGCCTGAGTCGCTGGCATTCGGATTTGCCTGACCATCCTGTTTTGTACCGCATTCCGGGCAGAATTTAGCAGACAGTGGAAGTTCAAATCCGCATTTTATACATTTTTTTGTTTGAGGAACAGGAGTTCCGCATTCAAGACAGAATTTTGCTCCTTCATCAAGTTCTGTTCCGCAATTGGCACATTTTGGCATTCTCGATTCTCCTTATACTTTGTAACTTAAAACTTTCTGATTGGGCGGACGTAGTTTGTGTATCCTTCAATAGTCGATCGATCGAAGACTTTCCAGCCGTTTTCTGGTGCTAGGATTTTTCCGCCATCAAGAAATGCTGAACTAGTTGAAAATGAGATTGTATTGCAATGAGATTGATCTTTTTGTTCTGATGTCAAATAACAAATCGTACCATCCTTAACATATCCCCAAAATGTGGAATAAAACTCATCAAGTTTACCTAGTTCAACAAGTTTATCAATTTTCTTTCTATTTTTGCCTGAATCTACAAGATTTTTATAACACATCTGCATTTCTGCGACATTGCCAAGATACCAGTCATCTTTACCACCGGAAGAATAATTTGCGGCATAATAAGCAGCTGAATCTTCTTCAAATTCTTCAACAAGTAATTCTGTATTGACATCACCTGTACCAAGCTCTGTCTTTAAGCCTTCAACATCTACAGAATAAATACCAAAATATATGTTCTGACTTTTTGTTGGTGCTATTTCAAGGAATCGCCAGCCGTCTGAATACTCGCCTTTATCATAGAAGATTACGCCGGCTTCTCCTAATCCACCAACTTTGTAAGATTTAATTCTCTTTTGTCTTGCCTTTTCTTCTGCTTTTGCCTGAGCCGCTGCTTCTTTCTGTGATTTCTTTTCTGAAGCCTTGGCAATGTATTCTTCTGTAGATGTGTATTTATGGATTCCATAAACAGCACCGCCGATTACTCCTGCGGCCAAAACTGCAGCAAAGGTAATTCTTATACGCTTCATTGCTTTCTGTTTTTTCTGTTTGTTTTCTGCTTTTTGTACAAGAAGTATTTTTAAGCTGTTATAAGCATTGCAGGCTTCTGAATAAACTGGAGAATTATATAAAAATACATCCTGTTTAGTAAGTGATTCAAATTCGCTGATAATACGTTTAAGTTCCGACTCGGATGCTTTTTTGTCTTTTTTTAGGGTATCCTGCATGCGGGGATTAAGAAGTGCCAACTGACTTATATAGTTTTGTGTGCGGGCATTTTTTTCATCTAAAAGGCGCTGTTCTTCCTGTCGTCTGCGTTCTTCTTCTTCGGCACGGCGGCGGGCTTCTGCGGCAAGTTGTTCCTGACGTTTGCGCTCTGCTTCAATCTGTTCCTGTCGTTTTCGTTCTTCTTCTGCTGCACGACGTTTTTCTTCTGCTTCCCTAGCCTCGCGTTCCTTTCGTTCTGCTTCTTCCCGGGCTTCTCTTTCTTTGCGTTCTTTTTCTTCCTGCTCAAGGCGGGCGCGTTCTTTTTCTGCCGCAATTTTTTCTGCCTGAGATTCTTCGGCTTTTTTTAAGATATCCTTATAATTCTTCAATGCCATTTTTTTGTTCCTTTTTTTATGGTATTAATATTTTTTATAATCACTAAAATCAGTTCCATTTATTATTTTTCCATTTTTTTTCTTAATTGAAAGAATTTTGTAAATGCTTGGATATCTTTCACCTGTAGTTCCATTAGGGGTATTTTCTTCTGTATATTCAATAGTGATGTTTTTTTGTCCAATTGCTTTTATAGGGAATGTAAAACACCTCGCAAATTTTCCAGAACCACAAACTACTGTAGCTTTATCCCCAACTTCAGCTTGCTTAATAAGTTTACGAACATTTTCTTCATGTCTTTTTAAGAATTCTTGTTTTTCTTTTTCGAAACGACGTTGTTCTTTTTCAATACGGTGTTGTTCTTCTAAGTACTGCTGTTCTAACAGATTTGCTTTTTCATCTGAAATTTTAAGCTCCTGCTGTAGAGAGAGAAGATGCTGCCTTTTTGAGAATTCTATTCTGCCATCTGAATAAGCCTTTTTGAGAGCATTTTTATATTCTTCTTCGTTACGTTTTTGTAATGCTGCTGCTTCTTGTGCTTCATGTTCCTTACGTTCTTTTTCTTTTTTAGTTATGAATTGTTTCTGCATAATTCCATAATAAAGCTGGTTATCCTTGCAGAACTGCCTTGTTATTTCTGGAACAGTTTCCCCTGAGATTTCTTGTATAAACATCTGAACTCTTACTTGCATGCTAAGTTCTAGCTCATTCTGTGCTTCTCCAAGATTTTCTACAAGTTCTTTTGCTTTATCAAGAAAGTTTTGATGCTTAAACTTTTTATATAGAGCGTAATTTAACAAAACCTGATAGCATTTTACGAGAGCGTTTTCAGGCCAGATTCTTGCAGCTTGTTTGTATTTACGTTCGGCTTCATCTAAATCATCATTTTGTAATGCAATATCTATGGCGGTAATGTATGCCATGAGGATATCTACCTGCATAGAATTGATGAAGTTTAAGGCTTCTTCATCGTCTGTTTCTGCAAGAAGCGGAATATATATATTCAAGATTTTTTCGTTATTCTGATGGTTATTAAAAATTGGTTGTATGATTTCAAATGCTTTTACTGCATTTTCTTCTTTATAATATAAGTTATAAGTTCTATCGATATTCAGTTCTTCAACAGTAGTGAGGATTTCTGAATTATCTCCCTTTAACTGCTGTTCAAAGAGTTTAGCCTTTTCGTCAGAAATTTTCAGTTTATGCTGAAGCGTAATAAGCTGCTGGCGTTCTGAATATTCAATTCTGCCATCGGCATAAGCCATTTTGAGTGCGCTTTTAAATTCTTCTTCATTGCGTTTATGAAGTGCTTCTACACAATCTGTACAGCAGCCTGCATCACTATCAAAACAGCTTGCACAGGTAAACTGGTGACATTCCGGGCAGTCAAAGCCATCTACAATCTGTACGATACTTCCGCAGATGTGACATTTTTTTACCTGTTTTGTCTGATCTTCATTTTTTATGATTGTTGCGTTACCTGCAATGTGGGTTTCTTCTTTATGGCCTATTACGTCGCCGGCAATTACGTTTTTGTCGCCCATGCTAAGGCCGGTGGCTCCCGCTGCATTTGATGTGCCTGTGCCGTCGAGTCTTGTTCCGCATTCTGAGCAGAACTTTGTTCCTTTTTTATATTTAAGTCCACATTTAGGGCAGCAAACTTGTTCTTCTTCGAGTTTTACCGGGCTGCCGTCTTCATTCTCACAGTTTTCACAGAAGTTTCCTGATTCGTATTGGCGTAAACATTTTGGACAGATTTTCATATATTCCTCACTGTATTAATTTTTCAAGATTTTAGGGCTAAGTCCGTTAATGATATCCGGTTTGATGATTGAAATTTAAGATTTTAAAACACCTTTACCCCCAGAGGAGATTCCCGCGGGGGTGTAAAATTGGTATTTATAGAAAGTTTTAGCGTGTGCTGTGCTGTGCTGTGCTGTGCTGTGCTGTGCTGTGCTGTGCTGTGCTGTGC